>DASYEK010000123.1:0-16246 GCA_036499085.1 Herbaspirillum sp. | reverse complement strand
ATCTTTGCGGCACGCTGCTGCCGGGCGACAAGGTTCCAGCCCTCGCCGGCAATCGCATTCTATTTCGGGATGGCGCGCCGGCGGCGACTGTGATCGGAGGCAAGATCGCTTACATCGGCGATCCGGGACCGGAGCGGGAATCGCTGCATGCGCATTTGGTGGGTGGCACCAGGTTTTGACCGGAAATCTCGATTTCGAACGCATCTTCCGCGCCCACATCAATACGCTGGAGTGGATGCCGACGTTTCTCGTACCGCTATGGCTCTGTGCATTTTTCCTAAGCGACCCTGGCGCGGCGGCCATGGGCCTGCTGTGGATCGTCGGACGCATCCTGTATTTTTTTGGTTATAGCCAAGCCGTGGAGAAGCGGCTGCCCGGCTTCTTCATCCAGTCCGGCGCGTGCATCCTGCTATTTGTCGGCGCGGTTGCCGGGATCGTGATGCAGCGGTAAGCTGCCTGGTCCAGCGTGGGTCAAGTCTGGATTATTCCCGCTTGCATATAGCAGCGGTTCAAAGGAGTGGGTGATGAAAGGAGTGGGCGATGATGAGAGTTCGTGTTGCAGGATTTAGTGTTTCGCTCGACGGCTTCGCGGCGGGCATCGAACAAAGCCTGGAATACCCTTTAGGCAAGCGCGGGCCGGAACTCTTTCAGTGGTTCTTTCCTACGCGAACATTCGCCGCGATGCGCGGTGGGGACGGTGGCGACACGGGGCCGGACGACGAGTTCGCGCGGCGCTCGATGGATGGTTTCGGCGCCTTCATCCTCGGTCGGAACATGTTCGGCCCGATCCGCGGAGAATGGCCGGACGAGGAATGGAAGGGATGGTGGGGCGATAATCCGGTATATCACGCGCCGACCTTCGTGCTTACGCACCACCCCAGACCTTCGATCGAAATGCTCGGCGGGACGACCTTCCACTTCGTGACCGACGGTATCGAGGCTGCGCTGACGCGCGCGCGAGCGGCCGCAGGCGAAGCCGACGTCAAGATCGGCGGCGGGGTCGAGACAGTGCGCCAGTTCATTCGCGCGGGCCATGTGGACGAGATTCATCTGGCGATCGCACCGGTGATGCTTGGGCAAGGCGAGGCGCTTTTCGAGGGTATCGACATGCGAGAACTCGGATATCGAACGATTGAGCACGTCCCCACCAAGAACGCGACCCATGTCGTTCTTTCGCGATAGGCAGTCGCAAACAACGACGGCCTCGCGTCTACGCCTGGATCACACTCTCCATCCTTGCCACTTCCACACCCGACAGACCACTGCGTTGCGCAATATCTCGCCAGTCCGCCATGGCATCGCGCAATTCCTGCAATATGGCTTGGGCCTGTACCTTGGCGGGTCCAGCATGAACGCCAGGCCCAAATTCAGCCAACCCTCGTCGTACGCGAAAGACGCGGCGAGATCGCGCGCATGTCATGCCGATACAACGTACCGACACGATGCATGCCTCCCAGCTCGGGCACATCGAGATGGACTTCCCAGGTTTGTCGTCTGCCCTGTATTACGTCGCGCAGATTATCGCCGCAGCGCAAAATTTCGCCAAAAACAATACCTTCAGCAAATGCCGAAATAGCTATGTCTAATGAAATTTTGAAATTATCTACTCAATCGTATTCTGGCTGCTGCCTTAGAGGAAGAAAGGGTGAGCGGCGAGTTCAAAGCCGAGAATGGCGATGAAGATAAGAAACCAGCGTCGAAAGGTTACAGGGGATATGCGCTTACGAACCACCGTTCCAAGCCACATTCCCAGCAACGCCGGAATGATCGCGAGCGCGGACAACGTGATATTTTCAAGATGAAGAACTCCACCACGAGCCAAACCCGCCGCAAGTGCAATTGTTGAGACTGTGAACGACAGTCCCAACGCCTGGATAAGATCGTCTTTGGAAAGGCCGAGAGCCTGGAGATAGGGAACAGCGGGGAGCGTAAAAACCCCAGTTCCCCCATTGATTACCCCAGTTGCCAACCCGATGACAGGCGACAGAGAGCGTTCAAGGTGCGCGGGAACCGATAGCGGCTTTGCCCACAGACCGTGTATCGCATAGATGATTAGGGCGGAACCCAATCCAATACTTGCATATTTCGTGTTGGCGCTCGTCAGAAGCCACGAGCCGGCGAGCGTGCCAATCACGATACCGAGCATCATCAGCCAGAGCCTTTTCATCAAGGGCAAGAAATTTGGCCCAGTGAATAGCTGCCAAAAATTAGTGACAAACGATGGAATTACCAGGAGCGAAGCCGCGCTGACCGGCGACATGATGGCGCTAAGGACTCCCATTGCAACGGTGGGCAGGCCCATGCCGGCCACGCCTTTGACGATCCCGGCCAGGAAAAACGTCAACATAACAATTAGGACGTGCAGCGAAAGGTAATCACTCATTTTGACGCTCAGGCTGGATAGTGTTGTATATTTAAACTTCGAAAAAACCGAACCAAGATAGAGGGCGCACCATAACAGGGCTGCAAAAATTTCAATTTTTCAAGGCGAAAAATCGAATAATTCTTCTTTTTTTGTCAAAAATCGACAAATATGGCCTTTATGTAGCAGTGTACGCTTGCCGACCAAACGTCACAATTTGCCATTTCCGATGCTTTGATTCGGAAATATCGAAGGAAAAAAATTGCGCTTCGATTTAACGGATATGCGGTTGTTCCTGACCGTGGTGGAACAAGGCAGCCTCACCAAGGGTGCCGAAAGCATGCACTTATCTCTTGCCACCGTGAGCGAACGCATTTCTGGAATGGAGTCTTCGCTTGGCGCGCCGCTCTTGGAACGCAGTCGGCGGGGGACCACTACAACTGCGGCCGGAGATGCTCTGATCCGTCATGCCCGTTTGATTCTTGAGCAGGTGGAACAAATGCGTGGGGAATTGCGCACCTACGGCATCGGTCTGAAAGGGCGCATCAGGCTCTTGTCCAACACGGCTGGGTTGGCTGCCTTTCTACCGCCTCGACTCCGCCGTTTCTTGGTCGCTCATCCCGACCTTTCCATTGATCTCTACGAACGACCGAGCAGCGAGATTGCCCGGGCTATCTTGGAAGGTCGGGCTGATTTAGGCGTTGTAACCTACAGCACTAATCTGGCAGCGTTGCAAACTCGGTTGATTACGCAAGACCAGCTTGTCGTTGCAGTGAGCAAAACGCATCGCGTCTGCGGTCGACAATCAGTCGCGTTTGAGGAAGTTGTGGATGAACCATTCGTCGGTTTGTCCGACGCCGCGCTGGAAGCGTATTTAGGAGAACGAGCAACTCGTCTGGGCCGGCAGATTCACTACCGCATTCAACTCAGACGAATCGAGCACGTTGCGATGCTAGTAGAGTCCGGCGTTGGGATCGCCATCTTATCGGAAGCTTCTGTCGAGGACTTGGCGGGCTTTGCCTTAACGATGGTGCCGTTGCAAGACTATTGGGCGCTTAGGCAGCTCCATCTTTGCGCGCGTGATTTTTCTGCGCTGACGCCGCACGCAGGCTTACTCGCGCAACATCTCTTGGAGCCAGATGAAGGATCCTCACGAACGTGAGCATTAGTACATAGAGGCACCAGGAGACCTGCTGATGCCCGGAAAGCCGCGTAAAACAAACTTCTCCGAGATGACTTTTACCGTCAAAGACGGTAAAAGTCTGAATAGTGAATGAGAAAGTCTTAATTCGACCTCGATTCTTACCGTCAGCTTTACCGCCAACTTATTTCGCTGGCCGGCGATAGTCACCGATAGATGCCGTGACGCATTTTTGTTCTAAATCAATACGTTATGGCAGCTTTTCGATAGCTGGCGATAGTCCTCGAAGGACGTATTTTCACTCCCACTCTATCGTCGCCGGCGGCTTCCCCGAAATATCATAGACGACGCGATTGATCCCGCGCACTTCGTTAATGATCCGGTTCGACACCTTGCCTAGCAACTCATGCGGCAGATGCGCCCAATGCGCGGTCATGAAGTCCTGTGTCTGCACCGCCCGCAAGGCCACGACATATTCATAAGTGCGCCCATCGCCCATCACGCCGACCGATTTCACCGGCAGGAAAACAGCAAAGGCCTGGCTGGTCAGGTCGTACCAGGAAGTGCCGTCGGCATCCTTGGTGTTGCGCAACTCTTCAATAAAGATCGCATCCGCACGCCGCAGCAGATCGGCAAATTCCTTGTTGACCGCGCCAAGGATGCGCACGCCCAAACCCGGCCCCGGGAATGGATGGCGGTACACCATTGCATGCGGCAAACCCAGCGCCACGCCCAGGGCGCGCACTTCGTCCTTGAACAGTTCGCGCAACGGCTCCAGCAATTTCAGGTTCAGGGTTTCGGGCAGGCCGCCGACATTGTGGTGGCTCTTGATGGTATGGCCCTTCTTGCCCTTGCCCGCGCTTTCGATCACGTCGGGATAAATCGTGCCTTGCGCCAGCCACTTGGCGTTGCTCAGCTTGGCCGATTCGGCCTGGAAGACTTCGACGAATTCACGGCCGATGATCTTGCGCTTGGCTTCCGGGTCGGCAACGCCGGCCAGATGGCCCATGAACTGCGCCGTGGCGTCGACGTGGATCACCTTGACGCCGAGATTGTCGGCGAACATCTCCATGACCATCTTGCCTTCGTCCAGGCGCAACAGCCCATGGTCGACAAAAACGCAGGTCAGCTGGTCGCCGATGGCGCGGTGGATCAGCGCCGCGGCCACGCTGCTGTCGACCCCGCCGGACAGGCCCAGGATGACTTCATCGCTGCCGACCTGGGCGCGAATCGAGGCCACCGCTTCGGCGATGTAGTCCGGCATGTTCCAATCGGATTTGCAGCCGCAGATATCGTGCACGAAACGGCCCAGCATTTCCTTGCCCTTGACCGTATGCGTGACTTCCGGATGAAACTGCACCGCGTAGAATTTACGCGTCTCGTCGGCCATCGCGGCAACCGGGCAATTGCCGGTGGACGCCATCAGCTTGAAACCGGGCGGCATTTCGTTGACCTTGTCGCCATGGCTCATCCAGACCTTCAGCATGCCATGCCCTTCCGGCGTGACGAAATCGCTGATGTCCTTGAGCAAGGCGGTATGGCCGTGCGCGCGCACTTCGGCGTAACCGAACTCGCGCACCAGGCCGTTTTCGACCTTGCCGCCCAATTGTTCGGCCATCGCCTGCATGCCGTAGCAAATGCCCAGCACCGGCACGCCCAATTCGAATACCGCTTGCGGCACGCGCGGCGTATCGCCTTCGATCACGCTGTTCGGACCGCCCGACAGGATCACGCCGGCCGCGCCGTAATCGCGCACGAACTGATCGCTGACGTCGTAAGGAAAGACTTCGGAAAACACGCCCGCGTCGCGTACCCGGCGCGCGATCAGTTGCGTTACCTGGGAGCCGAAATCGAGAATCAGAATTTTAGAATGCATGGGATAGTTTTCTTAATCGGCCCGGTAGTTCGGCGCTTCCTTGGTGATCTGGACGTCGTGCACATGCGACTCGCGCATGCCGGCCGAAGTGATTTCGACGAATTCGGCCTGCTCGCGGAATTTGTCGATGGTCTCGCAGCCGCAATAGCCCATCGAGGAACGCACGCCGCCGACCAGTTGGTACAGGATCGCCAGCACGCTGCCCTTGTAGGCAACGCGGCCTTCGATGCCTTCCGGCACGAATTTGTCGGTATTGTTTTCGCCGTCCTGGAAATAGCGGTCGGCGGAGCCGTCGGCCATGGCGCCGAGGCTGCCCATGCCGCGATACGACTTGTAGCTGCGGCCCTGGAACAGGATCACTTCGCCCGGCGCTTCTTCGGTGCCGGCGAACATGCTGCCCATCATGACGCTGGAGGCGCCCGCCGCCAATGCCTTGGAAACATCGCCGGAATAGCGGATGCCGCCGTCCGCGATACACGGCACGCCGGTGCCCTTGAGCGCCTGCGCGACATTCGAGATCGCCGAAATCTGCGGCACGCCGACACCGGCGACAATGCGCGTGGTGCAGATCGAACCGGGACCGATGCCGACCTTGACCGCATCCGCGCCGGCATCCACCAGCGCCTTGGCCGCGGCCGCCGTGGCGATATTGCCGCCAATGACTTCGATATGCGGATAACGGGTCTTGACCCATTTGACGCGCTCCAGCACGCCGCGCGAATGGCCGTGCGCGGTGTCGACCACCAGCACGTCCACGCCCGCCGCAACCAGGAGTTCGATGCGTTCGTCGTTATCGGCACCGACGCCGACCGCCGCGCCGACGCGCAGCTTGCCCTGCTCGTCCTTGCAGGCAAACGGGTGGGCGGTGGATTTCTGGATGTCCTTGACGGTGATCAGGCCGCGCAGTTCGAAGGCGTCGTTGACTACCATCACGCGTTCCAGCCGATGTTTGTTCATCAGGCGCTTGGCTTCTTCCAGGCCGGCGCCGTCCTTGACGTAGACCAGTTTCTCGCGCGGGGTCATTTTCTCGCGCACTTCGGCGTCGAGGTCTTCTTCAAAGCGCAGGTCGCGATTGGTGATGATGCCGACCAGCATGCTGCCGTCGACCACCGGGAAACCGCTGATGCCGTGCTGTTCGGACAAGGCGATGACGTCGCGGATCTTCATGGAAGGCGGAATCGTGATCGGATCGCGCACCACGCCGGATTCGAAACGCTTGACCTTCGACACTTCGCGCGCCTGCTCCTTGGGCGTCAGGTTCTTGTGCACGATGCCGATGCCGCCCTCTTGCGCCATGGCAATCGCCAGCCGCGCTTCGGTCACGGTGTCCATCGCCGCCGAGACGAGCGGAATGTTCAACGAAATGTTGCGTGTCAAACGCGTGGCAAGGGAAGTATCTTTGGGGAGGATGTCCGAGTAAGCCGGAACCAGCAGCACGTCATCGAATGTGAGTGCTTTTTGAAGCAGACGCATAGTTTTTCCTATAGGCGCAAAAGCGAATTATACAGAAATCTGATCGGTGCGTCCCACGCCATCAAAATTTCCTAAAAATTTATTTCCCGGTCTCGAAATCGCCCTGGCCGTCCGTCGCGTCCGGCCTTGTTTCCGGCTTGGTACCTGGCTTGGCACCTGGCTTTTCATCGGCCTTCGCGCCGGCCTTGAGCCGGGCGTTATGGGCGGCCCGCCGGCGCCGCGTTTCCATGGGGTCGGCCCGCAGCGGGCGATAGATTTCGATGCGGTCATGCTCCTGCAGCACGGTATCGGGCGCCTTCAGCTTGCCGTAGATGCCGACCTGGCAGGCGGCCAGGTCGATGGCGTCGACCTCGCGCAGGACGCCGCTCTGTATAATCGCGTCCTGCAGCGTGGTGCCGGACGCCACGGTCAGGTCGCGCAATATCTGCAGATCCGGCTCGGCATAGCAAAGCTGGATATGGATCGGGGCGCCGGGTTCAGCCATACATGGCCTCGGCGCGCTTGCAGAACGAGTCGACAAAGCTGTTGGCGATCATGCTGAAAACCGGCCCGATCACGCCTTCGAAGAGGCGATTCGAGAATTCGTAGTGCATGTCGAACTCGATCTTGCAGGCGTCGGCGCGCAGCGCATTGAATTTCCAGGCGCCCTCGAAGTGCTTGAACGGCCCTTCCACCAGCCGCATCGTCATGGCGTGCGGCGGCGCATTGGTGTTTTCGGTGGTGAATGCCTGGCGCAGGCCGTGGTAGTTGATATTTATCTTGGCGATCAGCTTATGCTCTTCCCTGTCCCGCACCTCGACCCCGCCGCACCATGGCAGGAATTGCGGATAATCCTCGACCCGGTCGACCAGCGCGAACATCTGCTCCGCGCTATACCCGATTAACACTGTTTTATGTACTACCGCCATGGATTAAGCACCGTTTGATAGAATCGCAAATGTGAAATTTTAACCGACCGGACCCGTTTCCCGCATAGATGACCATAGTAGACAACAAAAAAGCATTTTTCGATTACTTCATTGAAGAGCGTTATGAGGCAGGCGTTGTATTGCACGGCTGGGAAGCCAAGTCGATACGCGCCGGCCGCGTGCAGTTGAAAGAGGCGTACGTGATCGTGCGCAACGGCGAAGTGTTCCTGTTCGGCGCGCACATCAGCGCCCTGGCCAGCACTTCCACCCACGTCCATCCCGAGGCCACCCGCACGCGCAAGCTGCTGCTGCACGCGGCCGAAATCAGCAAACTGATCGGCAAGGTCGAACGCTCCGGCTATACGCTGGTGCCGCTGAACCTGCATTACGTGAACGGCCGCATCAAATGCGAGATCGGCCTGGCCAAGGGCAAGAAACAGCACGACAAGCGCAATACCGAGCGCGAACGCGACGGCCAGCGCGAAGTGCAGGCTGCGATGAAGGTGCATCGCCGGTAAGCCGCATCGGCGAATGCGGCCCGGGCGCCCCTCAAGCACTCCGAAAGCAGTCCGAAAACGCCCTTCCGGCCCGGCCTGCAATTTATCTTTACAATTATCTTTACCGCTTCTGCCGCCAAAATCGCGTAAATTTACGTTAATATTTCAGTCCGAAGCTCGCAAAGGGCCCTGACTGAGGCATATTCGGAATTCGTTCCCTATGCGATCCGGCCCCAGCGTTGCTGGCTGATGCATTTTCGGGGCAACCTTTCAAAGCGAGTACGACATTGAGTCCGACCACCCACAGAGTTTTATTGATCGACGACGACAGCGAACTGTTGGATATCCTGCGGCAATACCTGGAGCAGGAAGGGTTCAAGGTCGGCCTGGCGCATGACGGCGAAACCGGCGTCATGGAAGCATCCACCGGCCGCTATGCAATCGCGGTGCTGGACCTGATGATGCCGCGCATCAACGGCATCGAAACCCTGCGCCGCATCCGCGCCACATCGAGCCTGCCGGTGCTGATGCTGACCGCGCGCGGCGACGATACCGACAAGATCATCGGCCTCGAACTCGGCGCAGACGATTATGTGCCGAAGCCATGCACGCCGCGCGAGCTGACGGCCCGCATCCGCGCCATCCTGCGCCGTACCCATGCGCAGCCGACCGCCGAGGCGTCCTCGCCGCTGACCGTCGGCGCGCTGTCGATCTGGTCAGAACAGCGCCGCGCCACCTGGGCCGACCAGCCGCTGGCGCTGACCAGCAGCGAATTCAATCTGCTGGAAGTGCTGGCGCAGAATGCCGGCAAAGCCGTCAGCAAGAAGGTCCTGTCGGAGCAGGCGCTGGGCCGTCCGCTGGCGCGCTTCGACCGCAATATCGATGTGCACCTGAGCAGCATCCGCCAGAAACTGGGCGCGGCAACCGGCGGCGAATCTTGCATACGCACGGTGTATCGCCAAGGCTACCAGTTCATCAAGGAGTAAGGCTTGGGCCGCCTGTTCTGGAAGTTTTTCTTTTTCATCCTGCTGGCCCAAATTACCGCTACTGTCGGCATCGGCAGTATCTTATGGCTGGAAGCCCGCAGCCATGAACGCAAGCATTCCGACGTGGACGACAGTCCGCCCGCCGCATTCCGCGTGGAAGCCGCGGCGGCCACCCTGCGTTTCGGCGGCATCGACGCCTTGCGCCATCTGTTGACGCAGCAACGGCGGCGCGCCGTGTATGCGGTCGACGAACACGAACATGAATTGCTGAACCGTCCGGTGCCGGCCACCGCCCTCACGCAGGCGCGCGCGCTGCTTCCACGCACGCCGGCGGTAGTCAAGGAGGTCCACAGCGCCGACGGCCATCGCTACCTGCTGTTCCAGGCGCCGGTGGAAGGCTTCGACGGCAAGAATCATATCGACGGCGAACAGACGCTGCGCATCTTCGAGGGGCGCGCAGGCTATATCACGGCGGTACCGCCGCGCGACCTGATCCCCTTCCTGCCGTTGCTCGCCGCCATCTTCGCCAGCCTGATTTTCGCGTTCCTGCTGGCCTGGTATTTCGCGCAGCCGATCCGCAATCTGAAACAGGCCTTCGACGCCGCGGCCGAAGGCAACCTGGAACGCCGCCTGAGTCCGGCAATGGGCGGCCGGCGCGACGAATTGTCCGACCTGGGCCGCGATTTCGACCGCATGACGCAAAAGCTGCGCGCCCTCATGAACAGCCAGCGCCGCCTGCTGCACGATGTTTCGCATGAACTGCGTTCGCCGCTGGCGCGCCTGCAGGCATCCATCGGATTGGCGGTGCAGCAACCGGAAAAGATACACGAATCGCTGCAGCGCATCGCGCGCGAAGGCGGCCGGATCGATAAATTGGTCAGCGAATTGTTGACGCTGTCCAAACTGGAAACCGGCGTCATGCAGACCACCATGGAAGCGATCGACATGCAGGATTTGCTGGGCGGCATCATCGACGACGCCCAATTCGAAGCCAGCGCCAAGGACTGCAATGTGGTCTGGCGCGGCCGCGTCACCGGACTGGTCGACGGCGATCCGGAACTATTGCAACGGGCGCTGGAAAACGTCTTGCGCAATGCGGTCAAGTACAGCCCCGCCGGCAACGAGATCACGCTGACTACCCGGCTCGACGACAGCAAGGAGCATCTGACCGTGTCGATACTGGACCAGGGGCCGGGCGTGCCGGAATCCGAACTGAAACTGATCTTCGAGCCCTTCTACCGCGGCAGCAACACCAATACCGCCGGGCACGGGCTGGGACTGGCGATCGCCATCCGCATCGTCGAGGCGCACGGCGGCGGCATCGACGCCCGCAATCGCGAGCAAGGCGGGCTGCAGGTCGATATCGTTCTGCCGGTCAGCGCAACCATAGCGCACTGACCGCCGCCACCGCGCTCAGCACGGACAGCGCCAGCAAGGCGCGCGTGCGTATGCGCAGCACGCTCACCGCCGCAACCAGTTGCGCATTCTGTTCCGCCAGCGCATTGATCAGGTCGCTGGCCGAGCGCTGTTCCGCCTCCAGCTCCGTGATGCGCACGGCCAGCCGGTTGACGCTGGCCGCCGAGCCGTCGTAGCCGGCATCGGCCAAATCGCCTTCGCCCGTTGCCGCGCCGCGCTTCCTGGCGCGCGACCACAGGTTTTTGGCGCCTTTCAGGATATCCGGCGTCACTGCGGCAACATCCTGCCACGGGATCAGTTTAAAAGCGGCAATCCAGTTCAAAGCCATAACATGCTTCCTTCTCAAAACCTGCAATCATCATGGACGCGCGAAGCGGCGTGGAGTTTTTACGACATATTATGTCAGCCGCTTGGCGAGCCAGTATCCACAGTGTAGTCTGCATAAGCCATTCATCGATTCCGAAGGATGGCAAAACGATTTTAACGGCATCCCCGCTTGCACTGTCCCGACCAATGGAGAAAACGATGAAGAAAACACTCGCTGCACTCGCCATGCTGTTGCCTTTGCTCTGTACTTCGGCATTTGCCGCCGATGCCGCCGGTACCGCGGGCGCCAACTCGCAGCAAACCAAGATGGCGACCTGCAATAAGGATGCCACCGGCAAGAAAGGCGACGAACGCAAAGCCTTCATGAAGCAATGCCTGTCCGCCAAATCGGACGCCGCCGCCGCGCCCACCCAGCAGGACAAGATGAAAACATGCGCCGCCGCCGGCAAGGGCAAGAAAGGCGACGATTACAAATCCTTCATGAAGCAGTGCCTGTCGAACAAGAGCTGAGGCCGCGGCGGACACGCTTTCCCCGCGCTGAATGCATCGGCAAAAAGGCCGGCCCGATCGATATCGGTGCCGGCCTTTTTATTTGCCTCGCTGCGCCGGCCGGGCTCGCCCCCCTGGCTCGGAACCCGGCAATGGAACCTAGCAAGACCCTGCCGGGTCTTAACTGCGTCCTCAGCCTGCCTGCCCAAGCGCGGATGCAGGATCCATCCTATCCCTTTTCAAGGAGCTCTTTCATGAACATCAACCTCACGTTCGGTCCGGTGGTATCCCTGATTGCAGGCGTATTGATTCTGATCATGCCGCGCCTGCTCAATTACATCATTGCGCTGTACCTGATCGTGATCGGCCTGGTGGGCCTGTTCGGCACCGGCAATCTGCATTTATAAGGAAGCTTCATAAGCAAGACTTATCAGCGGGAACCGCCGCTTCAGTCGAACTGCCAGCGCAAGCGCACGCGCTCGCCGTTCGACTGCTGATGGGCGCAGTCCATGCCGATGCCGGCGGCGAACAGCAATATATCCGGCATCGCGCCGACGATCGGCAGATAGGGCCGCTCCCAGGACGGGATGTCCATCGCCTGATAATGATATTTCACGCTCTTGGTGGGACGATTCGGCGCCAGCTTCAACCGTTCGCCGCCGCTGCGCAAGCGGATAAACAGCGCCTGCTCGCGCAACCAGCCTGCAGCGATGCCGGGCTCCTCGGCATCGGCCGGATCGAAGTGCAAGACACCGCCGAAATCGGCAAACGCAATGCCGGCCTCCCCAACCCACTTGAATACCCGCGCCTCGATCTCTCCAGGATCGCGCCGGCCGTCGCGCCGCGGCGTCAGGAAAACGCGCTCCCGATGACGCCGGATATGGCAATCGGGATGCGTCACGCATAACTGCGCATCGGCTTTCGCTTCCAGCAATTGGATGCGCAATTCGGCCAGCCATGCCGACGACGGCATCCGCAATCCCCTCTCGCCGAACCAATAGCGCAGCAGATTATCGATGCGGTCGGCATCGAGTTTCCTGACCTCGGCAAGCTCCAGGCATCCATCCCGCAGGCATTGCCGCAAATCCTGCCGCCCCAGCGCTTCCAGCAAACGCTGCGCCGACTGCGCATGGCCGGCGCTGCGCGCAAAGCGCTGCTGGAAACCCGGAAACAGCTGCGCCAGCAAAGGCATGACTTGCAGCCGCACCGCATTGCGGGCATAGCGCGCGTCGCCATTCGATTCGTCGTCGACATGGGCAATCGCATGCGCCCGCGCATAATCCTCGATTTGCGAACGCGCGACATGCAGTAAAGGACGCACCATGACCAGCGCCGCGCTGCCCAGCAGCGACGGCGCGCTGTTGGCCGCGTCCATGCCGGAAAGCCCTGCCACGCCGCTGCCGCGCAACAGCTGCAGGAGCACGGTTTCGGCCTGGTCGTCCTGATGATGGCCGGTCAGCAGCCAGCCCACCCCATGCTCCCGGCACAGCTCGCCCAACGCGGCATAGCGCTGGATGCGGGCGGCCTCCTCGATGCCGTTGCCGCATGGCGCCAGGTCGATGCGGCGCGCGGCGAACGCGATGCCGCGCGCGGCGCAAGCCTGTTCGCAATGCGCCAGCCAGGCGTCCGCATTCGGACTCAGGCCGTGATGGATATGGAATGCGTGGAATCGGAGACCCCGGTCGCGGGCTGCCGCCGCGGCGAGATCCAGGAGAACGGAGGAATCGATGCCGCCGCTATAGGCCAGCGCAATGCCGGCGCCGGGCGGCAGCGCCAACGCGTCGAGCGCGTCGGCCAGGGCATCGAGCATGGCTTTAATCGGGGATCAATTCTTTGAATTTGCCGTAGCCCATCAGCTTTTCGTGACGCGCCGCCAACAGGTCCTTGGTCTTGACGCCCTGGAACTGCCGCAGTGTATCGGCCAATGCGCGCTTGAGCAGCGAAGCCATCAGCTTGACGTCGCGATGCGCGCCGCCCAGCGGTTCATTGACGATCTTGTCGATCAGGCCGACCGCCTTCAGGCGATGCGCGGTCAGGCCGAGCGCTTCGGCGGCGTCCGCCGCGCGTTCCGCCGTCTTCCAGAGGATCGATGCGCAGCCTTCCGGCGAAATCACCGAATACGTCGCGTATTGCAGCATCAGCACCGCATCGCCGACCGCAATGGCCAGCGCGCCGCCCGACCCGCCTTCGCCGATGATGGTGGCGATCAGAGGCACTTTCAGTTCGGCCATCACATACAGGTTGTGGCCGATGGCTTCGGATTGGCCGCGCTCTTCGGCGTCGATGCCGGGAAATGCGCCCGGGGTGTCGACGAAAGTGAAAATCGGCAGGTTGAATTTTTCGGCGACCTTCATCAGGCGCATCGCCTTGCGATAGCCTTCCGGTTTCGGCATGCCGAAATTGCGCGCGGCGCGCTCTTTGGTGTCGCGGCCCTTCTGATGGCCGATGACCATGCAGGCCTGGCCGTTGAAGCGCGCCAGGCCGCCGATGATCGACAGATCGTCGGCATAGCTGCGGTCGCCGTGCAATTCGTGGAAATCGGTGAATATTTCCCTGACATAATCCAGCGTATAGGGCCGCTGCGGATGACGGGCGATCTGCGAGACCTGCCACGGCGTCAGTTTGGCGTAAATGTCTTTTGTCAGTAGCTGGCTTTTTTTCACCAGGCGGTCGATTTCTTCCGAAATATCGACTGCCGAGTCATCCTGCACAAAGCGCAGTTCCTCAATTTTGCCTTCCAGCTCGGCTACCGGCTGTTCGAAATTCAGAAACGTCGTTGTCGTTTTGGTCATCTTGATCTTTCTATTGCGTGCTAATCATGGCACCGTCGATTACACCGTCGAAGCCGCGTCTAGGCTGCGCCACAGATACCAGGTGGCAACTGTGCGCCACGGCTCCCAATTGGCCGATACCTCACGCGCATCGCTGCGCGAAACCGGTTCGCCGGAGAAGTAACTCTCACTGATGCCTTTCAGCAACCCCGGGTCGTCCAACGGCAAAATATTCGGACGGAGCAGATTAAATATCAAAAACATCTCCGCTGTCCAGCGGCCGATGCCGCGAATGTCGATCAGTTCGGCAATGACATCTTCATCTTCCATCTCATTCCACTGGGCCGCATGCACCCTTTTAGCCTTGAAATGGTCGGCAAGATCGAGAATATACTCCGCTTTGCGCTTGGATAAGCCACACAAGATCAGATTTTCGCTGCCTGCCTTCAAAACCTGGGCCGGCGTGCATTTGGGACAAGTCTGTAAAAAACGCTGCCATACGCCTTGCGCAGCCGGCACTGAAATCTGCTGTCCGATGATCGAACGCGCCAGCGTGGTAAACGCATCGCCGCGCCCGGTCAGGTGCAAATCGCCGAATTGCGGGATCAGTTTGCGCATGATGCGGTCGCGCTTCATCAGTTCCTGTTTGGCCTGCTCCCAATACACGGGCACGCCGATACCGGCATCCGTGGTGATTATTTTAGCCATGCGAGCTACTTCCTCCGCCATTCCGTTTGCCCACCGGGCTTGTCTTCAAGCACGATGCCGGCAGCGGTCAGCTCCTGCCGTATGCGGTCAGCCTCGGCAAAATTTCGCTCATTCTTGGCGCTCGCGCGGGAGTCGATTTTAGCTTGAATATCCGCATCCGAATAGCCGGACTGCGTATCTGCTTCGTTCGTAACGCTGCTCTTCAGGAACACATCCGGCTGTCGCTCCAGTAAGCCTAGCCACGCCGCCAGCGCTTTCAACTGCGCCGCCATCGCCGGCAACTTGGTGCGATTGACTTCATTTGCCAGCTCAAACAAAACGGCGACCGCTATCGGTGTATTGAAATCGTCATTCATCGCTGTGATAAAGCGTTGCGCATAGGCTTCCCCGGGATCGAAAGCGGCATCGGCGACAGGCACCTCCTTGAGCGCGAGATACAGCCGGGTCAGCGCCTGCCGCGCGTCGTCCAGATGGACGTCGGCGTAATTGAGAGGACTGCGATAATGCGCGCGCAAAATGAAAAAACGAACCACTTCCGGATCGTACTTCTTCAGGACATCGCGAATCGTGAAAAAGTTGCCGAGCGATTTCGACATTTTTTCGTTGTCGACCCGCACGAAACCGTTGTGCATCCAATAGTTGACAAAACCGTGGCCATGCGCGCCTTCGGACTGCGCGATTTCATTTTCGTGGTGCGGAAACTGGAGATCCTGACCGCCGCCGTGAATATCGAAATGATTGCCCAGCAAGTCGTTGGACATGGCCGAGCATTCGATATGCCAGCCCGGCCGCCCCTGCCCCCATGCGGAGTCCCATTTGACTTCTTCCGGTTCGGTGCTTTTGGAGGCTTTCCATAGAACGAAATCCAGCGGATCGCGCTTGCCGGGATTGACTTCGACGCGTTCGCCGGCGCGCAAATCGGCGATCGATTTGCCGGACAACTTGCCGTAGCCGGGGAAATTGCGCACGGAATAATTGACGTCGCCATCGCCGCCATCCTTGTCCTGATACGCCAGCCCCTTATCGACCAGTTGTTCGATCAGATTCAACATTTGCGGCACGTATTCGGTAGCGCGCGGCTGGTGATCGGGCGGCTGCACGCCCAGCGCGGCGGCGTCTTCTTCCATGGCTGCTATAAAGCGCCCGGTCAACTGTTTGATGGTTTCGCCGTTTTCCACGGCCCGCGCGATGATCTTGTCATCAATGTCGGTAATGTTGCGCACGTAAGTCACGGCGTAACCGCTGGCGCGCAACCAGCGCTGTACCATATCGAACACCACCATGACGCGGGC
>DASYEK010000122.1:0-35217 GCA_036499085.1 Herbaspirillum sp. | reverse complement strand
CGACGCCCTGGCGCTGGACCGCCAGCAGGTGCGCGAGCATGCGCTGGCGTACTCCTGGGAAACCGCGACGCAGCAATTCCTCCAGCATCTGCACCTGGCGCGGCGGCATGACGCGGCTACTGCCAAGGCGCGGGCGGTGCGTCCGGAGTCGGTTTAGCCGTACCGGCGGTTTTTTCTTCCGGCGGTTCCGCCAGAAGATTCAGAATGGCTTGCGGCATCCAGGCGCGCGGATAGATCGCTTCAAGGCAGATTGCCATTGCAGGATCGGTCTTCGCTTGTGTGGCGATTTTATTTAGAAAAAATGCTGCCAATAGTTGGGAGACTTGACATCTATCTGAAACATTTGCGAAGGCGTTGGCAGAAAATTTTGAGAACTGCGGTAGAACGTCTCGGTCGAGCCACGCCATGGACGTCGAGAAACTGGTCCCCAGAACAGCTATGCATCTCCAGGATGTCTCCCTGAATCCCAATAGATCCGAGGATGTTGACCGGATCAATAGTGCGCTGAGGCAAACCATCATGCGAGCCTGATTGTAGGGGTTGTCTTCCAGCGAAGTTCCTGCTTTAGTGAATTTTTCCCATAATATGTTGCGTTGCCGTATTCTGACCAAAGGATTTTCTGAATCTTGCTTTCTCAAAAAACCACGAAGCTGTTTATCTAAGTGGATGTCGGCATCGGGTCCGCCGTAGTTGATGCCGGGCCTGGAATCCGACAGGGGCAGGGGTTTTTGGCTCAGCGCACGAATAAATGGTTCTCGAAATTCTGTGCTGTCGAAGAGATACCCGACCAGCGCCACCGCGCCCCTTGGCGCCGAATCGACACTTTGCGATAACTGGTTGTTTGTCAGCATCCTGCTGCTCGCGTTGTAATATTTTGACCATTCAATTGCTATGACGGTGTTGAGTATATATGCCATTGCCTGGTGTACGGATATCGCGTATTTCTCGCCCGGATCAAGATTCCAGTGCGCGAGCAGCGGCGGCAGGATTTTTTCGTCGATAAACGCCGTAAGCCGTTTGTCCCGCCAGCATCTCCTCTGATTCAGCAATATATTGGCCAGTGGGCCGATGTCCTTTAACCTTCCGTGTTCTGCGCCGGTGGCGTTGATCAGGCGCCAGAGCACCTCGTTATGCAGTTCGTCGTGCCGCCGGGCGATCGTCGATATCGTGCGCAATTGCAATTTCACGAAGTCATCCAGGCGATCGAAAATGCGGGGATCATCCATGTCGCAGACAACCTGTGCATGAGGCAGCTTCGCGTGGGTAAGCGTCACGCCGTGCGTGACGGTCAAGCCGGTCGAGTAGCTTAGATCGGCCCCGGTGAAATCCGCTCCTGCTACCGTGGCGCCGCCGAATTTGGCGGCGGCCAGGTTGCTGCCTCCCAGGTCGCTGTGGTTCAGGAGGGCGTTCCGCATATCGGCGTCGGGCAGGTCGGCGTTGCGCCATCTGACACCGCGCAGATCGGCGTTCTGAAGATCGACGCCGGGCATCCGGATCTCGCTCCAATGGCCGAGATCGAGCATGAACAGCAGGACATCGGCGGGCCAGGCGCGCGGTACCGACAAGGCCAGCCACTGGGGAATGAAACCGTCTTGCGGGCGTTTCCAGGTGTGTTTGACGGGTTTGCTGTCGTTGACGATGGCGCGAATGCTGGCGACGACGCTTTCGTTTTCCGCCAGCACGGGCGCGATTTTGTGCAAGTGCCTTTGCAGGCCGGCACTGCCGAGCTGGAAGTTCTGAACCGGCGCATCCAGGTCGAATGACGGCGGCTGGAGCGGGTTGCCGGGGAGGGTGGCGGGAGATGAGCCGGGAAGTGCGTCAGGAAACAGGTGTCTGGTTGCAATCAGTTTGCGTATCAGCGCGATGGTATTTTTCTTTACGCTGCGATCCAGTTTGCCGCAGGCGCCGAGCACGATATCGATTTTCTTGTCGGTTTTCATTCCGGGCGGCAGCGGGTGCACGCCTGTCTGGGATGCAACGGGTAAATCCCGCGGCCAATATATTGTTGTTGTCGATGTATTCAGCGCGGACGCAGTCGGCAGCATGCGATTCCCCTCGAGATTTTGATGGTGTTCGCCAGCATAAGAGACATGCGGCGCATCGTAAATCAGCGCTTTCGCAAGCGAGGGAAGGAGAGTTCTGAATTATTGGAGAGGGAAGGCCGGCGCGCTATTTCGTCAGCAAGTCCGGCGCAATCACCGCCCGCAGGTAAACGCCGGTGACATTGTTGCGTTCGCGTTGCGCGAACCACCAGACATTGGCCTTGCGCAGCGACCAGTCCTGCTTTTCCATGCCCATCAGCATCGCGGCGATCTGGCCCAGCGCCGGCTGGTGGCCGACGATCAGCACCGACTCGCGGTTGTCCGGCCAATGCGCCGCGGCCAGGATCTGCTCGGCGCTGCATTCCGGCGCCAGGTCCGGATGGATCTTGAATTTGCGCCCGAGCGCCTCGGCCGTCTGCACCGTGCGCGTGGCCGGGCTGACCAGGATGCGGCAACTGCCCGGCAGATTGCGGTCCAGCCAATCGGCGACCTTCCAGGCCTGCTTGTGGCCCTTGCCGGTCAATACCCGGCCTTCGTCGGGTTCGCCCGGTTCCGCTTCCGCATGCCGCCAAAGAATCAGTTCCATATCCGCTTCTCCCATGATTCCATCAGTGTTCCGGTTCGACCGATTGCGCGCCCAGCGTACCGGCAAGATAATCTTGCGCGCTGTACGGGATCTGCTTGGCGCGCGCCTTGCGCTTGATGTAGCTGCCGTTCTGCTCCAGGTGCCAGGCGTGCGTATTGTCTTTCAGGTACGGATTCAGGCCTTCGTTGATGATGCGCTTCTTCAGGATCGGATCCAGCACCGGGAATGCCACTTCGATGCGGCGGAACAGGTTGCGGTTCATCCAGTCCGCGCTGGCCAGGCGCACGTCGTGTGCCAGGTCGTTGCGGAAATAATAGATGCGGGTATGTTCGAGGAAGCGGCCGATGATCGAGCGCACCTTGATGTTGTCGGACAGGCCGGGCACGCCCGGACGCAGCGCGCAGGCGCCGCGCACGATCAGGTCGATCTTGACGCCTTGGGCCGAGGCGGCGTACAGCTCGCGGATCACCGATTCGTCCAGCAGCGCGTTCATCTTGGCGATGATGCGGCCGGGGCGGCCCTGGCGCGCGATCGCCGCTTCGTTGCGGATGGCGCGCGTGATTTCCTTTTGCAGCGCAAACGGGGCCAGCCACAGGTATTCCAGTTTCTTGGGCTTGGTCAAGCTGGTGAGGTGGATGAACACCTCGTTGACTTCCGCGCTCAGTTGCGGATGCGCGGTCAGTAGGCCGAAATCGGTATAGAAGCGGGTCGTGGTCGGATGGTAATTGCCGGTGCCGAGGTGCGCATAGCAGCGCAGTTCGCCGGCTTCGCGGCGGATCACCAGCGCCAGCTTGGCATGGGTTTTCAGGCCGACCACGCCGTAGACCACTTGCGCGCCGGCGCGTTCGAGCTTCTCGGCCCAGTTGATATTGGCTTCCTCGTCGAAGCGCGCCATCAATTCCACGATGACGGTGACTTCCTTGCCGTGCTGGGCCGCGTATATCAGGGCTTCCATCAGGTCCGAATTCATGCCGGTGCGGTAGATGGTCTGCTTGAGCGCGACCACGTCCGGGTCGCGCGCGGCGGTGCGGATGAAGTCGACCACCGGCTGGAACGACTGGAACGGATGGTGCAGCAGCACATCGCGGCTGCGCAGCAGGTCGAAGATGTCTTCGCTGCCGAACTGCGACGGCATGCTCTGGTAGAACGGCGGAAAGCGCAGCGCCGGCTGGTTCACATGGTCGACGATTTCGGACAGGCGCACCATATTCACAGGGCCGTCCACCGCATACAGGCGGTTGCGGTCGATCGAAAACTGGTTGAGCAGGAAATCCGACAGGTGTGTCGGGCAGCGGTTGCTGACTTCCAGCCGCACCGCCACGCCGAACTGGCGGCTGTGCAGTTCGCTTTGCAGCGCCTGGCGCAGGTTCTTGACCTCCTCTTCGTCGACCCACAGGTCGCTGTTGCGCGTGACCCGGAACTGCGAATAGGAGATCACCTCGCGGCCGGTGAACAGTTCGTCCATGTGGGCATGGATGACCGAAGACAGCAGGCAGAAGCAGGTGCCGCCGTCGTCGGACAGTTCGTCCGGCAGCTTGATGACGCGCGGCAGCACGCGCGGCGCCTTGACGATGGCGATGGCGGTGCCGCGGCCGAACGCATCCTTGCCGGACAATTCGACGATGAAATTGAGACTCTTATTCAGGACCTGCGGAAACGGATGCGCCGGATCGAGGCCGATCGGCGTCAGCAGGGGGCGCACATATTGGTCGAAATAGCTCTTGACCCAAGCCGCCTGGCGCTCGTTGCGGTCGTTGTGCCGCAGCAATTTGATGCCCTTGGCCGCCAGCTGCGGCAGCACTTCGGTATTGAGCACCTCATATTGACGCGCCACGATCTGGTGGCATTCGGCATTGGTGCGTTCCAGCGCGGCCGCCAGGATCGGCGGATCGATATGCTCGCCTTCGATCCGGTTGGCCAGCAGGCTGGCGATGCGCACTTCGAAGAATTCGTCCAGGTTATTGCTGACGATGCAGAGATATTTCAGGCGTTCCAGCGCCGGGATGCTTGTGTCTTCGGCCTGGGCCAGCACGCGCCGGTTGAATGCCAGTTGCGATATTTCACGATCAAGATAGATTGCGGAGGGCCGCGGCTCGACAATCGAAACAATTTCTTCAGTTTTTGTTTTCTTAATCATTTAACAAGCCTAAGGCAGGGGGCATCGGTTTTGGAGTGTAGGGTTGGTGTGTGACAACTTAATGACAAATCCCCTCCGGCGCACTATGAACAAATGATAAAAAATGGAAGTTTCCCCAATGGAATTTCATGTCATCGACAAGTAAATTTTACACGTTTGAAAAGTCATAAAGTCGTCACATTTGGCCGTTACAGTTCACCGCGTTACTTTTGTCAACCTAGGGAGCAGAACCATGCGTTTGAACCAAATTATTACAACAGCGGCTGTGGCGCTTTGCAGCACGTTGGCATTTTCGGCAGCGCAAGCGGCCGATATCACCGGTGCAGGATCTTCTTTTGTGTACCCAGCCTATTCGAAATGGGCCGAGTCCTACAAGGCAGCTACCGGCAACAACCTGAACTATCAATCGATCGGTTCCGGCGCAGGCATCAAGCAGATCATCGCCAAGACAGTCGATTTCGGTGCATCGGATCTTCCTTTGAACCAAGCCGACCTGGACAAAGATAACCTGACACAATTCCCAGCTATCGTTGGCGGCGTGACTATCGTTGTGAATCTGGACGGCGTCAAGCCTGGTCAAATGAAGTTGACCGGCCAAGTTCTGGCAGACATCTACAACGCCAAGATCACCAAGTGGAACGACAAGGCAATCGCCGACCTGAACCCAGGCGTGAAATTGCCGGCAACCGACATCACTGCAGTGTATCGTGCCGATTCGTCGGGCACCACCTACATCGTCACCAGCTACATGTCGAAAGTCAGCCCTGCATTCAAGACTGGCATCGGTTCCGGTACCGCGGTCAAATGGCCTGCAGGCATCGGCGGCAAGGGTAACGAAGGCGTCGCCGCCAACGTGCAGAAGATCAAGGGCGCGATCGGTTACGTAGAGTATGCGTATGTCAAGGAAAACAAGATGACATACACACAAATGAAGAACGCCGACGGCGTCTACGTTTCGCCTGACGAAAAGGCATTTGCCGCAGCTGCAACAGCAGCCGAATGGGCGAAGACACCAGGTTTCGCTGTTGACTTCACCAACGCGGCAGGCAAGACCAGCTGGCCTATCACTGCCGCTTCTTTCATCATCATGCACAAGACGCAAGACGGTGACGGCGCCAAGGGCAAGGAAGTCCTGAAATTCTTCGACTGGGCGTTGAAGAGCGGCGCAGCGGATGCATCCAAGCTGGACTACGTTCCATTGCCTCCTGCAGTCGTGAAACTGGTTCAGGATTCGTGGAAAGCCAATCTGAAAGACGCTAGCGGCAAGGCGATCTGGTAAGAGTCGGCAAGTAAAGTAGTACATTGATGTTCCGGTTTGCCGCCGCGCTTGTTCTGAAGTTGCGGCGGCAAATTTCATTGAGAATGGTTTCCCCATGAGCGTACAAATGTCCACGCCACTTATGTCCGAGAATGTGCTGCCCGGAAAAACATCCGCAGACAATGCGAGCTTCGACGCCGCGTTGATAGCGACGATGAAGGTGCAACGCATCCAGGATTTCTTCTTTCATAAAATCACGCTGTTGTTCGCATTGACCGTGCTGGTGATGCTCGGCGGGATTATCGCTTCATTGTTTATCGGCGCATGGCCGGCATTCCACGAATTCGGCCCCGGTTTCGTTACCCGCGTCGAATGGGACCCGGTCAATGACCAATATGGCGCCGCGATCGCCATTTTCGGCACGCTGGCCACTTCGATCATCGCCTTGCTGATCGCCTTTCCCGTGAGCTTCGGGGTTGCGCTGTTCCTGACCGAAATCTGCCCGAGCCGGCTGCGCCAGCCGCTGGGCACCGCGGTGGAATTGCTGGCGGGCGTTCCGAGTATCATTTACGGCATGTGGGGCCTGTTCGTGTTCGCGCCCCTGTTCGCGGAATACGTGCAGCCTGTATTGCAGGCAACGCTGGGCCAAGTGCCGGTGATCGGCGCCTTGTTCAAGGGACCGATGACTGGCATCGGCATCCTGACCGCCGGCCTGATCCTGTCGGTGATGATTATCCCGTTCATCGCTTCGGTGATGCGCGATGTGTTCGAGGTCGTGCCGGCGGTGCTCAAGGAATCCGCATACGGCCTGGGCTGCACCCGCTGGGAAGTGGTGCGCAAGGTGGTGCTGCCTTATACCAAGACCGGCGTGGTCGGCGGCGTGATGCTGGGCCTCGGCCGCGCACTCGGCGAAACCATGGCTGTCACTTTCGTGATCGGCAATGCGCAGCGCCTGTCCTGGTCGCTGTTCGCGTCCGGCAACAGTATCGCTTCGACGCTGGCCAATGAAATCGCGGAAGCCTCGACGCCGCTGCATGTGTCGTCGCTGTTCGCCCTGGGCTTGATTCTGTTTGTGATTACTTTCATCGTGCTGGCAGCGGCCAAGATGATGTTGATGGGCATGGCCCGCAAGGAAGGCGCCAAATGACGCAGGACACACAAAAGGCAATATCGGCCAAGCCGGCCATGAACCCGGTTTATCGCCGGCGCTTGATGCAGCACCGCCTCGGCATGATCTTTTCCTTCATGGCCATGGCGCTGGGCCTGATCGTGCTGGCGTGGATCCTGCTGACCCTGGTGTTCAAGGGTTTCAACGCGCTCGACCTCGGCCTGCTCACGCAAAATACGCCTTCGCCGGGCGCCACCGACGGCGGCCTGCTCAACCCGATCATCGGCAGCCTGTTGATGGTGGGCATCGCCACGCTGATCAGCACGCCGATCGGCATCCTGGCCGGCATCTACCTGGCCGAATACGGCGAAGAAAGCAAGCTGGCGCAGATCACGCGCTTCGTGACGGACATCATGCTGTCGGCGCCTTCGGTCGTGATCGGCCTGTTCATCTATGCGATCTACGTCGCCAAGATCGGCCATTTCTCCGGTTGGGCCGGTACCTTTGCGATTTCGCTGATCGCCATTCCGGTGGTGGTGCGCACCACGGACAACATGCTGAAACTGGTGCCGGGCAGCCTGCGCGAAGCCGCGTTTTCGCTGGGCGCCCCGCGCTGGAAGGTGGCCACGCTGATTCGTCTGCGCGCGGTCAAGGCCGGCGTCGTGACCGGCGTGCTGCTGGCGGTGGCGCGTATTTCCGGCGAGACGGCGCCATTGCTGTTCACCGCGCTGAACAACCAGTTCTTCAGCACCAATATGAACCGGCCGATCGCCAACTTGCCGGTCGTGATCAATCAGTTCGCGATGAGCCCGTACACCAATTGGGTTTCGCTGGCCTGGGGCGGCGCATTGCTGATCACTTTCAGCGTGCTGCTCTTGAATATCTTGTCGCGCACCCTGTTCAGCCAGAAAATCCCCGGTTAATTTCGAAGAGAAAAACATGACTATGCAAACAGCTACGGATAACGGCAAGAGCCCGAAACCGACCATTGAAATCGCCGACCTGAATTTTTACTACGGCGCTTTCCAGGGCCTGAAGAATATCAACCTGAATATCGAAGAGAAGAAAGTCACGGCGTTCATCGGACCGTCGGGCTGCGGCAAATCGACCTTGTTGCGCACTTTCAACCGCATGTACGACCTGTATCCCGGCCAGCGCGCCGAAGGCAAGATCATGTACGGCGGCCGCAATATCCTCGACGCCGGCCAGGATCTGAACATGCTGCGCGCCAAGGTCGGCATGGTGTTCCAGAAGCCGACGCCGTTCCCGATGTCGGTCTACGACAACATCGCCTTCGGCATCCGCCTGTACGAAAACCTGCCGAAAGGCGAAATGGACGAGCGCGTCGAATGGGCGCTGAACAAGGCGGCGCTGTGGGGCGAAGTCAAGGACAAGCTGACCAAGAGCGGCCTGTCGCTGTCCGGCGGCCAGCAGCAGCGCCTGTGCATCGCGCGCGGCGTGGCGGTGAAACCGGAAGTGCTGCTGCTGGATGAACCGACGTCGGCGCTGGACCCGATCTCGACGGCCAAGGTGGAAGAGCTGATCGGCGAACTGAAGAACGACTACACCATCGCCATCGTGACCCACAACATGCAGCAAGCCGCGCGTTGTTCGGACAATACGGCCTATATGTACCTGGGCGAGCTGGTGGAATTCGGCGTGACGGATCAGATCTTCATGAATCCGGCCCGCAAGGAAACTCAGGATTACATCACCGGCCGTTTCGGCTGATTGTTACTCTATATAAGAAGGACATAAAATGACAGGCGACCACTCTTCAAAACAATACGATACCGACCTCGAGGCGATCCGCTCCAAGGTTCTGCTGATGGGCGGCATCGTCGAGCGCCAGTTCCAGGATGCGATGGCGTCGTTTCGCGTCGGCAACAGCGAACTGGCCGAGCGCGTCATCACCGAGGACGATACCGTCAACAAGCTGGAAGTCGAACTGGACGATGCCTGCAGCCACCTGATCGTGCGCCGCCAGCCGACCGCCAACGACCTGCGCACCGTCATGGCCACCATCAAGATCATTACCGATCTCGAACGCGTCGGCGACGAAGCCACCAAGATCGCGCGCACCTCGCTGCACCTGCACAAGCGCGGCGTGGGCCTGATCGCCCACTACGAAACCGTGCGTTCGATCGCCGACGTCGCGACTGAAATGCTGCGCAGCTCGCTGGACGCATTGGCGCGGCTGGACGAAAAGCAGGCGCATGCGCTGATTGCCCACGATGCGATCATCGACCATGGCTTCCGCAACATCACCCGCAACCTGGTGACGTTCATGATGGAAGATCCGCGCACCATTTCGACATCGATCGACACCATGTGGGTGGCCAAGGCAATCGAACGCATCGGCGATCATGCCAAGAACATCGCGGAATACGTGATCTACGTGGTGGGCGGCAAGGATATTCGTCACAGCGATTACGTCAGCGTGGAAAAAACACCTGTTGCCTGAGTCGATGGCCACCATATTGATCGTCGAGGACGAACCGTCGATTGCCGAACTGATTGCGTTTACGCTGAAAGAGGCCGGCTGGACCACATTCGTCGTGAGTACAGCCGCCGCTGCCTGGGAATTCGTGCAGCAGCGCACGCCGCAGCTGGTGGTGCTGGACTGGATGTTGCCGGACGGCACCGGCCTGCATTTATTGTCCAAAATCCGCGGCGACCGTCAACTGCAGCAGATTTCGGTGATCATGCTCACGGCCAAGAGTATGGAAGAGGACAAGCTGGCGGGGCTGGACAACGGTGCCGACGACTACATCACCAAGCCGTTCTCGCCGCGCGAACTGACCGCCCGCATCAAGGCGCTGATGCGGCGCAAAAGCCCCGAGCATGCGCAGGACATCATGGCTGTAGGGCCGGTCACGCTCGATCCGGCTAGTTTTTCCGTCACCTTGCATGACAACAAGATCGATATCGACTTCGCCGAGTTCAAATTATTGAAGTTTTTCCTGGCTCATCCCGGAAGAGTGTTCTCCCGCAGCCAATTATTGGATAAAGTGTGGGGCGATCATGTTGTGATCGAGGAACGCACCGTCGATGTGCATGTGCTGCGCCTGCGCAAATGCCTGCAGGACGCGGAATATCTGATCAAGACGGTGCGCAGCGTGGGTTACATGCTCTCGGAAAAATAAATGAATCCTCAGTTGTTGTTTTGGGTGCCCGCGGCGTTGCGGGCGCTGTTGTTTGCCATTGCCGCCGGCGTTGTGTGGTGGATGGCAGGAATCGAAGCGGCATTGGTGCTGGCCTTCGCCGGCATCGCGGTGCTGGCGTTTACCCAATTGCACTACCTGTATCGCCTCAATACCTGGCTGGACAATCCCGACCAGGAGAAGCTGCCCGACGGCTGGGGCGCATGGACCGACATCTTTGCGCGCCTGTATCGCCTGCGCCGCGACGACGAAAAGAACCAGGCCGAACTGACCGAATGGCTGGCGCGCTTCCGCCAGGCCATGCATCTGCTGCCGGACGGCGTGGTGATCATGGACGACGTGCTGTTCCTGGAATGGTGCAATCCGGCGGCGCAGACCCACCTGGGACTGGAGCTGGCGCGCGACAAGGGCATGCGCGTGACCAACCTGATCCGCAACCCGGCCTTTATCGACTACATCATCCTCGGCCGCTACGACCAGCCGCTGACCCTGAGCCTGCATGGCCGCAAGCTGATCGTGCACATCATCCCGTTCGAGAACCGGCGCCAGATCGTGGTCACCCACGACGCCACCGAGTCGGAGCGGATCGACATGATGCGGCGCGACTTCATCGCCAACGCTTCCCACGAACTGCGCACGCCGCTGACCGTGATCAACGGCTTCCTCGAAATCGCGCTGGCGCAGCCCAATCTGGACCCCCAGGTGCGCAAATCGCATCTGCAATTGATGACCGAGCAGGGCAAGCGCATGCAGGGACTGATCGGCGACATGCTGACGCTGACCCGGCTGGAGTCGATCGACTATCCGATGCGGCCCGAGCGGGTGCACATCCGGCCGCTGCTGGAAGGCATCCTGGAGGAGGCCAATGCCTTGTCCAACGGCCGCCACAAGATTGCCTTGCAGATCGACGGTCCCGACCTGAAAGGCAGCGTCGACGAATTGCGCAGCGCCTTCAGCAATCTGGTCTCGAATGCGGTGCGCTATACGCCGGACGGCGGCGAAATCAATCTGCGCTGGCAGCAGAACGACAAGGGGCTGGTGTTCAGCGTGCGGGACAACGGCATCGGCATTGCCGAAGACGACATTGCGCGCCTGACCGAGCGCTTCTACCGCGTCGACAAGGGGCGTTCGCGCGAAACCCAGGGCACGGGGCTGGGGCTGGCGATCGTCAAGCATGTGCTGCTGCGGCATCATGCGACGCTGGTGATCGAATCGAAGCAGGAGCAGGGCAGCCTGTTCATGGCGGTGTTTCCGGCGGCGGCGACGATTTGAGGCCGTTGCGGTTCTTTAGCCTGAGTAGCGCAGCGTATCGAAGGATAAAGAAACCGAGCACCCTGAATAAGGCCGAAGGCAGCATCGAAGCGTCTGGGTAGCGTATCGCAGGATCGCAGGCGTTATAAGCGCATCGGCTACAATGCCTGTCACTCCACGCAATCGATGCGCTCGCGCTGCCTCTTCATTCATGACATTCAACATCACCACTCTCATCCTGCGCCGCTCCGCCGCGGCGCTGGCCGGCATCGCGCTGGCCGCCTGCTCCATGCTGGATTCCAGGCCTGGCGCCGGCAACCCGCCGCCGGTCGATGCCGCCGAAACCGCGCCCGCTGCGCAAAAACCGCTGCGTATCGGCCTGGCGCTGGGCGGCGGCGCGGCGCGCGGGTTTGCGCATATCGGCGTGATCAAGGCACTGGAATCGCAGGGCATCAAGCCGGATGTGATCGTCGGCACCAGCGCGGGCAGCCTGGTCGGCGCACTGTACGCGGCCGGCAACAACGGCTTTGCGCTGCAGAAAATGGCGCTGGGCATGGACGAGGCAGCGATCTCGGATTGGTCGGTGCCGTTTTTCGCCAAGGTCAGCGGCGTGCTCAAGGGCGAGGCGATCCAGAAATATGTGGACCGCAGCGTCAACAACGCGCCCATCGAGAAGCTGAAAATTCCATTCGGCGCCGTGGCCACCGATCTCAACAGCGGCAAGGCGATCCTGTTCCGGCGCGGCGATACCGGCCTGGCGGTGCGTGCATCGTCGGCGGTGCCGGGCGTGTTCCAGTCGGTCAAGATCGGCTCGCATGTGTACGTCGATGGCGGATTGGTGGCGCCGGTGCCGGCGCGCTTCGCGCGCGAGATGGGCGCCGATTTCGTGATCGCGGTGAATATCTCGGCGCAGCCGGAGGTGCAGGCCGCCTCCAGTTCGGTCGACGTCATGCTGCAGTCGTTCGCGATCATGGGCCAGAGCATCAATAATTACGAGCTGCGCGACGCCGACGTGGTGATTACGCCGCTGCTGGGCAATATGCGCGGCAACGATTTCAGCGGCCGCGACAACGCCATTCTGTTGGGCGAGCAGGCCGGAATGGCGGCGATGGCCGAGATCAGGCGCAAGCTGAATGCAAAACGCGCTCCGTAGAGCGCGTTTATCGAATCATCTGACACAAGCCGGGACGTTGAAACCGCCCGTTTGCAGCCGCGATTTATTCCTGCGGCTGCGGTGTGTCCGAATCTTCGATGATCCGGCGCGCGCCGCTGAAACGTTTTTTCCAGTAGGCAATGTTCATGCTTTCGATCCGGACTTCGCCGCCGGCCGAAGGCGAGTGGATGAACTTGGAATCCCCCAGGTAAATGCCGACGTGCGAGAAACCGCGGCGCAGGGTGTTATAGAACACCAGGTCGCCGGGCTGCAGATCGTGCGAATCGATCTTTTCGCCGACCCGGCTGATTTCCGCGGCCGTGCGCGGCAAATCGGTGCCGAGCGCTGCCTTGAACACATAGCGCACCAGCCCGCTGCAATCGAGCCCGGTTTCAGGCGTATTGCCGCCGTAGCGATATTTGATGCCGATCATGCTCATGGCTTCCACCGCCAGGTCCGACGTCTTGCTGGTGACGTGGTCGGCCATGTCTTGCAATGTTGATAACGCTTTTTGGGCCCTGGTTTGGGGAGCCTGGACCGGTACGGCCTCGTAGCTCCATGCGGCGGTAGTCGCGAGTCCTGTGGCCAGAATGCCGGCCTGGACGAGAATTTTTATGCGAAATGAAAGGTTTTTCAATGTCATTGTTGGAGCGCCTTCCCAATTGCGATGGAGAAATGTAATTGATACGACAAGATGTGTCTATCGGAAATTGGTAACAGGCAAAAAAGTTCCGTCTATTTTTGTAGGACGCGGCCTTTTTATTTCGCAAGCCAAAGTAAAAATCCGTACAATCACGGTTCAAATTTTGATAGGGAAACATGATGCAAACCAGACCATTCCTGACGTTCGATGACGTGAAAAAGATTGCCGCCGCGGCCGAAGCCGAGGCGAAAGCGAATAACTGGGCGGTTGCGATCGCGATTGCCGACGCCGGCGGCCATTTGATGTGGTTCCAGCGGCTGGACGGCGTGGCGCCGATCTCGTCGACCATTGCGCCGGCCAAGGCCCGCGCCGCGGCCCTGGGTTGCCGGGAAAGCAAGATTTATGAAGATATCGTCAACAACGGCCGCTACTCCTTCCTCAGCGTGCCGGGCGAATTCGCCTTCCTCGAAGGCGGCGTGCCGGTGATCATCGACGGCCAATGCATCGGCGCGGTCGGCGTTTCCGGCGTGAAATCGGCGGAAGATGCGCAAATCGCCAAGGCCGGCATCGCGGCGCTGGTCGGCTGACGTTATCGCTTGGCGGCGGCCGGCAGAGTCGCCGATAGAGTCGATATTGCAGGAAAGAGGTCGATTGGATGTGGTGGAGCGATGCTTTCTGCGCTATAATCGTGCGGTTTAGCTAATTTTATTCCGCCCTAGCGCATACCACTTCCATATCGTCTCAAAAAGACTTAAAAAACGTTCGACCGGATCCCTCGTCATGCCCTGACGGCGCCGGTCGCAGCTTTGATAACGGTCAATCTGGCGCAGCTAGCGGCGGTAACAACATCAGGAGTTACCCTTGCTGCCATTTCTATCTGGCCCCGCCGTTCCAGCCATTCTCGCTTTAGCCGACGGCACGATTTTCCAGGGGGTTTCCATTGGCGCCACCGGCCAGACCACCGGCGAAGTCGTTTTCAATACGGCAATGACCGGCTACCAGGAAATCCTTACCGATCCCAGCTACAGTCGCCAGATCGTCACCCTTACGTATCCCCATATCGGCAACACCGGCGTCAACGCCGAAGATATCGAAGCCGTCCAGATCCACGCCGCCGGCCTGATCATCAAGGATTTGCCGCGCCTCGTTTCCAATTTCCGCAGCACCCAGTCGCTGGACGCCTACCTGAAGGCCGGCAATATTGTCGCCATCGCCGATATCGACACGCGCATGCTGACCCGCATCCTGCGTGAGAAGGGCGCCCAGAACGGCGCCATCGTCGCCGGCGAAAGCGATGTCGCCGCCGCGACCGCCAAGGCATTGGCCCTGGCGCGCGCCTTCCCGGGCCTGGCCGGCATGGACCTGGCCAAGGAAGTTTCCGTCAAGCAGGCCTACAACTGGACCGAAACCGAGTGGAAGCTCGGCCGCGGCCATGGCCAGCAGATCACGCCCAAATACCATGTCGTCGCCTTCGACTACGGCGTCAAGTTCAATATCCTGCGCATGCTGGCCCAGCGCGGCTGCAAGATCACGGTGCTGCCGGCGCAGGCGAGCGCGGCCGACGCGCTGGCGCTCAATCCGGACGGCATCTTCCTGTCCAACGGCCCCGGCGATCCGGAGCCTTGCGATTACGCGATCGCGGCCACCAAGGAACTGATCGAGCGCGGCGTGCCGACTTTCGGCATCTGCCTGGGCCATCAGATCATGGCGCTGGCGTCCGGCGCCAAGACACTGAAGATGAAGTTCGGCCATCACGGCGCCAACCATCCGGTGCAGGACCTGGACACCAAACAAGTATTAATCACTTCGCAAAACCATGGCTTCGCCGTCGATGCGGCCACGCTGCCGTCCAACTGCCGCGTCACGCATGTGTCGCTGTTCGACGGTTCCCTGCAGGGTTTTGCCCGTACCGATCAACCCGCGTTCTGCTTCCAGGGCCACCCCGAAGCATCGCCCGGACCGCATGACATTGCCCCGCTGTTCGACAAATTCGTGGCAATGATGGAGAAGAAAACAAATGCCTAAGCGTACCGATATTAAAAGCATCCTGATCATCGGCGCCGGCCCGATCATTATCGGCCAGGCCTGCGAATTCGATTATTCCGGCGCCCAGGCCTGCAAGGCCCTGCGCGAAGAAGGCTACAAGGTCATCCTGGTCAACAGCAATCCGGCCACCATCATGACCGACCCGGAAATGGCCGATGTCACCTATATCGAGCCGATCACCTGGCAGGTCGTGGAACGCATCATCGCCAAGGAAAAGCCGGACGCGATCCTGCCGACCATGGGCGGCCAGACGGCGCTCAATTGCGCGCTGGACCTGCATCACAACGGCGTGCTGGAAAAATACAATGTTGAGCTGATCGGCGCCTCGCCGGAAGCCATCGACAAGGCCGAAGACCGCTCCAAGTTCAAGGACGCGATGACCAAGATCGGCCTGGCGTCGGCCCGTTCCGGCGTGGCGCATACGCTGGAGGAAGCGTGGGGCGTGCAGAAGGGGCTCGGTTTCCCGGTGATCATCCGGCCGTCGTTCACCATGGGCGGCACCGGCGGCGGCATCGCCTATAACGCCGAAGAATTCGAGACCATCTGCAAGCGCGGCCTGGAAGCCTCGCCGACCTCCGAACTGCTGATCGAGGAATCGCTGATCGGCTGGAAAGAGTACGAAATGGAAGTCGTGCGCGATAAGGCCGACAACTGCATCATCGTCTGCTCGATCGAAAACCTGGATCCGATGGGCGTGCATACCGGCGACTCCATCACCGTGGCGCCGGCGCAGACGCTGACCGACAAGGAATACCAGATCATGCGCAACGCCTCGCTGGCGGTGCTGCGTGAAATCGGCGTCGACACCGGCGGCTCGAACGTGCAGTTCTCGGTCAATCCGGCCGACGGCCGCATGATCGTGATCGAAATGAATCCGCGCGTCTCGCGCTCCTCGGCGCTGGCCTCGAAGGCAACAGGCTTCCCGATCGCCAAGATCGCGGCCAAGCTGGCGGTCGGCTTCACACTGGATGAACTGCGCAACGAAATCACCGGCGGCGCGACCCCGGCCTCGTTCGAGCCGTCCATCGATTACGTGGTCACCAAGATCCCGCGTTTCGCCTTCGAAAAATTCCCGCAGGCCGACGATCACCTGACCACGCAGATGAAATCGGTCGGCGAAGTGATGGCGATCGGCCGCACTTTCCAGGAGTCGTTCCAGAAAGCCTTGCGCGGCCTGGAAGTCGGCGTCGACGGCCTGAATGAAAAGACCACCGACCACGAAACCATCAAGGAAGAGCTGGGCGAGCCGGGCCCGGAACGGATCTGGTATGTCGGCGATGCATTTGCCCAAGGCTTCACGCTGGAGGAAGTGCATCAACTGACGCACATCGATCCGTGGTTCCTGTCGCAGATCAAGGAAATCGTCGATATCGAACTGTGGCTGGAAAAGACCCAGTCCCTGGATGCGCTGGACAAGGACATGCTGTTCAAGCTGAAGCAAAAGGGCTTCGCCGACCGCCGCCTGGCCAAGCTGCTGAAAACCACCGACACCGCGGTCCGCGCCAAGCGCTGGTCGCTGGGCGTGCGGCCGGTCTACAAGCGGGTCGATACCTGCGCCGGCGAGTTCTCGACCAATACCGCCTACATGTATTCGAGCTACGACCAGGAATGCGAATCGAATCCGACCGGCAAGAAGAAGATCATGGTGCTGGGCGGCGGTCCCAACCGTATCGGCCAGGGCATCGAGTTCGACTATTGCTGCGTGCACGCCGCGCTGGCGATGCGCGAAGACGGCTATGAAACCATCATGGTCAACTGCAATCCGGAAACTGTTTCCACCGACTACGATACCTCCGATCGCCTGTATTTCGAATCGCTGACGCTGGAAGACGTGCTCGAAATCGTCGACAAGGAAAAGCCGGTCGGCGTGATCGTGCAGTACGGCGGCCAGACCCCGTTGAAGCTGGCGCTGGACCTGGAAGCCAACGGCGTGCCGATCGTCGGTACCTCGCCCGACATGATCGACGCCGCCGAAGACCGCGAGCGTTTCCAGAAGCTGCTGCAGGACCTGAACCTGCGCCAGCCGCCGAACCGCACCGCGCGCACCGAGGAAGACGCTTTGCGCCTGGCGCAGGAAATCGGTTATCCGCTGGTGGTGCGCCCATCCTATGTGCTGGGCGGCCGCGCGATGGAAATCGTGCACGAGCAGCGCGACCTGGAGCGCTACATGCGCGAAGCGGTCAAGGTCTCGCACGACTCGCCGGTATTGCTGGACCGCTTCCTCAATGACGCGATCGAAGTCGACGTGGACTGCATTTCCGACGGCGAACATACCTTCATCGGCGGCGTGATGGAGCATATCGAACAGGCCGGCGTGCACTCGGGCGATTCGGCCTGCTCGCTGCCGCCGTATTCCCTGTCGGCCGCGACCATCGACGAACTCAAGCGCCAGACCGCGCTGATGGCCAAGGGCCTGAACGTGGTCGGCCTGATGAACGTGCAGTTCGCGATCCAGCAGGTGGAGCAGGACGGCAAGCCGCAGGACGTGGTGTTCGTGCTGGAAGTCAATCCGCGCGCCTCGCGCACCGTGCCGTTCGTCTCCAAGGCGACCGGCCTGCAGCTGGCCAAGATCGCGGCGCGCTGCATGGTGGGCCAGTCGCTGGCCAGCCAGGGCATCCGCAACGAAATCGTGCCGCCTTATTTCAGCGTCAAGGAAGCGGTGTTCCCGTTCGTCAAGTTCCCGGGCGTCGACACCATCCTCGGCCCGGAAATGAAATCGACCGGCGAAGTCATGGGCGTGGGCAAGACCTTCGGCGAAGCCTTCGTCAAATCGCAACTCGGCGCCGGCGTCAAGCTGCCGAAGTCCGGCAAGGTGTTTCTCAGCGTCAAGGGCAGCGACAAGCCGCGCGCCGTGCAGATCGCCAAGGACCTGGTTGCGATGGGATTCTCGATCGCCGCCACCAAGGGTACGGCCGGCGCCATCGGCGCGGCCGGCGTGCCGGTGACGATGGTCAACAAGGTGGTCGAAGGCCGTCCGCATATCGTCGACATGATCAAGAACAACGAGATCGCGCTGGTGATCAATACGGTGGAAGAAAAGCGTACCGCCATTTCCGATTCCGGCGCCATCCGGACCTCGGCGCTGGCGGCGCGGGTGACGACATTCACCACCATCGCGGGCGCCGAAGCGGCAGTGGAAGGCATGCGTCATCTGGATGCGCTGGACGTGTACGATTTACAAGGCTTGCATAAAGCGATACACTGACTTTCACAATTTCATTGCCAGGTCACAGAGGGCACCAGGATTTCCGGTGCCCTCTGTGGCTTTTTAACTTAAGCGACAAACATGAATTCGATTCCATTGACCAAGCACGGCGCGGATCTTCTGAAGGAAGAGCTGCATCATCTGAAAACCAAGGAGCGTCCGGCCGTGATCGCCGCGATCGCGGAAGCGCGCGCGCATGGCGACCTGTCCGAAAACGCCGATTACGATGCGGCCAAGGAACGCCAGAGTTTTGTCGAAGGCCGCATCGCCGATATCGAAGGCAAGCTGGGCGCGGCGCTGATCGTCGATCCGACCACATTGAACGCGGACGGCCGCGTGGTGTTCGCATCCACCGTCGATCTGGAAAACCTGGAGACCGGCGAAAAGGTGACGTATCAGGTGGTCGGCACGGATGAAGCCGACATCAAGGAATCGAAAGTATCGGTGACCTCGCCGATTGCACGCGCCCTGATCGGCAAGAGCGCCGGCGATGTGGTCGGCGTGGAAGCGCCGTCGGGATTGCGCGAATATGAAATCCTGGAAGTGCGCTACGTATAAGGCGTGATGCAGGCACGCTGTGCACTTTGTTCGACGCCGGTTCGGTTTGACCCGGCGTCGCTTCAAAAGCAATTCAGGTTGTTTTGAAGTAACCTTGGAATCAGCTCTGGATTACTTCGAAGCGATTGAAAGCCATTATTTTCCCAGCGACGATTTTTTCGCGCTTTTCTGACGCGGCTTGGCGCGTTTGATCGAGCCGCCCGCGGTAACGCGTTCATTCCCCTTGACCATGACCTTGGTGACCGACGGCCGCTTGGTGCCGCTGGCGCTCGGCTTGACGATGGTGACTTCGCGCATGCCGCGGCCGGCGCTGACGCTGCGCTCGGCGCCGGCTTCTGGCTTCGGACGATAGATCACCAGCAGCTTGCCGATATGCTGGATCGGGAAGGCGGACAATTGCTCGCAAATGGTTTCATACATGGCGATGCGGGCTTCGCGGTCGTCGCCGAAGACGCGGACCTTGATCAGGCCATGCGATTTCAGGCTGGAATCGATTTCTTTCAGGACGGTCGGCGTCAGGCCGGCTTCGCCGATCATGACCACAGGGTGGAGCGCATGCGCTTCAGCGCGCAGTTCGCTGCGCTCGGCGGGTGTAAGTTTCAACATGAAAATCCTCTAAAAACGGTATTCTACGCGAATGGCAAAGAACAAATTAAACAAAAACTGGCTGCACGATCATATTAACGATCCGTATGTGAAGCTGGCGCAGAAAGAGGGATACCGTGCGCGCGCGGCCTATAAGCTCAAGGAAATCGACGAGGACGAGAAACTGATCAGGCCCGGGCAGATCATCGTCGACCTGGGCAGCACGCCGGGCAGTTGGTCGCAATATGTGCGCAACAAGCTGGCGGGGCAGGACGGCGGCGGCATCAACGGCCTGATCATCGGGCTGGACATGCTGCCGATGGAACCGATCGCGGACGTCCACTTCATCCTGGGCGATTTCCGCGAGGAACAGCCGATGGCCGAACTGGAACGCCTGCTGGCCGGGCGCAAGGCCGACCTGGTGCTGTCGGATATGGCGCCGAACTTGTCCGGCATTGCCACCGCCGACGCCGCGCGCATCGAACACATTATCGACCTGGCGCTGGAATTCACCGAAAAGAACATGAAGCCGACCGGTTCGCTGCTGGTGAAGTGTTTCAACGGCACCGGGTATAACGAAATCCTGCATAAATTCCGCCAGACTTTCAAAACAGTGTCATCGAAAAAACCGAAAGCCAGCCGGGATAAGTCGTCCGAAATATTTCTATTGGGAAAAGTGTTAAAAAATATGCAATAAAATGATGCGTGAAATCCTCAATATGGCGCGATAACTGTCGATGAACCGCATATGGGGTAAATTAGGGAGACGAATCACTTGAAATGCGCAGGGCAGCGCCGCATATCCACAACAGCGGCTGCATTTGCCGGCGAGTTTCCGGCAGGTAACTTGTTTGCGCCGGCCCCGATATATCCGGTATCGCGTGCCAGTGTGTTGCTCGTATGTAGTAACGGCTGTTGAATCCGAGTAAAATCGTCCGGTATCAGATATCTACTAAGGTGTGGCGCTCTCAAGCGTCGGAGGAGTTCTAGTGAACAACATGTTTTCCAAGGCCGCCATTTGGGTGGTCATCGCGCTGGTGTTATTCACCGTGTTCAAGCAATTCGACAATCGCGGCATGACCGCGGGCGCCACGCCGATTGCCTATTCCGACTTCATCACCGAAATCAAGGCCGGCCGCATCAAGGATGCGACCATCGAAGACCGCAATATCGTCGCCACCACGCAGGACGGCAAGAAGATCAAGACCGCGGCCACTTATCTGGATCGCGGCCTGGTCGGCGATTTGCTGGCCAACGGCGTGAAATTCGACGTCAAGCAGCCTGAAGAGCAGTCTTTCCTTTCCCAGATTTTCATTTCCTGGTTCCCGATGCTGTTGCTGATCGGCGTCTGGGTATTCTTCATGCGCCAGATGCAGGGCGGCGGCAAGGGCGGCGCGTTCTCGTTCGGCAAGTCGAAAGCGCGCATGCTGGATGAAAACGCCAATTCGATCACCTTCGCCGACGTCGCCGGTTGCGACGAAGCCAAGGAAGAAGTGCACGAGATCGTCGAATTCCTGCGCGATCCGACCAAATTCCAGAAACTCGGCGGCCGCATTCCGCATGGCGTGCTGATGGTCGGTCCGCCGGGCACCGGCAAGACCCTGCTGGCGCGCGCCATCGCCGGCGAAGCCAAGGTGCCGTTCTTCACGATTTCCGGCTCCGATTTTGTCGAAATGTTCGTCGGCGTGGGCGCATCCCGTGTGCGCGACATGTTCGAGAACGCCAAGAAACATGCGCCGTGCATCATCTTCATCGATGAAATCGACGCGGTCGGCCGTCATCGCGGCGCCGGCATGGGCGGCGGCAACGACGAACGCGAACAGACCTTGAACCAGATGCTGGTCGAGATGGACGGCTTCGAAGTCAATTCCGGCGTCATCGTGATCGCCGCGACCAACCGCGCCGACGTGCTCGACAAGGCGCTGCTGCGTCCGGGCCGTTTCGACCGCCAGGTGATGGTCGGCCTGCCGGACATCCGCGGCCGCGAACAGATTTTGTACGTCCACATGCGCAAGGTGCCTATCGCCACCGACGTCAAGGCCGACATCCTGGCGCGCGGCACCCCGGGTTTTTCCGGCGCCGACCTGGCCAACCTGGTCAACGAGGCGGCCTTGTTTGCCGCCCGCCGCAGCAAGCGGCTGGTGGAAATGTCCGATTTCGAAGACGCCAAGGACAAGATCGTCATGGGGCCGGAACGCAAGTCCGCCGTGATGCGCGAAGAGGAACGCCGCAATACCGCCTATCATGAGTCGGGCCATGCGGTGGTCGCCAAGCTGCTGCCGAAGGCGGATCCGGTGCACAAGGTCACGATCATGCCGCGCGGCTTCGCGCTGGGCCTGACCTGGCAATTGCCGGAACACGATCGTGTCAACATGTACAAGGACAAGATGCTGGAAGAAATCGCCATCCTGTTCGGCGGCCGCATCGCGGAAGAGATTTTCATGCACCAGATGTCGACCGGCGCCTCGAACGATTTCGAGCGAGCCACCAAGCTGGCGCGCGCCATGGTGACGCGTTACGGCATGTCGGAAAGCCTGGGCACCATGGTCTACGAGGATTCCGAGCAGGATGCCTATTTCGGCCGCATGTCGGCCAAGACCGTGTCCGAAGCCACGCAGCAGAAGGTCGATGCGGAAATCCGCAGCATTCTCGATGCGCAATATGCGTTGTCGCGCAGATTGCTGGAAGAGAACCGCGACAAGGTCGACCTGATGGCGAGGACACTGCTCGACTGGGAAACCATCGACGCCGACCAGATCAACGACATCATGGAAGGCAACGAGCCGCGTCCGCCGAAAGCCGGCCTGCCGGCCAAGAAAGCGCCGAACGACAACAAGCCGGAAGACGTCTCGCCGACTGCCACCGCGCCGGCCTGATCGCGGGCACTGTCTGCTCATAAGGGTGGGGATTCTGATCCTCGCCCTTTTTTTATGTTCGGGGAGCTTCGCTCTTCCTGTTCGTTTACGCGCTAATTCGCTTACATTATTTCGATCATGCCTAGAAAATACCTCGATTGCGGTCGCTACCGCCTGCCCCTGCCGGGCCTCGGCGAGCGTCCTCTGGTCATGGGCATCCTGAACGTCACGCCCAACTCCTTTTCCGACGGCGGCCATTTCTATCACCTGGAAGCGGCGCTCTCGCGTGCCGAACAGATGATCGCCGATGGCGCCGACCTGATCGATATCGGCGCCGAGTCGACCCGTCCCGGCGCGCCCGAGGTGCCGGCGGAGGAGGAATTGCGCCGCCTGATGCCGGTGATCTATGCCTTGCGCGATTGCGGCAAGCCCATTTCGATCGACACCAGCAAGCCCGACGTCATGCGCGAGGTGCTGGCCGCCGGCGTCGACATGATCAACGACGTCAATGCCTTCCGGATGCCGGATGCCTTGCCGGCGCTGGCAGACAGCGATTGCGGCCTGTGCATCATGCACATGCAGGGCACGCCGCGGACCATGCAGCAGGCGCCGGCCTACGACGACGTCAGCGCCGAAGTGACGGCGTTCCTGCGTGAGCGCGTCGATGCGGCGGCGGCAGCCGGGATTGCGCGCTCGCGCCTGTGCATCGATCCGGGCTTTGGATTCGGCAAGACCCAAGCGCATAATGTGCGCCTGTTGCGCGATTTGCGGCGCATCGGCGAAATGCTGGATCTGCCTTTGCTGGCGGCGATGTCGCGCAAATCGATGATCGGCGCCTTGACCGGCAGGGAGGTCGAGCAGCGCCTGGCCGGCAGCCTCGGGGCGGCGATCGCAGCGGCCACGCTGGGGGCGGCAATGGTGCGCGTGCACGACGTGGCGGAGACGGTCGACGCCTTGACCGTGTGGCAGACCGCGATCGCGCCGGAATGATGAAGCAAGCGGCGAGGGGTTTGTAGGACTGTATTGGACTTGCCGCAAAATCATGCCATTAGCGACGAGATCATGTCCAAACGCGCCGCCGGGTGATGAATGCCATCGCGCAATAAAAAAGCTGAATTAGAATAAACAATATTGATCGTTTTACCGAATTACACATTTAACAAGAAATCATAGATGGCTAAATATTTTGGAACGGACGGTATCCGCGGACGGGTCGGCGAAGCGCCGATCACGCCGGATTTTGTAATGCGGCTCGGCTGGGCGGCGGGCAAGGTATTGGCCAAGTCGCCATTGCCCGGCGTGCGGCCGACGGTGCTCATCGGCAAGGACACGCGGATATCGGGCTATATGCTGGAAGCCGCGCTGGAAGCCGGCTTTGCCGCGGCCGGCGTGGATGTGCTGCTGGCGGGGCCGGTGCCCACGCCTGCGGTAGCCTATCTGACGCGCGCGCTGCGGCTGTCGGCCGGCGTGGTGATTTCGGCGTCGCACAATTCGTTCGAAGACAACGGCATCAAATTCTTTTCCGAGCAGGGCAACAAGCTGCCGGATGCACTGGAAGCCGAAATCGAAGCGGCGCTCGATCTGCCGATGGATTGCGTCACGTCCGGCAAGCTGGGCAAGGCGCGGCGCCTGGACGATGCGGCCGGGCGCTATATCGAATTCTGCAAAAGCACCTTTCCTAGCGCGCTCGACCTGCATGGCATGACGATCGTGGTCGACTGCGCGCACGGCGCGGCTTATCACATCGCCCCGCATGTATTTCACGAACTCGGCGCCGAGGTAATCGCCATCGGCAACAAGCCGGACGGCCTGAATATCAACAAGGGTTTCGGCGCCACCTCGCCCGAGGCATTGGCGCAGGCGGTGCGCGAGCACAAGGCCGATGTCGGCATTGCATTGGACGGCGATGCCGACCGCCTGATCATGGTCGACGCCGACGGCCGCATCTACAATGGCGACGAACTGCTGTACGTGGTGGTCAAGGACCGCCTGGCGATGGCGCCGGTGCCCGGCGTGGTCGGCACACTGATGACGAATATGGCGCTGGAAGTCGCGTTCAGGAACATGGGCATCGAATTCGTGCGCGCCAAGGTCGGCGACCGCTATATCCTGGAGCAATTGCAGCGCCGCAACTGGCTGTTGGGCGGCGAAGGTTCCGGCCATATCCTGTGCCTGGACCGCCATACCACCGGCGACGGCATCATTTCGGCATTGCAGATCCTGAGCGGCCTGAAGCGCAGCGGCGAATCGCTGGCCGAATACACCGCCGACATCGACCTGTATCCGCAAGTGCTGATCAATGTGCGCATTCCGCTCGGCTTCGACTGGGAAAACAATCCGGCCATGCAGGCCGCGAGGATTTCCGCCGAACAACGACTGGGCGATACCGGACGCGTGCTGATCCGGCCTTCCGGCACCGAGCCGCTGCTGCGCGTGATGGTGGAAGCGCCGGACGGCGCCGACGCCAGGAACATGGCGCAAAGCATTGCGGACAAGGTCCTGGCGGCGTAAGCTGTCGTTCGCTTATGTCAAAAGATAAAACGACCATACTTATCGTCGAAGACGAACCGAGCATTTCCGAATTGTTGCGCTTCATGCTGCAGGACGCCAATTACGCCGTCGTGGTGGCTTTCGATTCGAAACAGGCGCTCACGCACATCGCCAAGGAACTGCCCGATGCGGTCCTGCTCGACTGGATGCTGCCGGATACCTCGGGCCTGAACCTGCTCAGCCAACTGCGCAACGATGCGCGCACCGCGACGTTGCCGATCATCATGCTGACCGCGCGCGGCATGGAGGAAGACAAGGTCAAGGGCCTCGATTACGGCGCCGACGATTACGTCACCAAGCCGTTTTCGCCGAAGGAACTGGTGGCGCGCATCCAGGCGCTGCTGCGCCGCAAGACCCCGGAACGCGGCAAGAAAGTGCTGGTGCACGGCACCATCCGCATCGATACCGAACGTTTCGAAGTGATGGTGGGCGATACGCCGGTGACGCTGGACCAGTCGGAATTCAAGCTGCTGCGTTTCCTGGCGGCCCATCCGGACCGGATCTTTTCCCGCGCCCAATTGCTCGACAAGGTCTGGGGCGACCACGCCTTCATCGAAGAGCGCACCATCGACGTCCACATCATGCGCCTGCGCAAATCCCTGGGAACGGCGGCCGACCATATCAAGACGGTGCGGGGCATCGGCTACAAGCTGAGCAACTGAATCGGCAACTCGGCAAACAGCAGAATCGGCAAGCGAGTTTGCAAGTGCGGCCCCAACCGTTACAATAGCGCGCCTGCATGCTGCATCAGCCGCTGCAACGGCATGCCCCCGTAGCTCAGTGGATAGAGCGATCCCCTCCTAAGGGATAGGTCACACGTTCGATTCGTGTCGGGGGCACCACAGACACCCGTTCGTCCGCCGGACAAAACCGGCAGTAAATCGCCGCTGTCGGTACAATGCGGACTTATTTCATTTCAGGCATCGGCGATATCGGCAATCCAGCGCGCCGTTCACCACATTCAATCCTATGGCAGTCATTTCCATTTCAAACGCGCAACTCGCGTTTGGCCACGTCGCGTTGCTCGACAGCGCCGAATTTTCCCTTGAATCCGGCGAGCGCGTCGGCTTGATCGGCCGCAACGGCACCGGCAAATCCTCCCTGCTGAAAACCATTTCCGGCGTATCCCGGCTGGATGACGGCCTGCTGGTGATGCAGCAGGGCCTGAAGATCGCCTATGTCGACCAGGAACCGCATTTTGCGCCGGAAATGTCGGTGTTCGATGCGGTGGCTTCCGGCATGGGCGAAATGCAGGCGCTGCTGGCCGAGTACGATGCGCTGACCGGCCAGTTCGGCGGCGACGACGATGAAGCCATCATGGAGCGCATGCACGACATCCAGCTGAAACTGGACGCCGCCGACGCCTGGAGCCTGGGCAACAAGGTCGAAACCACGCTGGACCGTTTGAATCTGAACAAGGACGCCTTGATGGGCACCCTGTCGGGCGGGATGCAGAAGCGCGTCGCGCTGGCCTGCGCCCTGGTCAGCGCGCCCGACGTGCTGCTGCTGGACGAACCGACCAATCACCTCGACTTCGGCTCCATCATGTGGCTCGAAGGCTTGCTGCGCGACTACAAGGGCAGCGTGCTGTTCATTACCCACGATCGCAGCTTCCTGGATAACGTCGCCACGCGCATCATCGAACTCGATCGCGGCAAGCTGCTCTCGTTCCCCGGCAATTTCTCTGCCTACCAGACGCGCAAGGCCGAACAGCTGGAAATCGAGGAAGTCGAAAACGCCAAGTTCGACAAGTTCCTGGCGCAGGAAGAAGTCTGGATCCGCAAAGGCGTGAAGGCGCGCCGTGTGCGCGACGAAGGCCGCGTGCGCCGGCTGGAGGCCTTGCGCCTGGCGCGCAGCGCCCGCCGCGAACAGCAGGGCCAGGTCAAGCTCGACGTCTCGTCCGGCGAACGTTCCGGCAAGATCGTGGCCGAGCTGGAAAACATCAGCAAGTCCTATGGCGAGAAGGTAATCGTCAGCGATTTCAGCGCCACCATCCTGCGCGGCGACAAGGTCGGCCTGATCGGCCAGAACGGCGCCGGCAAGACTACGCTGCTGAAGATGATCCTGGCCGAGGAAGCACCCGACAGCGGCAAGGTGCGCCAGGGTACCAAACTGCAGGTGGCTTATTTCGACCAGATGCGCGCGCAGCTCAACGAAGACGCCAGCCTGGCCGATACCATCGCGCCCGGCAGCGACTGGGTCGAGATCAACGGCCAGCGCCGTCATGTGATGACATATCTGAGCGACTTCCTGTTCGCGCCGGAACGCGCGCGTTCGCCGGTCAAGTCGCTGTCCGGCGGCGAGCGCAACCGCCTGCTGCTGGCGCGCCTGTTCGCCAAGCCGGCCAATGTGCTGGTGCTGGATGAACCGACCAACGACCTGGATATCGATACCCTGGAATTGCTGGAAGAATTATTGGAAGACTACGAGGGCACCGTGTTCCTGGTCAGCCACGACCGCACTTTCCTCGACAATGTGGTGACGCAGGTGATCGCTTCCGAAGGCAACGGCTTCTGGCGCGAATACGTCGGCGGTTATACCGACTGGGAGCGCCAGCGCCCGAGCAGCCAGCCGGCTGCGGCCAAGGGCAAGTCCGACGCCAGGCCGGGGGAGGCCAAGCAGGCAGCTTCCGCGACTGCCGCGGCAACCGCAACGGCGGTCGCGCCCAAGAAAAAACTCAGCTACAAGGAGCAGCGCGAACTCGACGAATTGCCGGCGCTGATCGCCAAACTGGAAGCGGAGCAGGCGGAAGTCTCGACGAAGCTGGCCGACGCCGACCTGTACAAGCAGAAACCGGAAGAAGTGAAGCGCTTGAACGACCGCTTTGCCGAACTCGACGGCTTGCTGCTGGAAGCGCTGGAAAAATGGGAAGTGATTGAAGCGCGGACCAAATAGAGACTGGCGGAAATAAGCAGAAATAAGCAGGAATAAGGGAGCGGGCGCTCAATCGGGCCTGCGCATGGCGGCTTTCAGGGCCGCCATTTTTTCTTTCAGGGCCGGCGCATCGGATGCATCCGGGCGCATGTGCAGATAGGCATCCAGATCGTCCAGCGCGGCCTGCGGATCGGCCAGGTTGGCAAAGGCTAAACCGCGATCGCGGCGTTCGCCGATATCGTCGGGCAGCAGGATGATCAGGCGCTGCTGCACGTCCAGCACGCGCTGCCAGCGCTGCGCATCGGTGAAGATGGCTTTCAGGTTGCGCAGCATGCGCTCGACGATTTCCCTCGGATGCGCTGCGCGCAGATAGGCCGCCAGCGGCAATTCGCCGAACTCGCCTTGCCGGCCCAGATACGGCTCGATGCGTTCTTCCAGCTCCTCGCGCGACAGGCTGCTGCCGTTGATCGGATCCAGCACGATTTCACCCGATTGCACCGTCAGCTTCATCAGGAAATGGCCGGGGAAGGAAATGCCTTTCATGTCCAGGCCGATCTGCTGGCCCAGTTCCATGTAGATCACCGCCAGCGAGATCGGGATGCCGCGCCGCGTCGCCATGACGCGGTGCACATAGCTGTTGTCGGCGTCATAGAAATTATTGACATTGCCGGCGAATCCCATTTCCTGGAAAAACAGATGATTGAGCATGCGCAGTTTCTGGATGTGCGACGCGTCGGACGGAATCCGCTTCATCAACTGAAAGCCGATGGTGTCGATTTCCACCTGGTGCGCGGCAAAGTCCAGGTGCGGATACACATCCTGTCCGATTGCCAATGCCGTTTCGAACAACGGAATGGAATCGTCCTGGCGCACCAGTGAAGCAAAATAATCAAGGGATTTGAGCGTCATATTGGATTCATGCTACCAAAGAAACGCGGTTTGCAAAACGTCGTTTGCAATTGTGTGGATATGTTTCGCCTATCTTGCGAAACGATTTACTTGCCCACCCGCTGGAACTCGCGCAAGCGGAATCCCATCGCCGTCAGCGCGCCGAAATAGGCGACGCCGCAGGCCGACAGCACCAGCAGCAATGCGCCTACGCGCAGCGCGGGATGCGCGCGCATGGCGATCCAGTCGAAACGGGAGCCGGTCCACAAGGCCACTGCCGCCAGCAGCAGCAGCGCTCCGGCCAGGCGCAGCAGGAACAGTCCCCAGCCGGGGCGCGGCGTGTATATCTTGCGGCGGCGCAAGCCCCAGTACAGGAAGCCCGCGTTCAGGCAGGCGCCGAGGCCGATCGACAAGGCCAGGCCGGCATGCGCGTATATCGGCACGAAGATGTAGTTCATGCACTGGGTGGCGACCAGCACGCCGACAGCGATCTTCACCGGCGTCTTGATGTCTTGCCGCGCATAAAAGCCGGGCGCCAGGATCTTGACCACGATCAGCCCGATCAGGCCGACGCCGTAGGCCACCAGCGCGTGGCTGGTCATCAGCACCGATTCCGCATTGAATCTGCCGTAGTGAAACAGGGTGGCGGTCAGCGCCTGCGACAGCGTCGCCAGGCCGACCGCGCACGGCAGCGCCAGCAAAAAGGTCAGGCGCAGGCCCCAGTCCAGCAGCGCCGAATATTCGGCGGTGTCGCCTTCGAGATTGGCTTTCGACAGATTCGGCAGCAGGATGGTGCCCAGCGCCACGCCGAGCAGGGCGGTCGGGAACTCCATCAGGCGGTCGGCGTAAGACAGCCAGGACACGCTGCCGTGCGCCAGGCGCGAGGCGATATTGGTATTGATCATCAGGCTGATCTGCGCGGCCGAGACCGCAAACACGGCCGGTCCCATTTTTTGCAGGACGCGGCGCACGCCGGCGTCGCGCAGGCCGATGGCCGGATTCAAGGCGATGCGCGGCAGCATGCCGATCCGGATCAGCGCCGGAATCTGGATCGCCACCTGCAGGATGCCGCCGACCACGACGGCAATCGCCATCGAGTAGATCGGTTGCTTCATGAAGGGCGCCAGCAGCAGCGAAGCAATGATGAATGCCAGGTTCAGCAGCACCGGCGTGAAGGCCGGGATCTTGAATTCGCGCCAGGTATTGAGGATGCCGCCGGCCAGCGCGACGAATGCCATGAAGCCGATATAGGGGAACATCAACTGGGTCATCAGCACCGAGGCGTCGAAGGCTTCCTTGTTGCTGGTCAGGCCGGTGGCGATGGTGTAGACGATCAATGGCGTGCCGACGATGCCGGCCACGCAGGTGATCAGCATGGCCCAGATCATCGCGGTGGCGACATGGTCGACCAGGGTCTTGGTGGCGGCGTCGCCTTTCTGGTTCTTGTATTCGGCCAGGATCGGCACGAAAGCCTGCGAAAACGCCCCTTCGGCAAACAGCCGGCGCAACAGGTTCGGAATGCGGAAGGCGACGTTGAAGGCGTCGGTGTAGGCCGACGCGCCGAATGCGCGGGCAAACAGGATTTCGCGAAACAGTCCGGTGATGCGGGAGACCATCGTCATGCCAGAAACGGTGGCAAGCGTCTTGTGCAAGTTCATGCGGCGTCATTATAGACGCTTCGCGCGGCCGCCCGCGAAGTGTTCGCCGTCGCTCGCCGCAAGGCGCAAAACAGGGTCGGAATGGCAAAAATGTAGGACTTTTGCAACATCGTTTCCCCTGCTGCGGGCGGTGTTGCGGCTTCTCCATGGGGGAAAGCCCCGCAAGCAGGCATTCAAGGCCTTCGGCTTTGCTATTTAGTTTGCCACCGCGATGAAAAGTCGCTATACTTTACGACTTTACAGAATTCCGCATCGCGATATATAACCACAACATTGCGTAAGAAATTGCGGCCGATACCGATTTAGGAAATTATTCATGGCAAATACCGCGCAAGCGCGCAAACGCGCTCGTCAAGCAGTCAAGCAAAACGCTCACAATTCCAGCCAGCGTTCGACCCTGCGCACAGCAATCAAGGCTGTCCGCAAGGCAATCGAAGCAGGCGACAAGGCTGCTGCTGCGACTATCTACCAAAATTCGGTGTCGACGATCGATCGTATTGCCGACAAGAAAATCATTCACAAGAACAAGGCTGCTCGCCACAAGAGCCGCCTGTCCGCTGCAATCAAGGCCCTGGGCGCCGCTGCTTAATCGGCCGCTCGCCTTGCCGCCGTCTTCAACGACGGTCCGGTTGTGGTAAAGAATGTAAAAATCCCCGCCTGACTTCGGTCCGGCGGGGATTTTTTATTGCGGCAACTTATTACACCAACTTTATTGCGGCAGCCCTTCGATCTTCATGCCCGGCTTGATGTGCTTCTGCTTGAACCAGCCCAGATTCATTTCCAGCGCGTATGTAGCCGGACGGTTTGCGCAATGCGAATTCAGGGTCTCTGCCTGCATGTCCTCGATATTGATGATCTTGCGATCGCTGTCCATGAATGCGACCGACAGCGGCAGCAGGGTATTTTTCATCCACATGCATACGCCGGCCGGCGATCCGAACAAAAACACCATGCCCTGATTCGCGCCCAGCGTCTTGCGGAACATCAGTCCTTCTTCGCGCTGCGCTTCGGTGGTGGCAACTTCGGCCTGGATCACATACATGCCGGCAGTCAGCGGAATCACCGGGAATTTCTGTTGCGCCTGCGCCTGCATGGGCGCAGCGGCGCCGAGCGCCAGGAGAATCGACAAGGCGGATAAGGAGAGCGGGGCGAAGCGTTTCATGGGAGTGATGGTAGTCGCGGGAGTGCAGCGATTATAGCGAAGGTGGCAGCCGCGAAGTAAGGCGGCGAGGTAAAAAGCGGTGAAGCGGGTGCGCATCGACAGCGTGCGGCAATAAAAAAGGCAGGACCTGCCTGCCTTGGATACAGCGTAATGACTGGAATTACTTGGCTGCCGGCGCATCGGCTGCCGGTGCAGCAGCAGCTTTCTTTGCCTTCTTGGATTTTTTGGCCTTCTTTGCCTTCTTGGCTGCAGGCGCAGGTGCTGCGTCGGTCGTCGCGGTCGGGGCAGCGGCGGGAGCGGCAGGCGCCGCCGGTGTTTGCGCATAAACGGAGGTAGCGAACAGGCCGGCGATCAAGGCAGCGACTAATTTATTCATTTGTAATTCTCCAGGTGCAATATGTTTTGGAAACCCATGATTCGGTTGAATCACTGCGGATAACGGCTCCTGGAAGGCGGGGTTGACAGGCTTCACAAATAAATACCAAAGCTTTGCACTTGCTTACAATCCCCTTTCTTCGTCGGATCCGATGCGCATCCATTCTCCCGGCAGCAAGGGATGGCTGGCCAGGCTGAACGGTCCGATCGCGATGCGCACCAGGCGCAAGGTCGGCAGGCCGACCGCGGCGGTCATGCGCCTGACCTGGCGGTTCTTGCCTTCGGACAGGCTGATCGTCAGCCAGGAAGTCGGATGATCCTGCCGTTGGCGGATTGGCGGCTCGCGTTGCCAGAGCCAGTCCGGCGCTTCCACCCGCGCGGCATGGCAAGGCAGGGTAGTGAAGTCGCCCAAGTCGAGCGGCGCGCGCAGCTTGTCCAGCGCGGCCTTGTCGGGAATGCCGTCGACCTGCGCCAGATAGGTTTTCTGCTTGTTGCTGTCCGGATGGCTGATCCGGTGTTGCAGGCGGCCGTCATCGGTCAGCAGGAGCAGGCCTTCGCTGTCGGCATCCAGGCGTCCGGCCGGATAGATATCGGGAATATCGAGATAAGCCGCCAATGTCGCGCGCGCGGGGTGCGGCGAGAATTGGCACATGACCTGATAGGGCTTGTTGAATAATATGAGAGGCATGCCCAAGGGTTCTTTTGCTGACAGCCTCCAGTGTCGCAAAAAAATGGCGCCCCGTAAAATACTGGTGCATAATGTGGCAACACTCTTGTCTTATGTCTTATATAAGACTTGTAAAAAATTAAGCGCCCAGATACCGGAGTCAACATGTACCAACATATCCAAGTGCCGGCCGAAGGCCGAAAGATCACCGTCAATGCGGACTTCACGCTGAACGTTCCCGATGCGCCGATCATTCCCTTCATCGAGGGCGACGGCACCGGCGTGGACATCACGCCGGTCATGATCAAGGTAGTGGATGCGGCGGTGGCGAAAGCCTATGGCGGCCAGAGGAAAATCAGCTGGATGGAAGTGTACGCCGGCGAAAAGTCGACCAGGGTGTATGGTCCCGACGTCTGGCTGCCGGAAGAGACGCTGCAGGCGGTGCGGGACTATGTGGTTTCGATCAAGGGGCCGTTGACGACGCCGGTGGGCGGCGGCATCGCATCGCTCAATGTCGCGCTGCGCCAGAAACTCGATTTGTACGTCTGCCTGCGCCCAGTGCGCTGGTTCAAGGGCGTGCCGTCGCCGGTGCGCGAGCCTGAAAAGACCGATATGGTGATTTTCCGGGAAAACTCGGAAGACATCTACGCCGGCATCGAATGGGCGAAAGGCAGCGACGGCGCCAGGAAGGTCATCGACTTCCTGACCAAGGAAATGGGCGTGACCCAGATCCGTTTTCCGGACACCTCCGGCATCGGCATCAAGCCGGTGTCCAGCGAAGGCACCGAGCGCCTGATGCGCAAGGCCATCCAGTACGCCATCGACAACAACAAGCCTTCGGTGACCATCGTGCACAAGGGCAATATCATGAAATACACCGAAGGCGCCTTCCGCGACTGGGCTTATGAAACCGCGCGGAAGGAGTTCGATGCCGCACTGATCGACGGCGGTCCATGGTGCAAGGTGAAGAATCCGAAGAGCGGCCGAGACATCGTTATCAAGGATGTGATTGCTGACGCGTTTTTGCAACAAATCCTGCTGCGTCCCAATGAATACAGCGTGATCGCGACGCTGAACCTGAACGGCGACTACGTTTCCGACGCGCTGGCGGCTCAGGTCGGCGGCATCGGCATTGCGCCGGGCGCCAATATGTCCGACTCGGTGGCCATGTTCGAGGCCACCCACGGCACGGCGCCGAAATACGCCGGCAAGGATTACGTCAATCCGGGTTCGATGATCCTGTCCGCCGAAATGATGTTGCGCCACATGGGCTGGGTCGAGGCGGCCGGCCTGGTGGTCGATGCCATGCAAAAATCGATTTCGTCCAAGCAAGTCACCTATGACTTCGCGCGCCAGATGGAGGGCGCGACCCAGGTTTCCTGTTCCGGCTTTGGCGAAGTGATGATCGAAAACATGTAATTGTCCGGTAGGCGCCTTCGACGGCGCATTTGCCGCGTAGCCAAAAAAGCCAGGGTTTGCCCTGGCTTTTTGTATTTATAACCCTATATGGATGAGGTCAAGAGCCCGCCCGCCAAGCGGGTGCGCAACGAAAAGCGCAACGAAAAGCAAAATAAGGAGCGCAATAAAGGGGTCAATAAAAGGTGTCATAAGCAAGCGCAATCAGGAGCGCCCAACAAAAAGCCCCGCCGAGGCGGGGCCGCTGCAACCCAATAAATATTATTGAGGAGCCTGGATGTTGGATGCCTGCTGGCCTTTGGTGCCCTGCGAGACCTCGAACTGGACTTTTTGACCTTCTTTCAGGGTCTTGAAGCCGCTCATCTGAATTTGCGAGAAGTGCGCGAAGAGATCTTCGCCGCCATCGTCAGGCGTAATGAAACCATAGCCTTTCGAATCGTTAAACCACTTGACTGTGCCAGTTGCCATATAAAACGTCTTTCAAAGAAAAACCAATCACACGAGCCGTTAAGGCAAGAGCATGGCGCTTCTAGTAAGTCGCAGCCCTTTGCAAAACTTGCTCCCTCCATATCAACAAGTAGAGCACTCATTAATAATTTATATTCTTCTTGCGAAAAAAAGAAAAGTCAAGCCATTTCGGCAGAGGCGAAATATGATTTATTTAGGTGATGGAGCACTTGGGACTTGATTTAGGATAAATCAGGGTCATCTGCGTACTAAGCTGAAAACGCGTAATATCAATACCAGTTGCAAACCGTTTTGCTGTAAATTTGATATCACGTTGGGTGTATGGAGCAAGAGCAGAAGAATGGCCACAAAGCACGAGAATCAGGACGGTACCGCCATCGTGGAGCGAGAGCAGCAGCTCAAGCCACCCTCGATGTATGTTGTTTTATTGTTAAACGATGATTACACGCCCATGGAATTCGTGGTCGCCATCATTCAGGAGTATTTTCAGAAGGATCGGGAAACTGCGATGCAGATTATGCTCAAAGTTCATCGCGACGGAAAAGGTGTGTGCGGTGTGTATCTTAAG
>DASYEK010000121.1:0-21823 GCA_036499085.1 Herbaspirillum sp. | reverse complement strand
CAGATGTATCTGGACTACGCCCACGGCGAAGCGCTGCTGGTGCCGCGCATCGACAACATCTCGCCGGGCACCGAGCCCGGCGCCTATTACGGCTTCAAGCAAATGGGCGGCGCCTGGCCGCGCAAGCGGGTGCAGGCATTGCGCATCAATTCCGACGTCGTCACGCATCCGATCATTGCCGGCACGCCGCGCCGCGTCAAGGAACCGAAGGCCAACGGCCGCTGGGTCGGCCTGGTGTTCATGTTCAGCAGCGAAACCGGCGCCCTGATCGGCATCTTCCCGGACGGCGCCATGCAGCGCATGCGGGTCGGCTCGGCCAACGGCATCGCGCTGAAACACCTGGCGCGCAAGGACGCGAAGACCCTGACCATCATCGGCAGCGGCTGGCAGGCCGGCGGCCAGTTGATGGCGGCGCTGGCGGTGCATCGGTTCACCCAGGTCCGCGTGTTCAGCCCGCGCGCCGCCAGCCGCCAGGCCTTTGTCGCCGAATCCAGGGCGCGCTATCCGGGCCTGGAAATCCTGAACCTCGACAGCGCCGAGGAAGCGGTCCAGGGCGCCGACGTCATCATGTCGTCGACCTCGTCGCTGGTGCGTGTGCTGCAACCGGCATGGCTGAAACCGGGCATGCATATCAGCTGCATCAAGTCGCAGGAGGTGGATCAGGAATTGCTGAACGCCACCGACCGCGTGATCGTGCACGTCTCGGCGCAACCGAAGGCCTACGAAAACATCATGGCCGGCACACCCAACGTCAATCCGGAATACGAGGCGGGCTGGTGGACCAAGCCGGGCAACCGTTTCAAGGAATACAAGGAACTGTCGCAACTGGTCGCCGGCATGGTGCCGGGCCGCCAGAATCCGGAAGAAATCACCTGCTTCGTCAACAACGTCGGCATCGGCCTGCAATTCGCGGCGGCCGGCGCGCTGGTGCTGGAAAAAGCCAGGGAGATCGACATCGGCCACGAATTGCCGGACGACTGGTTTTCGGAAGACGTGCATCCTTGACGCCCCGTCCCCGCTGCATGGCCGAAAGCCCGCTGCAAACCGGCTGATCTTCACCAGTTGAATCTTCAATGAAAAAAGCCTGAAACGTTTTGCGCGTTTCAGGCTTTTGCATTATCGCGGTTTACCGGGATCGGTCCGCCGCGATTCAGTCTGCTTCAGCTTCAGGCCTTGGCTGCTTCCAGCAACTTGTTGAAAGTGGCGCTCGGACGCATGGCGACGCTGATCTTGGCCGGATCGGCCTTGAAGTAGCCGTCGATTTCCACCGGATGGCCCTGCACTGCCAGCAATTCCGCGGCGATGGTCTTTTCGTTTTCCGTCAAGGCCTTGGCCAGCGGCGCGAAGTGCGCCTGCAGTTGCTTGTCTTCGGTCTGCGCCGCCAGGGCCTGCGCCCAGTACATGGCCAGGTAGAACTGGCTGCCGCGGTTATCCAGCTCGCCGGTCTTCGGCGACGGCGACTTGTTGGTGTCGAGCAGCTTGCCGGTGGCTTCGTCCAGCGTCTTGGCCAGGATCTTGGCCTTGTCGTTGCCGGTCTTGATGCCCAGGTCTTCCAGCGATACCGCCAGCGCCAGGAACTCGCCCAGCGAATCCCAGCGCAGATGGTTTTCCTCGACCAGTTGCTTGACGTGCTTCGGCGCCGAACCGCCGGCGCCGGTTTCAAACAGGCTGCCGCCCGCCATCAGCGGCACGATCGACAGCATCTTGGCGCTGGTGCCCAGTTCCATGATCGGGAACAGGTCGGTCAGGTAATCGCGCAGGATGTTGCCGGTGACGGAGATGGTGTCCTTGCCGCGGATCACGCGTTCCAGCGTGAAGCGCATGGCGCGCACTTGCGACATGATCTGGATATCGAGGCCGGTCAGGTCGTAGTCCTTCAGGTAAGTCTTGACCTTCTTGATCAGCTCGGCTTCGTGCGGACGGTATTCGTCCAGCCAGAACACGGCAGTCATGCCGGATTGCTTGGCGCGGGTGACGGCCAGCTTGACCCAGTCGCGGATCGGCGCGTCCTTGACCTGGCACATGCGCCAGATGTCGCCCTGCTCCACGTTCTGCTCCAGCAGCACGGTGCCGTCCACATTGACGATGCGCGCGGCGCCGTCGAAAGGAATCGTGAAGGTCTTGTCGTGCGAACCGTATTCTTCGGCTTGCTGCGCCATCAGGCCCACGTTCGGGACCGTGCCCATGGTGACGGGGTCGAATGCGCCGTTGGTCTTGCAGAAATTGACGACTTCCTGATAGATGCGGGCGAAAGTGCTTTCAGGGATCAGCGCCTTGGTGTCCTTCGGCTTGCCGTTGGCGTCCCACATCTTGCCGCCGGAGCGGATCATGGCCGGCATCGAAGCATCGACGATCACGTCGTTCGGCGCGTACAGGTTGCTGATGCCCTTGGCCGAATCCACCATCGCCAGTTCAGGACGGTGTTCGTGGCAGGCGTGCAGATCGCGGATGATTTCTTCGCGCTGTTTTTCAGGCAGATTGGCGATCTTGTCGTAGACGCTGCTCAGGCCGTTGTCGACGTTCACGCCGAGTTCGTCGAACAGTTTGCCGTGCTTGGCGAACGCATCCTTGTAGAACACCCGGACGGCATGGCCGAACACGATCGGGTGCGAAACCTTCATCATGGTCGCCTTCAAGTGCAGCGACAGCATCAGGCCGGTTTCGCGCGCATCTTCCATCTGCTCTTCGTAATACTTGCAGAGCGCCTTCTTGCTCATGAACATGCTGTCGACGATTTCGTCCTTCAGCAGCGGGATCTTGTCTTTCAGCACAACGGTCTTGCCGTCCTTGCCGACCAGCTCCATCCTGACTTCGCAAGCCTTGGACAGGGTGACGCTCTTTTCGCTGGAATAGAAATCGCCGCCGTGCATGTGCGCCACGTGGGTGCGCGAAGCCTGGCTCCATTTGGCCATGCTGTGCGGATTCTTGCGGGCGTAGCCCTTGACCGAAGCCGGCGCGCGGCGGTCGGAATTGCCTTCGCGCAGCACCGGGTTGACGGCGCTGCCCAGCACGCGCGAATAATGCTTGCGGATGGCTTTTTCTTCGTCGGTTTTCGGATCTTCAGGGAAATCGGGAATCTTGTAGCCCTTGGATTGCAGTTCGCGAATGGCGATCTGCAACTGCGGAATCGAGGCGCTGACGTTCGGCAGCTTGATGATGTTGGCGTCGGCATCCAATGTTTTCTTGCCCAGGAAGCCGAGGTTGTCGGGGGTTTTCTGCGCGTCGGTCAGGTATTCGGGGAATTCGGCCAGGATGCGCGCGGCCACCGAGATGTCGCTTTCGACGACGTCGACGCCGGCCGGAGCCGTAAAGGTCCTGATGATAGGCAGGAAGGAATAGGTCGCCAGCAGCGGTGCTTCGTCGGTCAGCGTGTAAAAGATAGTCGATTTATTAGTGGTCACCGTAAGTCCTTGCGATTGATGTGTATTTGATCTGTCCGCGTGCAACATATGGCGGGCATGCTTCCTCTGAAAAGCGTATTCTTTGCGGCCTTGTTTTCCTCAGGGCGACAGGAAAGGGCCTTCTTTTATGTGCGACCCAAATAATAATGCAAATCGCGGGGATTTGCCTTGGAAACTGCGAAGGGAAATGGACTGGATGCGGGGTTTCAGGTATTGAATTTTTATAAAAATCAATGACATAAGCTGCAAATTTACAGCAAATACTTAGCTGCAATGGCTGCGCCAGTCCTACCTGTAGGCATTTGACCTACATTAAATATCAGCTTTTGCTGATTCGAAAATTATGTAACGAGAGCTACGATTCCCATGGTCATCAACGGGAGCAACCATGGAAAACTTGAAAGATTCAAACGCATCTTCGAAGCGCCATATCAAACGCGGCCCAACCCCCCTGGCGCCCAGCCCAAGCCCATCGAACGCGGCACGCATCGAAGCCGCGCTCCGGCACAAATATATTTTTGGCGAGATGCCGCCGCAAGCCGGCCGCAATCGTACTGCCTGAACGGCAAAGCCCAGACAGACTTCCCCATGAGCGCACCCCGGGAAGCGGACATCGGTCCGTTTCCCGGGGTGTTTTTTTATCCGCGGATCGGCAACTCCTTGCTGAGCTTGACGGCATCCTGCAGCGCCTCGTCTTCGGTCTCGCGAATCGCGCCGCAGGGAAAATCCTGCTCTTCCTGCGCGCCGTCGTGAAACAGTATTACGTGCACAAACCCCTGGAATTTGCCGTCATCGTATTCATGCGCGCGCGTATCGAACGCCAGGCGTCTGCCGCCGCCGTCCGCGCCTGTGAATTGAATGGTCATAGGTCCTCCCGAATTCACGCCGAAAAAGCCGGCGCGGCGCGCGCAAACCCGCAATCGGACAAGCGCGGCCGCAATCCTGTTTAGAGGCCGGCGCCGCGCGATCGTTCGAATCCGGAGGAACTATTTATCGGCGCTTCAGTCCGCCGATGCCTGCGGGCAAGCATTATGCAGCTGCGCCTGCCCGGCGCAGCGGTAGGAAGCCAGCTTGGCTTCCAGGCCGTCCAGATACGAGCCGACCGATCCCGCCAGTTCGTCGGCGGCGCCGGTGGCCGTCACCCCGCGCGAGCGCCGGATGAACAGCGGTTCGCCGACCAGCGCTTCGAGCGCCTGTATATGCAGCGAAGCCGCGGGCTGCGTAATGCCGAGATGTTCGGCCGCCCTGGAGAAGGATTGCGACCTGTAAACATCGAGAAACGTCCTTAGATGCGTCAGATGATTCATGCATGGCTCCGATCGACTTCAATCAAACATGTTCGTGCAGCACAGATTCGCGCACATCGTGCTCGATCATTTTCCAGATGCGGTCGACGTAGGCGACAAACTTCGGCGTGCGCTTGATGTCCAGCGGGCGCGGCCGCGGCAGGTCGATCTCGACGATCTCCTGGATGCGGCCGGGCCGGCGCGCGAAGACGAAGACGCGGTCCGACAGGAACACCGCTTCGTCGATCTGGTGCGTGACGAACAGCACGGTCTTGCGGCCTTGCTCCCAGACCCGCATCAATTCGGTCTGCATGATTTCGCGGGTCTGCGCATCGAGCGCCGAAAACGGTTCGTCCATCAGCAGGATTTCCGGATCCACCGCCAGCGCGCGCGCCAGGTTCAGCCGCTGGCGCATGCCGCCGGACAATTGACGCGGATAGTAATCCTCGAAACCGGCCAGCCCGACCAGCTTCAGCAGGTCGCGCGTGCGCTGCCGTTCCGGCTCGCCGACGCGGCCGGCGATCTCCAGGCCGAGCACGGCATTGTCGAACACGGTGCGCCACGGCAGCAGGTTGTCGCTCTGGAATACGAAGCCGCGATCGGCGCCGGGCTGGCGGATCACGCGATCCTTCAGCCGCACTTCGCCGGTGGTGGCATCGTCCAGGCCGGCGACGATGCGCAAGAACGTCGTCTTGCCGCAGCCGCTCGGGCCGATCAGGGAAACGAACTCGCCATGCGCGATCGATGTGCTGATGTCGCGCAACACTTCCAGGTTGCCGAAGCGCTTGCCCAGATGCGAGATCACCATATTGTTTTGTGTCATTGCGTTCTCCATCGATGGCTTCCTATTCCTTGGTCCACGGCACCAGCCTGCGTTCCAGCCGGCTGAAACCGGCGATGATCACGATCCCGGAGATAGCGAAGATCAGCACGCCCACAAACAGGTTCGGCATGTTGAAACTGTCGGCCGATTCGCTGATCAGCAATCCCAGGCCGGCGCGCGAACCGAACAATTCCGCCACCACCACCCCGATCAGGCCGCGGCCGATGCCCAGCTTCAGGCCGGCCAGGATGAACGGCGTGGCCGACGGCAGCGACAGCTTGAAAAATATCTGCTTGCGGCTCGCGCCGAAGCAGCGCAGCGTCTCGACCAGGCGCTGGCTGGTGGTGCGCAGCCCGGCTTCGGTATTGATCGCCACCGGAAAAATCACCAGCAGGATCACCACCACCACCTTGGACCAGATGCCGATACCCATCCAGACGATGAACAGCGGCCCCAGCGCAATGGTCGGCGTGGCGTACAGCCCGGAAACCCATGGCTGCAGGGCCTGCTTGGCGCGATCGCTGCCGGCCATCACCAGTCCCAGCAGGATGCCGAGCAACGAGGCGATGCAGTAGCCGAGCAGGAATTCAATGGAACTCACGCCCATGTCGTGCCACAGCCGGCCACTCTTCGCCAGTTGCAGCATGGCCACGAATATCTGCGACGGCGCCGCCAGGAACAGCGAATTGGCGACCACGAAGCGGCTGATGATTTCCCACAGCGCCAGGCCGCCGATGACCGACGCGACGCCGATGCCGCCGTTGGCCCACGGGCGGCGCCAGGCCGATGGCGAAGCCGCGCCCTGCAGCGCCGCCGCTTCCTGCGTATGTGCTTGCGTTTGCATGGACATCCTCCTACGAAGCCGAGCGCGGCTGCACGGCAGCCTGCGTCGCGTAATGGCGCGCGATCTCGCTGCCGGTAGCGCGCCAGACGCCTTCGTGGCGGCAGATGTATTCCAGCGCCTCGTCCAATGCATCGATGCGATGCGGCTGGCCGATCAGGTAAGGATGCAGGGCGATCGCCATGACGCGGCCGGATGCTTCGCCCTCGCGATACAGCACGTCGAACTGGCGCCGGATCATTTCGGCGAACTGCGGCGCGGTGCGCAACTTCTGCTCGAAGGCCGGCTTATCGTTGATCTCGGCGCTGTACGGCAGCGACACCATCTGCCGCCCGCCTTCCAGCGACAGCATGTAAGGCTGGTCGTCGTTGACCCAGTCGCAGACATATTCGCAGCCCTGGCCGGCCAGCAGATCCAGCGTGTTCCAGGTTTCCTGCATGCCGGAGCCGAGCCAGCCGGCCGGCCGCTTGCCGCAGGCCCGCTCGATGGTGGCGAAGGCATTGCCGACGATGCGTTTTTCCTCATCCGCTTCCACCGCATTCAGGCGCACGCTGTTGGTCTCGTTATGGCCCATCCATTCCCAGTTGCGCTTGTTGCCTTCCTCGATGATGCGCGGATGCTGCTCGCAGACATTGCTGTTCAAGGCCACCGTGCCACGCACGCCGTAGCGGTCCATCACTTCCATCATGCGGAAGATGCCGACCCGGTTGCCGTAGTCGCGCACGCCCCAGTTCGGGATGTCCGGCGCCTTGGAGCCGGCGACGCCGGGAATCCGGTCGTCCAGCGCGAAGAATTCGATGTTCGGAATCACCCACAGCGCCACGCGCGCGCCGCCCGGCCACTCCAGGCGCGGCCGGTCGATGATCGGCGAATAGGGAAACGGGCCGTATGCATTCGGTTTCACGTCAGCCGACCTTTCTTGGCAGTGCTTCAAGTTGGGAAACCACGTCGTCGATGTGCAGCACGTCGGCGTATTTGTGATGCAGATCGAACAGGTTGAATTTGTGCGCCAGCGGATTGCGGTCGAAACAGCATTGCTCCACCAGCGTCACATGCAGGCCGTAGGAATACGCCTCGACCGCCGTGGCGCGCACGCAGCCGGAGGTGCTTTCGCCGCAGATGATCACCGACTGCACGCCGCGCTGCACCAGTTGCGCGATCAGCGGCGTGCCGAAGAAAGCGCTGGCGCGCATCTTGGTGATCACGGTGTCGCCGGGCTGCGGCTTGAATTCGGATTTGATTGTATAGACAGCCGGATCGATCGAAGGCTTGCGGCGGTTGGTGGCCTTGATATTGCCGCCGTTGTCCGGACGCGTATCGGAAGTCGAATAAAACACCGGGATGCCGGCCGCGCGGGAGGCAGCGAACAGGCGCTGCGTGGGTGGAATCGCATCCCAGGCGAAGGCGCCGCAGGAACTCGGATAGGTCTTGGTGACTTCGGCCACCGGCAGCGCGCCGCCCTGATAGGCCAGTTCGTACAGATCGATCGCCAGCAGGGCCGGATTGGGGCCGACGAACACGTCGCGGCGATAGTGCGAATACAGTTCCAGGATATCGGCCGGAACAACGTCTTTCCAGCAGTGGTCTTCAAAAGCGTCGATGGTCATGCAGTCTCCTTGTGGATCGGGGTTTTGGATAAACCCTGCTTATTTGATTTGCGCGGCAAGCCCGCTCAGTTCCGGATCGATGAAGCGCGCCGGATCGGCAGGGCCGGCAATATCGCCGGTCTCCTTGAGCGTGTTGACCAGGGTGCCGATGGAAGCGTTGTTGATGGCGCCCTGGTGATCGTAGATCCGGATTTTACGGAACAAGTCGTAGGTTTGCGCCACGTCGCCGCGGTCCAGGCCGGACTGCGCGGCCATGATGTCGATCGCTTCTTCCCGGTGCGCATCGGTATTGAACCAGTCGATGCTGCGCGCCACGCCGGCCAGGAAGCCGTTGAGCAGCGGCTTGTTCTTGCGGCCCCATTCAGTGTTGACGGCATAGCCGGTGAACGGGAAATCCTTCACGTAATCGGCGGCATAGCCGATATTGACGAACTTGTTCTTGGTCGCCAGGAAGCTGAACGGCGGTTGCAGCAAGGCGGCATCGACCACGCCCGATTGCAGCGCCGCGAAACGCGCCGCGGTGGCGCCGGCATAAATCGGATCGTAGTCGCCGCGCTTGATGCCCTTGGTGGCGGCCATGCGCTCGAAATAGACGCGCGTGATATCGTTCGCGCCGCCCAGCGAGACGATCTTGCCGCGCAAATCGGCCAGCCCCTTGACGCCGGGCTTGGCCATCATGCTGTAGGGCGCGGTCTGGCTTTCGATGCGGATCAGGGACACCTTGGCGCCCTTGTCGATGGCGCGCAGCGGATCGACCAGCCCGCTGATGCCGATCGTGATCGAACCGGAAGCGAGCCATTGCTGCACGGCCGCGCTGGAAGGCGCGGAAACCAGGTCGAGCTTGATGCCGCTATCGGTGAAGAAGCCTTTGGCGATGCCGATATACAGCGGCCATTGCAGCGAAGAACCCTTGCCCACGGTGGCGAAACTCAGCGTCTGCGCCGCCGGCGCGGCCTGTACGGCAGCCATGGGGGCCAAAGCCGCCAGCGCCAGCGCCGCCGTCAATACCGGCCGCGCCAGACGCGATTTGAACAATGCCGATACCCGGCGAGGACCTATCGTCGCTTCCATTTATATTTTCCTTTTGTCATATTGCCATCCCGTTTGTTGTCGCACGCAAATCGCGCATGTTTGCACCAAATCCATTTCATGCATAACCAAATGGGTGCATAACGATGCTATTTCCACTATATCGGCGGGCGCAAACCATCCACGAGATTCATCCCTGGCATAGGATGATTCACATGAAATTGCTACAACAGTAGGGCTTGTGAAAAACGAAGTACACTGATATTTTGGCGGCCTATCCATAACCTATAGGTTATTCACCTTCATGATCAATAACCGCATCAAGTTTCGCCATCTGCAATGCTTCCTGGCCGTGGTGCAGCAGCGCGGCCTGCAGAAAGCGGCATCGAAACTGTCGATCACGCAGCCGGCCGTTTCGAAGACCATCAAGGAGCTGGAAGATATCCTGCAGGTGCGGCTGTTCGACCGCAGCCGCAAGGAAACCGTGCTGACCCGGCGCGGCGAGATATTTTTCAGCCATGCCGAGGCCAGCGTGAATGCGCTGCAGCGCGGCAGCGACCTGATGCTGGAACCCGATTTCGCCGAACCGCTGATCCGCATCGGCACCACGCCGACGCTGGCCGCCTCCTTCGTCTCGCCGGTATTGCAGCGCTTTCGCCAGCGCGCCGCCAACATCAAGGCCAGCGTATTGACCAGCACCACCGAGCATGTGCTGGCGCAACTGCGCGAACGCAAATTCGACCTGGTGCTGTGCCGCGACGTCGACGCCAAGGACATGGCCGGGCTGTCCTTCGAATACCTGTACGTGGACCCGATGGTGCTGGTGGTGCGTCCCGGCCATCCCTTGCTGAAGGAAGCCGTGCTCAAGGTGACGGATCTGCGTTTGTACACCGCCGTGCTGCCGATCGGCGGCTCGGTCAGCCGCCATGCCGCCGACACCTACCTGCTGGCGCACGGCCTGCCGCCGCCGACCGACTTCATCGAGAGCCTGTCGATCTTCTTGTCGCGCAGCTTCACCGCCAATACCGACGCCGTCTGGTGCGCGCCCTGGGGCGTAGTCAAGCAGGATGTGGCCAGCGGCTATATGGTCAAGCTGACCTTGCCCGAGGGCAGCGACGAAACCTCCGAACGCATGACCCTGCGCCCGACCGGCCTGATGATGCATGCCGGCCGGGTGATGCCGTTGTCGATGCAGATCATGGTGAATGTGATTCGGGAATGCGCACTGGAGCGGCGCAACGAGACGGAGTAAGTTTCCGGGGAAGACCGGGAGCGATCGAAAGTGCTCTTAAATTGCAGCCCGGATGCGTACCGGGTGAAATCGGAGGCGCTGGATCTCATCCAACGAATCCGACCGGATACCGCTCACGATTTGGCAATCGCAAGGTGCAAAAGATTGCCGAAGAATCCAGGCTTCAAACCGCCAGCAGCAGCCGCAGGCGGCGGGCGAACAAATCCGGATAGAAGCGCTCGTCGATGGCGGCCTTGCATAGGCTCAGGGCCAGCTTTTCGGCTTCGATTGCCGTGTCGCAAAGCGGGGAAACCGTTTGCGAAAAGTCAGGAAAGCCGTCCCGCACCGCCACGAAGCGGCCGCGGTACTTGTGGACGAGAGGCTCGTAGTCCGCATGCGCCGTCACGATGAAATGACGAAAACAAATCAATCTTTGGTGCGTCATGGCCTTCCTCCCCAATTTTCATTGTGAAAGGATCGTAGCACGTCAATTCCGGCCAAAAACGACAATAATCCTGCCAAAAACGACAAGATGAGGCACTTTTGACCATATTTTAGGGTGCGGCCCATATTTTGCGGGATCGGGCGCCAGCGGCAGTCGAGCATGCAATGAATCGATGATCGATATGTTTTATTGTCGATATATCAATATTATTTGTTCACCAAAACATATATACTTTTTCCCATAGCCAACAAATACATCCGGTCCGCACGTCGCACCCCTACCTCAATGTCCACAGATACACATTTCCTGATCGTCGATGACTTCTCCACCATGCGGCGCATCGTGATCAATCTCCTGAAAGAGCTCGGCTACACCAAGACTTCCGAAGCCGAGGACGGCGACAAGGCACTCAAGATCCTGCAGGCAGGCGAAGTGCCGAATCCGGTCACTTTTGTGATTACCGACTGGAATATGCCGGTCATGGACGGCCTGACGCTGCTCAAGACCATCCGTTCCTCGCCCGCATTGAGCAAGATGCCGGTGCTGATGATTACCGCCGAAGCGAAGAAGGAAAATATCGTCGCGGCCGCCCAGGCCGGCGCCGACGGCTATATCGTCAAGCCTTTCAACGCCCAGACCCTGAGCGAAAAAATCGAAAAGATCTTCAAGAAAATGGAAGCCGCGGCTTAAGCGCGGCATTCGAGAGACCGGAAAAACCGTACGGCGCCTGCGAGCCGAACGGCGCGATCAAGCCATCAAGCAGTGGTGTCGATCAGGCTGCCCAGGTGCGAAAACGAAAACACGGGCGCCGAACCGGCATTGGAAGAACCGCCAGCGCCGTTTTGCCCGGCTGCGGACTGCGACCGGTTCAGATCGATTTTGTCCGCCGAATTCGATTTGTCCGCCGGCTGCACCTGCGCCAGCTGGGTCTGGACCTTCTGGATCTGGCGATTTATCTGTTGTTCGTTAGCTTGCCGGGTGTCCGAACAGGTTTCGCAATCGACCGTGGACAGTTGCTGTTGCAATGCCTGCAGTTGCTTTTGCAAGGCAGAGGCCTGGTTTGCGCCGCCCGAACTCCCCGTGGTGCTTGCTATCAGGCTGCCGATAGCCGAAATTGCTGAAGCCATTTCCCCCTCCTCTCATGTTTTCTAAAAAGTATTGGCGATTGCACAAACCTGTCCTGGCAATCAGGGAGTAATTCGCGGGAAGGAGTCATCCGGTTACAACGGCGCCGGATTTTTTTCCGGAGCCATCCACTTTCCTCAATGACAGAATCGGTCAGATCTTTGTCGCCGATATTGCCGTGCTCAAATGAACTTCGGATTATTATTTCCAGTCTCAGCTTTGCGAATTTCGCAAAGCGAGTGATAAGTAAAAAGCAAGTAAGACGTAATGGCCGTGGATGGCAATAATGGTTCGACAACAAAATCCACGCGCCCGCCGTGCGTCGCAGGACGCTGAACAATATCGATAGTCAGGGGAAATCAATGAACTTCAAGATCAAAATATCAGCCGTCGCGGCAGCGATGGCGCTCGCCGGTTGCGGCGGCAACGGCGGCATGAATGCCTCGAACATGAATGTCTCCAACATGAATGTGGACGGCCTGATGAGCGCCGGCACGTCGGCGTTCAAGGCGGTGTCGATCAGCGATGCGGATGTCAGGACCATGTCCGATGAAGCCTGCGCTACCAGCGACAAGCAGAACAAGATCGCCGCCAAGGGCAGCAAGTACGACAAGCGCCTGCAAATGGTGGTCAAGAGCTTCCCGCCGACCATCAACGGCGCGCCGACCAATTACAAGGTCTATCTGACCAAGGACGTCAACGCCTGGGCCATGGCCAACGGCTGCATCCGCGTCTACAGCGGCCTGATGGACATGATGAACGACGGCGAATTGCGCGGCGTGATCGGACACGAAATGGGCCACGTTGCGCTGGGTCATTCGAAGAAAGCGATGCAGACCGCCTACGCCGTATCGGCGGCGCGCACCGCCGCCGGCGCCAGCGGCAATGCCGCGGCAACCACGCTGTCGGCATCGCAACTGGGCGAGCTGACCGAAAAAGTCATCAACGCGCAATTCTCGCAATCGCAGGAAAGCGACGCGGACGACTATTCCTTCGACCAGCTCACCAAGTTGAAGCTGGACCGCAAGGGCCTGGTGACCTCGTTTCAAAAGCTGGCCAAGCTGGAAGGCCCCAACAGCGCAAGCATGTTGAGTTCGCACCCGTCCTCGGCCGCGCGCGCGCAGCATATCCAGCAGCGCATCGACCAGAACAAATAAACACCGGGCCTGCCGATCCACGTCGTTGCACGCCGCCGGCGCGCCACGGCAAAGGCGTTTCAGGCTGCCGCGACGGCGCCGCCATTGGGCGCATCCGCACCCGTGCGGCGCGCCACCATGCGCCGATAGCGCGACAGGGCCAGCATGCTCAGTCCCGCCACGAAAATCGGTATGGCGATCGCCGCGAAGATCGGCGCGATGCCCCAATGCGCCGCCAGCATCGCGCCGCCTATGACCGAACCGACCACCGAACCGACGCGTCCCATGGCCAGCGTCCAGCTCACGCCGGTGGCCCGGCTTGGCGTCGGATAGAAGCCGGCCGACAGGATATTGGTGCCGGTCATGGTGCCGCCGGTGCCCACGCCCGTGATGAACAGCGCGACCAGCGACAAGGTCGGATCGGCCATCAGGTAGCCGAATGAAGTCATGGCGATGGCGGCCAGCAGGAAGGCGACGGCCAGCACGTACTGCGGATTGACGCGGTCCATGAAGTAGCCGAGGACGATCGCGCCCAGGGTATTGCCGGTCAGGTACATCGCGGTCATCAGCGAGGCGCGCGCCAGCGGGATGCCGGTGCCGTTGATCAGGGTCGGCAGCCAGCTTCCCAGGAAATACACCACCAGCAGGCAGCAGAACGCCGCGATCCACAGCAGGATGGTGCCGCCGAACAGATTCCTGACGAACAGCCCGCGCACCGGCGAGCTCAGCGGCGCGGCTTCGTTGATGACGAATTCCTTGCCGGACAAGTCTTCATCGGGCGCGATCTTCCGCATGGTCTCGGCCAGCTTGTCGCGTCCCTTGCCGCTGACCACGCGGTAGCGCACCGACTCCGGCAGCCAGGCCATCAGCACCGGCGTCAGCAACAGCGGCAGGACGCCGCCGAGGATCAGCATCGACGGCCAGCCGTAGGCGCCGATCAATTTCGATGCGAACAGGCCGCCGATGGCGCCGCCGCCGCCCAACGCGCAACCGATCGGCGCCACCAGGGTGGAGCGCAAGCGGTCGGGGCAGAATTCCGCCGCCAGGGTATAGGCATTCGGCATCGCGCCGCCCAGGCCCAACCCGGTCAGGAAGCGCATGAAGGTCAGCACGCCGATGCTCGGCGAATACGCCGACGCCAGGCTGACCACGCCGAACAGCGCGACCGAACCGATGATCACGCCCTTGCGTCCCACCCGGTCGGCGATCGGCCCCGACAGGAACGATCCCAAGGTCAGCCCGGCCAGGCCCATGCCGAACATGGTCGCCAGTTCGGTGTGATTGAGCGACCAGCCATGCAGCAGCGCCGGCGCGATATAGCCGACCACCACCGTGTCGTAGCCGTCCAGCAGCAGGATCAGGAAGCACAGGAAAAAGATGAAATACTGGTAGCGCGATACCTTGTGCGCGTTCAGGAAGCCTTTCAGCTCGATTTTTTGCGTGATCGTATTGTTCATTGTCTCCACCCAATCTGATTTTGGTTTTGGTCTGGTTGATACGGATTAGAACGCGTTGCGGCTTCAAGGCGGAACGGCGGATTCGGATTCGCTCTTTTTTCTTTTGTCATTCTTTCGCCCTGTCGTGGTTTGCGATAAATGATTTGAAACTGTTTCTGCCTTTATGTTTCTGTTGACTCCGATTCAAGGACCGCGGCGGCCCTTCGATACGGCCTGCGGCCTACTCAGGGCGAACGGAGGGTTTTTATTGTTTTACGAAAATTCAAAATCTAAAAAACCCATTCATCCGGCGTTAAGGACCGCGGCGGCCCTTCGATACGGCCCGCGGCCTACTCAGGGCGAACGGGGGGTTTTTATTGTTTTACGAAAATTCAAAATCCAAAAAACCATTCGTCCGGCGTTCAGGACCGCGGCGGCCCTTCGATACGGCCTACGGCCTACTCCGGGCGAACGGGATTTTTTAGATCTTGAATTTTTGTACAACAATACCCCCCGTTCGCCCTGAGTAGGCCGCAGGCCGTATCGAACGGGCCACCACAGACCTCAACAACCATCGCCCTCAAGCCTCCACCTGCCGGTTCAAACGCTCGATAATCCGCCGCGCGCGGTTCGGCCCGGCATCGACGTGGATATCAATCAGCGGCTGCTTGCCGAAACGGCACATGTTCCTGTACTGCGCTTCGATAATCACCTTGTCCTCGGCAAAAGTCGCCTCGGTCTGATCGTAGACCAGTTGGCGGTTGTCCGGCATGTCCGGATGCGAGGTCGAGGCCATGGACCAGAAATAGTGCGAGCTCGAATCCGTTTCCGGCGTGACGCCATGGAAGCCTCGCATATGCAGCCCGCCGCGCTCCGGGTCGTCCAGCGCATCGGTATCGGCATCCACGGCGCCGGTCCAGATCGCCAGGAACGTCACATGGAAATCGATTTCCTGCCAGCGGTCGATCAGGCCCTTGTACGGCCAGGCCTGGCCGTAGGTCGCCGGCGCCACCGAACCCTTCATCCAGCGCACCACGCGCACCACGTCGCCGCTGCTGTCGACCTTGGTCGGCGCCTGCATGTGCAGCTTGGGATTGCCGCCGATGGTCTTCAGGTGCACATAGCCGAGATGGCTCAGGTCCAACAGGTTGTCGTGGATCAACTGATACGGCGCGTCGTAGTGGAACATGCCATTCTTGAATTTATATTTGGGACTGTCGTGCACGAAGTATTCGGGCGGCTCGCGGTCCGGCGGCGTATCGGCATCCACGCCCATCCAGATCCAGACGATCTGGTTGCGCTCGGCCACGGTATAGGCCTTGACGCAGGCCTTGGCGGGTATCTTGTCCTGCCCCGGAATCTCGATGCATTTGCCGCCGGCCGAGTACAGCATGCCGTGATAGCCGCAGCGAATGCCCTCGCCTTCCAGCGAACCGTGCGACAGCGGCACCTGGCGATGGCAGCAGCGGTCTTCCAGCGCGGCGACCTGACCGCGGTCGTTGCGAAACAGCACGACGGCATGGTTGAGCAGGGTGCGGGCCACCGGCTTGTCCAGCAGCTCGGACGAAAAGCCGGCGACATACCATTGATTCAATGGAAACATCTATCTCCTCCATCTATTCGGAACGCGCCTTTGCGACGCTGGTATTTATTCTTTATTCCGAGATACTATGCTTCTGACAATATTCGTCAATTGGATACTATCGATAGTGCGTATTTAAAATATGGATATAAAAGACCTGGACATGAATTTGCTGATCGTTTTCGACGCCCTGTTCGACACCGGCAGCGTAACCATCGCCAGCAAGAAACTGGGACTGAGCCAGCCGACCGTCAGCTACGGCCTGGCCAAGCTGCGCGAGTCCTTCAACGATCCGCTGTTCATCCGCATCGACAACAAGATGCAGCCGACGCCGCGCGCGGCCATCATGGCGCCGCAGGTCAAGCGGGTGCTGGAAATCGTGAAAGGCGATCTGCTGAATTTTTCGGGCTTCGATCCGGCCACGGCGACGCGCGAATATACCTTCTGCATGTCGGACATCGGCGAAGTGTTTTTCCTGCCGCCCCTGATCCGGCGCATCTGGCAGGAAAGCCCGCTGGCGACAGTGCGCACGCAATCGCCCTCGCCTTCGACCCTGACGGCCGCGCTGGAAGACGGCCTGATCGACCTGGCGGTGGGATATTTTCCGGACCTGCGCAAGGGCGGGTTTTACCAGCAGCAATTATTCGAAAGCCACTTTGTCTGCATCGCGGCCAGGAACAATGCCCGCATCGAACAATCCGGCAACCCATCTCGGTTGACGCTGCAATCCTACGTCGAGGCCGCGCACGTCACCGTGCATTTCGAAGGCCGCAGCCATGAGCTGATCGACCGCCATCTGCACAATATGAAAGTGGTGCGCCGGGTGGCGCTGACCGTGCCGCATTTCATGACCCTGGTCGAGATCATTCCGCAGACGGATCTGATCGCCACCGTTCCCAACGAAGTGGCGCTGCAGATCGCGAAATCGAACGATGTGGCGATTTATCCCTTGCCATTCGCATCGCCGACATTCGCGCTGAAACAGTTCTGGCACAAGCGCAACCACGACGATCCGGCCAATCAGTGGCTGCGCAACCTGGTGCGTTCGACCTTCCAGCCGAACGGGGATTGAGGAAAGTCGCCTATTGCGCCGCGTCGCCGCGCAGGCTGAGCGGATCGCTCTGCAACAGGATCGAATCGTGCACCTTGGCCAGCGCGTCCTGCCACTGGTATCGATCGGCTTGCGTATCGAGCTTGCCGTTTTTCAGGAACGGCTTCAGCGTCCCCAGGATGTCCGTGGTCCGGGATCCCTTCAACGGCGTCGTCATGTCTTCGACCAGTTCACCCATCTCGTATTTCGAGGCATGCATGGACTGGCTGGCCGCCTGCGTCAGCAGCGCCTTGGTCAGGCCGCCCTTGAAGTAGTTGATCCCGACCGCGCTGTCGGCGCTGTCGTCGATCTGCTTGAAATAATAATTCTGCGAGCTTTTCAGCGTCGAGAGTTCGAGCGGGATATCCGGCACCAATCCTTCGTGATAACTCGCATTCAATTGCGCATGCTGTTGCTGCGAAATGGAACGGTCCAGGATGCTGTCGCCGCGCACGGTGGTGCTTTGGGACGCCGAATAGGAAAACGTATCGAGCTCATTCAGATGCATCGGATTGCCGGCCTTCGCGGCCTGCGTGACCGAGGCATCGAAATCGGCCAGGCCGCTCAGCATGGCATGATCGCTGTCGGTCAGGGGCATGGCGCTCGGACGCAGCAAGGTCGAGGGCTGGGCCAGACTGCTGTTCATCTCCGAAAAGGCGTCCTTGAACATGGCGACCAGCGACTGGTCGCCCTGGCCGCGCGTGGCGGCCGCATCGAATTGCTTCAGGTAATTGTTCATGGCATCGGCGCGCTGCGTGTCGCTGCCCCAGCTGGCGGCGTTGCGCATGTCCACATTGACCTTCAGCGCCCCGGCCGGCCCTTGCACATTGACGGTCCTGGCCTGGCTGTCGGCATGGAAATCGATGGTCTGGGTTGCCTGTCCTTGGGGCGTCACCTCGGAATGCAGATCTACCGAGGACAGCACCGAAGAGTCGAATTGCGTCAATCCGGACAGATCGAGACTCGGCGTGGCGGCGCCGAGGCCGTCGAGCGCATCCTGGAATGCGCCTGAGAGCTGGGCAACCGCCGCGCGCTCCGCATCGCTGAGGTCGCCGCTGCTGCTTGCCTTCACGGTCAGGCCGTTGCCCTGGTTCTCCAGCGACAGTTCGACTTTCACGCCGCTTTTGGTCTGGATATTCAGTTTTTCGTCGGCCATCGTGGTCGAAAACACCTGGGCGCCTGGCGTCGCCGCCTCCGCTGCCCCGGCCGCGCCGGCCTGGTCCGCGGACTGCGCCGGCATGCCCTGCATGACCGATTGCGAAAAATTGCCGCCGCCGTCCTTGAAAGAATTCAGCAGCGCGCCGCCCAGGCCCTTGAAGCGATCGGCCAGCGACGGCTGCAGATAATTGCCCGCCATCACCATCGAGACGGCATCGCCCGGCGCATGCTGCCAGATCGGCGGCACGGCCGACGCCGCGGGGGTGTTGGGGAAGTAGTAGGTCTGCGCCGTATTGGCCGTATCTGCCGCGCCGATCGAAACAATGGTGGACGACTGCGCGCCGCCATCCTTCGCCCCGGCCTTGCCGGCAGCCGGCGCACCGGCCGAAGGCGGCGGCGCATTCAGGTAATGGGCGTTATTCAATGCGGATATGGCTGTCATGGCTGCGGCGTCCGTGTTCTTTTATGGAAGTACGACATGGTCCATAACGGCGTAAAAAACGAAAACTTAAGGAAAACTTCGGTACTTGTTCGCGCCGGCCCGAGACAATAAAAAACCCGCGCGAACACGAAGTTCGATGCGGGTCGATCAAGACGCCCGGCGGACTGCACCGCCGGCGCCTCTATTTTGCTGCGTTGCTTGCAGCGATCAGAACTTGCCGATCACGCCGATGCGGAAGGTGTCCATGGGAGTATCGGAGCGGCCGCCGATGCTTTCCATCCGATTGTATTCAGTACGGATAGCAACGTGCTTGGCGACATCGAAGTCGTAGCCCAGGCCGATTGTGAAGCCGGCGCCGCTTTGGCTCGTGCTCTGGGCTTTCGAATACTCACCTACATTCATCAAGAAATCAGCCTTGATCGTGGAGTAATGGCCGCCGACGCGCATGAAGGCGCCGTTGAAGCCGGTCGAGATGCTTGGGCGCAGCAAAACGGAATAATCCAGGCCGCTGACCTTTTGGCTTAGCTTGCCTGTATACGGAAGGCCGCCTACCGTGGTGCTGAAATTCATTCCATAAGAGTTGGATTGAAAATAGCCCAATTCCAGATCGACATTTTCCGTCAGCTTGTAGCCGCCGAAGATACGGCCGGAGAACACATCCTTGTTGCGTGAAAAATCGACATTGCCGCCCAATTCCGATTGAAGCTTGGCGGCCGGGCTGCCGCTCAGGTCATGAATCGGCGAATATCCCATTTCGGCGCCGCCGTAGAAACCCGGCTGGAAAGTTTGCGCATGCACTGCGGTAACAAAAATGGTGGAAGCTAAGGCAACGGCTAATTTGATTTTCATTTTCTGATGACTTGAAGACTTGAAGGTGAGTGAATTTTTCCATTCGGAACCGCGCACGATCAGTGCACGACCGGATGAAAATGCAAAATTTTTTCTCGCTTTTGCGGTGCAGAATCAAGAAAGTTTGCATTCTCATACGGTTGCACCGAATATTTGCTTGCGAACAATGCACTCACAATTCAGTAAGTCTTAATAAGAAAATGCCGAAAATCGGAATCGCTGGCATATCTACGAGACAGCCAGACGAATAAGGGATTGAAGGATTGAAGGATTTAAGGATTGAGGAATTGAGGAATTGAAGGATTGAGGAATCGGTAAATGAACAAGCAGTATTACGAACGGTCGCCCTTGTCCGCAAAATAGCGCGCAGGCGGTTTCCCCAAGGCCTTCTTGAACATGGTGATGAACGAGCCGACCGATTCATAGCCCAGGTCTTCGGATACCCGTTGCACCGACACGCCCGCCGAGAGATGGTGCAAGGCGATAATGATATGCAACTGCTGCCGCCAGCGCCCGAATGTCATGCCGGTTTCATTCAGCACCAGCCTGGCCAGAGTCCGCTCGCTCAGCGCGACGCGATGGCCCCACTCTGCGACCGTGCTGCGATCCGCCGGATCGGCGATCAGCGCGCGGGCGATCCGACGCAAGCGCGGATTGCCGGAAATCGGCAGGTACAGCCGTTCGGGCTGCATCCGCGCCAGTTCGTCCAGCAACACCGCTACCAGCCGTCCGGTGGGGCCGTCGACATCGTAGGCTTGCGGCAGGCCGGCAAGATGCTGGATCATTTCGCGCACCAGCGGCGTGATGGAGAAGGTGCAGCATTCATCGGGCAATGCGGCCACCGCCGGCTCCACGAACAGGAAGCAGATACGACCGTTGGCCGTGACCCGGTTGCTGTGCGGCATGCCGCCGGGAATCCAGACGCCGCATTGGGTCGGCACCATCCACAATCCGTCCGGCACTTCGCATGTCACCCCGCCGCGCAGGGCCAGCACCAGTTGTCCCTTGCGATGGCGGTGCACAGGCAGTTCGCTTTCGTTTTCCTGGATATCGACGCGCAACGCAACCGCCGGCTGCGACAGGCAATCGGGATCGAAATTCGAGACCGCCGCTTTCAAGGTTTTCATGAAAATCCGTTTTTGACTGTTTTTGAATATATTTTGTCATTATCTCCAAATTCACGACAATGCCGATTTTTTAAACTGAGGGCCTCGATATCGACGTGAAAGCCGTTTATGCAACAGCCCCCGCAGCAACAGTCGGAAACGCTCCTGAAAACAGCTTCGAAACGGCCGGCAATCGGCAATCGGGCCGCGGCCGCCGTGGCCCGGCCGGGCTTGCTGATTGTCGGCATCCTGTTGATCGCCGCCAACCTGCGCGCGCCGATTACCGGCGTCAGCCCGCTGTTGCATGCGATACGGGACAGCTTCGGCCTGAATGCCATGCAGGCCGGCATGCTCATCACATTGCCGTTGCTGGCGTTTGCGATCGTTTCGCCTTTTTCCGCCCTGCTGGCCCGGCGCTACGGACTTGAGCGATCGCTGTTCGGCGCGCTGATCCTGATCGGCGCCGGCATCATGGTGCGTTCGGCCGGCGCGGCCTGGAGCCTCTACCTGGGGACCGGCATCGCCGGCGGCGGCATCGCCATCGCCAATGTGCTGCTGCCCAGCCTGCTCAAGCGCGATTTTCCGAATCACATCACCAAGCTGACGGCGGTGTATGCGCTGACCATGGGTTGTTCGGCGGCGCTGGTTTCGGCCAGCGCGATTCCGTTGGCGCGCCTGTTCGACTGGCCGCGCGCGCTTGAAATACTGGTGCTGCTGCCGCTGGTCAGCGCAATCGTCTGGATCGCGCAATTGCGCCGCCGCTTGGCGCCCGCGCAGGCCGGTACAGCGATGCCGCATGGCGCGGCGCTGTGGCGCTCGCCGCTGGCGTGGCAGGTCACCATGTTCCTCGGACTCAATTCCTTTGTGTATTACGTCGCCGCCGCGTGGCTGCCCACGGTGCTCGCGGATGCCGGCTATTCCGCAGCGGAAGCGGGCAACCTGCACGGCATGATGCAATTGGCGACCGCCGTGCCGGGGTTGCTGCTGGTGCCGCTGGTCGGCCGCATGCGGGACCAGCGCGCGCTCGCCTGCGGCATGATGCTGCTGGCCATGATCGGTTTATGGGGACTGTCGCAGGCGCCGGCTTGGGCCACGCTGTGGACGCTGTGTTTCGGATTCGGCGCCGGCGCCGCGCTCATTCTGGGACTGGCGTTCGTCAGCCTGCGGGCGCGCGATCCGCATCAGGCGGCGGCCTTGTCGGGCATGGCGCAATGCGTGGGCTATCTGCTCGCCGCC
>DASYEK010000120.1:0-7013 GCA_036499085.1 Herbaspirillum sp. | reverse complement strand
CCTGTGTAGAAATGATTATATATTCAAAATGAAGGACTTAGCGAGATTTTCTGGGAACTCGGTTGAAACCCCATCCCAAGCCGCGCAGCCGCAAGTCCAACTGGTGTCGATTTCCGAAGAAGACGCCGGCCAACGCATCGATAATTTCCTGCTGCGGGTCTGCAAGGGCGTCCCGAAAAGCCATATTTACCGGGTCCTGCGCTCTGGCGAGGTGCGCGTCAACAAGGGCCGCATCGACCAGACCTATCGCCTGCAAACCGATGACGTGGTGCGGATTCCGCCGATCAGGATTGCGGAACGAACAACACAAACCGCTCCGGGCGCAGAATTCAAGATATTGCTGGAAGACAACTATCTGCTGGTCATCGACAAGCCGGCCGGCGTCGCCGTGCACGGCGGCTCGGGCGTCAGTTACGGCGTCATCGAACAGCTGCGGGCCTCGCGGCCGGACGCCAAGTTCCTGGAACTGGTGCATCGGCTGGACCGCGATACCTCCGGCATCCTGCTGCTGGCGAAGAAGCGCAGCGCCCTGACCAATCTGCACGAACAGATGCGCGACGGCCAGACCGACAAGCGCTACCTGACCCTGGTGCACGGCGACTGGGTCAATCCGCGCCAGCACATCAAGCTGCCCCTGCATAAATACACGACCGCCGACGGCGAGCGCCGCGTCGCGGTGCAGGAGGGCGGCCAGGCCTCGCATACCGTCTTCAGCCTCAAGCGCCGCTACGGCGAATACGCCTTGCTGGAGGCGGAGCTGAAAACCGGCCGCACGCATCAGATCCGGGTGCATCTGTCGGCCAGCGGCTTTGCCATCGCCGGCGACGATAAATACGGCGACTTTTCCCTGAACCGGGCGTTGCAGAAAGCCGACGGCGACCGGATTGCGTTCAAACGCATGTTTTTGCATGCATTCCAGATCACTTTCATTCATCCGGAAAGCGGCAAGCCGGTGACGCTGAACGCGCCTTTGCCGCCGGAGTGCGAACGGTTTTTAAAAAGTTTGGAAAAAGTCGCACGGGACGCGGGCGCAAAACACGATTAGCCCTGATAATCGCTTGTTGGTCCGTTGCGAGTAACGGCTTTCATTGGAACGACAAGACAACGGCGCTTATTATTTATGGCAAGAACGCAATTTGATTTGATCGTGTTTGACTGGGACGGCACACTGATGGACAGCACTGCCACCATCGTGCAGTGTATTCAGGCGGCGGCCAGGGATCTGGGCCTGCCGGTGCCGGACAAGCGCGCCGCCTCGCACGTGATCGGGCTTGGACTGGCCGACGCGATGGCGGCGGCGATGCCGGATATCGACGCGAAGTATTATCCGCGCATCGTGGAGCGCTATCGCCATCATTATCTGGGGCAGGATCACGACCTGACGCTGTTCGACGGCGTGCGCGAGATGCTGGCCGATCTGTCGCAGCAGAATTACTTTCTGGCGGTGGCCACCGGCAAGAGCCGGGTCGGCCTGAACCGGGCGCTCAACGCCACCGGGCTGCTCTCGGTATTCGACGCCACGCGTTGCGCCGACGAAACGTTTTCCAAGCCGCATCCGGCCATGCTGCAGGAACTGACACGCGAATTGGGACAGGAAATGTCGCGCACGCTGATGATCGGCGACACCACCCACGATTTGCAGATGGCGCTCAACGCCGGCGCGGCCAGCGTCGCGGTCGAGTACGGCGCGCATCCGGTGCATGAACTGACGGCGTTGCAGCCGCGTTACAGCGCGCCCTCGATTCCGGCCCTGCATGCGTGGCTGATGGAACATGCATGAAGCCGCGCCTGCCGCGAATCGAATCGAATCGAACCGAACCGAATTGAAATGACGACTTTGGATGAGCAACGACATGAGCAATAACGATCAGGAATCGAACGCGAACGACAGCGCGCCCGTCTCCACCGCGCCGGCAATAACCGCGCCGCCGGCGGCCACGCCCGCCGCCGAGGAAAAAAAGAGCGGCTGGGAACGCGATGTGCTGGAAAAGCTGGCGTTGTTTACAGTGCGTGAACAGCGCGCGCGGCGCCGGTGGGGGATCTTCTTCAAGATCGCCGCGCTGCTGGTGGCCTTGTATGCGATCTGGGCTGCGTTCAATTACAGTGCTGCCACCAGCGAAACCATCGGCGCGCATACCGCGCTGATTGATATCAACGGCAACATCGAAGCCGACGCGCGCGGTTCCGCGGCGGTCGTGATTCCCGCGCTGGACAAGGCTTTCGCCGCCGCCGATTCGGTCGGCGTCGTGCTGCGCATCAACAGCCCCGGCGGCAGCCCGGTGCAGGCGGGCATGATCTATGACGAGATCGTGCGCCTGCGCAAGGTGTATCCAAACAAGCCGCTGTATGTCGTGGTGGAGGAAATGTGTGCATCGGGCGCCTATTACATCGCGGCCGCGGCCGACAAGATCTACGTCAACAAGGCCAGCATCGTCGGCTCCATCGGTGTGCTGATGGACGGTTTCGGCTTCACCGGCCTGATGGACAAACTGGGCGTGGAACGCCGTCTGTTGACGGCCGGCGAGAACAAGGGTTTCCTGGATCCGTTCAGTCCGCAGAACCAGGGCCAGAAAGACTACGCCAAGCAAATGCTGGCCGAAATTCATCAGCAGTTCATCGATGCGGTGCGGGCCGGACGCGGCGCCCGGCTGAAGGAATCGCCTGAAATGTTCTCGGGCCTGTTCTGGACCGGCGCGCGTTCGATCGAGCTGGGCCTGGCCGACGGCTACGGCACGGTCGACAGTGTCGCGCGCGATGTATTGAAACAGGAAGACATCGTCGACTATACCCAGACCGAAGGCTTGCCTGAACGCGTGCTGAAGAAATTCGGGGTGGCGGTGGGCGCCGGCGTCGGCAAGGCGGTAGTCAGCGTGGGCGGGATCCAGATTCGCTGACCCCGGGGCCGGCCCGCACCCGGGCTTGGGGCCTAGGCCGCAAGCAGCAGGAATACCGTCGGCTTTTTATGAAAATCCGGCGCCTTGCCGGCCTGCAAAGCGCTTTTCCATTTTGCGGCGCTCTGCGTGACGATGGTTTCCGTGGGCAGGCTCAGGTCGGTGGCGACGCAGACCAGGGTGGCCGGATGGCAGGCATTGGCCAGCGCCTCCAGCATGGCGGCATTGCGATACGGCGTTTCGATGAACAACTGGGTTTGCTGTTCCTGGCGCGAGCGGTCCTCCAGCGCCTTGATGCGTTTGGTGCGCTGGGCGGCATCGGTCGGCAGATAGCCGTTGAAGGCAAAACTCTGGCCGTTCAGCCCGCTGCCCATGACGGCCAGCAGGAGCGACGAGGGGCCGACCAGCGGCCGCACCGGCACGCCTTGCTGGTGCGCCAGCCGGACCAGGTTGGCGCCGGGATCGGCCACGGCCGGCACGCCGGCTTCCGATATCAGGCCGACGTCGCGTCCGGCCAGCAATGGCGCCAGCAAGGCAGGCAATGCGGAAGCCGGCGTATTGATATTGAGTTCCGCGATCTGGATTTCCTGGATCGGCGCGGCCAGCGGATGCACCGTCTTGAGCAGGGACAGAAAAGCGCGCGTGGTCTTGGCGTTTTCGGCGATGAAGCAGGTCAGGCCGGCGCTGACGGCTTGCACCTGCTGCGGGATCACGGCGTTCAATTGCACGGCCGGCGCGGCGTCGCTGGCGCCGAGCGTGTTGGGAATGAGATAGAGCGTGCCTGGAGTCATGGTTGCCGATTCTGTGATTTGTTCTGATGACGTAAATGCAATCGCATGCCGCATGAATACTGCTTCGTCATCAATTGGTCATAATGCTCGACTATCTTGTAGGACCATTTGACGACGGACCGGCACACCAGCACGTCGAAGGCGCTATTGTATGAATAAACCCCATTGAGAGGGAATCGATGTTTGCTGCAGTTGATTTGGGTTCCAACAGTTTTCGGATGCATATCGGCCGCCACGAAGGGGACGCGATCAAGGTCGTCAAGAGCGCGCGCGATCCGATCCGGCTGGCTGCGGCGCTGAACGCCGAAGGCTATCTGAACCAGCAGGCCATTACCGCCGCGGTCGAGTCGATGGCGCGCTTTGGCGCGATCCTGGACGAATATCCGGTCGACGCGGTGCGCGTGGTCGCCACCAATACCCTGCGCGTGGCCAAGAATGCACAGGACTTCATCCCGTACGCCGAACGCGCGATCGGGTACCCGATCGAAATCATCACGGGCGAGGAAGAGGGACGCCTGATTTACATGGGCGTGGCCAGCTCGATCGGCTTGCCCGACGAGCAGCGGCTGGTGATCGATATCGGCGGCGGTTCCAGCGAACTGATCCTGGGCAAGGGATCGACGGTGCTGCGGGTCGAATCGTTCGGCATCGGCAACGTCAACCAGAGCCTGGCTTTTTTCAAGAACGGCGTGATTACCGAGTCCGCATTCGAGCAGGCGATCCTGTCGGCGCGCTCCCATGTCGAGGACTCGATCTCGCCGTTCGCCAAGCAATACTGGAGCAAGGCCTACGGGTCGTCCGGCACGATGCGCGCGATTGCCGCCACCATCGCCAAGAACAATATCGGCGACGGCCGCGTGACGCTGAAGAATGTCGAAACGCTGAAGCAGTACATGATCACGCGCGGCAATTCCAACCGCATCGACCTGGTCGGGCTGAAGAACGAGCGCACGCCGGTCATCATGGGCGGCTTGAGCGTGCTGATCGGCTTGATGCGCGAATTGAAGGTCGATGTGATCGCGCCGGTCGAGGCCGGCCTGCGCATGGGCGTGATGTGGGACCTGCAATTGCGCGCCACCAAGCGCGACCGGCGCGAAGAATCGGTCGAGGATTTCGCGCAGCGCCTGCAGGTCGACACGACGCGGGCGCGCCAGGTGGCTGCCGCCGCGGTCACTTTCTACGATCTGTTGAAACCGGTCGCCGGCGCCTACGGCAAGCATCTGCTGTGGAGCGGCATCCTGCACGAGATCGGACAGGTGATCTCGCATACCGGTTATCACAAGCATTCCGCGTATCTGGTCGCCAATGCCGACTTGCCCGGCTTCACCACGCGCGAGCAGAAAGTGATGAGCATGCTGGTGCTGGGACAGAAGGGCAATCTGCGCAAGGTCGGCACCTTGCTGTACGAGCCGGATTTCGCCAAGGCGCTGCTGGCGTTGCGGCTGGCGGTGATGTTCATGCACTCGCATATCGCGCTGGAACTGGGCGAGCTGAGCCTGCAGCAGTTCCGCCTCAAGATGAAGAGCAAGATCGAGTTCGACATCAAGCAGGCCTGGGTTGCCGAGCATCCCACGGTGTCGTACTGGATGGAGAAAGAACAGGAATGGTGGCGCGACGTGGGCGTGGATTTCGTGATCAGGACTTCCTGACCGGGAATCGCCTGTCCTGGATTACATGATGCAGCCGGCGGCGTATCCCTCGATACGCCGCGCCGTGCGCCCGGCCTGGTCCTCTTGCTTCTGCTTATTTTTCGTTTGTTTTCCGCTTAATCCAGCTTCGCCGCATGTTCCCTGGTGGCGTGGAAGGTCACGCCCGGCCAGCGTTCCTGGGTCAGGCGCAGGTTCACGCCCGAGCTAGCCAGGTAGGCCAGGTTGCCGGCCGCGTCGTGCGCCAGGTTGTGGCCGGCCGACGACTTCTCGAAGTCCGCCATCATTTTCTTGTCGTCGCACGACACCCAGCGCGCGCTGCTGATGCTGGTGCCTTCGAATACCGCGTCGACGCCGTATTCGTTGAGCAGCCGGCTGGCCACCACTTCGAACTGCAGCACGCCGACCGCGCCCAGGATCAGGTCGCTGTTGTTGATCGGCTTGAACACCTGCACCGCGCCTTCTTCCCCCAGTTGCTGCAAGCCCTTGTGCAATTGCTTGATCTTGAGCGGATTGCGGATGCGCGCGACCCGGAAAAAGTCCGGCGCGAAATACGGAATGCCGGTGAACTGCAGCAATTCGCCTTCCGAGAAACTGTCGCCGATCTGCATGTTGCCGTGGTTCGGCAGGCCGATGATGTCGCCGGCATAGGCTTCCTCGACCTGTTCGCGGCTCGACGCCATGAAGGTCACCACGGTCGATACCTTGATGTCGCGGTTCAGCCGCAGATGCTTGATCTTCATGCCGCGTTCGAAATGGCCGGAACATACGCGCAGGAAGGCGATGCGGTCGCGATGAGCCGGATCCATATTGGCCTGGATCTTGAAGACGAAGCCGCTGAACGGCGCTTCCACGGGCGCGACTTCGCGCACGGTGGCGTCGCGGCCGCGCGGCGCCGGCGCCCAGTCCAGCAGGGCGTTGAGGATTTCGCGCACGCCGAAATTGTTGATTGCCGAGCCGAAGAACACCGGGGTTTGCGTGCCGGCCAGGAAGGCTTCCAGATCGAAGGGATGCGAGGCGCCATGCACCAGTTCGACTTCCATCTTCAACTGCTCGATTTCGCGCGGGAACATCTCGGCCAGTTGCGGATTGTCGATGCCCTTGATGATCTGGACGTTTTCCTGGTTGGCCTTGGCGTCGCCGGCCGCGAACAGCATGATTTCATCGCGCAGCAGATGATAGACGCCGCGGAAGCTTTTTCCCATGCCGATCGGCCAGGTCACGGGCGCGCAGGCAATCTTCAGCACCGATTCGAGTTCATCCAGCAGTTCCAGCGGGTCGCGCGTCTCGCGGTCCATCTTGTTCATGAACGTGATGATCGGCGTGTTGCGCATGCGGCAGACGTTGAGCAGCTTGATGGTTTGCTCCTCGACGCCCTTGGCGGCGTCGATCACCATCAGTGCCGAATCGACCGCGGTCAGCACGCGGTAGGTATCTTCCGAGAAGTCCTGGTGGCCCGGCGTGTCGAGCAGGTTGACGACGTGATCGCGGTATTCGAATTGCATCACCGAGCTGGCCACCGAAATGCCGCGCTGCTTTTCGATTTCCATCCAGTCCGAGGTCGCATGGCGGCCGCTCTTGCGCGCCTTGACCGTGCCGGCCATCTGGATCGCGCCCGAGAACAGCAGCAGTTTTTCGGTCAACGTGGTTTTGCCGGCATCCGGGTGGGAAATGATGCCGAAGGT
>DASYEK010000119.1:0-67622 GCA_036499085.1 Herbaspirillum sp. | reverse complement strand
CGCCGGATTGGCGGGGATCGGTTTGTCGGTCGGGTCGGTGCGCAGCGCGACGGCTCTCCTTGCAGCCCGGATCGGCGTCATGGCCGCCAATGCGGCAGCCTGCGCGGGAAGCCGGGTAGCGGGCGCCGTTGCGGCAACCGCACCCGCGGCCATCGCCTTGCGGGCCGAAACGCCGACCAGGGCGGCCTGCGCGCGGCTGTCGTCCAGCTTGAACACGCTGACCACGCGCGACAGGTTGGCGGCCTGCTCCTGCATGCTTTGCGCGGCCGCGGCCGCCTGCTCCACCAGCGCGGCATTCTGCTGCGTCATGTTGTCCATCTGGCCGATGGCCTGATTGATCTGGCTGATGCCGGTGGTCTGCTCCCGGCTGGCGACGCTGAATTCGGCAATGATGTCGGTCACGCGCTTGACGCTGGCCACCACCTCTTGCATGGTGCTGCCGGCCTGATCGACCAGGCCGGCGCCGATATCCACCTTTTCGACGGAATCGCCGATCAGTTCCTTGATTTCCTTGGCCGCGGCGGCGCTGCGCTGGGCCAGGCTGCGCACCTCGCTGGCCACCACGGCAAAACCCCGGCCCTGCTCGCCGGCGCGCGCCGCTTCCACCGCCGCGTTCAAGGCAAGGATGTTGGTCTGGAAGGCGATGCTGTCGATGACGCCGATGATATCGACGATCTTCTTGGAGGATTCATTGATCGATCCCATGGTATCGACCACTTGCGACACCACCGCGCCGCCCTTGAGCGCCACATCGGACGCCGAACGCGCCAGTTCGGTCGCGGTCTGGGCATTGGCGGCATTCTGTTGCACCGTGCCGGTCAACTGCTGCATCGACGAGGCGGTCTGTTCCAGCGCACTGGCCTGCTGCTCCGTGCGCGACGAGAGATCGAGATTGCCCGAGGCGATCTGGCTGGAAGCGGTGGCGATGGTATCGGTGCCCGCGCGCACTTGCCCGACAATGCCGACCAGGCTGTCGCGCATGGCCTTGATGGCGACCAGCAGGCTGGTGGTGTCGCCGGGCCTGGTATCGATCGCCTCATTGAGATTGCCGGCGGCGATGCGGCCGGCCACGGCAATCGCGTAGTCCGGTTCGCCGCCGAGCTGCCTGACCACGGAGCGCGCGATCACGCCGCCGATGAATACGCTCAGCAGCACCGCCAATGCGGCCATCGAGATCATGACCAGCCTTGCCGTGTCGTAGTCCTTGCCGGCCTGATCCTGGTCATCCTGGTTTTTCTGCTTCTGCAGGTCGCTGAATTCCTTGATGACGGCGAGCCAGTCGCTGGTGCCGACCCGCACTTCCTTCGTCAGGAATGCGATGGCCTCCTCCTTGCCGCCGTCCAGCATGCCGAAGAACTTGTCGTCCAGCGCGATGGAAACCTGCCGCGCCTGGTTGATCTTGGCGACATCCGTTTTGCCCATGTCGTCCAACGGCATTTTCGCCAGCGTGTCGGCGGCTTCCTGGTAGACGCGGCGGGCCGCGCCGATCTTCTTTTGCTCCCCGGCGATCACGGCGGGATCGTTCGACAGAGCGATATTGCGCATCACGCGCGATTCGGTCAGCACCGCGTTTTCCATGTCGTTCAACAAACCGATTTTCTTGACATTGATATCGACGATATGATGCAGCGCGCCGTTGATGTTGCTCATGTTGACGATGCCGAGTCCGGCCATGCAGACCAAAAACACCAGGATCACGCCAAACCCGACAGCCAGCCGGGCGCCAATTTTCAAACTGTTGATCGACATCTTTTTTCTTCCCCCGAAGTGCATTTTTTAGATGAATACTTGTTCTACGGACGCTTTCCAGCGTCTCGGCGTGCACTATAGCAAGTATTTCACTCCAGGCGCTTGAGCAGCGCCATCGCGCCTGCCGGGGCGCGTTCCTTGGCGCCGTTGATAAAGAACACGAAAACGTCGCGCGCGAGGTCCTGCTTGCTGCCGGGCGTGACCTCGAAGGCCGCGCCGGCCGTGCCGGATGCATCCTTGGCCGCCTCCGCCGGCTGGCCGGCAGCCAGGCGCCGCACCCGCCCGGCCCATGCATCCAGCGCCTTGGGCGCGTAGCCGGCCTTGAGCGACGATTTGCCGCTCATCAATCGCATATAGACGAAATCGCTGCTGAGATCGGCAAAGGAGGGAAAGTCCGGCGCATCCGTGAAGACGCTGGCGACCTTGAATTTGCGCGCGAGTTTGAAAAACGCCGGATCCACGAAGCTTTCATGCCGCACGTCGAGCACATGGCGCAGCGGCAACCCGTCCACCTTGGCCGGCAGCAGCGCCATGAAGGCGGCCATGTCGGCCGCGTCGAATTGCTTGGTGGGCGCGAATTGCCACAGGATCGGCCCCAGCTTGTTTCCCAGTTCCGCCAGGCCGCTGCCGATGAAGCGATGGACCGATTCGCCGGCCTCGGCCAGCACGCGGCGATTGGTGGCGTAGCGCGAGGCCTTGACCGAGAATACGAAGCCGTCCGGCGTTTCGGCGGCCCAGCGCGCGAAAGTGGCGGGCTTCTGCGTGCCGTAGTAGGTGCCGTTGATTTCGATCGCGCTCACCTGGCGGCTGGCGTATTCCAGCTCGCGCGACTGGGCCAGGCCGGCCGGGTAGAAATTGTCGCGCCACGGCGCATAGGTCCAGCCGCCGATGCCGACGCGGATGATGCCGCTCTTGCCCTTGCTTGCCATATCGCCTCCGCTGGTGCGCGCCGGTGTTCGCTATGTCTTCGCGCCTCCCGGCACAATATTTTCCAGATTATGACGCGTTTTTGTAAATGGCGAGACCGATCTGCGATAGGCCGCCAAGGCCAGCATGCACAGCGCCGCCGCGAAAATGGGCGCTGCCATCGCCGCGAAGATCGCCTCGACATCCCAATGCCCTGCCAGCATCGCCCCGCCGGCGAACGAACTGCACACCGATCCGAGGCGGCCCACCGCCAGCGTCCAGCTGACGCCGGTGGCGCGGTTCGCGGTCGGATAAAAGCCCGCCGCCAGGATATTGGTGCAGGTCATCGCGCCACCGCTGCCGACGCCGGTGAAAAACAAGGCCAGCAGCGACAGCAACGGCGCCCGGATCAGATAGCCGAAGGAAGCCATCGCCACGCCGGCCAGCACAAAGGCGATCGCCAGCACATATTGCGGATTGCGGCGATCCATGAAATAGCCGAGCACGATCGCGCCCAGGGTATTGCCTACCAGGTACATCGCCGTCATCAGCGATGCGCGCGCCAGGCCGATGCCGGTGCCGCTGATCACGGTCGGCAGCCAACTGCCGAGAAAATACACCACCAGCAGGCAGGCAAAGGCGGTAATCCACAACAGGATGGTGCCGCCCAGCAGATTCGGCGCGAACAGTCCCTGCACCGAGCCGCGCGCCGGTGCGCCGGCCGGCGCCGCTTCGTCGATGACGAATTGCCTGCCGGCGAAATCCTGCTCCGGCGCCATGGCGCGCATGGCGGCCAGCAGCTTGTCGCGGCCCTTGCCGCTGGCCACGCGATAGCGGATCGATTCCGGCAGCCTCCACGCCAGCACGGGCAGCAACAGCAAGGGCAGCACGCCGCCGACGATCAGCATCGATGGCCAGCCGTATGGTGCAATGAGATGCGCGGCCAGCACCCCGCCCAGCGCGCCGCCGGCGCCGATGCCGCAGCCGATCGGCGCGACCAGCGTGGAGCGCAGGCGGTCCGGACAGAATTCCGCCGCCAGCGTATAAGTATTCGGCATCGCGCCGCCGAGACCGAGTCCGGCCACGAAACGCAATGCCGTCAAAGCCGCGATCGACGTCGACCAGGCCGACAGCAGGCTGACCGCGCCGAACAGGAAGATGGCGCCGAGGATCACCACCTTGCGCCCGAAACGATCCGCCACCGGCCCGGAACAGAACGATCCCAGCGCCAGGCCGGCCAGCCCCAGGCCGAACATCAACGCCAGATCGCCGTTGCCGAGGGCCCACGTCCGCCGCAGCGCCGGCGCAATGAAGCCGACCACCACCGTATCGTAGCCATCCAGCAGCAGGATCAGGAAACACAGGAAAAATATGCGGTATTGATACGCCGAAACTTTCCGCGCGTTGAGGAATTTGCGCACTTCTATCCGGCCCCGGTTTGGCGCCGCCGGCACGGCGCCGTCTTCATTTTTCTGTTCCATACTCTCCACCGATTCGTTCATCAACATGCCGATCGCGATCCGGCCCGGTGCGGCATTCGATCCGCGCACGCACCGTACCCGCTTGCAGGCGAGGACGTAACGGCGAATCTGCCAGTGGCGCAAATTTCCCTTGCAGATTCATGAAGCGCGCTAAAATCGCGAATTTCGATGTCATGCGATGCGCTCGATCCTTCGATTCCCGCCCCATGGCCGCGCATGCAAAAACCAACTCTTTCGAGCGCCACGATGAATCCAGAAAACTACCTTGCGCGGATCGCCTATTCCGGCGCGCTGGCGCCGACGCATGCCACGCTGGCGGCGCTGTGCGCCCACCATATCGCCGCGATTCCGTTTGAAAACATCGACGTATTGCTTGACCGCCCGATCGACATCTCGGCGGCGGCGGTGGAAACGAAACTGGTGACGCAGAAGCGCGGCGGTTATTGCTTCGAGCACAACGGCCTGTTCAAGCGCGTGCTGGCGGCGCTCGGGTTCGAGGTCGAATCGCTGGCCGCGCGCGTGCTGTGGCGCGCCCAGGAAGACGACGCGCCGCGCCCGCGCACCCATTCCGCATTGCGGGTGCATCTTGACGGCCGGGCCTGGCTGGTCGATGTCGGCTTCGGCGGTTGGGTGCCGCCCGCGCCGTTGGCGCTGGCAGACCGGGAGCCGCAGGCGATCGGGAACGAGACCTTCCGCATCCGGCCGGCAGCCGGGGCCGACGCGGTCGTCATCGAAACGCTGCTGGACGGCGTCTGGCGATCGCTGTATGAATTGTCGCCGGAACCGCTGCTGGACGTCGATTACCAACCCTTGAACTGGTTCACGTCGACATACCCGTCATCGATTTTCCGGCAGGACCTGATGGCCGCCATCACCACGCCGCAAGCGCGCTACATGCTGATGAACGGCCGCCTGACCATCCGCGGCCGGGATGGCGCCGGCGAACGGCGCGAACTCGACGCCGCCGGGCTGGAAAACGTATTGGCCGACATCTTCGGCCTGCCGGTGCAGGCATCCTGGCGGCCGCTGTTGCAGCGGCTGTGCTACGCTGCTGGAAAATAGAATAAATTCGAAAGAATTCGAACAAATTCGATAGATATAAGGACGGGATGTGAAAAAAGTATTGATCCTGGCGGCGCTCGCCAATCTGACCGGCTGCGCCATCGGCTGGGAACGGCCGGGCGGCACGCCGATGGAATTGGACCGCGACCGCTTCGAATGCCAGCAGCAGGCGGTGGGCATGTTCCCGCAAGTGATGATGCAGCGCCAGGTCGGCGGCGGTTATGTGACGCCGTCGCGCACCCAATGCTACGGCTATGAGCCGCGCGTCTCCTGCGTCACGCAGCCGGGTGTCTATGTGCCGCCGCAATTCGCGATCAAGGATGCCAACGAGGACAATCGCAACGGCGCGATCAGCGCCTGCCTGCGCAGTCGCGGCTATGAATTCAATATGCGGTTCAAATAAGAAGTTGTTGCAAAATCAAGATAGCCAGGCACGTCGCCACGGACAGCTTATGCATCACGTCCGTGCCGGTTCTCATATAAAATTACGCGTCCCGTCGCCGGCGCGGCGCTTCGAAGCCGGTCGTTCGTGGTTTATTCGCGGATTATTCGCCGACGACTTTATATCGGCTCACGACTTTTAAACGCTCCCTCACCTATTTCATCTTATTAATCCTCTCATCTTCCCCATGCAAACAAGCACGCAGCAAGACGTCCTCGACCAGGCCGCACTGAACTATCACGAGTTTCCGAATCCAGGCAAGATTTCCGTGGTGCCGACCAAGCCCCTGGCCACGCCGGGCGACCTGTCGATGGCTTATTCCCCAGGCGTGGCCGCTGCTTGCGTGGCGATCGCCGCCGATCCCGCCGTGGCCCAACGCTTCACTTCGCGCGGCAACCTGGTCGGCGTCATTTCCAACGGCACCGCGGTGCTGGGCCTGGGCAATATCGGCGCGCTGGCCGCCAAACCCGTGATGGAAGGCAAGGCCTGCCTGTTCAAGGCCTACGCCGGCATCGATGCCTTCGATATCGAACTGGCCGAAACCGATCCGGACAAGCTGATCGACGCCATCGCGATGATGGAGCCGACCTTCGGCGGCATCAACCTGGAAGACATCAAGGCGCCGGAGTGCTTCTACATCGAACAGAAACTGCGCGAACGCATGTCGATTCCGGTCTTCCACGACGATCAGCACGGCACCGCCATCGTGGCCGCCGCCGCGATCCGCAACGGCCTGCGCATCGCCGGCAAGAAACTGGAAGACGCCAGGCTGATCTGTTCCGGCGCCGGCGCCGCGGCGATCGCCTGTCTGGATCTGCTGGTGGTGCTCGGCATCAAGAAGGAAAACATCATCCTGGTCGATTCCAAGGGCGTGGTGCATCCGTCGCGCGACGCCAGCATGGAAGTCAACAAGGCGCGCTACGCCACCAACGATCCGGCGCGCACGCTGGCCGATGCGGTCGTCGGCCGCGACATCTTCCTGGGCTGCTCGGCGGCCGGCCTGCTGACGCAGGATGCGGTCAAGACATTGGCGCCGAATGCGCTGATCCTGGCGCTGGCCAATCCGGAACCGGAAATCCGGCCCGAAGCCGTGCACGCGGTGCGCAGCGACTGCATCGTCGCCACCGGCCGTTCCGATTATCCGAACCAGGTCAACAATGTCCTGTGCTTCCCCTTCCTGTTCCGCGGCGCGCTGGATGCCGGTGCCACCAGGATTACCGACGGCATGAAAGCGGCGTGCGTGGACGCGATCGCCGACCTGGCGATGGAAGAGGTGCCGGCCGAGGTACAGGCGACCTATCCCGGCCGCAACCTGAAGTTCGGCGCGGAATACATTATCCCGACGCCGTTCGACAACCGCATCATCGAACGCGTGGCGCCGGCCGTCGCGGCGGCGGCGGCGCGCGATGGTGTGGCGACGCGGGAAATCAAGGATATGGCGCAGTATCGGGCAGCGCTGCGCAAGCTGGTCAAGCGCGGCTGAATACGAACGTTTTTTTGATCGCACTCGAAAAAAGAACCGGTTTTTGATCGCGCCCGAAAAAAGAACGGGATTTTAATCGCGCTCGAAACAGAACGGGATTCAATCGCACTCGAAAAATAACGACTTTTTGATTGCGCTCGAAAAATACGGTTTAGGTTTTTTGATGACGCTCCCCAGCAGCGCGACGGATATCATCGCGCTTAAAAATCCCCGTTCGCACTGAGTAGGCGCAGCCGTATCGAAGTGCCGCCTCCGGCTTTCCAAACTTCGAAACCCTGATGCGCCAGCAATCCTTCGATACGGCTGCGCCTACTCAGGACGAACGGGTTTTTAATCGCGCTCGAAAAAAGAACGGGATTTTAATCGCTCTCGAAAAAGAACGGCTTTTCAAAGGCCTCTGTCCATTCACCCAAACCGCTCACTGCAGCTCGGCCTCGAATAATTCGGGAATGGCGTCCGCGTTCAGGAAGTAGTTGTGATCGCCGCGCAGGCTGACGTCGGCCCCGCCGAACAGGTCGGAACCGATGGTGCGCCAACGATACGACAGGCGCAGGCTTCGATAGCCGTCGTAATCGGGGGCGTCGGCGCCATGGCGGTTTTTATCCCGATGCTCGGCCGCCACCACGTGCGACCAGCGATCGGGCAGGCCGGCGCCGTCGAACAGATAGCAATAACTGCGCGAGACCGCATTCGGCTCCGCCGTCGAAGGCGTTTCAAACACGCCGAGCGCGCGAATCAACGGCAGGAATTCAATGCCGGCGCGCTGATGCAGCTTGCGCAAGGCAGCCGCATAGGGCTCTTCGCGCGACTGGATTTCGCCGCCGGGAATCCGCAAGGCGGCGCCGGGTTCGTCGGTATGCGAGAACATCAGCAGCTCGGCGCCGGCCTCGCCTCCCGATCCGACATATCTCCGGACCACGAAAACACCCACTCTGGACAGTATTTTCATGCTGATTCCTTCACATTGAACAAGCCGTTAAGAATGCTGCACTTCGGAATGTACTTCGGAATGCGGTACTTCAGATGCCGTAATTCAGAACGCTGATGCTTCCGGCAACTAGCAATCGTTGCGCATCTGCGCTTGCGATACGTTGCTGCCCGGCGGCACGCTCTGCGTCAGCCAGACATTGCCGCCGATGGTGGATCCCTTGCCGATGGTGATGCGGCCGAGTATGGTCGCGCCGGCGTAAATCACGACATCGTCTTCCACGATCGGATGCCGTTCGTTGCCCTTGAGCAGCACCCCGTTTTCGTCGATCGGGAAACGTTTCGCACCCAAGGTGACTGCCTGATACAGGCGCACATGACGGCCGATGATGCAGGTTTCGCCGATCACCACGCCGGTGCCGTGATCGATGAAGAAACTTTCGCCGATGCGCGCCGCGGGATGGATGTCGATGCCGGTCACCGAATGCGCGATATCGGCGATCATGCGCGCCAGGAACGGCGTGCCCAGCAGATACAGTTGATGCGCCAGCCGGTGGTAGATCACGGCCGTGGTGCCGCGATAGCACAGCAGCACTTCGGAAATACTGGTCGCGGCGGGGTCGCCCTGGAACGCCGCCTGCAAATCGCTCACCAGCACCGCGCGGATGGCCGGCAGCGCCGCGATGAAATCGCGCGTGATGCCAGTCGCCTTTTCCTTCAGCAAGGCATCGTCGCGCACCGCGCCCGGCAACGCCTCGGGCGCATGATCGGAAGTGAACAGCAGGCTGCGCCGCACCTGTTCGGTCAGCACGCCGATCACGGTATTCAAGGTGTCGCCGACAAAATAATCGATGCTTTCGTCGGTCAATGTGGTCTTGCCGTAATGCGTCGGGAACAGTACCGCCGACAGGCCGTCCAGCACGCCGACCAGCGCCTGGCGCGACGGCAATTCGCGGATATTGCCCTGGTGCCGGATCTTGTGCGCGAGCTCGCGCGAGGTTCTCAGCGCATTGACGACGCTGGACAGATCCCACTCCGCCTGCGGCTCGGCGAGCGGAGCGGTCTGGTTTGAAGATTGTTTATGTCGAAGGGGGGAATTCACGAGTATTTGCCAATTTAATGTTATCTCGTCATTAGATTAATCGGCTCTGCCGCAAAATAAAAGGAATACTTTCAAGCCCACTTATACGAAAAACGAATTTAAAAAGTGTCGAAAGCGTATTTTTTACATATCAGCCAAAGGCCGCCAGTAGGCGCCGCCAGGCGCAGCCACGCATCAATGCGTCGATGCGCCAAATCTCGCCGGGACTATTTCCTGGCGTGCTTGATGAAGATATCCTCGAACAGCTTGCTCCACTTGTCGTTTTCGTCGAGCGTCACCTTGCTGTCGATGAACTTGAGCGGCATCTCGCTCAGGGCGGTTTTCATCTTCTTGCCGCTCATGACGAAATGATGATTCTGCAAGATCGGCTGCGCGTCGCTGAGCATGAAATCGAAAAACAGCACGGCCGCGTTCGGATGCGGCGCACGCCTGAACATGGCCACCGCCTGCGGCGCCGCGATAGCCGGCGTGATGGCGAACCAGTCGACCGGCACGCCCTGGTTTTTCATCTGCTCGGCCTTGTAGTTATAGATATCCATCGCCAGCGGCACTTCGCCGGAAGACACCATATTCATCAGCAGGGTATGCCCCTTGCGCACCGAAACGCCATTGACCGCCACGATGGCGCGGAACAGCCTGACGCCCTTCTCCTCGCCCAATTGATTCACCACGCTGGCGAACCAGTCCGAATCGTCGGCTTCGATGCCGAGCTTGCCTTTCCATTTCGGATCCAGCAGGTCCTCGTAGGTTTTCGGCAGATCCTCCTTCTTCACCAGCTTGGTGTTGTAGGCGAAGGTGAAGATATCGAGGCGCGTGCCGATCCATTCGCCATGCGGCGGAATCGCCTGTTCGATCAGGTCGCCGAGATAGGGCGAGGCGACCTTCTGCAGCATTTTTTCGCGATGCAGCGATTCCAGTTCCGGGCCGCTGGTCTCGACAATGTCGGCATCGTATCTGCCGGCCCGGCCTTCGGTGACGGCGCGCTGCAGGATGTTCTCCGAACCGGAACGCCATACCTTGATCTTCACGCCGTATTTCTTTTCGAATGCGGCCGCCACGTCGGCGAAATCGGAGGCCTGGATCGAGGTATAGAGCATCAGCTCGCCTTCCTTTTTCGCCCCTTCCATCAGGCGTTGCTGGCGATCGGCGCCGGTGTAGCTGGCGGGTCCGCCGGCAGGCGCGGCAGCCGGCGCGGCCTGGGCGCAAGCACTCTCGCCCGATGCCGATGCGATCAATGCGAAGCTGCCGGAAAGAAACAGGGAAAGAATATTTTTCTTGCGACCGAACATGGCGTCTCCTCTTATTCTTTTCTCAATGAACCGCGCCGCGATGCTTTGGCGCGATGCCGGGCATTCGGGCCGGCCATCGATGGACGCCGGCCAATCGCAAAGGATGCAAGCAATACCAGAAATTCAAGAAGTTCAGTGAAACAGGACGTTGCTCAAGAACACGTTCAGCAGGGAATTGGTCTCGCCTGTGATTTTTTTTCGATGAGTGGACTATAGGAGCGCCGATCAGCGCATGTCAAACCGGCTTCCGCATATCGGAACCACGTCGTTAATAACGACGCGGCCCGACAATACCGAGGAGGTGATGGATAGGGAAGATGCGCTGGAAAACGCGGAGAAAATCGTCAAAAACTTGTTCAACGCGCAACGGATTCCAGCGTGTGGTTGATCTTCAGCGCCAGCAAGGTGCAGGCCACGCCCGACAGCAGGTACGCGCTGACGTAGGCCAGCCCGAAATGCGCGGACAGGCCGAGCGCCACCAGCGGCGCGAAACCGGCGCCCAGCAGCCATGCGAAATCGGTGGTCAGCGCAGCGCCGGTATAACGGAAGCGGCGTTCGAAATTGGCGGTCGCCGTGCCTGCGGCCTGGCCGTAGGAAACGCCGAGCAGCGCAAAGCCGATCAGGATGAAGGCGTCCTGCGCCGCCGGTCCGCCATCCAGCAGCCATGGTGTAAACAGGCCGAAGACGCCGATCAGGCAGGCCAGCAGGCCGAGCGTGGTGCGGCGGCCGATGCGGTCGGCGATCAGGCCCGACAAAATCGTTCCCAGGATGCCCAGGCCGGCGCCGGCGATCTGCACGATCAGCACGTTATCGATTGCCTGCGACGACTTGAGCGCGATCCAGGACAGCGGAAACACCGTCACCAGATGGAACAGCGCATAGCTGGCCAGCGCGGCGAAGGCGCCGATGAACAGGTTATAGCCCTGCGCGCGCAGCATCTGGAAAACCGGGATCGGCTCCAGGTCGTCCTCTTCCAGCAGCTTGGTATATTCCTCGGTCACCACCAGCCGCAACCGCGCGAACAGCGCCACTACATTGATGGCGAAGGCGACGAAGAACGGATAGCGCCAGCCCCAGTCGATGAAATCCTTGTCCGACAGACTCGAATGCAGGAACAGGAACAGCGCGCTGGCCAGCATGAAGCCGATCGGCGCGCCGAGCTGGCCCAGCATCGCATACCAGCCGCGCCGCGCGCGCGGCGCATTCAGCGCCAGCAGCGAAGGCAGGCCGTCCCATGAACCGCCGAGCGCGATGCCCTGCAGGAAGCGGAAAACCGACAACAAGACGAAGGAAGTCGCGCCCAGCGTGCCGTAGCCCGGGAGAAAGGCCATGCCGACGGTGGCCGTGCCCAGCAGGAACAGCGCTGCCGTCAGCTTGAAACTGCGGCCCCAGCGCCGCTGCATCGACATGAATATCGCCGTGCCGATCGGGCGCGCGATAAAGGCGAAGGAAAAAATCACGAACGAAAGCAGCATGCCTTCCAGTCGATTCTCGAACGGAAAGAAGACTTCCGGGAACACCAGCACGGAAGCGATGCCATAGACAAAGAAATCGAAGTATTCGGAAGCGCGCCCGATGACCACCCCCACGGCGATCTCGCCAGGCGCGACTTTCGAATGTCCGGCGTTTTCCGGGGCGCGGCCGGCGTCCGGCTTGCCATTGACGGTGGAGGACTGTTTGATGTCGGAGGTACTGGATATCATGCTTGCTCGATTCCGGATATTTGTGCGCGATCACGAAGCATCGCACTACTCGGGCTGCGCCGCCATAGGACAAAATGTCCAATTCACGCCGAACCACTATCGGCGTAGATTTTGCTTCCGTTCAAATGTTCCGTTACGCGTTCCGCGCCAGGCGATGCTACCCTCCAAAATACTCCGCGTTCTGCGCTTGCTCCCGCTGCTGCCCCTGCTGGCTTTCCTGGGAGGCTGCAATATGGTACTGCTGTCGCCTTCCGGCGATGTCGCGCTCCAGCAACGCAACCTGATCATCATTTCCACCGTGTTGATGCTGGTCATCATCATTCCGGTGATTTTCCTCACGCTGCTGTTTGCCTGGCGCTACCGCGCCTCGAATACCGACGCGCCCTATAACCCGGAATGGCACCATTCGACCGTACTGGAGCTGCTGATCTGGGCCGCGCCGCTGCTGATCATCATCGCGCTGGGCGCGGTGACCTGGGTCAGCACCCACAAACTCGACCCGTACCGGCCGCTGGACCGCATCGCCAGCGGCCGGGATATCCCCGCCGGCAGCAAGCCGCTGCTGGTGGAGGTGGTGGCGCTGGACTGGAAATGGCTGTTCCTGTATCCCGAACAAGGCATCGCCACGGTCAACGAATTGGCCGCCCCGGTGGATCGCCAGATCCAGTTCAAGATTACCGCCTCCACCGTGATGAACTCCTTCTTCATTCCGGCGCTGGCGGGCCAGATCTACGCCATGCCGGGCATGGAAACCACGCTGCACGCGGTGATCAACCAGGCCGGCGTATATGAAGGCCTTTCCGCCAATTACAGCGGCGCCGGCTTTTCCGGCATGCATTTCAAATTCCGCGGCATGAGCGACGGCGATTTCGAGCAATGGGTCAAGCAGGCCAAGTCCGGCGACAACGGCGGCAAGCCGGGTCCGGCGCTTACCCTGACCCGCGCCGCCTATCTGCAACTGGCGCAGCCCAGCGAAAACGATGCGGTGCGCCGCTATGCCAACGTGGCGCCGGGACTGTATGACGCCATTCTCAATCGCTGCGTCCAGGCCGGCAGCGTCTGCATGAAAGACATGATGGCAGCCAATGCCGCCAACGCCAAGCGCGCCGCAACGCCGTCCGATGCCATGGCCGTCGCCATGGCCATGCCGGTGTGCACCGCCGCCAATCCCGGCGGCGTCGCCGGCGCGCCGGCCCGCGAGGGCCTGCCGCTATGAATTCCCCACTTATTTTGCAATCTTCCCGCAGCGCTTTCCAATCGGCCATCCACCATGTTTGAACATATTGATTTCACCAGGCTGATTTTCGGCCGCCTGACCTGGGACGCGATTCCTTTCCACGAGCCGATCCTGCTGATCACCTTCATCATGGTCATGCTGGGCGGCCTGGTGCTGGTCGGCCTGCTGACCTATTACCGCGTCTGGGGCTATCTGTGGCGCGAATGGTTTACCAGCATCGACCACAAGAAAATCGGCATCATGTACGTCGTGCTGGGCCTGGTGATGCTGCTGCGCGGCTTCTCGGACGCCGTCATGATGCGCCTGCAGCAGGCGATTTCCTTCGGCGCCGACGCCGGCTACCTGCCGCCGCATCACTACGACCAGGTCTTCACCGCGCACGGCGTGATCATGATCTTCTTCGTCGCCATGCCGCTGATCACCGGCATCATGAATTTCGTGGTGCCGCTGCAGATCGGCGCGCGCGACGTGGCGTTTCCGTTCCTGAACAACTTCAGCTTCTGGATGACCACCAGCGGCGCGGCGCTGGTCATGATGTCGCTATTCGTCGGCGAATTCGCGCGCACCGGCTGGCTGGCCTATCCGCCGCTGTCCGGCATCGCGCAAAGCCCGGATGTCGGGGTCGATTACTACATCTGGTCGCTGCAGATCGCCGGCATCGGCACGCTGCTGTCCGGCATCAACCTGCTGGCCACTATCGTCAAGATGCGCGCGCCGGGCATGAAGCTGATGAAAATGCCGATCTTCACCTGGACCGCGCTGTGCACCAACGTGCTGATCGTGGCCGCGTTCCCGGTGCTGACCGCGGTGCTGGCGATGCTGGGCCTGGACCGCTACGCCGGCACCAATTTCTTCACCAACGACTTCGGCGGCAACGCCATGATGTACGTCAACCTGATCTGGATCTGGGGCCATCCCGAGGTCTACATCCTGGTGCTGCCGGTATTCGGCATCTTCTCCGAAGTGGTGTCGACCTTCAGCAGCAAGCGCCTGTTCGGCTATGCCTCGATGGTGTATGCGACGGTGGTCATTACCGTGCTGTCGTACCTGGTCTGGCTGCATCATTTCTTCACCATGGGCTCCGGGGCCAGCGTCAATTCCTTCTTCGGCATTACCACCATGATCATCTCGATCCCGACCGGGGCCAAGATATTCAACTGGCTGTTCACCATGTACCACGGCCGCATCCGCTATGAAGTGCCGATGCTGTGGACCATCGGCTTCATGGTGACCTTCGTCATCGGCGGCATGACCGGCGTGCTGCTGGCGGTGCCGCCGGCCGACTTCGTGCTGCACAACAGCCTGTTCCTGGTGGCGCACTTCCATAACGTCATCATCGGCGCCGTGATCTTCGGCCTGATGGCCGGCATCACCTACTGGTTTCCGAAAGCCTTCGGCTACAAGCTGGAACCGTTCTGGGGCAAATGCTCGTTCTGGTTCTGGCTGGTCGGCTTCTATCTCGCGTTCATGCCGCTGTATGTGCTGGGCCTGATGGGGGTGACGCGCCGCGTGAGCCACTTCGAGGATCCGTCGCTGCAGATCTGGTTCCAGATCGCCGCCTTCGGCGCGGTGCTGATCGCGCTCGGCATCGCCAGCTTCATCATCCAGCTGGTGGTCAGCTACCGCCGCCGCGAATCGCTGCGCGACCATACCGGCGATCCGTGGAACGGCCGCACGCTGGAATGGTCGACCTCGTCGCCGCCGCCGGCCTACAACTTCGCATTCACGCCGCTGATCCATGACGGCGACGCCTGGTGGCAGATGAAACAGCTCAAGTATCGGCGGCCGCAGGAAGGCTTCAAGGCCATCCACATGCCGAAGAATACCGGCGCCGGGGTGATCCTGGCCGGCCTCTCCGCGGTGCTCGGCTTCGGCCTGATCTGGCAGATGTGGCTGCTCGTGGCGGTGTCGTTCGCGGCCCTCCTGGCAGTCGCGATCGGCCATACCTTCAACTACAAGCGCGACTATTACATCCCGGCGGAAGACGTCAGCCGCACGGAAACCGAGCGCACCTTACTGCTGGCCAACCATGTCTGATACCCAAGCCCTCTCCCCCGCCGGCGGCGCGCCGCTGGAGTTCCACCTGCGCGAAGAGCCGCACCCGGAAAACAGCACGCTGCTCGGCTTCTGGCTGTACCTGATGAGCGACTGCCTGATCTTCGCCTGCCTGTTCGCGGTCTACGGCGTGCTGGGCCGCAATTACGCGGGCGGTCCGACCGGCGCCGAGCTGTTCGAACTGCCGCTGGTGGCGGTGAATACCTCGATGCTGCTGCTGTCGTCGATCACCTACGGCTTCGCCATGCTGGAGATGCAGAAGAACCGGCTGCGCCCGACCATGATCTGGCTCGCCGTCACCGGCCTGCTGGGCGCGGTCTTCATCGGCCTCGAACTGTATGAATTCGCGCACCTGATCCACGAAGGCGCCGGCCCGCAGCGCAGCGCCTTCCTGTCGTCGTTCTTCACTCTGGTCGGCACCCACGGGCTGCACGTGACTTTCGGCATCGTCTGGCTGGTCACCCTGATGACGCAACTGAAACGACACGGCCTGATCCCGGCCAACAGGCGGCGCCTGATGTGCCTGTCGATGTTCTGGCATTTCCTGGACGTAGTCTGGATCGGCGTATTCACCTTTGTGTATTTGATGGGAGTGCTGCCATGAGTTCCGAAATCGACCGCCATGGCAATCATGATGCGCATGACGACCACCACGACGACAGCGGCGCGGCCCACAGCACGCTGAGCGGCTATATGACCGGCTTCCTGCTGGCCGTGATCCTGACCGCGATTCCGTTCTGGCTGGTCATGCGCGGCGTCGGCGCCGCCGAATCGAACACCATCGCCCTGATCATCCTCGGCTTCGCGGCGGTGCAGATGGTGGTGCATATGATTTACTTCCTGCACATGAACACCAGGTCCGAAGGCGGCTGGAGCATGCTGGCGCTGATCTTCACGCTGGTGCTGGTAGTGATCACGCTGAGCGGATCGATCTGGGTGATGTATCACCTCAACCACAATATGATGCCGGCCATGATGCCCGACATGCGCAACATGCCTTGATTAGCCGACCCGATCACGGCGCCGCGTCGCCGGCGCTCCCTCTTCCTCCCGCTCCCGATTCCGGCGCCGTTCCCGGCGCCGATCCGGATCGGGATTTTTCGCTGCGCGCGCCGCCTTCTCCGGCCCGACGCGCCGCGTTCCTCGCTATTGCCTGCCTGGTATTCGCCGGCTTTCTGGCCCTGGCCTGGTGGCAAGTCGAACGCCGCGCCTGGAAACTCGACCTGATCGCGCGCGTGGAACAACGCGTGCATGCGGCGCCCGCGCCGGCGCCCGGTCCGCCAAGCTGGCCGCGGCTCGACGCCGCCTCCGACGAATACCGCCGGGTCGAGGCGAAGGGCAGCTTCCTTTACGACCAACAGACGCTGGTGCAGGCCAGCACCGATCTCGGCGGCGGCTTCTGGGTGATGACGCCGCTGCGCATGGCCGGCGGCGGCATCGTGCTGGTCAATCGCGGCTTCGTTGCCCCGCAAGCCGCCGACGCCATCCGCATGGCCGCGCATGGCGCCAAGCCCGATGCCGCCCCGTCCGCACCGGCCGCCGTGACCGGATTGCTGCGCATGAGCCAGCCCGGCGGCGGCTTCCTGCGCCGCAACGACGCCGCCGCCGGCCGCTGGTATTCGCGCGACGTGCAGGCCATCGCCGCCGCGCGTGGCCTGCACGGCGTGGCGCCCTATTTCATCGATGCCGATGCCGTGCCAGCCGGCGTCGATGCCGGCCGCGCGCCGATCGGCGGACTGACCGTCATCGCCTTCCCCAACAATCACCTGGTGTATGCCGTCACATGGCTGGCGCTGGCGCTTATGACGGCGGGCGCGGCATGGCGAGCCTTGCGCGGGCGGCGCGCATGGCATCCGCGCCGGGAACCGCCTATACTTCGCGCAGGGCAAGGGCGAGGAGAACGCAAGGATGGCAATGATGGAGATGCTGGGAATGTCCATTAACACCGGGGCCGGGCCGGGCGCGCAGTCGGCCTTTGCCGGCACCGCCGGGGCGCACGACACCACCGTCCGCAAGAACATGCAGCAGTTGATCCAGCTGCGCTGGATTGCCGTGCTCGGCCAGATCGCCACCATCGCGGTGGTGCATTTCGGCTTCAATATCGAATTGCCGCTCAATTACATGCTTGGCGTGCTGGGCGGCCTGATCCTGTTCAATGCCGCCAGCCTGCTGCGGCTGCGCCTGCGCCCCACCGTCAGCAATCGCGAACTGTTCATCGCCCTGCTGGTCGACGTCGGCACGCTGACCTTGCAGCTCTATCTGAGCGGCGGCGCCACCAATCCCTTCGTTTTCCTGTATCTGCTACAAGTGAGCCTGGGCGCGGTGCTGCTCGAAGGCTGGGCCATCTGGTCGATGGTCGCGATTACCGCCAGTTGCTTTACCGCCCTCGCGCTGATGGGCCGGCCGCTGGTGCTGCCGCCCGATCACGATCTCGGCCTGCGCAGCTTCTACATCCAGGGCATGCTGATCTGCTTCGCCCTGAATGCGGCGCTGCTGGTCATCTTCATCACGCGCATCAGCGGCAACCTGCGCGCGCGCGACGCGCGGCTGGCCGACCTGCGCCAGCGCGCCGCCGAAGAAGAGCACATCGTGCGCATGGGCCTGCTGGCCTCCGGCGCCGCGCATGAACTGGGAACGCCGCTGGCCACGCTGGCGGTCATCCTGGGCGACTGGCAGCATATGCCGCCGTTCACCATCGACGCCGAATTGCGCGAGGAAATCGAAGAGATGCAGGCCCAGGTGCAGCGCTGCAAATCGATTGTCGGCGGCATCCTGCTGTCGGCCGGCGAAGCGCGCGGCGAAGCGCCGCAGCAGACCACAGTGCTGCATTTCATCGAAGACCTGATCGGCCAATGGCGCAATACCCGGCCGACCGGCTCCTTCGATTACCGGAATCATTTCGGCCCGGACCTGCGCATCATTTCGGACTCGGCCCTGAAGCAGACCATCTGCAATGTGCTCGACAACGCCCTGGAGGCTTCGCCGCGCTGGGTCGGCCTGACCGTCAGCCGCAATGGCGGCACGCTGGTGTTCAAGGTGGAAGACGAAGGCCCCGGCTTCGCGCCCGACATGCTGGCGCTGCTCGGCAAGCCGTATCAGTCCAGCAAGGGCCGGCCGGGCGGCGGACTGGGGCTGTTCCTGGTGATGAATGTGGCGCGCACGCTAGGCGGCAGCGTCACGGCCGCCAATCGTCCCGAAGGCGGCGCCGTTGTGACGCTGATGCTGCCGCTGGCGGCCATCGTGCTGAACGACAGTGACGAAGCGGATCATGAAAGCGGCGGACAATAATGGATATCGACAATGCTTCCGTCGGCGGCGACACAGCATCCGAACGGCTGCTGCTGATCGTCGAAGACGATGAAACCTTTGCCCGCACGCTCGGCCGTTCCTTCGAACGGCGCGGCTATACGGTGCTGTTCGCCACCAGCCTGACCGCGGTTTCGGGAGTGCTGGGCCAGCATTCGCCCGGCTATGCCGTGGTCGACCTCAAGCTCAAGGGCGAGGCATCCGGCCTGGCCTGCGTGCAGGCGCTGCATGCGCACGATCCGGCCATGCTGATCGTGGTGCTGACCGGTTTCGCCAGCATCGCCACGGCGGTGGAAGCCATCAAGCTCGGCGCCTGCCACTACCTGGCCAAACCCTCCAATACCGACGACATCGAAGCCGCCTTCGCGCGCGCCACCGGCGATGTGGAAGTCGACCTGACCGGCCGGCCGACCTCGATCAAGACACTGGAGTGGGAGCGCATCCACGAAACATTGGCGGCCACCGGCTTCAATATCTCCGAAACCGCGCGCCGGCTGGGCATGCATCGGCGCACGCTGGTGCGCAAGCTGGGCAAGCAGCAGGTCAAGTAATGCTGCCCCAGGACGGCATCCCCGCGCCGTCCTTTTGCCTGCATCAGGCCGCGGTCTGCTTCACAGGCAGGACGACCTTGAACGTGCTGCCCTTGCCGACTTCGCTGCTCACGCGGATTTCACCGCCATGCTTCTGGATGATGCCGTAGGAGAGCGACAACCCCAGGCCCGTGCCCTGGCCTACCGGCTTGGTCGTGAAAAACGGGTCGAAGATGCGCGTCATGTTTTCCTTCGCGATGCCCATGCCGGTGTCGACCACTTCCACCCATACCTCGTCGTCCGCGCCGCCGGTCCTGATGGTGATCTTGCCGCGATCACCCTGTATCGCGTGCGCGGCATTGACCACCAGGTTCAGGATCACCTGGTTGATCTGGGACGGCAGGCAGTCGATTTCCGGGATGTCGCCATATTCCTTGACCAGGTCGGCCTTGTATTTCACTTCGTTATTGACAATATTCAGGGTGGAATCGATGCCGTCGTGAAGGTTGCTGCGTTTCCACTCCTGGCTGGCGTCGATGCGCGAGAAATCCTTCAGGTCCTGCACGATTTTCCTGACGCGCAAAATGCCTTCTTTCGATTCGCTCATCAGCGAGTGGATATCCTCCTTCAGAAAATCCAGTTCGATCCCCTGCCGCACTTTCTTGATATTTTCAAGGGAACCTGAAGCCGCAAGCGCGGGATCGATGTCTTCATAGACCGCCAGCATCTTCAGCAAATTCGCGATATAGGTTTCAAGCGTGCCGAAATTGGAAAATATATAGCCGATCGGATTGTTGATTTCGTGCGCCAGGCCGGCGGCCAGCTGTCCGATCGACGCCAGCTTTTCCGACTGCAGCAATTGCTGCTGGGCCATCGACAGCTTCTCGTTGAGGCCGGTCAATTCCGCATTCCTGCGCGTCAGCTCGGCCTCGACAATAGCGCGCTGCCGGATATCCTCTTCCAATTGTCGGTTGGCAAGCGCCAGTTGCGCGGTGCGTTCGGCGGCCAGCTTTTCGAGATCCTGGCGAATCTTTTGCAGGTCGGACTCCGCCAGCTTCTGTGCGCTGATGTCGCGCATGACTTCTATGGCGCCGACGATCACGCCGTCTTCGCTGCGCAGCGGCGCCGCCGAGAAATAGATCCAGCGGCCGCCATCGCCCAGGTGCGCGAGAAAGTCCTCGCCTTCGAAGGCATTCGGAATCAGCGGAGAGGCGCGAAATGCCTCGGTGCCTTGATAATACTTGCCATGGATATTTTCGAAGTCGCCGGCGACAATCAGGTCCGCCAGCACCGGACGTTGATGATGATAGATCGGCCGCCATTGATCCTTGGTGCCGACCATCTCCGCCGCGCTTAATCCGAACAGATATTCGCAGGCCTTGTTCCAATGCGTGATGACGTGATCCGCGTCGATGGCGAACGCCGGCGCGGGACAGCCGTCGAAGAACTGGGAGATCGCCGGTTCCAGCTTTTTGCTTCCGTCATGCATATCGAGTCTCCTGATCGGAAGGGACCAGAATCGCGCAGGCCTCTTCGAATTGTTGTTCCGTTTCCTGAAAGACGTTTTCCAGTCCCGCTTCTGAAATAGCCAGGCCGCCCCATCCGATATCGGACAGAGGCCGCGCCGTATCTCGCGCATCGCCGGAAAGATCAAGGTCGTGCGCAATGCAATCGGCCAGCCTGACGATCGCCGTCAGACGGCCGACGGTTTCCTCCGCGCTGGCGTGATGCCTTTCGACCGCTTCGAGCATCAGCGGCGGAAATTTCCAGAGCTGCATGATGGCGCGGCCGACCGCGGCATGATCGAAGCCAAGCACGTTCTGCTCTGCCTCGAACAGATAACAGCCATGCTTGGCGCGATAGGCCAGCACCGGTTCGTAATGGCGCGCCGAATAGGTAACGATCACCAGGCGGCCGATATCATGCAACAGCCCCGTCATGAAGGCATGATCCTGGTTGAAGGACAATTTCCGCGCCAGCGCCTTGGCGCACAGCGCAGTACCGATCGAATGGCGCCAGAAGGCGTCGAAATCGAGCGAACTGTCCTTGTTGGCGGCATAGCGGTCGATCACGGCGGTAGCGGTGACCAGCGCGCGGACACTGTTGAAGCCCAGGATCGTGATGGATTGCTGGATGGTCGTGACCTTGCGCTGCATGCCGTAGAACGATGAATTGGCCAGCCGCAGGACCTTGGCCGAGATTGCCTGGTCTTGCGCGATCTTGTCCGCCAGCAGATGCGCGCCGGCCGCCTCGTCGTCCAGGTTGTGCATCAGTTCCAGCACGACCGCCGGCAACGACGGCAAATCCTGGATGGCGGCAATCAATTTATCGAGTGCAAGCTTGGTCACGCTTCCCCCTTTTTATCCTGTCTCGCCAACGTCAACAGTCTGCCGCGCGAGAGCGAGTAGCGCCCCATCGGATATGACAGCGCTTCGTACGCCTCGCCATTCAGTTCGACCAGGCATTGCTGTATCCTGCCGACCTGTCGCGGACGATCGGGCGGCATCGGAATGATCTGCCGTATTTCCTTGCCGAGCAGCGAGCCGCCAGGGCCGAGCTTCTCCGCGGCGATATTGGCCAATACGATCAGGTCGTCGTCATCCAGGCCAAGCACTGCCAGCGGCAAATGCCGCAACACTTCATGCACGATGTCGAGCATGGCTTCATCGCTATGAATCTGCCGGTCCTTCTGCCGCAATATGTCGTCCAGTTGGGCGTTGGCCAGCGCCAGTTCCGCGTTTGCCAGCCGCAGTTGTTCGTTCAGACGTGCATTCTCGTCGGCCAAGCCCTTGCGATGGAAGGCTTCGGCGATATGCGCCTTGAGCTGCTCGTCGTCCCACGGTTTGGTCAAAAACTTGTAAATGGCGCCTTCATTGACGGCGTCGGTCACCGACTGCAGTTCCGTATAGCCGCTGAGCATGATGCGAACGGTGTCGGGATAGATTTCCTTGGCCGTGCGGAAAAAGTCGACGCCGCTCATGTCCGGCATGCGCTGGTCCGAAACGATGACATCGACCGGCGTCGAAGCCAGGATCACCAGCGCTTCCGGTGCGCTGGATGCGGTCAGGACACGGTATTTTTCCTGGTGCAGCAGCCGCCGCAATGCCGCCAGAATGTTTTTCTCGTCATCGACCAGCAGCAGTACGCCGGACGCCTGGTCCTGCCCGCAAGACTGATCCGATGCGTTCAATTTTGTCTCCTTCGCCTTCGTTGCTTTTCTTATATTGTGATCGTGATTTTCAGCGGTGCATTGTGGGCCTGCTCGAAACGATGGATCTGCGCAATGTTCTGGGGATTGATGATGCAGTCCCTGGTCAGCAGCAGCACCCCGTCGGGTGTGCGCAGATCGGCGGCCAATTGCATTCCTGGCGCCAGTTCCTGCGCCTTGATGATGCGCGTCTTGTCCGCATGGACGCCCTCTTCCTCGATCATCGCCAGAAACTGGTCGACCACGACCGGATCGTAGCGATGGCCACGCTGCGACTTCAGTAGCGTCAGCGTTTTCTCCAGCGGCAGCGGCTGGGTGGCGATCGCGCCGGCAAGCAGGGCCTCGAAATCGCGCGTTACCGCCAGGATGCGCGAACCGAGGGGAATCGCATCGCCCACCAGGCTTTGCGGCGTGCCGCGGCCGTCATAACGTTCGTATTGATGGCGGATGATCAACCCGGCGGCAGCGTAGGCGTCCAATGGCGTCAGCGCCAACTGCCCCTTTAGCGGATGAGTCATGAACAGGCGCGTTTCTTCGCTGCTCATTTTTTCCATCGGCTTGCGCACCAGTTCGTCGGGCAGGCCGATTTTTCCGACGGCATGCAGCAGGCCTGCGATCATCAGGTCTTGCAGCCCCGATTCGCTGATCGCGTAGGCGCTGCCAAGCGCGCGCGTCATCTTCACCCCGAGATTGCGCGACAGCTCTCCTACCCGGCCCGAATAGCCGAAAGCGCCCGCGCGCAATTCGATCAGGTTGGAAAATACCTTCAGCATGGTCAGCAGATTCTTCTTGACCTCGCCCTCCGAATGCTCCAGGAACATCACTGTCTGGCGAATTTCTTCCGTGCGCGCAATCACCTGTTTTTCAAGCGTGGCGTTGAATGCGGACAATTCCTCGTTCTGCCGCAGCACGATCTGGGTCAGGCGTTGCGCCTCGCTCTTCAAGTGCTGTTGTTCCAGCGCCCGCTTGATGGTCAGCAGCAGATCGTGCTCGTCCCAGGGCTTGGGCAAATAATGATAGATGCCGCCTTCATTGATGGCGGCGACGGTGGAGCTGACCTCGGAATAACCGGTGAGCAGGATGCGCACGATATCGGGGTAGGCGGCCTTGGCCTGGGACAAGAATTGCGCCCCGGTCATGCCCGGCATGCGCATGTCGGAAATGATCAGGTCGACATGCTGGGTAGCCAGAATTTCGAGCCCCGCGGCGCCGCTCTCGGCCGTCAGCACGGTATAGCCGACCGGCCTGAACAGACGCTTCAATGCCGACAGGATGCCGGCTTCATCGTCGACCACCAATATGACCGGGACGACGGGAACATCGGCGGCGGCATTTTCCGCATCGCTTGCGGCCGCATCGGTCGGATTTTGCATCAGGCGCTCATTCATGTGTTGCTCTCTCGGGATGGAATTGAAGCGGATAATTCGGGATCCAACGGCAACCATACCGTGAACGTCGTCCCCTGGCCCGGCGTACTTGCCACCTCGATGCGGCCGCGATGCTTTTGCACAATGCCGTAGGAAAGCGACAGGCCCAGGCCGGCGCCGCTGCCGACCGGCCTTGTGGTGAAAAAAGGCTCGAAAATCCGCGGCAAATGTTCCGGCGCGATGCCGCAGCCGTTGTCGCGAATGCTCAGCATGATCCAATCGCCGCTGCGCCGCGTCTCGAGCACCACCACGCCGCAGTCTTCGATGGCATGCGCGGCGTTGGTCAACAGGTTCAGGAAGACCTGGTTCAAATCCGAGGGGGCGCATTTGATCGACGGCAATTTCCCGTAACGTTTCTCGACGGCAATCCTGCCCTTGAAGGCGGCGCCGGCGATTTCCAGCGTACTGTCCAGTCCCTTATGCAGATCGCTTATTTGCCAACCCGATTCGCCGACCCGGGAAAAGTCTTTCAAGGACTGCACGATATCCTTGACGCGCTTGAGGCCTTCCATCGATTCCGCGAGCAGATCGGCCATGTCGTCGCGGACGAAATCGACATCGGCCTCGCGCCGGATCTTTTTCAACTGTTCGCCGATATCGGTCACATTGAACGACTCGTCCCAGGTTCTTTCATAGCGCTCGATCACCGACAACAGCGTTTTGACATACTTGCGCAAGGTATTGACATTGGCGCTGACGAAGCTCAGCGGATTATTGATTTCATGCGCCATGCCCGCGGCCAATTGCCCCAGCGACGCCATCTTTTCCGATTGCAGCAATTGCGCCTGGGCTTCATGCAGTTGCCGAATCAACAATTGCTGTTCGTCGCCTTTTTTCTGCAACGCATCTTCCATGCGCTTGCGTTCGGTAATGTCGGTCAGCGACCCGATGACTTCGAGCGGCTGGCCGTTCTCGTCCCGGACCAGGCGCAGCGTATCGTGCATCCACAGATAACGGCCGTCCGCAGCCCGGAAACGATATTCGTAGGTTCGTTGCCCTTCGACAAATACCTGCGCGAGGCTGGAAAAAATCATCGGGACATCTTCCGGATGAATATGGTTGAACCAGAAATTGGGGTCCGCCACCATGTCGGCCGATCGAAAGCCCAGGACCCGCCAGGCATTTTCACTGACAAAGGTCATCTTGAAGTCGCCGGACGGCACGCTGCTGTAGATAATCGCCGGTGTATTGGCAAGCAGATAACGATAGCGCTCAGTAATGCCATTGCCGTCCCGGTCGCCGAACGTCGAGGCCGGCAACTGGGAAGCAAATACGGGCGAACTGAATTCTTCGAATTGTCCGGTCATAAAATTATTTTATGATTTTCAAGAACGCCGGCACGGCGCCGCCGGAGGGAAACCGCAGTGATCCCTGTTCAGGATCTCTGCCTGCGGGGTTTCTGTTCCCGCTTCCCATCCCCACTTCATGTTTGTTATTTGCAACGACAGATTACTGCAGCTCTCGCGTATTCACAATGAAATTAACAAATCGGAGCGCAATGCGCACATGCCGATTTTCAAACGCGGGATCGCCTTGCATATCTGTCTTGCCGCAACGATGCCGCCATGGTATTAATGCTCGCAAGAATAATAATGAAGACGGTTGGGCGCCGCTATCGGGAATAGAAACCTGAAAGCCGATAGATAAATATAAACGGGGAGACGCATTCATGACGTCCGCGACAATTCTGGGGAAAAAGACCGGGAAGAAGCTTGCCGAGTGGTTTTTCTTCGCGATAATCAGCGGCGCCGTGGCTGTCATTCTGGTGCTTGCTTATCTGGGCGAAGTCGATCGCGTGGAACGCGCGGAACGGGAACGCCTGCAGATTCTCCTGAACGTCATCTGTAACGATATTATCGTCAATCTGGTCGCGACCAATAACGCCCTGAACGCGATCATTGAGGAAAATTTTTCCCCGGCTGCCCGGCACAAGGCTTCCCTGCCGGAAATTTCCCGGCGCCTTAATGACCTTGCACTTGCGATGCCGGGGGTGCGTTCCCTGCTCATCCTCGATGCGCAAGGCACTGCTCTGGCGGCAACGCGCGCTCCCTTGGTCGGAAAATCCTTCACGCATCGACAATATTTCACGACGAGCCGCGAGCGCCCGGACAAATCGATGCTGTATATTTCGCAGCCCTTCCTGTCCCAGCAAAAGGATGCCGTCATGACCGCGGCGAAAATCATTCCGACGGCAGACGGAAAGTTCGACGGCATGGTGATCGCTTTTCTGGATCCGGAATATTTCACGGCCATGTTCAAATCGGTCATGTATGCGCCGGATGTGTGGGGCATGGTAGTTCATGGCGACGGCGAATCGCTGCTGAATTATCCGCCGCAGAAGAAGGCCATCGACATCAATCTCGACCGCCCCGGCACCTTCTTCAAACGCCATGGCGACAGCGGCCGGTCCAGCAACGTCTTGAGCGGCCCTGTGTATACCACCGGTGAATACCGCTTGATGGCACTTTCCACCATCGAGCCGCAAGCGCTGAATATGGACAAGGCGATTGTCGTCGGCCTGAGCCGCAATATGGCGGCAATCACGGATCCCACGCGCAAGCAATTGCGCAATTACGGGGGGTTCTATCTATTGCTGATGCTGATCGGCGCGGCGTGGCTGTATCGCATTCAGGTCAAACGCACGGAAATCGCGTCGCTGAACGTGATCAAGGAAAGCGAGGCGCGCTTTCGCACGCTGATCGAGGATGCGCCTATCGCGATTGCCATATTGCGCGGTGGACACTTTATCTACACCAATCCGCGCTACCGCATCCTGCATGGTTATTCGCGGGATGACAATCTGAACGGCCGCCCATGGCACTCCATGATCTCGCCCGAATTCCGTCCGCAACTGAAGCATGTGGAAAAACTCATCGAGCAAGAATCGTCGTCCGAACAAGTGTTCGAAGCGGAGGGCCTCGGCAAGGAAGGACGCGCGGTGCCCGTCTTGAAGACCACTTCGCGCGTCGTGCTCAGCGACGGCCCGGCCACGCTGATTTTCGTTCAGGATATTTCGGCGCAGAAGGAAGCCGAGTTCGATATGCTCAAGGCCAGGGATTTCGCCGAAGCCGCGAACAAGAGCAAGGCCGAATTCCTGGCGAATATGAGCCATGAAATACGCTCGCCGTTAAATGCGATTCTCGGCCTGGCGCATATCCTGGAACAGACCTGTTCGGACCCCGATACCGGCGAGATGATTCGCAAGATCAGGACCTCCGGGCGAACCTTGCTGGGCATTATCAACGACATCCTGGACGTCTCGAAAATCGAGGCTGGACAGATGGCCATCGAGGAAGCGCCGTTCAGGATATCGGACGTGATGGACAACCTGGCCAGCGCCATGGGCATCGCCGCCGCGGACAAAAATATCGAGTTGATCATTCATGCGTTGCCGCCCTATGTGAACAACGTGCTCGGCGATGCCCTGCGGCTGGAGCAGGTGCTGACCAACCTGACCAGCAACGCCATCAAATTCACACATGCCGGCCGCGTGGCCCTGCGGATCGAATTGATCGCCAAAACCGACAATGCGGTGGCCCTGCGATTCAATGTGCAGGATACCGGCATCGGCATCGATCCCGCGCTGCAGAGCGCCATGTTTACGCCTTTCACGCAAGCCGACAGTTCCACGACGCGCCGCTTCGGCGGGACCGGCCTGGGCCTGGCGATTTGCCGGCAACTGGTCACGCTGATGGGCGGCGAGATCGGTTTGAACAGTACGCTCGGCGAGGGTAGCGAGTTTTATTTCACGCTGCCCTTCAAGACCACGGGCGACGACGACTTCTCGTCGCCGGGCATGCTGCGGATCGATGCGCTGATCGCCGACGACAGCGCCGTGGCGCTGGATGCCCTGAGTTCCATCGCGCAAGGCATGGGATGGTCTGTCAACACGGTCGATTCCGGCGAGGCGGCGATGCAATATATCGACACCAGGCCGCCCGGCGCGCGGCCCAACGTGGTGATCCTCGACTGGAAGATGAACGGCATCGACGGTCTCGAAACGGCGCGCAGGATCAGGCGCGCAGTCAACGACGAGGAATGCCCGATCGTGATCATGGCGACCGCATTCTCGATGACGAGTCTGGCCTGCCAGCCAGGCGCCGAACTGGTGGACGCCATTCTGAACAAGCCGGTCACTGCCTCCAATTTGTACAACGCGGTCATTCAGGCGCAGCGGCGCCGCACTGCCAGCCGTGGCGCACAGGAAGAGATGGCGAACAAATCCACCGAGCGCCAACTCGAAGGCGCCAGGCTGCTGGTGGTCGACGACAGCGAAATCAATCGCGAAGTGGCCAAACGGATACTGGAAAACCAGGGCGCCATCATTACCACAGCCAATGACGGGCAAGAGGCGGTCGGCTGGCTGCTGGCCCATCCCGATGAAGTCGATCTGGTATTGATGGACGTGCAGATGCCGGTCATGGACGGCATCGAGGCGACCCGGCGGCTGCGCAAGCTGCCGCAGTTCAACGGCCTGCCCATCGTGGCGCTGACCGCCGGCGCCTTCAAATCGCAGCAGGATACGGCGCTGGCGGCGGGCATGAGCCATTTTGTCAGCAAGCCCTTCGATGTGCCGTCGACTGTGGCGTTGATACAGCGCATCAGACGGCGTTCCCGGGCCGTCGTCGTCATGGGACCCGCAGCCGTCGATATGGCGAATGCGGCGCCGGATCAAGACGCCGTCGCGGCCGAGGACCTGCCGGCGCTGAATATCGCCAAGGGCCTGGAATTATGGTCCGACGACCGCCGCTACAAGGAATATTTGCGCCAATTCATTCGCGATTTCGGCGATGCGGCCGATCAGATGAACGCGCGCCTGGCCCAGAACGATCTCGCCGGCGCAGCGGCTCTCGCGCACAAACTGGCCGGCGTATCGGGCAATCTGGCGTTGCCTGCCATGCAGCGCCTGGCGGCCGAGGCCGAACGCATTTTATCCAGGGGATACGATCCGACTTCGGTGCTCTCGCATCTGAAGCACGCCTTGTCCGCCGCCATCGACGCCATCAACGACTATGCCGCGCCTATCGCCCCGGACGAAGCATTGCATGCGGCAAGCGGCGAGCTGCCGGCCGCGGTCCTGGCCGAATTGAAGCACAGGCTGTCCGCGCTGCTGCATGCACTCGATACCGACAACCCCGCGCCGGTCGAACAGGTGCTCGACGCGCTGAAGGCGCTGTTGTCCGGGAAACAGTTGCTGCCGATCTGGACTTGCATTCGCAATTTCGACTTCCGCGCCGCCCGGGCTGAAACCCATCGCCTGGCGGCCCGCTACGATATTCAACTGGAAGACTGAGGAAAGGGGGCGACGAATGCCGCAAACTATTCTGATCGTTGACGATGAACCGGTGAATCTTGCAATCATGCGCGACATATTGGCCGATGACTACAACCTGGCATTCGCAAGGGATGGCGCAGACACGCTTGCCGCCATTGTCAAACATAAGCCGGCGATGATACTGCTCGATATCGGGCTGCCTGATATCAACGGCTACGATCTGTGCCGGCAAATCAAACAGCTTGATCCGACTCAGGCGATCCAAGTGATTTTCATCACGGCGTTCAACGACATGGCGCATGAGGCGGCGGGCTTTGAAGCGGGCGGTGTGGATTACATCGCCAAACCCGTCTCGCCGCCCGTCGTGCGGGCGCGTGTCAGCTCGCATTTATCGCGCGTGCGTGCCACCGCGCTCGAACGCAGTTACCGCGAAGCCATCCTGATGCTCGGCCATGCGGGCCATTACAACGACAGCGATACCGGCGCCCACATCTGGCGCATGGCTGCCTATGCCGGCGCGCTGGCAAGAGGCTTCGGCTGGGATGCGGATGCCAGCGCCCGGCTCGAACTCGCGGCGCCCATGCACGACACCGGCAAACTGGGCATCCCGCAAAGCATCCTGCGCAAACCGGATGCGCTGACGCGGGATGAATGGAACATCATGAAAACACACCCGCAAATCGGCTATGAAATCCTGCGCATGAGCGATGCGCCGGTATTTCAACTCGCGGCCGAAATCGCATTGCGGCATCATGAGAAGTGGGATGGCAGCGGGTATCCGGATAACCTGAGCGGTACCGACATCCCGGAATCGGCGCGCATCGTCGCCTTGGCCGATGTCTTCGATGCGCTCAGCATGAAACGTCCCTACAAGAATGCCTGGCCGGTCGAGAAAATCCTGGCGCATGTCCGCTCCAGCAAAGGAACGCATTTCGACCCGGATATGGTCGGCGTGTTTGAAAAAATATTGCCAGAGCTGTTGCAGATTCATCGTGAATGGACGGAAAAGGAATCACAGTAACCCCCGCGGATCCGTGTCCTGCCCGTCCGCACAACCCGCAACCCGCTTCAAGCGCAATCACTTTGCATGGATGCTGTCTACGCTATTTGCAAGCGTCTCGCGCGCCGCCGTCCGGACCAGATCGATCACTACCTCCGGTGCCGTCAGCGACGGCGTATGGTCGACATCATGAACAATGATCGTTGCCCCCATCCGCTCAGCCATGAAGCGCTGCGTCTTCGGGTTGATCATCCGGTCTTCCTCGGCGATCAGATACCAACTGGGTTTCGTTTTCCAAGCCGGCGCCGAAGCAGGTTCCTCAATGCATTTCACCGCGATCGGCCGCTGCACCGCCGCGGCAATCTTCATTTCATCGATGGCGGCGTTTTGCGCAAACGCCTTCGCGAATCCGCTTTCCGGCATCCAGATAAATCCGTCCGTATCGGGCGCCAGTTGCGGCGCATCGGCATGCGGCTCGTCCCGGAAAAATACCTGGCCCACGCTTTCGCCTTCATCCGGCGCCAGGGCGGCGACGTACACCAGTCCCTTCACCTGCGCCAGATTCATCATCCCGATGACGGCGCCGGCATAGGCATGCCCGACAAGAAGCAGCGGCCCTTCGCTTCTTGCGAGCACACGCCGCAAGGCGGCAACGTCAGCGGACAACGACGTCAGCGGCAGCGGCGCGCATACCACGTTCAATCCCTCTTTCTGCAACGGCAAGACAACGTTGCGCCAACTCGATCCGTCCGCCCAGGCGCCATGCACCAGGACCACTGTCGCATTCTCGGAAAATGCCTGCATGATCAAACTCCTTCAATAATCGCCAGGCGTCCGGCGTCAGCGGGATGCCCCTGCTTCATTTATCGTCAGGCGGATTTCACTTCGCCGCCATCCATCCGTATCGCGGCCCCGGTCATCCAGCGCGTTCCCGGCGCGACAAGATAAGCCATCAGGTCGGCGATTTCCTCCGGCGTGCCGTAGCGGCCGATGCCTGCCGCGGACAGGAATTTCCCGGTTGCCTCTTCCACGCCGACGCCGTGATCCTTGGCCCATTTTTCGAGATAGGAACGGCGGCGGCCGGTCATCACCGGGCCCGGCAACACGCTGTTGACTTGCACGCCGTCTTCGATGCCGCGATCCGAAAACGCCTTGGCCAGCGCGACGATGGCGGCGTTGATCGTTCCCACCGCCGCATACGGCGACTTGGGGAACAGCGCCGAATTGCCGGAAGTCAGGACTACCGCGCCTTTCGATGCCTTGAGCGCATCCCACGCGCGCAGGGTCAGGCGGCGCGCGCCATGCAGCTTCAGGGCCATGCCGTCGTCCCATTGCGCATCGCTCATGTCGAACAGATCGATCTGCGGCACCGCGCCGGCGATATTGAGCAAGGCGTCGATCCGACCGAAAGTTTCCAGCGTGCGGCCGACCACGGCTTCGGCCGATGCCGGCGCGCTCAAGTCGAGATCCAGCACCAGCGCCTTGGCGCCCGCGGCCTCGACCTGCCCGGCGGTCTCGTCGAGATTTTTCTGGTTGCGGGCGACCAGCACGACGGCCGCGAAATCGCGCGCCAGGCGGATTGCGGCGGCGCGGCCGATACCCTGGCTGGCGCCGGTGACGATGGCGACTGAGTTGTTCATTTGCATGCTCCTTGTATGGATGAAATTGGACGATGGAGATCGGGGAAACCAGGGGTTGGGAAAATTGCCCAAAGTGACTTATTCGCCACCCGGATTGCCGTTCAAGAATGCGCGAATGGCATCGGCGATTTCGGCGCAGTGCGTTTCCAGCGCGAAATGGCCGGTCTCCAGGAATTTCACCCGCGCCTGCGGGATGTCGCGCTTGAACGCTTCGGCGCCGGCGGGCAGGAAGAACGGATCGTTGCGGCCCCATACCGCCAGCAAAGCCGGGCGATGTTCGCGGAAATACGCCTGGAATTTCGGATAAAGCGCGACGTTGCTTGCGTAATCCAGGAAAAGATCGAGCTGGATTTCCGCCGCGCCGGGCCGCGCCAGATAGTGGTTGTCCAAGCTATAGCCGTCCGGCGCTATCGCGCTGCGGTCGGCGACGCCTTCCGTGTATTGCCAGTACGTCGTCTCCGGCGCCAGGAAGGCGCGCAGCGCATCCCGGTTGGCCTGGGTTGGCTGTTGCCAATACGCCCGGATCGGATTCCAGCCTTCGCTCAGTCCTTCCTCATAGGCATTACCGTTCTGCGACACGATCGCGGCAATCCGTTCGGGGTGCGCAAGCGCCATGCGCAAACCCACCGGACTGCCGTAATCGAATACATACATTGCGAAATGATCCAGTTTCAACACCTCGGTAAAGCGCGTCATGACCTGCGCCAGATTGGCGAAGCTGTATTCGAACGTGTCTCGCGCCGGCATCGCCGACTGGCCGAATCCCGGCAGATCGGGCGCAATGATGCGGAAACGGTCCGACAGCAGCGGCATCAGGTCGCGAAACATATGGCTGGCACTTGGAAACCCGTGCAGCAGCAACAACACCGGGGCGTCGGCCGGCCCGGCTTCCCGATAAAACACGTTCAAGCCGTCAACATCGATGGTGCGGAAGGTGGTGGCATTCATTTTGGACTCCTTGATCAATTGGAACCGGTTGGTAGGTTGAACGGAGGTTATTCCTGAATAAGTAACCTGTCAAATATATTTTTAGAGGTTACTAAAATATGCGCATATCAAACGACGCAGCTTGCCTCGGAAATTGATCTTCAATCTGATGCCTTCCCAGTCGAAAAGCCGTGGTTCGGCGGATTGGACTGCGAAATTAATGTAACTTGTAAAATACAGTAAAGCAGGTTATAAATACGGTTTGCAACCGTAAATAGGAAGCGGAATGAATAGCAGCCCGAACACCAATCCGAATACCAGCCGTCCCCCGGCAATGTTCCTGGCCGACGCCATCGGCCTGGATTTCCTCAACTCGATTGCCGTGCCGGCGGATATGCCGGTCGAATGGCTGGCCGACGGCAAGGATCTGCTGGACTGGATCGCATCGGCCGGCCTTGTCGCGCCGACGATCCTTGAAGAACTGCGCGCGAACGCGGGGCCGGGAGAACTCGACGCCGTTGCGGCGCAAGCGCGCGCCTTGCGGGAATGGTTTCGGGATTTCGTGCGCGCGCATCGCGGCAAACCGCTGACGCGGCAGGCCTTGAGCCGGCTTGAGCCGCTCAACCGGCTGCTGGCGCGGGATGAGGAATTCGGCCAGATCGTGCCCAGGGAAACGGATGCGCAAGGCCAGGCATCCGCGCTGGAATGGGCGCCTCAGCGGCGCTGGCGTTCTTCGGACGCCTTGCTGTTTCCGATCGCCAAGGCCATGGCGGACTTGCTGGTGACGGCCGATTTTTCCCATGTAAAAGCCTGCGAAGGGCCGGCCTGCACGCTACTGTTTCTCGACAAGACGCGCCGCCATACCCGGCGCTGGTGCAGCATGGCGGTCTGCGGCAATCGCGCCAAGCAGTCGGCGCATCGCACGCGGGCATCGGCCAACGCTTCCTGATATAGTTGCCCTCGCATTCAGGCTTTGCATCCGGTCTTTGCGGCCTTTTATTCGCATAGCGCCCGCACTTGATCCTTATCTTTAATCGCCAGTCTTTAATCGAGGAGCTGCAATGGCAGATCTTTCCGCTTTTCCAATTACAAAAAAATGGCCCGCGGCAAATCCCGGGGTGCTGCAGCTGTATTCCCGTCCGACGCCAAACGGCGTCAAGGTGTCGATCATGCTCGAAGAGATCGGCTTGCCTTATGAAGTACATTCCGTCGACTTCGGAAACAACGAACAGACATCGCCGGAATTCCTCTCGCTCAATCCCAACAACAAGATTCCCGCCATCCTCGATCCGAACGGTCCGGACGGCAAGCCGCTGGCCTTGTTCGAATCCGGCGCGATCCTGATCTACCTTGCCGGAAAAACCGGAAAACTGATGCCGGCCGACACCGCCGGCCGCTATGAAGTCCTGCAATGGGTCATGTTTCAAATGGGCGGCATCGGCCCGATGTTCGGCCAGATCGGCTTCTTCCATAAGTTCGCCGGCAAGGATTACGAAGACAAGCGTCCGCGCGACCGCTATGTCACGGAATCGAAACGCCTGCTCGGCGTGCTGGACCAGCATCTGGCGGGCCGCGCCTGGATCATGGGCGACGCCTACACCATTGCCGATATCGCCATCCTGCCGTGGGTGCGCAATCTGATCGGTTCCTACGGCGCTGCCGACCTGGTGGGGATCACGAATTTCCCCAACGTCATGCGCGCGCTGGATGCGTTTGTCGCACGGCCGGCGGTGATCAAGGGTTTGACTGTTCCGGCGTGAAACCGGCGAGTTGAAGGGCCGACGGGATCGCCGGCGCCGATTGTGCATTGCCGTCGGCGTCCATACGGGCTCGCTATGCGCGTATGGATCGGTTCAATGCGGCGCAGGCTTTTTGCAGCACCGCCGAAAGCTGCTCAAGATTTGACGAAGCGGTAAAACGGATATACGTCCCGGACAAGGACAAGGCGCCCAGTAATTTTCCGTCCCGATCGAATATCGGGGCAGCCACCGCGGCCAGCTCCGGATTTCGCTCGCCGAGGCTTTGCATGATATCGCCGTGGAAGCCTTCCGGCATGCCCTTGGCGTAAGCAACAAAAACCTTCCCGGCCGCGCCCGTCAGCGGCAATACATCGCCGATGCTGACATTGGCCCGCACCACATGATTGCCGCAAGCAATTGCGACGCACATCCGCTGCTGCTTGCCGTGTTTCATGTAGAAGGTCGCGGTTTCCCCGGTGTTTTCGGCCAGCTTTATCAAAGTCGGCGTGACCAGGTCCCGGATAAAACCGGCCTCGGACTGCCCGCCCGCCAGAACGAATATGGACGCGCCAAGTTTGTAGATATCGTCGATCCTGTGGATAAATGCCAGGCGCTCCAACGACAGCAGCAGACGCAGTACGGTGGTCTTGTTCAAACCGGTTTGACGCGCGATCTCGCTCAAGGTCAGGCCGTTTTCGACCTTCAGCGCCATCAGGATTCTGAGTCCTCTTTCAAGCGCGATGACGCCGCCTTTCTGATCTGTCTCGCTATCTTCTGCAATTTCTTTCGGCATGATGTCAGGATCGATAATTTCCAGGGTGGCTGCCTGCGCCATCCGGTTTGGGACGGGTCGTCGATCGAGACCGAAAAAAGAAAAATTCCAACGTTTTACAGTTGGAATTATCGTGAACTCTTTTTAGAGCTTATCGATCAGCAACGATTTGAATTGCTTCTCCGACGCATCGTCTTCATCGAGTAAATCCGCTGCGTCGAGGACCTTGAGTTTAACATTCTTTAACGGCGACTCGACATTCACATTGGTGGGTACGAATCCCAATTTCGCCAGGATGCTTTGCGCTTCGGCGCCCAGCATGTATTCGTAGAACAACACGGCGGCATGGGGGTGGGGCGCATTCTTCGCAATCGCGATACCGTCGCTGATCGTGACGGCCGGCTCGATGGCAAACCAATCGACAGGCGCTTTCTGTTCTTTCCAATGGAAGGCGTCATAGTTATAAACGGTCAGCCCGAGCGAAACTTCGCCCGATATGACCGAGTTGATGAGCACCGGATGCCCCGTGACCAAGGTCAGCCCGTTGCTGGACAAGCTGCGGAAAAATTGCCGGCCTTTCTCTTTTCCCATGTCGTTGATGACGGAAGAAACCCATTCCTGATCGCCGGCCTCCAACCCCACGTTTCCCTTCCATTTCGGCGACAGCAAGTCCTGGTAGGTTTTGGGTAGGTCCTCTTTTTTAATCTTGTTCGTGTTGTACGCCTGTACGAAAACGATCTCCCGCATCGAGACCCATTCGCGATGCTTGGGAATGGCATAGGGTTGCAGGTCCTTGTGGATCGGCGAATCGATTTTTTCCAGTAATTTCTCGCGGCGCAGTGCTTCCATCGGCGGCGAAATGCTGTCGATCACGTCCACCGACGATTTGCCGGCGCGGGCCTCATCGATCGTCCGCTTGAGCGTCAGTTCGGAGCGGGCGCGCCAGATGTTGACCTTGACGCCATATTTCTTTTCAAACGGCTGCACGAACAAATTGGAATAGACCTGCGGAATATTCATGTAAACAGTCAGCGAGCCTTCTTTCCTTGCCCCCTCGGCCAGCATCTTTTCGCGATCGGCGCCGCGGTAGGCAACGAGCTTCTGGATATCTTCGGCATGGCTCGGACAAACCGCCGCAAGTCCAAGCAAACAGAAAATGGCGCTGGCCGAAATGTTCTTGATACGCGATTCCATCAAAGTCTCCTCCATGATGTATAGCCTGCTGTTATCGAAGCGACGCCGCGCTTTTCGCGCTTTTTTCCATGCGCTTCACTCCGCCTTGTTTTCGTTTTCAATCCTTAGCCGCCGTATTTGTCCAGATCGTAGCGATGCGGCTTCAGGCTGCGGCAGAGTTCCCTGACCAATCCCGACTGCGGCAATGAAATGCCGCATTCTTCCGCCATCTCGCCGACGATCTTCAGGTCGTCCTGAGCCCAGGCCATCGACTGCTTCCCCCAATCAGCGAGGGCGCCATTGGTCGCCGTGCTGGTCAGCAATGCGGCGCGCAATGCATCCGTATCGACGTTGTAGCGTTTCGCCAATGCCAACGCTTCATGATCGGCAATCAGGCAGGCCCAGAGAATGAGATTATTGGCGGCCTTGGACACCTGCGCGGTGCCGACGCCTCCGCTGTGCACGACATCCGACGAATAAGCCGACAGTACTGGCGTGAGGCGCTCGACCACTGCCTTTTCACCGCCCGCGAACGACAGCAGCGTCCCGGTATCCGCGGCCCATGCGCCGCGGCAAACCGTCGAATCGATCACATGGACATCATAAGCAAGCGCCTGCGCCGCCAACGCTTCCACGGTTTTAGGATGAATCGTGCTGAGCACCGCGACAATCGCCCCTGCCGGTAGATTTTTCAGGAGTGCGCCGTCCACGCCAAGCAGCTCGCGCACTTCATTGTCGTAGCCGACGCAGACCAGAATGGCTTCCGCTTCGCCGGCCAGGCCGGCCAGGTCGCTGCACCATTGCGCGCCGCGCGACTCGACCTCCGGACGGCGCTTCTCGTCGCGTTCGCTGACGAGCACGCGAAACCCGCTGCGGGCGAGATGGCCGATGATCGGCATCCCCATGCGGCCGGCGCCTATCAATCCGACCGTCTTGATCGGGTCTTTTCTTTTCTTATTCACTGTAGTTCCCTTGCTTGAAGGCGCGCGGGCTCGCGCAACGCGCCGGGTTCATGAATTCCGCCGGCAGTCATTTCGGCAGGTAATAGGGACGCACGGTGCCGGCCACGGTGGTACGGTGCATGCGCCGAATGTCCGGCAAGCTGTAGCCGCCCATGGCGCGATGCACCAGGCAGCGGTTGTCCCACAGGACGACATCGCCGTCGCTGTATTTATGCAGATAATGATAGGGACGCGACGGCGCATTGATGGCGGCAAACAACTGATCGAGCAGCGGCTGCGCTTCCGCATCGTCCATGCCCTCGATGCCGATGGTGAAACGCGGCGAGATATACAGCGCCTGGCGGCCGCTTTCCTCATGCGTCCTCACCAGTGGCTGCGCCACCTTGGGCCGGCTGGTGATCTGCTTTTCGTAATACGCTTTTGCATCGGGACGGTTGTTCGAAATGGCAACGCGTGGATTGAGCGCCTTGGAAACGTGATGAATGCCGTTGCGGCCCGCCACTTTTTCCTTCAATTCATCAGGCAAGGCATCATAGGCACCGTACATATTGCAAAAATCGGTATCACCGCCCGCCTTGGAATTGATCACGGATTGCAGAATCGTGAGCGTGACCGGAATTTCATGATGCGACGAATCGGAATGCCAGAAATCGCCTGCATCGACCACGCCCACTGCCGTGCCGTCCGGACGTATCTGGTTCGAGAGGATAACGACTTTGTCGTTTTCCGGATGCGCAAACTGATTGTTTTCCTGCTCTTCGATCGGGCCGAATCTCGCGGAGAACTCGAATTGCTGCTGCGGCGTCAAGGTCTGCTCCCGGATGACCAGTATTTGATGATCGACATACGCTTCATGGATGGCTTCCGCTTCCCCGGAAGACAGGTGCGCCAGATCAACGTGCGTTACTTCCGCGCCGCAGCGATTTTCGAAGGGCGTAATCCGCATGGCCTTTTTTTTGATATTCATCGATGTCTCCTGTCGATGCAAGTAAATATTCAATGAAAACTGCAACGAAAATGCAGTAAGCGATTCAAGGAAAAAAAATCCTTGCCGCCGTAATGGAACCGATTCGAATCGACTGTCATTCGCCCGGCATCAGGGCCGTCACGCCACCATCGACAAACAACATATCGCCGACAATGAAGTCCGAGTCGTCCGAGACCAGGAACAACACCGCCTTGGCCATATCGAGCGGAATGCCGGAGCGGTTTTTCAGATTGACCACGGGACGGTCGGGATTGAATTCATCCTTGCCGACCGGGGAACCGATCTTGTTCGGCACCACGCCGTTGACGCGGATGCCATGCGGCGCCATCTGGATCGCCATGGCGCGGGTCATGTTCACCACGCCGCCCTTGGCGGCTGCATAGGCAATCGCGGTCTTGCGGCCGTAAAATCCGGACGTCGATGCGACATTGACGATTTTTCCCGCGCTCTTGCACTTCACCATTTGCTCGCCGATGTATTTGCTCATCAGGAACGGACCGGTCAAGGTGATGGCAATCACGCGATCCCAATCTGCTTTGTCGATTTCGAAAATGGTCTTGTTATCGGAAACGGCGGCGTTGTTCACCAGAATATCCACCCGTCCCCATTTCTCGGCCACGCCTTCGGCAAGCGTCCTGATATCGGCCTCGCTGCCGATATCCGCAACGAAGGCATGCGCGTCGCCGCCATGCTTCCTGATTTCCGCGACAACCTTGTCGCCAAGTTTCTTGTCGATGTCCACCACCGCCACGCTGGCGCCTTCCGCCGCCAGCAATCTGGATATCTCCTCGCCGATGTTGCGGCCAGCTCCGGTGACAATCGCCACCTGCCCTTTTAGTTTCATGGTCTCCTCCTCATTTCCCGATTGCCGATTACCGATTGCATCGTCGTTTTTTCTAAAATCGGCAATTCATATTTGTTTCATTGTACGGAACATTTTGTTCATTTAATGAAACAAGGTAAGGCGAGATTAATGCGCCTGTTTTTTCATGTCAAGGAAATCTTTGTCGTTTGCCGGAGCGGCGACCGGCAAAAAACAAAGCCCTTGGCGCGGTCGCGCCAAGGGCTCGAATTGGATATCGGTATTGCGGCAGCTTGACTGCAGCGAAACGATGTACGGTGAAAGACAGGCTTAAATCTTGGCCAGCCCGTCTTTCGAATCAGCAGAGAAGACACCGGCCGGCTCGGGCAGCGCATGGTAGCGGTTGGCCCTGCCCACCTGGCGGATTTCCTGCGGCGACTGGCCAAGCGTGCGCAGGAAAGCGCGCCGCATGCGCTCCCGGTCCACCAGTCCTACCTCACGCGCGATCACGTCCATCGAATGACGGCCTTGCTCCAGCATCAGCCGCGCCGCCTCGACGCGCAAACGCTCGACCGCCTTGGCCGGCGATTGCCCGGTTTCCAGCTTGAACGCCCTGCTGAACTGCCTGGGACTGAGCCGCGCGGCTTCGGCCAGGACTTCCACCGACAAGGCCTTGCCCAGATTGGCGCCGGCATAGTCGATGGCGGTCTGGATCCGGTCGGACTTGGGTTCCAGCGCCAGCAGCGCGGAAACTTGCGCCTGGCCGCCGGCGCGCCGATGATAGACCACCAGTTTTCGCGCGGCCATGCGCGCCACTTCAAGGCCGTAATCGTTCTCGACCATTGCGAGCGCCAGGTCGATGGTCGCCGTCATGCCGGCCGAAGTCCAGACCGGCCCGTCCACGACGAAGATCTGATCGTCCTCGACAATCACTTTGGGAAAGCGGCGCTGCAGTTCGGGCGCGAAGCGCCAATGGGTGGTCGCGCGCCGGCCGTCTAGCACGCCCGCCTCGGCCAGGACGAAGGCGCCGGTGCAGGGCGCCACCACGCGCCTGGCGGTGTCGAGCGAGCGCCTGACGAAGGCCGTCAGCGCGGGCGATGTGACGTCGATCTCGACGCCGGAACCGAACATGATGGTGTCGAAGACGGCGTCGTCGAAAGGCTGGGTCTCCACCCGGAAACCTGCCGAGCAGGACACGAATCCGCCCGTTTCCGACAGCAGCGTTACGGTATAGGCCGGGGTCCTGGCCGGTGTTTCGCCAGGCGCGTCGGCCGATGCGCCGACGACCGCCCCGGTCATTGCATCGAGCGCGAGATTGGCGGTCTCGAACACGTTGACCGCGGCGAAACCCATGAGATTGAAACCGGGGAATACGACGAAGCCGATCTTGTGCATGCGTCACTCCCTCAGCGTGTCCTAAATTGCCATTATTTATGACATTTGAGACGAAGGCAAGGACGTCTATCCTTACGATATCTCAATAAACCCGTTGGAAGGTCATTCAAATGGATCGCCGATTACTCATGCTCGCGCTCGGCATGTTTGCCGTAGGGACGGACAACTTCGTTGTCGCCGGGATACTTCCGGGCGTGGCCGCTTCGCTGCATACCACCGTCAGCCTGGCGGGCCAGATGGTCACCGTCTACGCCTTGTCGTACGCGGTCATGGCGCCGATCATGGCCGCCGTGGCCGGTGCCTGGCCGCGCAAGCTTCTGCTGGTTTGCGCGCTGGGCATTTTCGTTGCCGGCAATATCGTCAGCGCGGTTGCAACCGACCTGAACACGGTCCTGGCCAGCCGCGCGCTGGCAGGCCTGGGTGCCGCCATGTTCGCGCCTACCGCCTTGGGCGTGGCCGCCTTGCTTGGCGATCCCGCAAGAAGGGGGCGGGCCCTGGCCACAGTGACCGCCGGCCTGGCGGCCGCCACCGCGCTCGGCGCGCCGCTCGGCACCTTCATCGGCGGCTTCGGGAGCTGGAGAAGCACGCTCTGGTTCGTCGCCGCGCTGGGGCTGGTTGCCATGATCGGCGTGTGGGCATTGTTGCGCGCCGTCCCCCAGCCGGCCCGCATCACCCTGCGCGAACGGCTGGCCCCGGTGCGCGACGTCCGCATTGCGCTGACCCTGCTCACATCCCTGTTCGCCTTCGGCGGTTTCCTGATGGTGTACACCTATGCCGGGCTGGTGCTGTCGCGCGTGACAGGCGGCGACCCGCGGGTTCTGGCCGGCATGCTGCTGGTCTGGGGCGTCGCCGCCACGGTCGGGAATATGCTGGCCGGCCACCTGGTCGACCGCTTCGACAGCAACAGGATCGTCCAGGCCGGCCTGTTTATCGCCATCATCAATTTCTGCGCATTGCCGTGGACTTCCGCCAATATGGCAAGCGCCGCGATCGCGCTGACGATCTGGGGCCTGATCGGATGGGGCATCCTGGTGCCGCAGCAGCATCGCCTGGTGAAGATCGCGCCGCAGACCGCGCCGCTGGTGCTGGCGCTCAACAATACCGCCACCTACGGCGGACTGGCCTGCTCCGGCATTCTCGGCGGCGTGGCGCTGTTGTACATCGATCCGCGCTATCTCAGCATCCTGGGCGCCGCGCTGATCGCGATCGCCCTGGCGCTTGCGGCGCTGACCCCGGCATCCGCCCGGCAGCCGCGGGCAGCGGTGCTGTCATGAACCGCACAACCGGCGGCTATGCCGCGGCTTTGGCAACCAGTGTCAGGATGTCGTACGAAGCGACCAGCTCATCAAGCTGATTGGTCACTTCCACATCCCACGCTACCACGCCTTGCCCGAGGCCCTTGGCGTCGGTCCGGTTGCGGTCGATCTTGCGCTTGCAGGTCAGCCGCGCGCGGATGGTATCGCCGATGCCGACCGGCTTGATGAAGCGCAGCGTATCCAGGCCGTAATTCGCCAGCACCGGCCCCACGCCCGGATCCACAAACAATCCCGCCGCCGCCGACAGAACAAAATAACCGTGCGCGATACGCTTGCCGAACGCGGAATCGGCGGCGGCAATTTCATCGAAATGCATATAGAAATGATCGCCCGAGAGGCAGCCGAAGTTGACGATGTCGGCTTCGGCAACGGTGCGGCGATGCGTGAGCAGCGAATCGCCGATCCTGATCTCTTCGAAGTGCTTGCGGAACGGATGCACCTGCGACTCCGTCACCGCCGCGCCGCGCACATGTTCGCCGACCACCGCGGCCAGCATGGTCGGCGAACCCTGCACCGCCGTGCGCTGCAGATAGTGCTTGACGGCGCGCGTGCCGCCCAGTTCCTCGCCGCCGCCGGCGCGGCCCGGGCCGCCGTGCTTGAGTTGCGGCAGCGGCGATCCATGGCCGGTCGATTCGGGCGCCGCATCGCGGTCCAGGATCAGCAGGCGGCCATGCCAGGCGGCAATGGTCGGGATCGCCTTCGCGGCGACCTTGGGATCATGGGTCACCAGGCTGGCCACCAGGCTGCCGCGGCCACGGGCGGTCAGCGCCAATCCCTCATCAAAATCGCGGTATGGCATCAGGGTGCTGACCGGACCGAATGCTTCGACCTCGTGCACGCTGTCGTTATCCAAGGGATTGCGGCAGACCAGCAGGGTCGGCGCAAAGAACGCGCCGCCGCGAATATCCTCGCCGAGCGGCGCGAAACCGTCGGCCGCGCCGAATGCAATGTCGTTGCCCTGCGCCAGCATTGCCAGCCGCTGCGCGACATCGTGCTGTTGCGCCTTGCTCGCCAGCGGTCCCATGCGCACGTTTTCCAGCGCCGGATCGCCGACGGTCACTTTGGCCAGGCGCGCGGCCAGCCGTTCGGCGACCGCATCGATATATTTTTCAGGCACGATGGCGCGCCGGATCGCCGTGCATTTCTGTCCTGCCTTGGCGGTCATTTCGCGCGCCACCTCTTTGACAAACAGTTCGAATTCTTCGTCGTCCGGCGTGACATCGGGTCCAAGCAGGGCGCAATTGAGCGAGTCGGCCTCGGCGTTGAACGGTATGGAATGCCTGATCAGGTTGGGCGTGACGCGCAGCCTGGCGGCGGTGTCGGCCGAACCGGTGAAGGTGACGATGTCCTGTCCAAGCAGCCGATCCAGCAGATCGCCGGTGCCGCCGATGACCAGTTGCAGGCTGCCGACGGGCAGCAGGCCCGATTCGGCAATGATCCTGACCAGGGCTTCCGTCAGGTAGCTGGTCGCCGTCGCAGGCTTGACGATGCAAGGCATGCCCGCGATAAACGCCGGCGCAAATTTTTCCAGCAAGCCCCAGATCGGAAAATTGAATGCATTGATATGCACCGCAAGGCCGCCGCGCGGCGCCAGTACGTGGCTGCCGAAGAATCCGCCCAGCTTTCCCAATGGCACGGCCGGGCCTTCGTGAATCAGGTTGCCCGACGGCAGTTCATTGCCGCCCATGCTGGCGTAGGCAAACAGCGTGCCGGTGCCGCCTTCGATATCGATCCAGCTGTCGCCGCGGGTAGCGCCGGTATAGGCCGAGATCAGGTACAGCGCTTCCTTGCGCTCATTGAGATACTTGGCCAATGCGCGCAGAATCGATGCCCTCTGCTGGAAATCCAGCGCCAGCAATGACCCGAGGCCGTCCTTGCGCGCATGCGACACCGCCTCCTCGAAATCGATTTGTTCCGCGTGGGTATAAGCCACCGCCCTGCCGTTGACGGCGCTATTGAGTTCCGTCGCGGCATCGGCGCCTATCCATCGCCCGCCGATAAAGCTTTGCACGGTCCTGGTCTGATTCGTTGTCATATTCAATTTCCGATTAAATTTAATCCTGGCCCGGCCGCTTCGCTTTTCCCGCGGCAGGTTTTCCGGCGCGCTTCGGCTTGCCGTCCAGCCGGACGGCGCCAAGGCCGCCGAACAGCAGGTCCGTCACCATCACCGCCATCCGTTCATGCGTGAGGACGCCGTCCGGCTTGCGCCACATGAACATCCAGTTGATCATGCCGAACAGCAGCATGGTCAGCGGCTTGGCCATGCTGCTGCCTGCGAGTTCCGGACGCACCCCGATCATCGCGCCGGCCATGGCGTCGACGACCTTGCGCTGGCCGTCGAGGATGCGCTTGCGGTCTTTCTGATCCAGGAACTTGACGTCCTCGGTCAGCACGCGATGCTCGTTTTCCGCGCCGGCATATTCAGCGACAAAACGATGCACCATCAATGTCAACCCGGCCTCCGGCGGCAGCGCCTGCCGCTCGACTTCATCGATCAGCGTGCACAGGCGCTGGATATGGCTTTCGCAGATATACACCAGCAGTTCGGACTTGTCGGAGACATAGTGATACAGCGCCGCCTTCGACAAGCCGCACGCGGCCGCGACTTCGTTCATCGAGGTGCCGGTATAGCCGTTGCGCGCGAATAATGCGGCGGCCTGCCGGATGATGTGTTCCCGCTGTCCTTCAAAACCTGCTGCGCGTGTTCTCGGCATGCCTGGTACGTCCCTTGGTGATTTTTGCTGGTTATTGCTGGTTATTGCTGGTTATTGCAGGCTTGCCGTTGCCGGCCTGATACTGCCCGCCGGTTTCGCTGGCCGCTGCCTGCCGCCGATCACCGTCAAAACAAAAACATTATTGACCGACCGGTCGGTTGAATTTATTATTGTCGAAAATCTTCCGGCGGGCAAACGTTTTCTGGCGAGGTCGAAAAAACAACCGAAAGAATCCGGCGCGCGAATCGATTCGATGCGCGAACCGGCGCCCCGCTCCCTTCCGCTATCCTCATTGAAAGAGCCGCCATGCCCTGCTATTCGCTAGAAGGCGTTATTCCCGTCGTAGACCCGAGCGCGTATGTCCATCCGACGGCCATCCTGATCGGCGATGTGATTGTCGGACCCGACTGCTACGTCGGACCGGCGGCCAGCCTGCGCGGCGACTTCGGCCGCATCGTATTGCAGCGCGGGGCCAATGTGCAGGACACCTGCGTAGTGCACAGCTTTCCCGAGCATGACACGGTAGTGGAAGAAAACGGACATATCGGCCACGGCGCGGTATTGCACAGCTGCATCGTGCGGCGCAACGCCCTGGTCGGCATGAACGCGGTCATTATGGACGACGCGGAAATCGGCGAAGAAGCCATCGTGGCGGCCTGCGCCTTTGTCAAGGCCGGCATGCTGGCGCCGCCGCGTTCGCTGGTCGCCGGCATGCCGGCCAAGGTGGTCCGCGAACTCAGCGCGGAAGAAATCTCGTGGAAACGGGAAGGCACGCACATCTATCAAGACCTGACCTTGCGCTGCCATGCAAGCATGACCGAAGTGCAGCCGCTGGCGGCGGTCGAGGAAAACCGCCCGGCGCTGCAAATGGTCGACGCCAAACCCCTGAATGTCGTCAAGCACGGCTAGATCGCGCGCCCCCTATCGCCCCGTCCCCCGCCGACGCTAGCGCAGGCCGCCGAAGCGTTCGAAGAAATACGGCGCCGCGGCGCTCGCCGCCCCGGTTTCGCTTTCCAGGATGCCGGTCAGATGCTGCTGCGCAGCTTCGAACGTGCGTAGATACAGGGTGCGGCACAGCTCGTAGGCGTCGGCGCCGGGCCAGTCCGATGGCAGCAGCTCGACCGGCAATTGCGGATCGTGCAGCTGCACACGGCGAAACGCGTGAATCAATAAGGTCCGGATGACGAACGCCTGCTCCGGCGTGACCGGGTCTTCCCGCTCCAGCGCGTCCGACAAGGGTAAAAATTGCGCCACAAATTGCCGGTAGCCGTCGACCACCGGCTGCAGGTCCCAGCCATATTCGATCAGATCGGCCAGCGGACGGCCCGTGCTGCCGGGCAGTTCCGACGCCTTGCAGGCAAAGACCTGTTCGCTGACGCCGGCGCGCGCCAGGATTTCATTGAGGACATCCACCCGGAAACTCGGATGCGCAAAGACGCCCGGCGACATCATGCAGAAACCTTCCCACAGCAACTCCTTGCGCAATGCGCCGCGTTCCATGGCATCGACCGTTCCCTGCAGGCCGAACACCAGTGTCCAGCTGCCATCCCAATGGGATTCGACCGGCGCGTAAATGCGTTGATAGGCGCGCTCGAAACGCCGTTCGCCGCGTTCGGTCAGGGTATAGGCGCTGCGACGCCCTTCGCGCTGGGCATCGAGCCATCCCTCTTCGGCCAGCCGGAACACGCTGGTGCGCACCAGGCGGTCGGTCACGCCGAACGGCGCCATCAGCGCAATCAACGCCCCCAGCCAGACCGAACCGCCATGCGGCGCGATCGAGTCGCCGAAAATAGTCACGACCACCGACTTGGCCCGCAAGGGCTGATCCTTGATCAGCTGCGCGATCCAGCTCTTGATATTGGTTTTTTTCATGGAAAGATTTTATCGCTCAATTGAATTCGATACATTTTTATTATTTGATACGTATTTTTAGTTTACTTAATTATTTATGTATCATAAACTTTCGGCATTGAGCGATTCAGGAGGCCATGCCATGTATGCCCAGCTAGTCGAGACAGGAACCAAGAGCCTCCGCGCCCTGGACGATATGAGTCCGGATGAGCAAGCGTTCCAGCAGCGGATTGATGCCGGCATCAAGATCGAACCGAAGGACTGGATGCCGGACGCCTACCGCAAGACCTTGATCCGGCAGATTTCGCAACACGCGCATTCCGAGATCGTCGGCCAGTTGCCGGAGGCGAATTGGGTGACGCGCGCGCCGACACTCGAACGCAAGGCAACGCTGCTGGCCAAAATCCAGGATGAAGCCGGCCACGGGCTGTATCTCTACAGTGCCGCCGAAACCCTGGGCATCTCGCGCGACCAGATGCTGGCCGACCTGCACAGCGGCAAGGCGAAATATTCCAGCATCTTCAACTACCCCACCCTGAGCTGGGCCGACATGGGCGCCATCGGCTGGCTGGTGGACGGCTCGGCAATCATCAACCAGATTCCGCTTTGCCGCTGTTCCTACGGGCCGTATGCGCGCGCCATGGTGCGCGTCTGCAAGGAAGAGTCGTTCCATGCGCGGCAAGGCTACGACATCATGATGGCGCTGTGCAAAGGCAGCGACGCGCAAAAGCGCATGGCGCAGGATGCCTTGAATCGCTGGTGGTGGCCGTCGCTGATGATGTTCGGGCCGTCCGATGCGGAATCGGTCAACAGCGCGCAATCCTCCGCCTGGCGCATCAAGCTGTTCTCCAACGACGAACTGCGCCAGCGCATGGTCGACCAGACCGTTCCGCAGGCCGCCTATCTCGGCTTGACCGTGCCCGATCCGGATTTGAAGTGGAACGAGGCAACCGGCCATTACGATTTCGGCGCGATCGACTGGGAAGAATTCAATAACGTCATCCGCGGCAACGGCCCGTGCAACAAGGAGCGCCTGAATACCCGCAGGCAAGCCTGGGACGACGGCGCATGGTTCCGGGAAGCACTGGCGGCGCATGCGGAAAAGCGGGCCGCCGCGTCGGCGGACAAGGCGGCGTAAGGGCAGCGCCGCCAGGCAGCGACCGAAATGGCCGCCAGCTCCAGGACAAAACAGCGAGGAAAACAAGATGAGCAAAGAATGGCCCCTGTGGGAGGTCTTTATCCGCAGCCAGCACGGACTGGCCCACAAGCACGTCGGCAGCCTGCACGCGCCCGACGCCGAAATGGCGATCAACAACGCCCGCGATGTCTATACGCGGCGCAATGAAGGGGTCGGCATCTGGGTGGTGCGCTCGACCGATATCGTCTCCAGCAGTCCCGCCGACAAATCCGCGCTGTTCGAGCCGTCCAACAGCAAGATATACCGCCATCCGACATTTTTTCCGATGCCGGACGAAGTCAAGAATCTGTAGATCGGGAACCAGACCATGACAGATCTCGCAAGCTTTGTGCGCCGCCTTGGCGACAACGCACTGATTCTCGGACAGCGCCTGTCGGAATGGTGCGGCCGCGGACCTGCCCTGGAAGAGGACATGGCCCTGACCAATGTGGCGCTGGACCTGATCGGACAGGCCCGGCTGTGGCTGGCCTATGCGGCCGAACTGGAAGGCAATGCGCGTACCGAAGACCAGCTCGCCTTTTTGCGCGATGCCAACGAATTCGGCAACCTGCTGCTGGTGGAGCTGCCGAACGGCAACTATGGCGATACCCTGGTGCGCCAGTTTTTCTTCGATACTTATCACTACTTCTTGCTGCGCGCATTGAGCGCCTCGTCCGATAACCGCATTGCCGGGATCGCCGAGAAGTCGCTGAAAGAGGTGACCTATCATTTGCGGCGCAGCGGCGACCTGGTGGTGCGCCTGGGCGATGGTTCCGAGACCAGCCGCCGTCTGGTGCAGGCCGCCGTCGATCGGCTATGGATGTACACCGGCGAGATGTTCCGCGCCGATGCGCTCGACAGCGCGGCGCAGCAGGACGGCGTCGGCCCCGATCTCGCCGCCATCCGTCTCGAATGGCTGCAACACGTCCAGGAAGTGCTGGCCGAAGCCACATTGAACATGCCCGCGCCGGACGCATGGATGCAAAAAGGCGGCAAGCAAGGCACGCATACGGAACACCTGGGGTACTTGCTTGCGGAGATGCAGTTCCTGCAGCGCGCCTACCCGGGAGCGTCCTGGTGAACCGCGCCGATACCGACGTGCGCACCGGCATCGACGCCATCGCCCCCGCGCCGGATCGGCAACAGGTCTGGGACTGGCTGCGCGAGGTGCCCGATCCGGAAATCCCGGCGATTTCGATCATTGACCTCGGGATTGTCCGCGATGTGTCGCTGTCGCAATCGGATGGCCACGCGGTCTGCACGGTGGTGATTACGCCGACCTATTCCGGCTGCCCCGCAATGAAGGTCATCGCGCAGCAGATCGACGCTGTGCTGTCCGCGCATGGCGTCGCCAGGACGGATATCCGAACCCGGCTGTCGCCGGCCTGGACCACCGACTGGATGTCCGACCTGGGCAAGCGCCGGCTGCAAAGCCAGGGCATCGCGCCGCCGGCGCAGAAAGCGATTGACCTCAGCGGCATCGCGCGCCGCCGGCAACGCGCCGCCGTCGTCCTTTGCCCGCATTGCGGATCCGCCGATACCGCTTGCATCAGCGAATTCGGCTCCACCTCCTGCAAGTCCTTGTATCGCTGCAAGGATTGCCTGGAGCCGTTCGATTATTTCAAGGCGCATTAGGCAAGCCCGCAAGCAGCCACCGTCAAGCCACCCTATCCGGCAGCCCCGCCATCGCACCGATTTCATCATGAGCCAATTTTATCCACTGACCGTCGCCCACATAAAAAAAGAAACCCGCGACACGGTTGTCGTGTCGTTCGCCGTGCCGCCGGCGCTGCGGGAAACCTTTCAATACAAGCAGGGCCAGCACCTGACCCTGCGCTCGGAGATCGAGGGCGAAGACCTGCGCCGCTCGTATTCGATCTGCTCCGCGGTGCAGGACGCCGCATTGCGCGTAGCCATCAAGCGCACCGCCGGCGGCGTGTTTTCCGGCTGGGCCAATGACCATCTGCAGCCGGGAGATACCTTGCAGGTCATGCCGCCGATGGGGAATTTCCACCTGCCCTTGTCGGCCGCGCAGGCAAAGCACTATCTCGCCTTCGCCGCCGGCAGCGGCATCACGCCGATGCTGTCGATCATCAAGACCACCCTGCACGCCGAGCCCGCCAGCCGATTCACGCTGGTCTACGGCAACCGATCCTCTTCCAGCGTGATTTTCAAGGAAGAACTGAGCGAATTGAAAGACACCTGGCTGGACCGCCTGAGCCTGATCTATGTCATGAGCCGGGAACAGCAGGACGTCGAACTGTTCAACGGCCGCATCGACCAGGAAAAATGCGACAGGCTGTTCGCATCCTGGATCGACCTGGACGATACGGACGCGGCCTTCATCTGCGGCCCCGAGGAAATGATTCACGCCGTCAGCGCCTCGCTGCAGGAACACGGCATGGAAAAACAGCGCATCAAGGTCGAGCTGTTCGCCTCGGGCGTGCCGAAGAACAAGGCCGCGGCCAGCCGTCCGGTGCTCGGCAAACAGGAATGCGAAGTGACGGTGGTCATCGACGGCTATCACACCGTGTTCACGATGGAAAAGGAAAAGGAATCGCTGCTCGACGCCGCCCTGTCCCACGGCATCGATATGCGCTATTCGTGCAAGGGCGGCGTTTGCGCCACCTGCCGCTGCAAGGTGATCGACGGCAAGGTGGACATGGATGTCAACTATGCGCTGGAAGACTACGAAATCGCGCGCGGCTTCGTGCTGAGCTGCCAAAGCTTTCCCGTCTCGGACCAGATCACGGTCGATTTCGACCAGGACAATTAAAACCGCAAGGAGATCGATCCCATGCCCGAAAATTTCTTCGAGAAGCACCAGGAATTGCTGCAAACCGCCGTCCAGGCCAATCTGACGCGCGGCTTCTGGAGCCCTTTCAACGAGATCCCAAGCCCGCGCATCTACGGCGAAACCGCGGCCGCCGAAGGCAAGGCCGCGTTCGATGCGCGCCTCAACAAAAGCGTGGCGCTGACGCAGCCGGGCAACATCGGGCAAACCCTGAACGAAGTCTCGCCGTTCGGCCTGGCCCTGGGAAGCCACTATGCCAAAAGCGATTTGAACAAACTGATCGGCGGCGCGCAAAAGGCCGCCGAAGACTGGCGTCGCGCAGGTCCCGAAACCTGGACCGGCGTCGCGCTGGAAATATTGACGCGCCTGCATAGTCGCAGCTTCGAAATGGCGCATGCCGTGATGCATACCACCGGCCAGTCCTTCATCATGGCGTTCCAGGCAGGCGGGCCGCATGCGCAGGACCGCGCGCTGGAAGCCATCGCCTGCGCCTGGAGCGAAATCGGCAAGATCCCGAAGTCGGCGCTATGGGAAAAACCGCAAGGCAAAAACGCCCCGCTCAAGATCCGGAAAGACTACCGCATCGTCCCGCGCGGCATCGGCCTGGTCATCGGCTGCTGCACGTTTCCCACCTGGAACAGCTATCCCGGCATCTTCGCCAACCTGGCGACCGGCAATGCCGTGGTGATCAAGCCGCATCCGGCCGCGATCATGCCGCTGGCGATCACCGCCGAAGTCGCGCGCCAGGTGCTGCAGGAAGCCGGCTTCCCTGCCGACGTCGTCACCTTGGCGGCGCATGACGCGGGCGACATCACGGCCATGGAGCTGGCGGTCCGTCCCGAAATCCGCATCATCGATTTCACCGGCGGCGCCGACAACGGCGACTGGCTGGAGCGCAACGCATCGCAGGCGCAGGTGTATGCCGAAAAGTCGGGCGTCAACCAGATCGTCATCGACTCCACCGACGACTTCCAGGGCATGCTGCGCAATATCGCCTTTTCGCTGGCGCTGTATTCCGGCCAGATGTGCACGGCGCCGCAGAATATCTATGTGCCGGCGGCCGGCATCGACACCGACCAGGGCCATTTCGACTTCGACCAGGTGGCATCGGCCCTGGGCGAGGCGATCGATCGCTTGACCGCCGATCCGGCCAAGGCCGTGGAAGTGATCGGCGCCATCCAGAACGACGCTGTCCTGCAACGCATCAAGGCCGCGCGGGCGCTGGGCGAGATCGTCACGGACAGCTGCCCGCTGGCGCATCCGGCCTTTCCCGAGGCGCGCGTGCAAACGCCGCTGCTCATCAAGATCGGCAATCCGGATAACCCGGCCATATCGCAGGAACACTTCGGCCCGATTTCATTCGTGATCGCCGTGCAGGACACCGCCGCCGGCATCGCGTTCGCCGAAAAGACCGCGCGCAAATGCGGCGCGCTGACGCTTTCCGGCTACACCGTCAATCCGCAGGTCAAGTACGCCATGCTGCAAGCGGCGGCGGCAGCCGGCGTTGCCTTGTCGTTCAACCTGACCGGCGGCCTGTTCGTGAACCAGTCGGCGGCATTCAGCGATTACCACGGCACCGGTGTCAATCCGGCGGCCAATGCCGCGCTGACGGACAGCGCGTTCGTCGCCAATCGTTTTCGCGTCGTGCAAAGCCGGGAGGCCGCATGAAATCGGAGAGCCGGACGCCCATGCGCTATGAATCCATCCTGTTCGATATCGACGGCGGCATCGCCCGGATCACGCTCAACCGGCCGGAAAAGCTGAACAGCTTTACCGTCGCCATGCATGAAGAGATACGCGATGCGATCGCCAGGATCAAGGCCGACGAGACCGTTCGCGTGCTGCTGCTGACCGGCGCCGGACGCGGCTTTTGCGCCGGCCAGGACTTGTCCGACCGCGCCGTCAAGCCCGGCGCAGGCGCGGTCGATCTCGGCCAATCGATCGAAAAATATTACGGTCCGCTGGTGCTGTCGCTGCGGGCCTTGCCGTTCCCCGTCATCTGCGCCGTGAACGGCGTGGCCGCAGGCGCCGGCGCGAACATTCCGCTGGCCTGCGACATCGTGCTGGCCGCCAGGTCCGCCAGTTTCGTCGAAGTCTTCTGCAAGCTCGGCCTGCTGCCGGACACGGGCGGCACCTACTTCCTGCCGCGCCTGCTGGGCACCGCCCGCGCCATGGGCATGGCGCTGCTGGGCGATAAAATCAGCGCCGAGCAGGCCGCGGAATGGGGGCTGATCTGGAAATGCGTCGACGACGAGCGCCTGGCCGCGGAAGCCGACGCCATGGCGCGGCATTTCGCCGCGGCGCCGACCCAGGGCCTGGCGCATGCCAAGCACGCCATCTACAGCAGCCCCGGCAATAGCCTGCCGGCGCAACTGGACCTGGAACGCGACAGCATGCGCGCGCTGGGAAACACACGCGACTATCGGGAAGGCGTCGCCGCGTTCCTGGAAAAGCGGCCGCCGGTGTTTACCGGAAAATGAGCATCTCGATGAAACATCCAAAAGCGCTCCCGGCCTCGGTGGTGGTCGCGGTGATCGGCAGCGGCGCGATGGGGGCGGGCATCGCGCAGATCGCGGCCGCGGCCGGCCATACGGTCAAGCTGTTCGATGTGCGTCCCGAAGCGGTCGATAGCGCTCTCGATAATATCCGCAAGATCTTCGACACGATGGTGAAAAAGCAGCGCATGCAGGCCGGCGAGGCAAAGGCCGCCGGCGAACGCCTGCGCGCCGCCACCGCGCTGGCCGACCTGGCCGACGCCGCGCTGGTGGTCGAAGCCGTGGTTGAAAACCTGGAGATCAAGCGCAAGCTGTTTTCCGACCTGGAAGGCATTGTTGCAGACGACTGCATCTTCGCCAGCAATACCTCGTCGATTTCGATCACCAGCATCGGCGCCGGACTGCGCTTGCCGCAACGCCTGGCCGGCATGCACTTTTTCAATCCAGTGCCGCTGATGGCGCTGGTGGAGGTCATCGGCGGCCTGGCCAGCAGCCGCGATACCTGCGAGCGTCTCTACGACACCGCCATCGCCTGGGGCAAGGTTCCGGTGCATACACGCTCGACGCCGGGCTTCATCGTCAACCGCGTGGCGCGCCCCTACTATGCGGAAGCCCTGCGCCTGCTCGGCGAGCAAGCCGCTTCGCCCGCCACCATCGATGCCGTCCTGCGCGAAGCCGGCGGCTTTCGGATGGGGCCTTTCGAATTGATGGACCTGATCGGGCATGACGTCAACTTCGCGGTCACGCAATCGGTGTTTCATGCCTATTTCAACGATCCCCGCTTTACGCCTTCGCTGATCCAGCAGGAACTGGTCGACGCGGGATTCCTGGGACGCAAGTCGGGCCGCGGCTTCTACAGCTACGCGCCCGATGCCGTCCGGCTCCTGCCGCAAACCGAAGCCGCGGCGGCAACACCGAACGGCGGACCCGCCGGCGACCCCGTCATTTTCGAGGGCAGCCGGCTCGGCGCCGTGCTCGCGGCCCGCCTGGACGCCGCCGGCATCGCTTATCGACACACGGCATCCGACGATGGCGATGCGCTGCTGGCCGTCGGATCGGCCAGGCTCTACCTGACCGACGGCAGGACCGCCACCCAACGGGCGCACGCCGGCGCGCATCCGGACACCGTACTGCTCGACCTGGCGCTCGACCTGGCCAGCGCGCCGCGCGTGGCCCTCGCGCGCGCGGATCAATGCAGCGATACCGCCTACAGCGCCATACTGGCCGTGCTCCAGGCAGCGGGCCTGGCGGTGTCGCTGATCGACGACGCCCCCGGCATGATCGTCATGCGCACCGTCGCCATGCTGGCCAACGAGGCCGCCGATACCGTCAACCAGGGCGTATGCAGCGCGCCCGATGCCGACCTCGCCATGCAGAAGGGCGTCAATTATCCACGCGGTCCGCTGGCCTGGGCCGATGCCATCGGCCTGCCCTGCCTGGCCGCAGTCCTGCGCAACCTGGCCGACAGCTACGGCGAAGACCGTTACCGGGTATCGCCGCTCATCCTGCGCAAGAACGCCAACGGGAGCTTGTTCCATGACTGAACCCGTGACTGAACCCATGACTGAATTGGTGCCGCCGGAAGACCCCCAGCAGCTGGCCGAGGCGTCCGCGCATGCCATGTATTCGCGCGACGCCGCCAGCCGCGGATTGGGAATACGGCTGGTCGAGGTGAGGCCCGGCTATGCAAAATTGGCCATGGCGGTGCGCGACGACATGCTCAACGGCCACGCCAGCTGCCACGGCGGCTTCCTGTTCAGCCTGGCCGACAGCGCGTTCGCCTTCGCCTGCAACAGCCGCAACCGGGTCACGGTCGGCTCCGGCTGCAGCATCGATTACCTGGCGCCGGGCCGCCTCGGCGATATCCTGACCGCCGAAGCGATCGAACAATCGCTGGCCGGGCGCACCGGCGTCTACGACGTGAGCGTCAGCAATCAGTCCGGCCAGCGCATCGCCCTGTTTCGTGGCAAGTCGTATCGCATCGACGGCCAAGTGATCGGCCTGCCGAAAGCATCCTTATGACCGCCGCTCCCATATCCGAACCGCAGGACATCCTGCTCGGCCGCCCCGCGCCGCACGTGCTGTTGATCACGCTGAACCGCCCGGACGTCCGCAATGCCTTGCGCAACCAGACACTGTCCGAAATCGCCGCGGCCTTGCTCGAGGCGGACGCCGATGCGACCGTGCGCGTGGCCGTTATCAGCGGCGGCGACAGGATTTTCGCGGCCGGCGCCGATATCAACGAGATGGCGCGCAACGATGCGGTCGGCACGCTGCTGGATGTGCGCCCGCAGTACTGGAAGATCATCGCCGCATTCACCAAACCCTTGCTGGCCGCCGTCAACGGCTATGCCTACGGCGCCGGCTGCGAGCTGGTCATGCACGCCGATATCGCGATCGCGGGACAAGGCGCCCGCTTCGGGCAGCCCGAAATCAATCTTGGCGCCATTCCCGGCGCCGGCGGCACGCAGAGGCTGATCCGCACCGTCGGCAAGCCCCTCGCGATGAAGATGGTGCTCAGCGGCGAAGCGCTGCATGCCGAAGCAGCGTTGGCGGCCGGCCTGGTTGCCGAAGTCACGCCCGACGACCAGACCCTGGAACGCGCACTGGCGCTGGCGACAACCATCGCCGGCAAGTCGCCGCTGGCCCTGAAGCTGGCCAAGGAGGCGATGCTGAAATCGTATGAAACCGGCCTGGAAGCGGGACTGCAAATGGAGCGCAAATCGTTTTCGCTGCTGGCCGCCAGCGACGACCGGCGCGAAGGCATCGCCGCGTTCAAGGAAAAAAGGCCGGCGCTCTTCACGGGAAAATGAGTCCGGTTTTTCGCCGGTTTTTCGCCGGTTTTCCATCGTATATCGGCCGGTTTTTTGGCAGATAGCCGGCCCGGATTTCTTGTGCACTGCCACGGAACGGCATCACATACATGATATTTAAGTGCTTTTATAGCATCCGCCAAATGCCGGTGATAGCATCGAATCAACATAAATCGCGCCCTCGACGGCGTGTAAAACAAAATTGAAAATTGGGAATTGAGACAAACCAAAATGCAATTGACCATTGAAGAAATCAAGGCGCTGCCGATCCGGTATCGCGGCAATACCTACGACGATTTTGTCGTCGGCAAGGTATTCAATCATCACTGGGGACGGACCATCGAACAGTCCGACAACCTGGCTTTTTCCCTCTCGACGCTGCAATGCAATCCGCTGTATTTCAACCAGCCCTATGCCGAGGCCGACGGCCACGCGCGGATCGTGGTCGCGCCGATGCTGGTCTTCGGCATGGTCTTCGGCCTGTCGGTGGAAGACCTGAGCGAACGCGGCGGCGCCTTCCTGGGCGTGGACGACCTGTCGTTCATCCTGCCGGTGCATGTCGGCGACACCTTGACCGCGCGCTCCACGGTGCAGGCGCTGCGCGAATCGAAGAGCGACGCCAACTACGGCATTGCCACCTGGCTGACCGAAGGCTTCAATCAGCGCGGCGAACAGGTCATCTCTTTTGTCCGCAGCAATCTGGTGGTGCGCCAGGGAGCGGCGCTATGAGCATGCTCCTCACGCAAGAACAATTGATGATCCAGGAGACGGCGCGCAACTTCGCCATGAAGGAAGTCCTGCCGGTCGCCAACGAACTCGATCCGCAGCGCGGCGACATTCCCGATCGTTTGCGCCGCGGCATGGCCGAACTGGGCCTGTTCGGCATCACCATCCCCGAAGCCTACGGCGGCCTCGGCCTGGGATGCCTCGAATATTGCCTGGTGACCGAGGAACTTTCGCGCGCCTGGATGAGCGTGGCCAGCATCATCCGTCCGATGATGGGCTATCAGCTCCTGAACGAAACGCAGAAGCGGCAGTACCTGCCGAAAATGGCCAGCGGCGACATGCTGTGCGCCTTTTCGATGTCCGAGCCCGGCACCGGATCCGACATCTCGGGCCTGAGCGCGCGCGCCGAACGGGATGGCGACGATTGGCTCATCACCGGCAACAAGTATTGGTGCACCTTTGCCGACGGCGCCGACGCCATCCTCGTGTTGGCGCGCACCGAACCGGTCAACCAGGCCAAGCCGTACCTGGGCATTTCCGCTTTCCTGGTCGAAAAGCCGCGCGGCGCGCTGCCGACCGGCGTGGCCGGCGCGCCGATTCCGAAGATCGGCTATTTCGGCTGGAAGACCTGGGAACTGGCCTTCGACCGCTGCCGCGTGCCGCACGCGAACATGGTCGGCGAACAGGGCCGCGGCTTCTATCTGGCCACGCAAAGCCTGGAAGTGGCGCGCGCGCATACCGCGGCGCGCGCCATCGGCCTGGCGCGCGGCGGGCTGGAAGACGCTTTGCGCTATGCTGCCGAACGCATCCAGTTCGGCCGGCCGATCGGCGACTTCCAGGCCATCCGTTTCAAGCTGGCGCAAATGGCCACCGATATCGAAGCGGCGCGGCAATTGATGTATTCCGTTTGCAACAAGATCGACCAGGGCGCGCGCTGCGATACGGAAGCCTCCATGGTCAAGCTGTTCGCCACCGAAATGGCCGAACGCGTGACCAGCGAAGCCCTGCAGATTCACGGCGGCGCCGGCTATACCACGCACTTCGCGGTCGAACGCTACTGGCGCGACGCCCGGCTCACCAAGATCTTCGAAGGCACCTCGGAAATTCAACTCAAGCTGATCTCGGATCGCCTGCTTGGAAAGGTCGCAGCATGACGCCCAGCCAAACCGCCAATGCCGCATCGCGCGGCTTGACCAGTCCCGATACCTATTTCGAGGATTTCACCCCGGGCCAGCGCATGCATCACATGCGCGGCAAGACCATCGGCGAAACCGAAACCGTGCAATTGGCGCACCTGACCATGAATTCGGCGCAAGGCCATTTCAATGCGCATGCCATGTCGGCCACCAAGTTCGGCTGCCGCGTAACCTTCGGCGGCGTGACCGCCGCCATCGTGGTCGGCCTGGCCAGTCAGGATACGTCCGAGAACGGCTTGCAGGAATTGTCCCTGACCAAATTGCGCCTGAAAGTGCCGGTGGTCGAGGGCGATACGCTGTACAGCGCGACCGAGGTGCTGGATTGCGCGCCGGCGCAACGGCCCGACGCCGGCATCGTCACCTTCAGGCACTACGGCTACAACCAGCGCGATGAAATCGTGTGCGAACTGGAACGCAGCGTGCTGATCCGCCGCCGGCCGGGCAACCCATGAACAAGCCGGTGAAAGCGGCCGGCGCACTGGCAGGCGTGCGCGTGATCGACCTGACGCAAATCCTGGCCGGGCCGTTCTGCACGCAAATGCTGGCCGATCACGGCGCCGACGTAATCAAGGTCGAATCGCTCGGCGGCGACGAAACCCGCCGCCTCGGACCGTTCCGCGAGGACGACGCCCTGCGCGCCTATGGCGGCTACTACCAGAGCGTCAACCGCAACAAGAAAAGCATCGCCGTCGATCTGAAAAGCGCCGAAGGCCGCGAGTTCGTCCTGCGCCTGATCGACGACGCGGATGTGGTGGTGGAAAATTTCCGCAGCGGCGTGATGGACCGCCTGGACATGTCGTATGAAACGCTGGCCGCGCGCAATCCGAAGCTGGTATACGCAGCTATTCGCGGCTTCGGCGATCCGCGTTCCGGCGCCAGTCCGTATACCAACTGGCCGGCGTTCGATGTGATCGCGCAAGCCATGGGCGGCATGATGGGCATTACCGGCCCCGACGCCCAAACGCCCCTGAAAATCGGACCCGGCGTCGGCGACCTGATTCCGGCCGCCTATACCGCGTTCGGCATCGTCGCCGCGCTGCTGGAAGCCAAGACTTCCGGACTCGGCCAGTTCGTCGACGTCGGCATGGTCGACAGCATCCTGGCAACCTGCGAGCGGCTGGTCAATCAGCATACCTATACCGGCACGGTGCCTGTTCCGGAAGGCAATCGCCATCCGCTGCTGTGCCCCTTCGGCCTGCTGAAGGCGGCCGACGGCTGGGTCGCCCTCGGCGCCCCGACCGGCGATTTCTGGCGCCGGCTGTGCGCCATCATCGGCCGCGACGAACTGGCCGAGCATCCGGACTACGCGACCAACGCAGCGCGGCTGGAACGGCGCGCCGAAGTGTACGACATCGTGGAAGCCTTTACCTCGACCCGCGACAAAGCCGATCTGCTCGGCATTTTCGGCGGCTTCATTCCATTCGCGCCGGTATATGACGCCGCGGAAATCTTCGCCGATCCGCATTTCAAGGCGCGCGGCATGCTGATTGATGTGGAACAGCCCGGCTCGGCCACGCCCGTGCAGGTAGCCGGCGTGCCGGTAAAGATGAGCCGCACGCCCGGCGAAGTGCGCCATCGCGCGCCGCTGCTGGGCGAGCATACGCAGGAAATCCTGGCCATGGCGGGTTATAGCAAGGAAGCCGCCGACAGCCTGTTCGTCCGCAATATCGTCAAATAACCCGACAATGAAAGAACCAGCATGACATTCGAACGCCCTGCAAGACGCCGCCGCGTACAGCTCGCGGTACCGGCCGCCAGCGAAAAAATGATGCGCAGCGCCGCCGCTTCCAAAGCGGACCATATTTTCCTGGACCTGGAAGATTCGGTCGCGCCGAAGGAGAAGATCGCCGCCCGCGCCAAGGCGATCGATGCGCTCAAGACCCTCGACTGGGGCGACAAGACCCGTTGCGTGCGCATCAACGACCTCGGCACCGAATGGGCCTACGACGACATTATCCAGGTGGTGGAACAGGCGCATGACGTGCTCGACACCATCATGCTGCCGAAGGCGCGCCAGGCGTCGGACCTGCTGTTCGTCGATACCCTGCTGAGCCAGATCGAAAAGAAACTCAGGCTGACCAAACGCATCGGCCTGGAAGTGCTGATCGAAGAAGTCGACGGCATGCGCAATGTCAACGAGATCGCCTTCGCCACGCCGCGCCTGGAAGCGATGATCTTCGGCGTCGGCGACTATTCCGCTTCGCAGGGCATCGATCCTGTGATTCTGTATGGTAAAAGCAGCTATCCCGGCGACCCATGGCATTACGGCCGCTGGCAGCTCCTGGTCGCGGCGCGTTCGGCCGGCGTGGACGCCATCGACGGCCCGTTTCCGGGCATCAAGGATGTCGAAGGATATCGCGCCGATTGCGTCAACGGGCAACTACTGGGCTTTAACGGCAAATGGGCGCTGCATCCCTTGCAGATCGATGTCGCGCTGGACGTATTCACCCCGAATCGCGAGGCGGTTGCGCGCGCCCGCGCCATGGTGGCGGCATATGCCAAGGCCGAAGCGGAAGGACTGGGCTCCATTTCGGTGGACGGCCAGATGGTGGACGCAGCAACCGTGCGCATGGTGCAGGTATTGCTGCGCCGCGCCGAGCAGGCCGGCATGTAGCAGGCCTGCATGTACCAGGCCTGCGGCAAGGACGCGGGCAGTATCATAAAAAATAATCGGTACATTTGCCTGAAGGCATTGTTGAGAGGAGACAGAAATGGGAGAACTGACTGGCCGCACGGCGCTGATCACCGGCGGCGTGCGCCGCATAGGCCGCGCCATTGCATTGGAATTGGCTGCCTGCGGCGCGGATATCGTGGTGCACAGCCGATCCGATCCGGCTTCCGGCGAGGAGGTGGTGCGCGAAGCCAGAAAACTCGGCGTGCAGGCCAAAGCCATCCTGGCCGATATCACCAGGCCCGAGGAAGCCAAGCGGCTGGTTGAAGAAGCGGTGCAACTGACCGGCAACCTGGATATCCTGGTCAACAGCGCCGCGATCCGCCGCGCGGTGCCGTTCGAGCAATTGGATTACGAAGAATGGCGCGCCATCATGGCCGTCATCCTGGACGGCACCTACTTGTGCTGCCACGCCGCGGCGCCCTACCTGGCCAAGCGCGGCAACGGCCGCATCGTCACGATGGGCGGCCTGACCGCATTTACCGGCGCGCACGGCCGCGCCCATGTATGCGCCGCCAAGGCCGGCGTGGTCGGCCTGACCAAGGCGCTGGCGCTCGACCTGGGACCGAGCGGCATCACCGTCAATTGCATTTCCCCCGGCCTGATCGAGGACCCCGCCGATCCGCAGGCCGACCGCGATTTCCGCCGCAAGCATTCGCCGCCGGAAAAAATTCCGCTGCAACGTTCCGGCACGCCGGACGATGTGGCAAAAACCATTGCCGCGCTGTGCGGCGACCGCATGAGTTACGTCACCGGCCAGAACCTGCATATCAACGGCGGCGTCTTCCTATGGTGACCGAAGCGCTGGCCGGGCATATCGCCTCGGCGCTGTCGCGCCCCTTGCCCGACGCGGTCCGGCAGAAGGGTTGCCTGCATATCATCGATACGATTGCCGCGATGGTATCCGGCACGGAACTGGCGGCGGGACGCCAGGCGCTGCCGTTCGCGGCCGCAATGGGCGGCGCGCCGGAAGCCTCGGTGATCGGCTCCGGCGTATTGACCAATTCGCATTCGGCGGCGCTGGCCAACGGCATCCTCGCGCACTCCGACGAGACCGACGATTCGCACGCCGCCTCGCTCACCCACCCCGGCTGCGCCGTGATCCCGGCCGCATTGGCCAGCGCCGAGCGGCTCGGCCGTTCGGGCGACGATTTCGTGAAGGCCGTGGTGGCCGGCTATGACGTCGGCACGCGCATCGCGACGGCGCTCGGCGGCGACCATTTTTTCGAGCTGGGGCATAGCTCGCATGCGTTCGGCGGCGTGTTCGGCGCCACCGCGGCCGCCTGCGCGGTCGCCGGCCACGATGCGCGCCAGGCCGCCTTCGGCCTGGCCTATGCGGTGCAGATGGCGTCCGGCAATGCCTGCTGGCGGCGCGATCCCGATCATATCGAAAAGGCCTTCGACTTCGCCGGCATGCCCGCGCACAACGGCGCGCTGGCCGAACGCATGGTGTCGGCCGGCTTTACCGGCAGCGCCAGGCCGCTCGATGCCGAACCGAACCTGTTTACCGCATTTCCCGCCCATGCCCGTCCCGAACTGGCGGTCGAAGGCCTGGGCCAACGCTACGCGGTGATGGAAACCGCCATCAAGAAATGGTGTGTCGGATCGCCGATCCAGGCCGCGCTCGATTCCATGACAAGCCTGATGCAGGAGGCGCCGTTCCATCTCGACGACATCGAAGGCATCACGGTGGCATTGCCGCGCCACGCCGCGCCGGTGGTCGACAACAAGCCGATGCCCGCCGTCAACCTGCAACACCAGATGACCGTATTGATCCATGAAGGCACATTGACTTTCGCCTCCACGCATGACGAAGCGCGCTTCGCGCAGCAAAACTATCGCGAATTCGCGCACCGCATCGCGATCGATCCGCGTTCGGATCAAAGCTTCATCGATATCCCTCGCCAGGCCATCGTCACGTTGCGCTTCAAGAACGGCGATACCCGCAGCCATCGCACGCTGCATGTGCGCGGCACTCCCGCCAATCCGATGGATGCCGACGAGATCGTCGCCAAGGCCACCGATCTCATGAATCCCGTGCTGGGCGCGCAGCAAACCCAGGCCCTGATCGCGCGCCTGCTGCAAGCGCAGGACATCGCCGACATGCGCGAACTGCGGCCCTTGTGGACCAGGCCGGGCGCGCCATCATGAATACCGCCGCCATGAATAGCGCCGCCGTCCATCATCCGCCCCGCCGGCGCATCAGGGCCGACTGGCTCTGGACCGCCTTCTTCCTGGCGATCCTCGCATTCCTGATCGTGTATCCCCTGGTCATGCTGGGCCTGGGTTCGCTCTCGGAGCAAAGTCCGCTCGATCCGGCATTCTCGCCGACACTGCTGTCGCTGGCCAACTACGAACGCATCTTTTCCAATCGGGAATTGGTCGGCGCCATCGTCACCTCGCTGCAAGTCTGCTTTTCCGCCACGCTGCTGGCCTCGGTATGCGGCGTCACGCTGGCCTGGGTCGTGGTGCGCACCGACCTGCCCGCCGCGCGCACGCTGGAAGTGCTCAGCATCGTGCCGCTGGCGTTGTCGCCGCTGATCGGCGCCATTGCCTGGTCGGTGCTGGGCTCCCCGCAAGCCGGGCTGCTGAATGCGTTCGCGCGCAGCATCGGCCTGCCGCTGACGATCAATATGTACTCCAAGGGCGGCATCGTATTCGTCATGGGCACTTTCTATGCGCCCTATGTATACATGTTCGTTTCCTCCACCCTGCGCAATATGGATCCGGCGCTGGAAGACGCGGCGGCCATTTCCGGCATGGGCAATCTGCGCACCGCCTTTACCGTCACGCTGCCGCTGATGATGCCGGCGCTGTTCTCCGGCGCCTTCCTGTCGTTCGCCGTCATGCTGGGCATCTATTCGGTGCCCGCCGTGCTCGGCACCCCGGCCCAGATCACCGTCCTGCCGACACTGATTTATCGCTTCGTCGCCTTCGATCCGCCGTTGTACGGCGCTTCGGCCGCCGCCTCGTTTCTGCTGATCGGCGCCACCGTCGGCTGCCTGGCGGCGTCGCGCAAGTTGCTGAGTCGCCGCTCGTACATCACCGTGACCGGAAAATCGATGGCGCGCCGCCCTATCCCGCTGGGCTGGGCGCGCTGGCTCGTGTTCGGCGCGATCGCCATTTATCTGTGCATCGTGGTGATATTGCCCACCATTGCCCTGATCGTGGCCTCGACCCGGAATTTCATGTTCGTGCCCAATTTTTCGGCGCTGTTCGATTTCCATGTGTATTCGCTGCGCCATTTCCATGCCTTGTTCAACAATCCGAAGACCATGATTTCACTTTGGAATACCTTGGGCGTGGGACTCATCACCATGGTGATCGGCACCGTCCTGGCGATCGGCTTGTCGTACGCCATCGAAACCGCCAAGGTACGCGGCAGCTGGCTGATCGATGCCATCGTCGGCATTCCGATCGCGGTGCCGGGGATTGCCATCGGCATCGGCTACCTGTGGGCCTGGATTGTGCTGCCGGGCGGGCTGTGGGGCACGTTCTGGCTGCTGCCGCTGGCGTTTGTGGCGCGTTTCATCCCGGATGCGGTGAAATCGCTGTCCTCTTCGTTCCGGCAAATCCACAATGAACTGGAAGAGGCTTCCTGGACCGCCGGCGTCAGCCGCACCCGTACCATCCGCCACATCGTGCTGCCGCTGGTTTCACCCGGCATCGCGGCGGCCGCGACCTTGCTGCTGGTGCTGTCGATCCGCGAATACGGATCGGCGCTGTTCATCACCAACGACCGCACCAACGTGGCATCGGTGCTGTTGCTGGAGTACTACGAAAGCAGCGGCCTGTCGATGACGGCCGCGTTCGCGATCGTGCAACTGGCGCTGTTCGTGGCCATCCTGCTGACAGGCCGGGGCGTCGCCGCATTGATGCAGAAAAAACCCAAAAAAGAGAAATTGGAGACATGACATGAACGTTTTTCGGCCTGCCCTTTTCCAGACTGCGATGTTGCGGTCTGCTTTTTACATCAATCCCCGTTCGGATAGGAGAAATGATATGGTTGCCTCGTCTTTTGTTTTGCGGTGCAAACAGGTCGCTGTCCTGGCGCGGGGTGCTTCGCTCGGCATCGCGCTGGGCGCCGCGCTGGCCTGCCTGCCGCCGGCGGCCTCGGCCGCCAAGGTCGAGACCGATCCCGCCAGGCTGGTCACGGCTGCGGTCAAGGAAGGCAGCTTGTCGATCCTGAGCGCAAACCATGTCGAAGACGAGCAGGCCCTGGTGACCGGCTTCAACAAGAAATATCCGGGCATCAAGGTGCAGGTCTCGCGCGGGGTCAACATGCAGATCCTGCCGAAGATCGAAGCCGGGGCGCAGAAGGGCTCCATCGACGCCGATATCGTCTCCCTGACCGAGCGTTCGGCGGCGCTGCGCATGTCGAAATACTATGCGGACTATACGCCGCCCAACGCCGCCGATTTCGATGCGCTCAGCGGCAAGAACGAAAAGGCCTGGAGCCGCTTCGTGTTCGCGCCGTCGATTGCCTACAACGACCAACTGGTGACCAATCCGCCGAAAGACTGGATGGAGATGCTCGATCCGAAGTACGCCGGCAAGATCGGCGTGGTGACCATCGGTTCCGGCGGCACTTCCTGGACCTTGGCGCAGTATCAGCGGATCAAGGTGAATCCGGATTACTGGAGCAAGCTGGCCGCGCTCAAGCCGGTGGTCTACGCCTCCGGCGCGCAGCTGGGCTCGGCGCTGATCAGCGGCGAAGTATTGATCGGCTACAGCTACCAGAGCGTGCTGGGCGCCCAGATCGCCCAGGGCGCGCCGGTCAAGCTGCTGTACCCTAAATCCGGCGTGCCGGGCACGCCTGAAGCCAGCGCCATCCTGCTGACCGCGAAGCATCCCAATGCCGCCAAGCTGTACATGGACTATGCGCTGTCCAAGGAAGGCCAGGAAATCGTCGTCAAGCTGGGCCATTTCTCCTTGTTGAAGAGCGTGCAGGCCGCGCATCAGGCGGATCGCCCTGTCCTCTGGTTCGCTTCCGCTGAAGAAAACGCCCGCCGCGATCAATGGATCAAGGAATGGTCGGACATCTTCGGCGTCGGAAAATAAGCGATCGCCATGTCAGCTTCCCTACGCATATCGCATCTCGAAAAGAGTTTCCCGAACGGCAAGCGCGTCATTCGGGATGTTTCCTTCGACGTCGCTCCCGGTGAAATCGTCGCCCTGCTGGGTCCGTCCGGCTGCGGCAAGACCACTACGCTGCGCTCGGTGGCGGGACTTGAGAATCCCACCGGCGGCGTCATCGAGATCGACAACCGCACCGTCGCCGCGCCGGCACAAAAAATCATGACGCCGCCGCAGGATCGCAATATCGGCATGGTGTTCCAGTCATACGCCATCTGGCCGCATATGACCGTGGCGCAGAACGTTTCCTATCCGCTGCGGCTGCGCAGGAATCGGCGCGCCAGCAGCAAAAGCGTGGAGACCCGGCTGGTCGAAGTATTGCAGCTGGTCGGCCTGCTGGAACTGCGCGACCGCCCCGCCACCGCCTTGAGCGGCGGCCAGATGCAGCGCATCGCACTGGCGCGCAGCCTGATCTACGAACCTGCGCTGATCCTGTTCGACGAACCGCTGAGCAACCTGGATATCAAGCTGCGCCTGCGGCTGCGCGACGAACTGCGCACGATTGTGAAGGCAGCCGGCATGACCGCGCTGTACGTCACCCACGACCAGGAAGAAGCGATTGCCATCGGCGATCGCATCGGCGTGATGAAGGACGGCGAGCTGATCCAGATCGCCAGCGCGGCGGATCTGTATTCGAAGCCGGCCAATGAATTCGTCGCAGACTTTACCGGCGCCACCAACATCCTTCATGGCGTGCTGCGCGAACGCGGCGAAGAGACCGGCGATATCGAGCTGGCCGACGGTTCGCGGCTCACCGCGCGCATGATCGATCCGCTGGCGCCCGGCGCCGCGGTCACGGTGCGTTTCAGGCCGCAGGACGCCAAGCTGCGGCCGGCCGACGGCGCCGGCATTCCGACCCAGGTCGTGCAATCGCGCTTCCTCGGATCGACCACCAGCCACACCATCAGCATCGGCGGCCAGCAAGTCGAAGCAGTGGAAGCCGGTACCTGCGTCAAGTCGGATAAAATCGGCGCAATGAAACTGTTTCTCGATCCGGCCACCACTTGGTCGTATGCAAAAACGGCGTGACGGATGGATGCGATGTCCCTGAACGTAAAATCGGCGAAACGCCTGATCGATCTGCTGGAGTATTTCGCCGACCGGCGCGCCAGCGCGACCGCCGCGGAAATCACGGCCGACCTCGACCTGCCGCAATCCAGCACTTCCATCCTGCTGCGTTCGCTGGTGCAGAACGGCTATCTGTCGTTCGAGCCGCAATCCAGGAAATACAAGCCCACCATTCGCGTCTCGCTGCTGGGCTCCTGGCTGTTGAACGACGCGTCCCAGCAGGTCTCGCCGCTCTCGATCATGGAAGCCCTGCATCGCGCAACCGGCGACACCATCGTGCTCGGCGCACAGACCGGCAACCAGGTCAATTACATTCATGTGTTGCAGGCGACCACGGCAATCCGGCTGTATATCAAGCCCGGCTCAAGCCGGCCGATCTGCCTGACCGGCATCGGCCGCGCCCTGCTGGCTACGCAAAACGATCGCAAGATATCGGCCATCATTCGCCAGATCAACGCGGAGCGGAAACCGGACGATCCGGTGCTGCAGGAAACCGAGATTTTTACCGCCTTGCGGAGCGGCCGCCGCGCCGGCTATCACGTCAGCTGGGGTTCGGCGACGCCGGGCGCGGCGGTGATCAGCATGCTGCTGCCGGCCATCGACGATCATCCGCGCCTGGCGCTGGGCATCGGCGGGCCGATCGATCGCATTCGCCAGCATGAAACGGAGTATGTCGCGCTGATGCGCGAGCTCATCGGCGAAGATACCGCCGACTATTCGAAAATTTAACCTCTCACTCCTCAATTCAAATCATGAAAGTACTGGTTCCAGTCAAACGCGTAGTGGATTACAACGTCAAGGTACGGGTGAAATCGGACGGCAGCGGCGTGGATATCGCCAACGTCAAGATGTCGATGAATCCCTTCGATGAAATCGCGATGGAAGAAGCGGTGCGCCTGCGCGAAGGCGGCAAGGTGACGGAAGTCATCGCCGTGTCCTGCGGCGTGACGCAGTGCCAGGAAACCTTGCGTACCGCGCTGGCCATCGGCGCCGACCGCGCGATCCTGGTCGAGACCGATGCCGCGCTCGACCTGCAGCCGCTGGCCGTGGCCAAGCTGCTCAAGGCGCTGGCGGACCGGGAGCAG
>DASYEK010000118.1:0-6062 GCA_036499085.1 Herbaspirillum sp. | reverse complement strand
ATGCCGGCGTTTATTCGACTATTTTTCACCTTCGGTCGCGGTTTTCAGGCGCTTGGCCATTTCCAGGTGATGCTGCAGGCCGGGCAGGTTTTTCGAGGCGAACTGCTTCACGTCCGGATCCTTGGCGTTGGCGGCGGCGTCCTGGAACAGCTTGACCGCATCTTCATGCGCGGAGACGCCGATGATGCTGGCGTACTGCTTGTCGAAGGTGGCGCCGTCCAGTTTGCCCAGCACGGCGATCTTGGCGTTCTGCATGGTGCTCGGACCGTCCGGCAATTTCACGTTCTTGGCGGCGGCCAGCTTGGCCAGCTCGTCGGCAACGGTGGTATGGTCGCCGACCATGGTTTCCGCGAAGTCCTTGACGGCCGGGCTGCGGTTTTTCTCCAGCGCGATCTTGCTGGCCTTGATTTCGGCCTGGCCGGCTTCGGCGGCGTCGGTCATGAATTTCTTGTCCTTGCTCGACAGGTCGGCGGCGCGTGCGCTGCTGCCCGCGAATGCAAGCGCGGCAATGCCGATGGCGGCGGCGCCGAGGATCTTCAGCAGCAGGCCGGATTTGTTGGCGCGGGCTGCAGGGACGGAAAGGGAAAGGGTATTGGATGTATGCATGATGTTTCCTTTTGATTTTCGAACGGCTACTGTAGCCTGCGGCCCGGCGCTTTCGAATCAGACATATACGCGGCTTGCTGTAGGATTCGTGTGAAGCGTGAAGTAAGACACAGTAAGAATCTATCGATAGGAACAGGAATGCCGCAGAAGATATTATTGTTGACCGCATTGGAAAGCGAACTGAAGGCGAGCCGGGCGCCGGTTGGTGTGGAAGTGGTATTTACCGGGGTGGGGAAGGTGAATGCGGCGTCGGTTGCGGTCGAAGCGATCCTGCGGCTGCGGCCGGACCTGGTGGTCAACTTCGGCACGGCCGGCAAAATCAGACCGGCCCTGCATGGCCTGCTCGAGATCGCCAAGGTGATCCAGCGCGACATGCTGGCAATGCCGCTGGCCGAACGCGGCGTGACGCCTTTCTCGGATGCGCCGGCGGCCTATTTTTCCGGCTGGGGGGATACAGTGTGCGGCACCGGCGACAGCTTCGTCACCGCGCGCGACGAATGGCTGGCGGCCGCGGGGGTGGATGTGGTGGATATGGAGCTGTTTGCCATTGCGCATGCCTGCCGTCTGCATGCGGCGCCCTGGCGCGCCTACAAATACATTACCGACGACGCCGACGATGCCTCGCACCAGGATTGGACTGCCAACGTGCATCTGGGCGAGACGCTGTTTTGGGAACGGCTTTCGAAGGACTGCGGCGGATGAACTCGGCTAATGATTCGGCTGATGATCCCGGTTGGGCTATCTGGCTTGATTCTTGGCTAGCTTCCTGGCTTGACGCCTCGCTTAATTTTTCGGCTGTATCACATCGGACAGGAATTTCTCGACGATCTTCCTTTCCTTGGGCGGAAATTTTCTCAGCGCCACGGCCACTCTTGACAGCATGCCGACGATCAGCTCTCTTTCGCTGTCGCTCAGGTCCCCCATCCTGCCGGCCAGGGAATGCGCGTGATCCTCAACTTCAGGTGTACTTATTCTTAAAAGGTCAGTCATCTCACAATCCAGAATTTTTGCCAGTTGAGCCAGGCGGCTGAGCGTTGGTGAAATCACCCCCGTTTCGACTCTGCTGATGGTTTCTTTCTCTATGCTCATCCGCTCGGCCAATTGCGCCTGCGTCAGCCCCTTGGCCTTTCGTCTCCTCGCGATAACGGCGCCTACCCGTTTCGCCAACTGTTTTTCCGGCCCTTCAATTTCATCATTCATGACACCCTCCGTCATTCTTATCGGACGTGAAGTGTCAACTTCTTTGTCGCTCCTGAAAATAACTTATTAAGACGTCTTTTGTTGACGTAATGAGTTATATTATAGAATTATATGATGAAAACGCCTGGGGGAATTTTAAGTCACGTCGCGTGGATCGTGGTTTACCAGCCTGGCAAGGGAAGTTCTGACAGTTTGTAGGACACGCTAAAGATCAAATGCGAGGCGCAGGCGCGGCGATTGATATTTGCACGACTTGTTGCATTTCCGTCGTGATCGCCATTCAGGCGGACCGGGCGCATCGACCCGGCTGCATGCGCGGGGAAGTTTATCGAGGAGGGAGCGTGATGTTTTTACAAAATAATAAAGAAATGACAGCTCTGTACTGGCAATGCGTGGATGAGCGTTTCGTTGCCGAAACGGTGGAAGACACCTGTGCCAATCTGCTGCATCGGGCCAATGAAATCCTGTCGCGGCCGGGGTCGCTGATGGAGCGCATCGTGGATTTCCTGGATATCAAGATCGGCGCCATGTATCGCGTGCTGGTGGATGCCTCGCCCGACGCCTGCAAGAAGGAAGCCAAGCGGCTCTTCGTGGCGGAAATATTCTGCGATTTCTATCGGAAGATGGATGCGCTGCTGGGCGAGATGCTGCGCGCCGAGGGCATCCATCGCGACGATGCGGCGCAGATGTTCCTGGCGGCGGCGGTGGGGATCTCGCAGATGAGCGAAGGCGACGAGGCGGTCTATCGCACGCGCCTGAGCCGGATCGTGGAAACGCTGACGGCGGGCCTTTGACGAGGCGATAAAAAAGGGATCCGCTGCAGCATGTGCATTGGACCCCGAAACCTTCAGGACTATCGGCGCTGTCGGTGAAGCAGCCGATCGATCGGCTGGTCGGCGACCGGCGCCTGGCGCGGCTGTGGCAGCCGGCCTTAAATGGATTTCATGCGTACGTCGACTACTGCGGAGCGGCCGTTGCGGACCGCCTGCATGGCTTCCTTGAGGATGGCCGGCAGCGTGTCGGCCCGTTCCACCGTATGCGCCAGCGCGCCGCCCGCGCCTTCGGCGATTTTCCCGAAGTCGGCCGACGGGCTCAGGCTGACGCAGGCGCCCAGCGTGCCCGCGCCGCCGTTCGGATGCAGGCGCTTGAAGTTCTCCTGCGTGGCGTTCCAGCCCTGGTTATTGAAGATGATGGTCAGGAACGGCGCGTCGTAGCGGCGCGAGGTCCAGAACACCGAGGACGGATTGCCTAGGAAAAATGCGCCGTCGCCGGTGAAGCAGATCACATCGCTGTCGGGCGCCGCCAGTTTCGATCCCAATGCCGCGCCGCCGCCCCAGCCCAGCGAACTGCCGCCGCTGCCGAAGAAGGTGCCGGGCCTGTTGCGCGGCAGGTTATTGAAAATCGAGGTGGCGCTGGTGACCGACTCGTTGATCAGGATGGTGCTGTCGGTGACTTCCTCGCGCAGGCAGGCGGTGACCCATTCCGGCGTGCAGACATTGTCGGCCGGCGGCGCGGTTTTCCCGGCCCAGGCGGCGCGCTGCTCGTCGTGCTTTTTTTGCGTGGCGGCCAGGCGCTGTTTCAGCTTTTCCTGGTCCAGGCCCTGGGCGCTGTCCAGATGCCGGTTCAACTGCGCCAGTGCGGTATTGGAGTCGGCCTTGAAGAAACGGTCGGAAGGCATGTACCACAGCGGAATGGTGTCCTTGAGCGGATCGACGTCGATGTAGAACACCTTGCAGTCCGGATTCGGCACATCCTTGGTAGAGGGCATCCATGGCACATCGCAATCGACCACCACGATCACGTCGGCAGCGGCGATGTGCGGGGCGGCCAGATAGCCCAGGTGGAGCGGATGGCTGGCCGGGAAATTCATCTGGATCGGACGCTCTTCCACCACCGGGATGGCAAGCCGTTCGCAGAAGCGCACCAGCTCGGCCACGCAGGCCGGATTGCGGCCGGAATAGGAAGTCACCAGCAGCGGATTCTGCGCCTTGGAGAGTGCCTCGATGATCTCCGCCACGCCGTCGGCCGGCAACGGCGACGGGGCGATCGGCCGCCATTTCGCGGCATTCATCGGCGTCTCCACCGCATCCTCGGCCAGCACTTCGCGCGCGCCGGTCAGGTAGACCGGTCCCTTCGGGTCGCTTTCGGCGATCTGGATCGCGCGATGCACCAGTTGTTTGACGTTCTTGCCGGTGTGGATGCTGTAGTCCCATTTGACGTACTGGCGCACGATGCTGCCCTGGTCCGGCACGTCCTGCAGATAGGTGGCCGAACGGTTGCGGCTGCCCGGCAATTCGCCTTCGATGGTATAGGGCGTCAGGCCGGCGAAGATGAACACCGGCATGCGGCCGTGCAATGCGTTGCTGATGCCGCCGCCCATGTTCTGGGTGCCGACGTCGACGTGCACAAACACCGCCTGCGCGCGGCCGCTGACTTGCGCGAAGCCGTGCGCGGCGGCGATGGCGGCGCCTTCATGCGGACACAGCACCACTTCCGGCATCGGCGTGCCGTTGCCGGCGGCCTTGGCCAGGCTTTCGATGATGTCGGCGTGATCGCTTCCGAGGTTACCGAAAATATAAGACACGCCGGCTTCGTAGAGGCCGGACATGAGTGCGTCGGAGGCGGTATACCGCGGTGCTGTCTTTTCCATCTTAGTTCGTCCCTTTGACGTTGCTTTTACTATTGGTGAGATTCTTCTTGTTCAGGCTGATCGCGTGATATTCGATGTATTCGGCCAGCCCGATGGTGGTGCGCACGCGGCCGATGCCGCTCTGCTTGACGCCGCCGAACGGCAGATGGCGGTCGCCCAGGCTGGTGCGCGCATGGCTGTTGACGAAGGTGACGCCGGCTTCGATGCGCTGCGCCAGCTTCAGGCCGCGGTCGAAATCGCTGGTCCAGATCGATGACGCCAGGCCGTGTTCGGTGCTGTTGGCCATCCGCACCGCTTCGTCCTCGGTCTGGTACGGCACCACCGGAATGATCGGGCCGAACTGTTCGGACTGCACCACTTCGGCGGTCGGCGCGACGTTGCTGATCACGGCCGGGCGCAGGTAGTAGCCCTGGTCCCAGGTGGCGGCATCGACGACGCCGCCCAGTTCGCGCACGGTGGCGCCGCTGGCCTTGGTGCGTTCCAGCAGGCCCTTGATGAAATTGAACTGGTTGCGGTTGTTGACCGGCGCCAGCGTCGAGCGCGGGTCCAGGCCGTAGCCGACTTGCAGCTTGTCGATGGCGTCGCACAGGGCGGCCAGGAATTTGTCGTGCAGCGTGTGCGCCACATAGATGCGCTTGACCGCGTAGCAGACCTGTCCGGAGCGCGGGAAAATACGGCGCACCAGTTCCGGCACCACTTCGGCCGGATCGGCGTCGTCCAGGATGATGGCCGGGTCGTTGCCGCCCAGTTCCAGGCCGATGTTCTTGATCGATTCGGCGGCTGCCGCCATCACGGCGCGGCCGGTGCCGATGCTGCCGGTGAAGGACACCTTGCGCACCAGCGGATGGCGCGTCAACGCCGGGCCGGATTCGCCGTCGCCGTTGATCACATTGAGCACGCCCGGCGGGAAAAAGCCGGCCACGGTCTGCAAGGCCTGGGTCAGGGCCACCGGCGCGAACGGCGACGGTTTCATCACCAGCGTATTGCCGCACGCCAGGGCGGGGCCGACCTTGGCCATCGCCAGGCCCATCGGTGCGTTCCATGGAATGATCGCGGCGATCACGCCGATCGGCGCCTTTTCGACGCGGATCAGGGCTTCGCCGTCTTCAACCGTATCCGCCTTCAGGAAGTCTTCGGTGATCGAGGCCGTTTCGCGCAGCGTCTGGTAACCGTTGACGACATCGCGTTTGGTGTCGGCCAGCAGCATGCCTTGTTCGCGCACCAGCGTGGTGGCCAGGTCGCCGGCGATCTTTTCCAGCGCATCGGCGGCCAGCAGCAGCAGGCGGTTGCGTTCCTGCACCGGCACGTCGCGCCAGGATTGGCCGGCTTCGTAGGCGCCGTTCACCGCCGCCTCGACATCCTTCGCGGTGGCGGTGGCGACCAGCGCCACCACTTCAGAGAAGTTGCCTGGATCGCGCACTTCGAAGTAATGATCGGCCGGGCGGATTTGCAGATTGGTGATCAGGTCGAGCTTGATGGGGGTTTGGTTCGGCATGTCGTGTCTCTCTAAAAATGGTTTTTGCTTTGGGTGTTCAAACTTTTTTGCATTGTATTCTTTATGTTTTGGACTGCGGCGGTAATGCTTCGACGCGGCCCTTTGACCTTG
>DASYEK010000117.1:0-14516 GCA_036499085.1 Herbaspirillum sp. | reverse complement strand
GCGCCGCCGACGGCAACTGGCTGCTGACGGCAATCACGATCGCGGTCGGGCTGATCGGCTGGCGCAGCAAAGTGCATCCGCTCTGGCTGCTGGCGGGCGGCAGCGTGCTGGGACTGGTTTTTCTCGGGATGGTCTGACCGCCTGGCTGCCTAGAAGGTGTACTGCACCCGCATGGTAAAGCTCTTGGCATGGCGCCCCGCGTTCTTGCCGATCAGGTAGGCGGCAGGCAATCCGGTTCCGAGTTTAGAACGTTTCCCAATCGTCCGGATTGTCGCCGTTCGCGGGAGGCTTGCCGATATTAGCGCTCTTCCCGCTCAACCGGGGCGCCGTGGAAGCCGATTCCGGCCTGGATGCAACACCCTTCCCCGCAGGCAATGCCGGCCGGCGCGGCGGCGTAATGGTGTTCATCCGCACCGACTGCGCATCGACCCGCGCGATATTCGCGTCCCCCGCCAGCTTGAATACGCTCACCAGTTTGGCCAGGTCGCCGGCCTGGGTCTGCAGCGCGGCCGCGGCGGCCGCCGCTTCTTCCACCAGCGCGGCATTCTGCTGCGTGACTTCATCCATTTGCGTGACGGCGCGGTTGACCTCTTCGATGCCGGTACTCTGCTCCTGGCCGGCGGCACTGATTTCGCTGACCACGTCGTTGACCCGCCTGACGCTGTCGACCACCTCCGACATCGTCACTCCTGCGCGCGCCACCAGCGCCGCGCCGGAACTGACGTTATGCACGGAATCGTCGATCAGGCCCTTGATTTCCTTGGCCGCCGCCGCGCTGCGCTGCGCCAGGCTGCGCACTTCGCTGGCCACCACCGCAAAGCCGCGGCCCTGCTCGCCGGCGCGCGCGGCTTCCACCGCCGCATTCAGCGCCAGGATATTGGTCTGGAACGCGATGCCGTCGATGACGCTGATGATATCGACGATCTTGTGCGAAGAGGTGTTGATGGCGTCCATCGTCGCCACCACGTCGCCCACCACCGTGCCGCCCTCGCCGGCCACGCCGGACGCCGAAATCGCGAGCGCATTGGCCTGCCTGGCGTTGTCCGAATTCTGTTTGACCGCCGACGTCAGCTGCTCCATGGCCGATGCGGTTTCCTCCAGCGAGCTGGCCTGCTGTTCGGTGCGGGAAGACAGGTCCAGGTTGCCGGTGGCGATCTGCGAAGTCGCCGCGGCGATGGCCTCGGTGCCGCTGCGCACGCGCGTCACGATGCGGACCAGGCCGTCGTTCATGTCGCGCAATGCGGCCAGCAGCTGGCCGGTTTCGTCCGTGGTGCGGACAATGATCTCGCTGGTCAGGTCGCCATCGGCCACGCGGCGCGCCACCGCAACCGCATTGGCCAGCGGCCGCACGATGGAACGGGTGGTCAGCCAGGCCACCAATATGCTCGCCAGCAGCGCCAGCGAAGCGATGGCCGCCACCAGGGTCTTGGTCCGGGTTGCCGTATCCGCCGATTCGGCGCCGGCGTCGACCATCAATTGCCGCTGATAGTCGATCAGGTTATCCAATGCCTTCATGTAAGCCAGTTGCGCCGGCCGCATGGCGCCCAGCAGGATGCCGCGCGCGGCCTCCAGTTCGTTGATCTCGACCTGTTTCAGGAACTGGTCGCGGGTGGCTGAGAACTTGGGACCCATCTCGACCAGCGCCGAAAACAGCTTGCGGCCGTGATCGGTCTTGATGGTGGCGTCCAGTTTGCGCGTGGCTTCGGCGATGACTTGCTCGTTCTGGAGAATCTCCTTGACCTGCGCCTTGACTTCGCCCGGATCGGACATCAGCAGCATATTGCGCGTGCTGCGCGCAATTTCATTGACCTCGTCCTTGATCGAATGCGCCAGCACGGTTTTCGGATAGTGGTCGTTGGTGGTCAAGTCGATCGCTTCGGACAAATGGTCGACCTTGACCGTCGTCAGCGCCGCGGTCGCCGCCAGCATCAGCGCGATCAAGCCGAAACCCAAACCCAAGCGCGCGCCGATGCGCAAATTCCTTAAATTCATATCTCCTCCGTCAGTTATCGTTAATCACCGTAATCCCGGACGTACATGCCTTCGAGCTTATTCTGGGGGGTCTTTACGTTTCTTAACGTTTGATTAAGGGGGGAAATAGGGGGGGTTTATCAATTGCCTGGCGACAGATATGCCAAATGGGCTCTATGCGGGCGCATTTGCAACAACCAATTTGGAAAAACGGTAATTCAGTCCGGACTCTGCAAATCCCGAATGATCCGGTAGTCGCGATCCGAGACCGGCACGAATTTCTCCGACTGCATGGCGGTAAGCGCCGCGGTCACATTCGGATTATGGGCGGCGAAAAAGACTTGCTGTATTTTCCGGCGGATGTCGGCGCACAGGCGGCCGCGATAGACGAAGGGGTCGCGCGGGATCTGGTCCGATTTCCACAGGACGCGCATTTCGTCGCGCTTGACGCGGCCGCCGCGGATCATGCTCGACAAGGTCGCACTGGAAACGAACGCGGCGTCGACTTCGCGGCCCATCACCGACATCACCGACTGGTCGTGCGTGCCGGAATAGCCGATGCGCGAAAAATACGCAGGCAGCGGCACGCCGAGCCGGCGCGAGAACAGCTTGAACGGGATCAGCGCGCCCGAGGTGCTGTCGGGATCGACCAGGGCCAGCTTCTTGCCTTTCAGCGATTCGATCGTCAGGCCGCTTTTCTGGCGCACGATCAGCAGCGAATAATAGGAAGTCGGCGACGCGCCGAACAGGTCCGGCACCGTCGATTCGGTCGCGAACGGCAGGATCGATTCGTCGCTGCTGTGCACGGACGTATAGGAGGCCGGACCGAGCTTGGCGATATCGACCGATCCCGACAGCAGGCCTTCGATCACCGCGCCGTAAGAGGGCAGCGTCATGCTTTCGACCGGGATATGCAGGGCATCGGACAGGGCCTTGAACAAGGGCTGCAGCATGCCCGGGTATTCCAGTAGCTGCGCCTCCGGCGTAAAGGAAAAACGCAGGCGCGCCGGCCGCTCGCAGGCGCCGCCGGGGAGGGCGGCAGCGGCGGCCGGGGCAAGCGCGGCGGTCGGCGCGGCGCACGCCATGCCGGATAGGGCGCCCAGCAGCAGCGCAAACAGGAAACGGATGGGAAGGGCGGCGCCCGGACGGTTTTTTTTCATATCAGCGGGAATCTCCGTTGCGCCAGCGTGCGTTCGATCTCGGCGGCGGACACCGGCCGCTGCAGGAAAAATCCCTGCACCTGGTCGCAGCCGGCCACCTTCAGATGCGTCAGCTGCTCCTTGCTTTCAACGCCTTCGGCGATGACTTTCAGATGCAGGTTGTGCGCCAGCGAAATGATCGAGGCGACGATCACGGCGTCGTTGTTGTCGTTGCGGATATCGCTGACGAAAGAGCGATCGATCTTGACGGCGTAGATCGGCAGGGTCTTGATGTGGCTCAGGTCGGAATAGCCGGTGCCGTAGTCGTCCAGGGAAATCTTGAGGCCGGCGCTGCGCAGCCTTTCCAGCACGGTGCGCGCCACGTCGAGATCGTCGATGATGCAGCTTTCCGTGATCTCGATTTCGAGCAGCCCGGCCGGCAGTGCGTAATGCTTCAGCGCGGCCAGCACGGTCTCGACCAGCAGGTTGTCGCGCAATTGCTTGGCCGATACGTTGATGGCCACCGGCACCGCCGGCACGCCCATCGCGCGCCAGTGCGCCAGCTGGCGGCAGGCGGCCTCGATGACCCAGTGCCCGAGCGGCACGATCAGATCGTGTTCCTCGGCCATGCCGATGAATTCGCCGGGATAGATCAGGCCATGGTCGGGATGCTGCCAGCGCACCAGCGCTTCCACGCCGACCACTTCCATGCTCTGCATGTCGACCTTGGGCTGGAAGTGCAGGCAGAATTCGTCTTCGCGCAGCGCCTGTTTGAAGCGCGCCAGCAATTCCACCCAGCGCGCCGACGATTCGTTGAGCGAGGCGTCGTAGAAACGGTAGGTGCCGCTGCCGGTGGCCTTGGCGCTGTACATGGCGGAATCGGCATTGGTCATCAGGTCGTCGATGCTCTGGCCGTCGCGCGGATACAGGGCGATGCCGATGCTGGGCGCGGTGTGCACGTCGTGGCCGCCCAGGGCCGGGTAGGGCGCGCAGATGGCCGAGACGATTTTGCTCGCGATTTCGGCGACCTGTTTTTCGGAAGCGAGTTCGGATACCAGGATCACGAATTCGTCGCCGCCGATACGCGCCAGCAGATCGTATTCGCGCAGCACCGCGCGCAAGCGCGCGGCCACGGCCTGCAACAGCAGGTCGCCGACTGCGTGGCCCAGGTTGTCGTTGATCAGCTTGAACTTGTCCAGGTCCATGAAGAACAACGCATACAGACGGCGGCTGCGGCGCGCCAGCGACAGTTCCTTGGTGGCGATTTCATAGAACAGCATGCGGTTCGGGATGCCGGTCAGGTAATCGTGCGACGCCATTTGGTAGGCGCGCGTCTTTTCTTTTTCCAGTTCGTCGATGAGGCCGCTCTTTTCGCGTTCGGACCAGCTCAGCCGGTCGTAGAGTTTCTTGCGGCGGCGCGCGACGACCGTCAGGCAGAAGGTCAGGAAAATGGCGGCGATCGATACGATGGCCGACTGGTAAACATACTGCCGCTGCGCATGGGCCTGTTTGCCGAAGACGCTGGCCGGCTTGCGGCTGACCGCGACCGCCAGCGGATACTTTTCCAGCTTGCGCAGGGCGCCGATGGCGTCGTCGTCGCTACGGTCGGCTTCGGCCCCGTCCTCGGCAGCCGGCGGCGCATCGATGACGCCTTCCATGGCGCTGCTCGCCAGGAACACATCGTATTCCCGCTGTTTCCGGTCGCCCACGCTGCCGCCGGACAGGGTATTGCCGCTGAGCTCGGCCAGCTGGAAGCCGGCGCGGTTCAGGATCTCGATGCGGCTACCGCTGTTGACGCTGACCTCTTTATACGTTTTCAGGAAATAGCCGAGGTCGAGCAGCGCCGCGAAAAAGCCGGTGGGGCGATCGCCGCCGTCCTTCAACGGAATCAGCACCGGCACGCGCCAGCTGTAGCGGTCGTCCTTCTCGGGCGGCTTGATCGCCATACCGGTGTTCAGTGCATTGCGCTGCGCCTCGATGAGGCGCGCGAATTCCGGCTCGCGCGCCTGCCGCGCCGAGGAATAGACCAGCTTGCCGCCGCTGTCGAACACCGCAAAGCGCAGATAGGCCGAATCGCCCGAGGCCAGCGGATTCAGATAAGCCGCCGCAGTCGGATCGCCTTGCAACAGGGACTGGCCGATCTTGGCATACAGCAATGTCCGGGTCAGTACTTCGTCCAGGTTCAGGGAGACGATCGCCGCGACGTTCTTGCTGTCGGCGATGGAGCTTTCGAGCGCGAGCTTCTTTTCGATGTCGATCCGGGTGACGGTGGTAAACCAGATCACGCCCAGAAGAATGCAGCACAGCAATGCAAAGCCCAAGGAAAGGCCGCGACCGTCCTTGAACATGTCTTTAAGCTTTTTTACGTTCCTGGACGGCGTATTCAATCGGCGTGAAATAGGTGAAAGGTGAATTGCGCGGTAGTTGCGAATATGATCGCGGGAAACAATGGCGCAGAGTGCCAGTTGATATCTAACAATAAGGATGTGACGCGGATGTGACGAAGTGCGATATCGCAGCGAACCGCGATTATAAAGCCACAACACCCGTTCCATGCGTCGGCAAACGGAAGGCTTCCAAGCCTTGGCGGGATGGCGGGCGGGTCAAAACGGGGCAATAATAGCGCCACCAAACAAAAAGTAACCCGGGAGCAACAATGGAAGCGGAATTCTGGCTGGAGCGCTGGCGCGACGGGCGCACGCATTTTCATCAAAACGCGATCACGCCGCAACTGCCGCGGCACTGGTCCGCGCTGGCGCTGCCGGCCGGCAGCCGGGTGCTGGCGCCGCTGTGCGGCAAATCGCTGGACATGCTGTGGCTGGCGCGGCAGGGCATGCGGGTATTGGGCGTGGAACTGGCGCAAATCGGCGTCGAGCAGTTCTTCGCCGAAAACGGCTTGCAGGCCGTCATCCATGAATCGGCCATGGGCCGCCATTACGTGGCCGGCGACATCGAAATCATCTGCGGCGATATCTTCAAGCTGGACGCGGCCACGCTCGCCGGCTGCGACGGCATCTACGACCGCGCCGCGCTGATCGCGCTGCCGCCGCCGATGCGCGCGCCGTATGTGCGGCATGTCTATGCGCAATTGCCGCGGCATTATCGCGGGCTGCTGGTCACGCTGGACTACCGCCAGGAATTGATGAACGGCCCGCCGTTCTCGGTGCCGGACGATGAAGTGCAAGCCTTGTACCGCGGCCATTCCGAGGCGGTCGTGCTCGAACGCAGCGATATCCTGCGCGAGGAGCCCAAGTTCGCCGAACGCGGGCTGACGGCGCTGGACACGCTGGCGTATAAACTACAGGGCAAGCCGCAAGGCAAATAACACATCACGGCACAAGACAGGGACAGGAAACGACGCATGGCAATGGAAGAAACAACGAATATGATGAACGCCGGCGGCATGGCGAATGGGGAGGGCGCGCAAGGCCGGCGTTACGCACCCGCCATCTCGCCGCTGTGGAAGCGGGCGGTGGCCTATTTCCTGGATTGGATCCTGCTGGCGGTGGCCGGCATGTGTCTCGGTTTTTTGCTGTTCGATGCGCTGGCCGGCATCGGCGTCTGGGGCGGCGCGATCGGCTTTGCAATCGCGATGCTGTATTTCGGCATCTGCGACAGCAATATGCGCAATGGCCAGAGCCTGGGCAAGGTAGCCATGCGGATTCGCGTGGCCTCGCGCAACGGAGCGCCGTTGCCCTTGCCGAAGGCGTTCGTGCGCGCCGCGATCTTGCTGGTGCCGTATTTCCTGGTCGGCATCCCGTTCGACCTGACGGCGCATCTGGGCGCGAGCGTGGTGCTGTCGGTACTGATTTTCGGCACTGCGTTCGGCCTGGGATATCTGCTGCTGTTCAATCGCGGCACCAGGCAATCGCTGCAGGACCTGGCGGTGGGCGCCTATGTGGTCCGGGCGGATATCAACACGCCCGCCGGCACGCCGCTGTTCCATCCGCTCGCGCGCGTGCATAAAACGGTCGTCGCGCTGCTGTTTATCGTCGCCGGGGTATTGCCTGTGGTGGGCGCGCAATTGACAGCGAAAGAGCCCTTCGTTTCGCTGCTGGCATTGCAGAACCGCATCGCCGCCGAGCCTGGCGTGGCGCGCGCCAATGTGACCGACGGCGCGACCGCGCATCCGGATGCAAAGGAGGGCGCCGGTACCGCGGAAGGCAGCGCAAAAGGCACCGGCAGAAGCCTGTCGATCCAGGTGGCGCTCAAGTCCAAGGCCTTGTTTGAAGAACCGCTTGCCGACCGCATCGCCCGCATCGCGCTCGATAATCCCGTCGCTGCCGGCAACAAGGATGCGATCGCGGTGACGCTGAGCTACGGCTACGACATCGGCATCGCCTCGGCGCAAACCGCCAAAGTCTTTACCCATTCGCCGGCCGAATGGCGCGCGCGGCTGGGTCAAAACTGAGGAGCGAACCATGCAAAGATTTTTTTCGCTTTTGGGAATGATCCTCGTCTTCTGGATTCCGGTCGGAGTCGGGCTTTTGATGATCGCAGCGTCGTTTGCGCTAAAGAGCTTTCATTTGGCGATCGTCGGATTTATCACGATCGTCATTGCGTCTCTCTTTCGCTTGATCAATAAAGCCGTCGAAAAAAATCAGCAGGCGCGGCAACCATGACGACGCCTGCCTCCTCCGAACAAAGCTCCCACTGGGACGACCGCTTCAGCGAACCCGGCTATGCCTATGGCGAACAGCCCAACGATTTCCTGGTAGAGGCCTGCGCGCAGGTTCCGGCCGGGGGCGACGCCTTGTCGCTGTGCGAAGGCGAGGGCCGCAACGCGGTGTATCTGGCCAAACTGGGCTTCCGCGTCACGGCGGTCGATTTCTCTGAAGTCGGGCTGGCCAAGGCGCGCGCGCTGGCGGAAAAGCATGGCGTGAAAATCGATACCATCGTCGCCGACCTGGCCGATTTCGATCCCGGCATCGGGCGCTGGGATCTGGTGCTGTCGATCTTCGCGCAGCCGCCGAGCGCAATCCGGCAACGGCTATACCGGCAGATGCGGCAGGCCTTGCGGCCGCAAGGGCGGCTGGTGCTGGAGACCAAGGTGGAAATCGACGCCACGGCAGATGGCCGCTATCCCGGCGTGCATATTCTCAGCGAGGAACTGGCGCCGCTGACGCTGGAAATCTCGCGCGAACAGGAACGCGCCCTGAGCGAAGGGCGCTATCACAGCGGCATGCAACGCACGGCGCAGATTCTGGCAATCAATCGTCTTTAATCCGCCCAGGAAAACACCAGGCGCTGGTGCGCGCCTTTCCTGATCGTGGTCTGCTGGGTTTTGCTCGCGCCGTCGGCGCTCGCCTCCACCCGATAAACGCCGTCCGGCAGATTGGCCAGCAGGTAAGGGCCTTGCGAGACGGTATCGATCACGGTCTTGCCGGAATGATCCGTTATCTTCACCTTGACGTCGGCGGTATAGGCCGCGCTCGCGCCGGCGCTGGCGCCCGGCGCATTCCGGTCCTTCCTGGCGCTGAATATCAGTTCCAGCGAATACTTCGACGCCGCCGCCTTCATGGCTTCGGACTGATCGATGCCGATCCCGCCCGAAACGAACGAAGCGTTGCCGACGGTAGTGGCGGCGGGCAGGGCTGCCGCATCGTCCTGTGCAAAAACCGGCTGGATGGTCATCGCCGCGGCTGCCGCCATCGTTGCCACCGCAGCCGCCGACGCGGACCGAAGGGCACTGCGCAAAAGCTTGTTCATGAAGATGCTCCTTGTTTGAATTGTCGGATCGATCGAAATACCGACCGGATGGCCCTTGTTCCGGGCCGATCCGATCGATTATTCGTTATGACCAATCAATGTCGATCGAGTTGCATCGCCGCATGATGCCTCCCGCGCCGGGGAGACGCCTTGCCTTCATGCCGCCTGGCGCAGGGTCTTCGCCGCCGCCACCATGTTCTGCAGCGCCGGGATCACCTCGGCCCAATTGCGCGTCTTCAGGCCGCAATCGGGATTGACCCACAGGCGTTGCGCCGGCACCCGCTCGGCCGCCTTCTTCATCAGTTGCACGATATGCGCCTGGCTCGGGATATTCGGCGAATGGATGTCGTAGACGCCCGGGCCGATTTCGTTGGGATAGTTGAAATCGTCGAACGCATCCAGCAATTCCATATCGGAGCGCGATGTTTCGATCGTGATGACGTCGGCATCCATATCCGCAATCGATCCGATGATGTCGTTGAACTCCGAATAACACATATGTGTATGGATTTGCGTATCGTCGCGCACGCCATTGGCGGTGATGCGGAACGATTCCACCGCCCAGCGCAGATACTCGTTCCATTGCGCGCGGCGCAGCGGCAGGCCTTCGCGCAGCGCGGCCTCGTCGATCTGGATCACGCGCACGCCGGCCTTTTCAAGGTCCAGCACTTCTTCACGGATCGCCAACGCCAGTTGATAACAGGACACCGAACGCGGCTGGTCGTCGCGCACGAAGGACCAGTTCAGGATCGTGACCGGACCGGTCAGCATGCCTTTCATCGGCTTGTCGGTCAGCGATTGCGCATAGGTGCTCCATTCCACGGTCATTGCGCGCGGGCGGCTGATGTCGCCGAACAGGATCGGCGGCTTCACGCAGCGCGAGCCGTACGACTGCACCCAGCCGAACTGGCTGAAGGCATAGCCGTCGAGCTGCTCGCCGAAATATTCCACCATGTCGTTGCGTTCGGCTTCGCCGTGCACGAATACGTCCAGGCCCAGCGCTTCCTGCTCGCGCACGCAGCGCGCGATTTCTTCCTGCATCAGGACCTTGTAGGCAGCCTCACCCAATTCGCCGATGCGGAACTGGCTGCGCGCCAGGCGGATTTCCGCGGTTTGCGGGAAGGAACCGATGGTCGTGGTCGGATAGGCCGGCAAATTCAGCAAGGCCGATTGCGTCGCGGCGCGTTGCTCGTAGCCGCCCTGGCGGCGTCCCAGCGCGGGATCGATCCCGGCCAGCGCGGCCTTGACCGCCGGATTGTGCACGCGCGGCGAGTTGCGCCGCTTTTCGATGGCGACGTGATTGGCCACCAGCGCTTCCTGCACCGACGCGCGGCCCTTGTTGAGCGCGCCCGCCAGGATCTTGAGTTCTTCCAGTTTTTGCAGGGCGAACGCCAGCCATGCGTGGATTTCACGATCCAGCTTCTGTTCGCTGTTCAGATCGACCGGCACGTGCAGCAGGGAACACGACGGCGCAATCCAGAGACGGTCTTGCAGAGCGCGATGAATCGGTTCCAGCCATTCGAGCGTGGCGTGCAGATCGGTTTTCCAGATGTTGCGGCCGTTGACCACGCCCAGCGACAGCACGCTCCCGGCAGGCAATTGCCGGATCAATCGATCGACTTCGGCGCGCGCATTGATCGCGTCGAGATGCACGCCCTGCACCGGCAGGCCGGCGGCGAGGGGCAGGTTGTCCTGCAATTGGCCGAAGTAGGTCGCCAGCAACAGCTTGACCTTGCCGGTGTTCAGCGCGTCGTAGGCGGTGACGAAGGCCTGTTGCCAGTCGGCGTCCAGTTCGGTGACCAGGATCGGTTCGTCGATCTGCACCCATTCGACTTTTTCGGCGGCGAGTTTCTCCAGCAGCGCAACATAGGCCGGCAGGATGCGCGGCAGCAATGCCAGCTTGTTCGAATCGTCCTTGGCCTTGCCCAGCCAGAGATAGGTGACGGGACCGATGACGACCGGCTTGGCTTTCACGCCGAGATGGCGCGCCTGGGCAAGCTGCTCCAGCAGGCGGGAAGCGTCGAGTTCGAATGCGGTGGCGGCATTGAATTCCGGCACGATGTAGTGATAGTTGGTGTCGAACCATTTGGTCATTTCGCCGGCGTGCACATGATTGCAGGCATCGTCCTGCGCCGAGCGGCCGCGCGCGACGCGGAAATAGTCGTCGAGCGTATTGCCTTCGTGTTTGCGGTCATGGCCATGATCGTGCTGGTTGCCGTGCGCATTGCGATTGTGCCGATCTTCGTGGTTATTGCGCACGCGATCCGGCACATTGCCCAGCAGGAAGCTGGTGTCCAGCACCTGGTCGTAGAACGAGAAATCGCCGACCGGCGCCAGGTCCAGGCCGGACTGGTCCTGCCAGTGGCGCTCGCGCAATTGCGCGCCCAGCGCCGTCAATTCGTCTTGCGAGGACTGCCCCTTCCAGTATTTTTCCAGCGCGAACTTCAATTCGCGCTTGGCGCCGATGCGCGGGAATCCCAGATTGTGTGTGATGGCCATGATGCATATTCCTGTTCATTCGATTGTCGATGGGGCCATCATAGCGATTCGAATCCATGAATAATAATGGTATTATTTCATCGATCAATTACTTCCACTCATGGATTATCGCCATGCTCGAACGCATCCACCTGGCAGTCGTACGCGAAATCGAACGCCGGGGTTCAATGACCGCGGCGGCCGAAACCTTGTTCCTGACGCAATCGGCGCTGAGCCACACCGTGCGCAAGATCGAACAGCAGCTTGGCACGCCGGTGTGGACGCGCGAGGGCCGCAACCTGCGCCTGACGCAGGCCGGCGAATATCTGCTGGGACTGGCCAACCGCGTGCTGCCGCAACTCGAACATGCGGAACAGGTAATCCGGCAATATGCGCAGGGGCAGCGCGGCGCCTTGCGCATCGGCATGGAATGCCATCCCTGCTATCAGTGGCTGTTGAAGGTGGTTTCGCCGTATCTGGCCGCATGGCCCGATGTGGATGTGGACGTCAAGCAGAAATTCCAGTTCGGCGGCATCGGCGCCTTGTTCGGCTATGAAATCGACCTGCTGGTCACGCCGGACCCGCTGCACAAACCCGGCCTGCTGTTCGAGCCGGTATTCGACTACGAGCAAGTGCTGGTGGTGGCGCGCGACCACGCGCTGGCCGGCCGCGCCTTCGTCACGCCGCAGCAATTGTCGGAAGAAGTGCTGATTACCTATCCGGTCGAGATCGAACGGCTGGATATCTACAACCAGTTCCTGCTGCCTGCCGGCTGCATGCCGAAGAAGCACAAGGTGATCGAGACCACCGACATCATGCTGCAGATGGTGGAAAGCAGCCGCGGCGTGGCGGCGTTGCCGGGCTGGCTGGTGGAAGAATATGCCGACAAGGTCGCGGTCAGCCCGGTGCGCCTGGGCAAGCACGGCATCGCCAAGCAGATCTTCCTGGGTATGCGCGAATCGGATGCCGAGATCGATTTCCTGAAGGCCTTCGTGCAACTGGCGCGGGAGTCGGACTGGCAGGCCACGCCGGCGAAAAGGAAAGGGCGGGGGCGGGCAGTGCGCTGAACGATGCAATGCTGCCGACGCGCGGCCGAAATGCCCGAAAGCGCGATTTCCATTCAGGCCCGATGCGGATTGCCATCGACGGCATTCATCGGCGGCGTCGATCGATGACGCCAAGATGCGCCATCGCGATCGCGCGGAAATCGTCCGAGATTCTTGCATCGGCGATGACGCGATTCCAGAACGCGGTCGCCATTTCCAGCGCCGTCCCGAAGTGCCGCAAATCGAGCGCATCGATGACGTCCAGTTCGAATGTGCGCTCGATGACTTCGCCTTGCGTGTTCGGCCGATACATCATCGGCAGCATGTCATATACCGGCAGCAATGAAAACGGCCCATTCAGCCGCCACGACAAGGCCAGGTTGCCCGGATGCCGGTCGGTATTGCCGATCAGCGCGCCGAACACGTCGAGCAGGCGGATGCGCAGCAACTGGTCCGGCGCCAGCAAACCTCGATCGGCCAGCGCCGTGGCGGCGTCCGACCAGGGCCGGTCCAGCATGCCGAGCAAGCCGTCGATGCCGGCCAGCGACACCATCGGGCAGCGGCCATTGGCGCCGATGCGATCGAAGCGGCGCACCTCCAGGAATACGCGGCCGTCGGCGAGGACGATATCCGACGGGCCGGCGGGAATGCCGCCGGCGGCCAGCGTTTCGGCCGCCAGGTGCTCTGCAACCAGGAGGTCGCCCCAGCGGCGGCCGGCCGGCGTATCGGTGGCCGGCGAGAACTTGACGATGGATGGGTACGAGCGGCCGTTTTCGGTTTCGATCGTGGCGAGAAACTTCGGCTGTTCGCCGCCGATGGACGAACCGGCCGTATCGCCGCGGTTGGCCAGGCGCGCCAGATTGGGATAGAGCGCCGCCCGGTCGGCGGGAGACAGCGGTATCGAGTCGGCAACCGGATGATCGAGCAGGCGCCGATACGACATGCTGCCGACAATCAGGTCGCCAGGCGCATTCTCGCCGCGCTTGGCGAGATAAATCAGGACGTGATCGTCATTCCAGTCGATGATGCGCGGCGGCAGTTGTAGATCGGCATAGCGCTGCGGCACCAGCCGCCCGAGAAACCCCTGCGGCCGCAAGTCCTGCAGGAAAAACGGCAAGCCTTCCGTGACTTGCGGCACGCCGCTGCTTTCCGGCATGAAGACATACCAATCGTTCTGCAGCACACGCAGTTCGCCGAAGGGCGCGATCCCGCCTTGAGCGTCCACCCGAAAAATCGGCATCAGCGAACCCAGGTCGGCCACATTGCGCAACATCCCGTATTGCGAGCTGCGCGCCGCGCCGAAACGCACGATATCCGCCCCCGCCGCCTTCCAAAGCCTGGATAGCGTCGGCTGCGATATCTGCAATTGCCGGCAGAGCGCGGCACCGTCCGCCGGCCCTTGCCGCAGGAGGGCGCGCAACTGCTCGACCGGGGTTGACGATGAATTCATTATGAATAGATACTTTTTCTACTAATTACCTATGAAGATCGGTAAATAATAGCGTATTTTGAATGAATAATGAATAGATACTTGAATAGATACTTTTAGACGTTTGGCGCTGCGCGAGCCCGCCATTGCGCCGGGGTCAGCAGAATATGTTTCTTGAATGCGCGCTGGAATGCCGCATCGGATCGATAGCCGACCTCTTCGCCGATCAAGGCGATCGGCTTGCTGGTCTCGACCAGCATGCGGCCGGCCAAGGCCATGCGGATTTCGTCAGCAAATCGCTGGCCGAGCGGCCGACTGCCTCGTCTGAAAAAAGCCGGCCCGCTTCAAGCGAGCCGGCTTTTGTTTTGCAGATCTTTTTTGCCGACTCGTTTGCTAACTCGTTTACCGATGCGAGTTGGCTTTTATCTTGACTGCAATCCGAACCATGCCGGCTGAACACGGCATCTATTTCTTGTCGACCTGGTCCAGATACCCGCTCTTGTCCAGCGCGGCGATAAAGCTGGCATCGTAGAAATCCTCGGGCTTGTGGGAACGCATGCCGGGCGAATCGTACATGGCCATCACGCCCTTGATGCCTTCGACTGAAGGATACGGCTTGGCGGGAAATTCCTGGGCCGCCTGGAACATCAGGTCCTGCGTGGCCTGGTCCTTGATGTTGAACCACTTGACCAACGCGGCGTTGAAAATTTTCCTGTCGTGCTTCATCAAGGCCGTTGCTTCAAC
>DASYEK010000116.1:0-64325 GCA_036499085.1 Herbaspirillum sp. | reverse complement strand
ACTCCCCGTTCATCCTGAGTAGATGCGCAGCATCGTATCGAAGGATCACCTCCGGACGAAAATTCAAGAAACCAAACGGCTTTCTTTAAATTCATAAAAACTCCCGTTCGTCCTGAGTAGATGCGCAGCATCGTATCGAAGGATCACCTCCGGACGAAAATCAAAAGGCGCATTCACAATTTATATCCCTGCACAATACTGTCCCGCATGAAGTTGCGCAGCCACTTGTTGGCGGCGTCGGTCTGCTTTTTCTCGTGCCAGAAAATGGCGACATCGGTGGACGGCAGCTTGTAGGGCAGCGGCAGCCAGCGCAATCCACGCATGCGCGCATAGGTCTCGGCGAAGCCGCGCGTGGTGGTCAGCACCAGGTCGGTCACGAAAATGATGGGCGGGATGGCGCTGATATGCGGCAGCGTCAACTTGATGCGTTTTTCCAGACCCAGCTCGTGCAGCAACTCGATGCCGCGTCCACTGTCGCGCTCGCGCTTGACCGCGACATGGTCCAGCTTCGCATACAACTGCGGCGTGATTTCGTCATGGATCAGCGGATGGCCTTCGCGGAACAGGCAAACGAATTCGGTATCGACCAGCTTGATCGAACGCAGGCATTCCTTCGGACGCGAGATATAGCCGCAGACCAGGTCCGCTTCGCCCGTTTCAAGCTGCTGCAGATAGCTGAAACGCGAAAACTGCATGATGTTGAAACGCAGTCCCGGCGCATGCTCTTGCGCATGGCGCAGCAGGTGCGGCACCGAGACCGACTGGCCGATATTGCTCATCAGGATGGTAAAGGTGTCGCGCGCCGTGCCGGGGTCGAACGAGGCATGTTCGCGCAAGGCCAGGTCCATCGAGGCAAAGCCGGCTTCAACCGACTTGAAGAGCGTCTTGGCGTAATCGGTCATCTGCATGCCGCCTTGGCCGCGCACGAACAGGGGGTCCCTGGTCAGCGTCCGCAGCCGCCCGAGCGCGCTGCTGACCGTCGACTGCGACAGCCCGAGGCGCTCGGCCGCGACCGAAACGCTTTCTTCCTGACCGACCGTCAACAGCACCCGCAGCAGATTGAGGTCGATATGATTGATGTCGATGGCGGCGATGTCCGGTACCGGGTTATGAGGTTCCGGCCAATTGTACTGACAAATCGACATTTGTAACCGACGCTCGCGGCCAGGAATCGGAATACATGGCCGCCGCGCCGCCGCCGAAATTTTTTGCTCGATGCGGAACTTCCATCGCGGCAATATTTCCAAGCAATCTCATCAACCATATAAGCTAAACAGCGGGAGACCGGCGTGAACGACCCCTACCAATTGCAGCGTTTCGTCGATGCACAGGCGCCGGTGTTCGAACAGGTTTGCGCGGAACTGCGCGCCGGCCGCAAGCAGACGCACTGGATGTGGTTCATCTTTCCGCAATTGACCGGACTCGGCAGCAGCGAAATGGCGCGCCGCTTCGCCATCGCCTCCCTGGCGGAAGCCGAGGCTTACCTGGATCACCCCCTGCTGGGCGAACGCCTGCGCAAGTGCACGGCATTGGTCGACGCCATCCCTGGCAAGTCGGCCTATGCGATATTCGGCGATCCCGACGAAATGAAATTCCGCTCCTCGATGACGCTGTTCTCCGCCGCATCGGGCAATGCGACCCCGGACCGGCAGCTGTTCAACCGCGCGCTGCATAAATACTTCGATGACGAACCGGACGGCGCCACCCTGGCGCGCCTGCCGGAGCAGGCGCAATTCCTCGATTGTTCGGCAAGAAGATAAGCCGGTTCCAAATACAAGGCCGCCGTCAGCGCGGCATTCCTCAGGATCAGCGCACAGCATGATTGGGAAGATTGCGTGCGTCTTTGCTCGCCGAATGGACCCTTGCCAATTGATCCGCCTTCCATTGCCGCCGCGCGACCGCCGCGACGCGGTCCTACGATACTCCTTGGCCTAAAGCCCGCAGATCCGGATGCATCTGTTTGATGCCCCGGACAACGAAGATTCGCATATGCGGTCGGTTATGAATCCAATTCGAATATTTGGACGAATTGGAACAATTTCGAGACCATTGGAACCGTCGACAAAGATAGGATGAGCGCTCAACTATTCGTGGAGAGAAGGAGAAAAGGTATGCGTATTCCCTTACTGATTGCTGCTGCGGGTCTCAGCGCGCTTGTCATAACAACCACATTCGCCCAGTCGTCGTCCAGCGACGGGGGCACGCAAGCGAGAAAGCGCTATCTCCCCGAATATACGAAATCAGGCGACCTGATCCTGCCGAAGAATTTTCATGAGTGGGTATACGTCGGCTCACCGCTCACGCCTAACGCGCTCAACGGCGGCAAGGCCAATTTCCCTGAATTCCACAACGTCTACATCGAGCCGGGCTCGTATGCGATTTACAAGAAGACCGGCGAATTCCCGGAGGGAACGATCTTCTTCAAGGAATTGCAACTGCTGCTTCCGGCCCAGAACCCGGACGGATCGCGCACCGAGGCATCCGGGCGCGGCTACTTTCCCGGGAAGTTTAACGGCGCCGACGTGACCGTCAAGGATTCCAAGCGTTACGTCGCCACCGGGGGATGGGGCTACTACAACTTCAACCACTTCGAACCGAAGGCAGCGACCGCGAAGGTGAAACCCAATGAGGAATGCGCGTTCTGCCACCGGGCGAACGCCAAGAAAGACGATGTCTGGACCCAGTTCTATCCATTGCTGGACGACTGAAATCGTCGATGAATGCCGCCGATTCACCAACACAAGGAAACAGTGCCATGAGAATCATAAGTGCCTTGGGCGTCGCCCTGGTAGGATTATCCATGATGGTCCACGTCGCTGCCTTCGGGCAGACGAACACACGCTCGCAGTTCGGCCCAAAGACCGCGGCCGCGGTCGACAACCAGGGAAATATGCGCGTTCCCGCGGACTATCGGACCACTTATCAGATGCTGGGAACCTGGGCCGTGGCAGATGACAAAGGCCCGGGCTCAAAACAGATGCACGTTGTCTACGCATCTCCCGGAACGATCGCCGCATACCGCAAGACCGGGCACTTTCCCGATGGCACCGTTCTGGTGAAGGAAGTGTTCAAGGCCGCTACCAAACCCATGACCACCGGAACCGTAAGCAGTGCCGACACTCTCGCCGGCTGGTTTGTCATGGTGAAGGATGACGTCGGCCGCTTTCCAAAGAACAAGCTTTGGGGCGACGGTTGGGGTTGGTCCTGGTTCGACGCGACCGACTCCAAAAAGACAACGTCCACGGACTTCAAGAAGGACTGTCAGTCCTGCCACGTGCCGGCGCAAGCATCGGACTGGATTTACACCGACGGCTATCCGATCCTGAAGCGATAAGCGCGGCATGGACGCCAGGCTGTAGATGCGGTACGCCATGCACAGATTTCGCGGCTTCCAGGATGCCGGCGCGGACGCCGCCGGTCCCGTGCTCGACGCAGTCGCTCTCGGCTGCGAACGCGACCAACGCCAGCTATTCGCGAGCGTGAGCTTTCGGCTGCATGCCGGCACCATGTTGCGCATCCGCGGCCCCAATGGCAGCGGCAAAAGCAGCCTGCTGCGCCTGCTGTGCGGGCTGGCCCGCCCGGCCGCCGGCCATGTCAGCTTGTTCGGCCGGGATCTCGCCTCGCAGCGCGGCGCCCTGGCTTCCCGGCTGCTGTGGATAGGCCATGCCGCCGGCGTCAAGGCGCTGTTGACCGCCACGGAAAACCTGGCCTGGCTGGGAGCCTTGCACGGGCGCGGCGCAACCGCCGAAATCGGGCAGGCCCTGGCCGCGGTCGGCTTGCGCGGCTTCGAGGATACGCCATGCCATGCGCTGTCGGCCGGGCAGCAGCGCCGCATCGCGCTGGCACGCCTGTACCTGCCCGATGCGCCCGCGCTGTGGTTGCTGGATGAGCCGTTCACGGCACTGGACGCTGCCGGCATAGCGCAACTGGAATCGCACCTGGCAATGCATTGCGAGCGCGGCGGCACGGTGGCGCTGACCACGCATCATGAGCTGACCCGGCGAGCGCAAACCTACGCCGACCTTGATCTGGGACAGTACGCCCCGTGAGCATGACCTTTGTCTCCCTGTTCAATAAAGAGCTACGCCTGTTATGCCGTCGTCCCGCAGACCTTGCCAATCCCTTGGTGTTCTTCTCCGTAGTCGTCGCGCTGTTTCCGCTGGCGCTGGGACCGCAATCGCTGATTCTGCAAAATGTCGCCCCCGGCTTGCTATGGGTCGCGGCGCTGTTGGCCGTGTTGCTCTCGCTGGATGGCCTGTTCCGTACCGATTTCGAGGACGGCTCGCTGGAACAATGGGTGCTTTCGTCGCACTCGCTGACGGTGCTGGCATTGGCCAAGGTAGCGGCATACTGGCTTTGCAGCGGCCTTGGGCTGGTTGTGCTGGCCCCGTTCCTGGCCCTGATGCTTGGCCTGCCGGCGCATTGCCTCCCGACATTGTTGCTGTCGCTGCTGCTGGGCACGCCGGTGCTCAGCCTGCTGGGGGCCGTCGGCGCGGCACTCACGGTCGGTTTGCGGCGCGGCGGCCTATTACTGGCCTTGCTGGTTCTGCCGCTGTATATCCCGGTGCTGATCCTGGGCAGCGGCGCCCTGCAGGCCGCCTTGCAGAATCTGCCGGTCGCGGGGCATCTGCTGTGGCTGGCCTGCCTCGCCGTGCTGGCAATCACCCTGACGCCGTTTGCCGTTGCCGCGGGGCTGTCCATCAGCGTCGCCGAATGACACGCATCCACGGCGCAGGCCCGACTAACCCTTGCGAGCGACTTGAATGAACTGGATCTGGTTACATAAATGGGGTTCGCCCAAATGGTTCCACGACATGAGCGGCAAGTGCCTGCCCTGGCTGGCCGCCGCCAGCGCGCTGCTGCTTGCAGTCGGCCTGGCATGGGGCCTGGCATTCGCGCCGCCGGACTACCAGCAGGGCGACAGCTTCCGCATCATCTATATCCACGTGCCCGCGGCGCTGCTGGCGCAATCCATTTACGTCATGCTCGCTGCTGCCGGCATGATTTCCCTGATCTGGAAAATGAAGCTGGCCGACATCGCCCTGAAGCAGGCCGCGCCGATCGGCGCCTGGATGACGGTCATCGCGCTGACCTCCGGCTCGATCTGGGGCAAGCCCACCTGGGGCGCCTATTGGGTATGGGATGCGCGCCTGACCTCCATGCTCATCCTGCTGTTCCTGTATCTGGGCGTGATCGCATTGGGCCAGGCAATCATCAACCGCGACAGCGCGGCGCGCGGCTGCGCGTTGCTGGCCGTGATCGGCGTCATCAACATCCCCATCATCAAGTATTCGGTCGAATGGTGGAACACCCTGCATCAGCCCGCCAGCTTTTCGCTCGCGCACAAACCCGCCATGCCGGCGCAGATGTGGCTGCCGTTGCTGCTGGCGGTACTGGGCTTCTATTGCTTCTTTGGGGCGGTATTGTTCGCGCGCATGCGCCTGGAAGTGCTGCGCCGCGAGGCCGGCAGCCGCTGGGCCGACGCCGAGATCGCTCGACTGCTCAGGGACCGGACATGATTGCCTTTGCCTCGTTCGCCGATTTTCTCGCCATGGGCGGCCATGGCGCCTACGTGTGGAGCGCATATGGCTTGTGCCTGGTAGTGATGGCCTTGAATATCGCGTTACCCCTGCTGGCGCGCCGCCGCTACTTGAACGACCGGATACGCCGCCGGCGCCGGGAGGCATCGCCATGACCCCCGCCCGCAAGAAGCGCCTGTACTGGATACTGGCCCTGGTATTCGGCGCCGGCGCTGCTTCGGCGCTGGCATTGGCCGCGCTGCAAGAAAACATTAACCTGTTCTACACCCCAAGCCAGATCGCCGCCGGCGAAGCGCCGCACGGCACCCGCATCCGCGCCGGCGGTATGGTCGAGTCCGGATCGCTCAAGCGCACGCAAGACTCGCTGATGCTGCGATTCAACGTCACCGACGGCGCCCGCAGCATCGTCGTGCGCTACCAGGGCATCCTGCCGGACCTGTTTCGCGAGGGCCAGGGCATTGTCGCCTCGGGCAGGCTCGACGACGACGGCAGCCTGCAGGCCGACGAAATCCTGGCCAAGCACGACGAAAACTACATGCCGCCCGAAGCCATGCATGCACTGAAGCAAGCCGGTGCGGCCGGCCATTTCCCGCCCGTCAAACAGGAGCCCGCTCGATGATCCCCGAACTCGGACTCCTGGCCCTGATCCTGGCGCTATGCCTCGCCCTGGTGCAAGCGAGCATCCCGCTGGCCGGCGCCTGGCGCGGCGACCGGCGCTGGATGGCGTTGGCGAGGCCGGCCGCCTGGGGGCAATTTGCATTCCTGATGTTTTCATTCGCGTGCCTGACCCATGCTTTCCTGACGGATGATTTTTCGGTCGCCTATGTCGCGCAAAACTCCAACAGCGCGCTGCCCTGGTACTACAAGTTCAGCGCAGTCTGGGGCTCGCACGAAGGCTCGCTGCTGCTGTGGGTGTTGATACTGTCCGGCTGGACATTCGCGGTCTCGCTCGGCGCCCGCCAGTTGCCGGAGGCGATGCTGGCCCGGGTTCTCGCCGTGATGGGCATGATCAGCACGGGTTTCCTGCTGTTCCTGATCGGCACCTCCAATCCTTTCGCCCGCTTGCTGTCCAACGTCCCCGCCGATGGCCGCGACCTCAATCCCTTGCTGCAGGACATCGGCCTGATCGTCCATCCGCCCATACTTTACATGGGCTACGTCGGCTTCTCGGTGGCATTCGCCTTCGCCATCGCGGCCCTGCTGGACGGCAAGCTCGACGCTGCCTGGGCACGCTGGTCGCGCCCCTGGACAACCGTGGCATGGGCCTTTCTCGGCCTGGGCATCGCCCTTGGGTCGTGGTGGGCCTATTCCGAGCTGGGATGGGGCAGTTGGTGGTTCTGGGATCCCGTCGAAAACGCATCGTTCATGCCCTGGCTGGTGGGGGCGGCGTTGATCCACTCCCTGGCCGCAACCGAAAAACGCGGTGTGTTCAAGAGCTGGACCGTGCTGCTTGCCATCGCCGCGTTCTCGCTCAGCTTGCTGGGCACTTTCCTGGTTCGCTCGGGCGTGCTGACCTCCGTACACGCCTTCGCCACCGATCCGACGCGCGGCGTGTTTGTGCTGGCGTTCCTGCTGGTAGTGGTCGGCGGCTCGCTTGCGCTATTCGCGCTGCGCGCGCCGGTGGTCAAGAGCCGGGCCGGCTTCGGGATCTGGTCGCGCGAAACGCTGCTGCTGGTGAACAATCTACTGTTGTCGGTGGCCGCGGCCATGATCCTGCTGGGCACGCTCTACCCCTTGATTCTCGATGCACTGACCGGCGCCAAGCTGTCGGTCGGCCCGCCTTATTTCAATGCCATGTTCGTGCCGCTGATGGCGCTGCTGATGACGACGGCTGCCGTCGGCATGCTCACGCGCTGGAAAGACACGCCGGCACGCTGGCTGGCGCGCATGCTCGCACCGGTGCTGGCGACCAGCCTGCTGGTCGCGCTGGCCGCAGCTACCCTGCACGAGCGGTCGCGTTGGGCGGTGGCGGCCGGTTGCCTGTTGGCCGCATGGATGGTGCTGGCGGGCCTGCGCGACATCCGCGACAAGACGCGCCACCAAGGGCTGCGCAAGGGCCTGCCGGCCTTGGGGCGCAGTTATTGGGGCATGCATCTGGGCCACCTCGGCTTCGCCGTGTGCGCTTTGGGCGTCGTGCTGGCCAGCACCGGCAGCCTGGAGCGGGAGCTGCGCATGGCGCCCGGCACCGCCATGGAACTGGGCAGCTATCGGTTTGTGTTCGAAGGCACAGCCCGGCGCCAGGGGCCTAACTACACCAGCGATCGCGGCAGTGTACGAGTCATTCGCGATGGCCGCGAGGTCGCCATGCTGCACCCGGAAAAGCGCGTCTATCGCGTCCAGCAGACTTCCACCACCGAGGCCGGCATTCAGGGCGGCTTCACGCGCGACCTGTTCGTGGCATTGGGAGAGCCGCTGGCCGACGGCGCCTGGGCGGTGCGGGTGCAGATCAAACCGTTCGTGCGCTGGATCTGGCTCGGCGCATTGATGATGGCCCTGGGCGGCTTGCTGGCGGCGTCCGATCGGCGCTATCGCCCCCGGGCGGCCCGGCCGGCTCCGGACATGCGCATTGCCGGAGCGCGGCCATGAAACGATTGCTGTTGCTGCTGCCGCCGGCATTGTTCCTGTTTCTCGCGGTAGTGCTATATCGCAGCCTGTTCCTCGATCCCACCCGGCTGCCCTCCGCGCTGATCGGCAAGCCGTTTCCCGCCTTCGCGCTACCGGCGCTCGAGGAAACATCGCGCATGCTGACTCGCGACGACTTGAAGGGCCGGCCTGCACTGGTCAACGTCTGGGCGACATGGTGCCCATCCTGCCGCGAGGAACACCCGGTGTTGACCAGGCTGGCCGGCCAGGGTGTCGTCATCTACGGGGTCGATTACAAGGACGACCGCAACGCCGCGCAGCACTGGCTGCGCACATTGCACAACCCATATCGGCTGACCATCGAGGACGCCGCCGGCACACTGGGCCTGGACCTCGGCGTGTACGGCGCCCCCGAGACCTTCTTCATCGATGGCAAAGGCGTCATTCGCGACAAGTACGTCGGCATCATTGACGAGCGTGTCTGGCGGGAAGAACTGGCGCCGGTCTACGACAAGCTGCTACGCGAGGCCGCGCGATGAAACGCCTGATCGCCGCGCTCGTTCTTGTCCTTGGCATGCTGAACGCCAGCCATGCCGCCATCGAGGTCCTCGAATTCCCTGACGACGCCCAGCGTCAACGCTATTACGATCTGGCCTCGGTACTGCGCTGTCCCAAGTGCCAGAATCAGAACATTGCGGAATCGAGTTCGCCCATCGCCCACGATTTACGCGGCGAGGTCCGGCGCATGGTGGTAGAAGGCCGAAGCGACGAACAGATCGTCGACTTCATGGTCTCGCGCTACGGCGACTTCGTCCTTTACGACCCGCCGCTATCCTCCCGCACCATGCTGCTGTGGTTCGGCCCAGCCCTGCTGTTGCTGGCCGGCGGCGCGGCCTTGGCGGCCATCGTCGCGAACCGGCGCCGCTCACGTCCGGCAACCGAAAGCCCATTGTCCGACGCCGAGCGGCTTCGCCTGGCCAGTCTGCTGCAGGACGCAGCCCCATCCACGGAGTCAGATACATGACCATGTTCTGGTTGTACGCGGGGCTGCTTCTTGCAGCAGCTCCGGCTTTCATCCTGCTGCCCCAATTGCGCCGCCCTCGCAGGGGTTTCAACGCCGACCGTGCAAGCCTGAACGTCGACGTCTACCGCGAACGTCTGAACGAATTGGAAACGCTGCGCGACGCCGGCACGCTTGACGCGGAACAGTTCAACGCCGGGCGGGACGAGGCGGCCCGCGTATTGCTGGACGATGCGCAGGACGCCCCGCACCCGGCAGACGCTCCCTTGGGGCGAACTGTTCCCCTGGTCGCGGCGCTGTCGACGCCGCTGCTGGCGCTGGTGTTGTACCTGCACTGGGGTTCGTCGGATCAACTGATGCAGGAACAACAGGATGCCGGCCTCAAAGCGCAAAATGTCGAGAAAGTCGCCATGCGCCTGGAAGCATTACTGGCGGCAACACCAGACTCGGCCGAAGGTTGGTCATTGCTGGGTCGCGCCTACGCGGCGCAGGAACGCATGGCCGACGCGGCCCGGGCGTTCGAGCGCGCCGCCAATTTGGCGGGCCGGCCGCCGCAACTGCTGGGACGCTGGGCGGAAGCCCTGTATTTCGCGGGTGGCCGGCAATGGACGCCCAAGCTGAAGGCGCTGACCGACGAAGCCCTGGCTGGCGATCCACAAGAGGCGACCAGCCTGAAGCTGGCCGGCATGGCCGCGTTCGAGGCAGGCCGTTTTGCCGAGGCGTCCGCCTACTGGGAACGCTTGGCAGCCATCTTGCCCGAGGGAGATCCGCACCGCGCCGCTATCGCCGACGATATTGCGCGCGCACGCGAATCGGCCATGCGAACAGCCGCAAAAGGGGCATCGCAATGACCGAGACCGCCGGCCGGCGCATTGCCGCAATTGGTTCCCGCTCTTTTTTGTGCTGAGATCTGACGGAATCCTATGTCCCAAGTCGACTGGTTGAGCCATCTCCTGCAAATGATCACCATCACCGGGCAGTTGGAGGTCCGCTGCATCTACGGTGCGCCATGGCGCGTGACCTGGGATCAGTCCGCCGCGCACGAGATTCCCTACCACGTCATCCTCAAGGGCCGGGCCGTTATCGAGGATCCGGAGACGGGCACAGCCACGGAACTCCTGAGCGGAGATATCGTGCTGTTGCCTCACGGGTCGGCGCACGTCCTGAACGATGGCAGCGGTCAGGCGCCAGGGCATACCTATAATCGGCAAAATTCTGCAGGATGGGCGCTCAAGGAAAACGATGGACAAGGTGAACGGCTGGACATGTTATGCGGGCGATTTTTTATCGGACCGCCTCATGATCGACTGATTCGCGATTACCTTCCCACGACCTTGACGGTGCGCGCCACGGGCGGTCGGGGTGAAGAAGGAAGCGGGCCTGCTTCGAATCACCTGGCCGGTCTGGTGGGGCTGATGTGCACAGAATCGGTCGGCGATAAACCAGGCAGATTCGCGATCCTCAACGCGCTCACGTCGGCGCTGTTCACACTGACGCTACGCGCGGCGAGCGAGTCCGAACAGGCCCCGGCGGGCTTATTGGCGCTGGCAGGCCATCCACGACTGGCCCCGGCCATTTCAGCCATGCTCGCCGAGCCGGCGCGGCCTTGGAACCTGCCTGACCTGGCTCGATTGTGCAGCATGTCGCGAGCCACATTCATGCGGCAATTTCAGGACAAGTTCGGCCGGTCGGCCATCGAGATGCTGGCCGATATTCGAATGAGCCTGGCCGCCAGCGAGCTGCAGAAGCCGGGCATGACTACCGAGGCCGTGACCGATGCGGTCGGGTATCGATCCGTGGCTGCATTCCGGCGCGTATTCACCGACAAGATGGGGATGACGCCGGGGCAATGGCGCCGCCGAGGGCTGAAACCGGGCAATACGCTTCGCATTCGGTGTGAAGCGTAGATGAGGCGCGCATCTACACGGCCGGCACCTGAATCCCGATCCCGACAAGACGGCTGGCATCGTATTGAAGCGCGCGCATTCGGGTAAAGGATTGCCCGGTTGTTTTGATCCTTTTCAGCATTTTATTGATCTCATACAGTCTCGAAATCGATATCGAGTACGCCTAAAGTGTAGGTTCCCAATCCCCCCTGATGAAAGAGGCATACCATGAGCCGCATCGCCATCCCCGACGTCGAGTCCGCCACCGGCGCCACCGCCGATATTTACGCACAGGTCAAGAAGATAGCCGGCGGCCGCGTCCCGAACACATATGCAGCATTGGGTCATCTCGTTCCGGCATCCCTGGCCGCGGTGCTCAATACCCAGCGCGTATTGAACTCTGGCGGCCTGAGCCACCAGGAACTCGAAACCATCAAGCTGTTGCTCAGCGCGAAGACGGGTTGCGACGTTTGCGTGGCCGCCCACAGCTTTGTCGGCAAGATGACCGGCCTGTCCGCCGATGCCTTGCGCGCCATTCGCGCCGGGCAGCCCACGGGCGACGCCAAGCGCGATGCCCTGGTGCGTTTCGTGTCCCACCTCCACGCCACCAGCGGCACGATCAGCCAGGACGAATTCGATGCCATCCGCGCGGCCGGCTATACCGATACCCAATTGGCCGAGATCTCGCTGACCATGGCGCTTGGCCTGTTCACCAATACCTTCAACCGTATCAACGGCACCGACGTCGATTTTCCAGCCGTCGATTAAGCCGGCAAACCGATAAATCGTCCTGCGAGCGAGCCCGGATCACCTATTCGGAATTCGCCCGCGGAACGCATCGATATATGTGCGCCGATACCAGGGAAAGCGACTTATGACGGCACAAACCTTTGAATTTGACGGACCGCATGGCTACCGGCTTGCCGGCCGACTGGAACTGCCGGATGCGCAGCCGCGGGGTTGGGCCATACTTGCCCACTGCTTCACATGCGGCAAGGACAACCTGGCGTCCACTCGCCTGGCGCGCGCCCTGGCTGCCCGCGGCATCGGCGTGTTGCGCTTCGACTTTGCCGGACTGGGCAATAGCGGTGGAAGCTTCGCCGACACGACTTTCGCCGCGGACGTAAGCGATCTGGTCGCGGCCGGCAACGCGATGGCCGCGGAAGGCAAGCCGCCATCCATTCTCGTCGGCCATAGCCTGGGGGGCGCGGCGGTCTTGATGGCCGCAGGCGAGATGCCGGGCATTCGCGCCGTGGCTACGCTGGGCGCGCCTTTCGATGTCAGCCATGTCCTGCATCAGTTTGGCCCGCAAAGCCTTCAAACCATCGAGACACAGGGGCAAGCGGAGGTAACGCTGGCCGGCAGGCCGTTCGTGGTGCGCAAGAGTTTCATCGAGGACCTGGCGCGTCATGACCTGGCGTCGCGGATCGCGCGGTTGCGAATTCCATTGCTGGTCTTGCATGCGCCGTTGGATGCGACAGTGGATATCGAGAATGCCGCGCGCATCTTTGCAGTGGCGAAACATCCGAAGAGCTTCATTTCCCTGGACGATGCCGACCACCTGTTGACGCGGCGTGCCGACGCGGACTATGCCGCGGCGATGATATCGACCTGGGCCAGCCGGTACCTGGCTTCGGAAACTTGAATGGCAGGAAATCGGCCTCGCCTGTGCCGTACCGCATCGACGCCAATGACAAGCGTTTGCCCAAGTTCATTAAATGACATTAAGGAGAATATCCATGATTGAAATCAATGCCGACATGCAGGCGATCATCAAGCAGGCGATACTGTCGTTCGTCGCGACAGTCAATGAGGACGGCACGCCCAACCTTTCCCCTAAGGCGTCCCTGACGGTCAGGAACGGCGTTCTCTATTTCGCCGATATCGCATCGCCCGGCACGATACGCAACCTGAAACGCAATCCCGCCATCGAAATCAATGTAGTCGACGTCTTCGAGAGACGCGGCTATCGCTTCAAGGGACGTGCGTTGATACTGTCGCCAGGCAACGACGAGTATTCGATGATCGCGGACTGGGTCCAGGCGACGAACGGCCCGGAGTATCCCGTCGATCAAGTTGTCAAAATCGAACCCACTTCGATCACTCCATTGCTGTCGCCGGCCCATGTCTTCGCCAAACCTCCCCGAAGCCAGGATGAGATCAGGAGCACCTACCATCAAAAGTACGGTGTGCAACCTATCGTGAAATAGGGAAGGGTCACAGCGGCGCCGAAAGCTCGCCGAGGATGGTCGGTATCAACTCCGAGACAGTAGGATGGATTGCCACGGTCCGCGTCAGTACGGTATAGGACACGCCGGCGGACATCGCGGCCAGCACCATATGAACGGCTTCGTCGCCGCCAGGCCCCAGGATCGCGGCGCCCAGGATCTCATCCGTGGTTGCATCGACCACTACCCGCATCGACCCTTGCGCCTCGCCCTTTTCCTTGGCGCGCGCGACGCGGGTCATCGGCCGCATGCCGACGCGGACGGTGCGGCCGGCCTTTTGCGCCTGCGTCACCGTCATCCCGACCCGGCCCAGCGGCGGATCGATATATAGCGCATAGGCGGGAATCCGATCCGCAACAGAGCGCGCCTCGCCGTCGAGCAGGTTCGCGGCAACGATCTCGAAATCGTTGTAGGAAGTATGCGTGAATGCGCCGCGGCCGTTGCAGTCGCCGAGCGCCCAGATTCCTTCGACGCTGGTGCGCAGCTGGCCGTCGACCGCGATGTAGCCGGCCGCATCGGTCGCCACGCCGGCCTGGTCCAGGCCCAGGTCGTCGGTGTTCGGCCGCCTGCCGGCGGCGAGCAGGACGTGGCTGCCGACGATCTCTTGCTCGGCCGCCGAACCGTTGACGCCGACGGCGACCCCTTCCGGAAGCGGGCGAACCCGGATGCATTCCGCATTCAGCCGGATCTCGACGCCTTCGTTTTCCAGGATCGCCTTGATCTGCGCCGAGACTTCGCCGTCTTCCTGCGGAATCAGGCGCGGGCCTCTCTGGAGCACCGTCACTTCCGCGCCGAAGCGGCGGAACATCTGGGCAAATTCCAGCCCGATGTAGCTGCCGCCGATCACGATCAGATGGCGCGGGACCTGGTCGAGCGCCAGCATGCCGGTATTGGTCAGGTACGGAATGCGATCCAGGCCCTCGATGCCGGGGATCGATGCGCGCCCGCCGACATTGATGAATATCTTGTCGGCCGTGATCAATTGTTCCCCGACCCGGATTCGGCGTGCGCTTTCGAAACGCGCGTGGCCGCGAATGAGCGTGCAGCCGGGCATATTGTTCATCCAGTCTTCGAGGCCCGAGCGGCTGGCCTGGGCGATGGCGGCCGCGCGCGCCTTGATCGCGGCCATGTCGATGCGCGCCGGCCCGGGCAGCATCACGCCGTATTCCGCGCCGCGGGCGGCCATGCGCGCCACGTAGGCACTGGCCACCATCGCCTTGGTCGGCGTGCAGCCCGCGTTGACGCAGGTGCCGCCCACCAGGTTGCGTTCGATTACCGCGACCGTCATGCCGGCAGCCGTCAAGCGGTTGGCAAGCGCGGGCGCGGCCTGGCCGGTGCCGATCAGGATCGCGTCGAAGACGCGGGGCGATGCGGAGGGCGTGGAATCGGAAGTGGATTTGAAACCGGTCATGCTTTTTTCCCCTGGGTACGTGATTGATATTTGGTTTCCGTTCCATCTGGGAACGGATGCCGGCCGCCTGTCAGGCGGCGGACTTCAGCAGCGGGTTCGAATCCGCAAATTGCGTTTGCTCGTTGACCCACTCTTCGATGGCCGCGGCCGGCATCTCCAATTCGGTCAGGATTTCCATGGCGACGTCGATTCCGCGCGGAAGGCTCCGATCCACGATGGCCTGCAAGCCTATGCCATGGAAGCGTTCAAGTCCGCTTTCGTCGCTTACCACCGCGAAGCGCTTCAGGTTGGGGAATTGCATCTTCGCCATCGGAGCGGTCTCCTTCAGCACCTCGAAATCCGGAGCGGTCAGAACGCTCAGCTTGCGCGCATGAAGCTGTATCGACCCCCATAACCGCATGTCCGCACCGTCTCCGAAGACGACGTTGTAGCCATCGGCGATCGCCATTTGCAGACGTTGCGGATCGCGTTCGATGGCGTAATAGCCGATTTCGAATTTGATCAAGGCATCCGCCACCGTCCGGCCGATTTCCCCCATGCCGATGATGATCGCCGGCGCCGCTTCCAGTTGCGGCGTAAGTTCTTCGATCATCGCCTTTTGCTGCTGTCGGCGCATGCGCATGCGACCGGCCAGCTTGCGGCCGGCGTCGGCCAGATTGGGCGTGACCGCCATGCTCAGCGCCACCACGGCAATGATGACCGAGGCGCGCGATTCCCCGATGACGGCGCGCACCGCGGACAGGCTCAATATGACGAATGCGAATTCCGAACCCTGCGCCAGCAGGAAGCCGAGCTGCGTCGAACCCGGCACCGACCAGCGGAAGACGCGGCTGGCCAGGATGTTGGAGACGATCTTGAGCGCAAGCAACAGAACGGTGAGGCCGATGACGATCCGCCACGAGCTTGCCAGGGCGGCCACGTCCAGCGACAGGCCGATCGAAATGAAGAAAAACCCGAGCAGCAATCCGCGGAAAGGCCTGATTTCAGATTCAATGACGGCCCGATAAGGCGTTTTCGCCAGCGCCAGTCCGCCCAGGAAAGCACCGAGGGTCAGCGAAAGACCGATCTGGCCGGTCGCCCAGCCGGCCGCCAGCGCGATCAGCAGCGCCATCGCGGTGAACACCTCTTCATTCCTGGTGCGCGCTACCAGTGCCAGCAGCGGTCCGATCAACAGCCTGGCGATGGCCACGGTGACGGCAAAGGCCAGCACCGCTTTGCCCAGTGCCTGCAAAGCGGCGATCCAGACCGATCCGCCGCCATCCAGCGCGCCGGCGACGATCAGGAGAAAGATCGCGGCCACGTCCTGGAATACAAGGATGGAAGTGGCGGTCAGTCCGACCGGGCAGTTCTGCTGGTGGCGCTCGGCGATCAGGCGTCCGACCACGGCGGTCGAAGACAACGCCAGCACCGCCCCTGTCAGCAGGGCGGGCAGCAGGTCCATGCCGAAAGCCAGCGCGGCGAGACCGATCGCAACGGTGGCAAACACGACCTGGAACGGGCCGAAGGCAAAGATGTCCGACGCTTGCCGACGCACGTGCGCGAGCGAAAAGTGCAGCCCGATGTCGAACAGCAGGAAAATGACGCCCAGTTCCGCCAGCAGCGCAATGGTCGACTGTTCGAACAGGAAGCCGACGCCTCCGGCCCGCAGCGCCAGTCCGAGCGCGATGTAGCCGACGATGGGACTCAAGCCGACGATACGGCTGGCGATAGCCGTCGCCACCGCGAGAAACAGCAGCAAGATGACTGGCAGCAGGACGGCAAGCGTTGCGGTATCTGTCATGGCCTCATCGAAAATTGACGTTATGCCGGCTTCCTGGTTGAGGAGGTCTTCCCGGCATGGCCTCGATCAACCATTCTTGCCGGCCTCGAACAGGTACCAGATGCGCTGCTCGGCTTCGTCGATCCAGTTTTCGAGCAGGCTTGCGGTCGCAACGTCATTGTATTCGTCACACAATCCGTGCACTTCGCGCATCTTGGCCACCACCGTAAGGTTGTCTTCGCGCAATTCCGCCAGCATGCCCGACGCGTCGACAAAATCGGCATCGTTGTCCGATATGCGTTGCAGGCGAGCAATCTGGCCAATGGAGCGAAGCGTGGTGCCGCCAAGCTTGCGTGTACGTTCGGCGATCGGATCGGTGGCGGCAAAAATCTGGGTAGCCTGTTCGTCCAGCATCAGATGATAGTCGCGGAAATGGGGACCCGATACGTGCCAGTGGAAATTCTTGGTTTTCAGATACAACGCAAAAAAATCGGCCAGCAATATGGAAAGGCCGCCGGAGATGTCTCGCACCGCATCCGCGCCCAGGGCGGAGGGGGTTGCCATGGGGAGTTTGCGGCGAATTTTGGGAGGAGATTTGGTCACGATGGCTGTCCTTGTAGTTGGGGTTGAAATAGGTTCGATGGTTGCCCAGCGAACTTTTCTGCGTTGCGCCAATCGATGCCGACGGCAACAAGGCCGATACGCGCGCTAAGTACGCAATGGCGGCTTCGCGGCGACGGTGATCGCTCCATCGGCGACATACCGGCAAAAATTGGCGACCGGCATCGCCGCAAGTCCATGGGACTTGCCGTCCGGCCAACTGAAGATTGCATCGACCGCATTGGTTTCGACTTCCACAACGCCGCAGGGGATCTCCAGCAAAGGTCCTTCGCCTTCACGATATTCGACTTTGCCGACAATGTGCGCGGGCTGCTTCATCAATGGCTCTTCGCCTGAGACACGGAAGAAGGCATTCAGTTGCGCGCCCGGCGCGGCATCGGCGAAACCGTCGAAACGGCCTCGCGAAATGGTTTGCGCCGCACGCATGAACCCGCCCCACGCAGAGCGTGCCAACGCGGCGCCGACGCTGATGCGGCGGACGCCGAGATCGGCGGCGTCCTGCAAGGTCAGGCCGTTGTCCGAACGGATCAACAGGTTGAAGGGTTTCGGCGCAACCGCGGCCACTATTGCGGCAATGTCTTCGCGCGTCTCGATGTCAGGTGCATAGAGGCAGTCGGCGCCGGCCGCGGAATAAGCCTTCAAACGGGCAATGGTGTCCTGCAGGTCTGGTTTTCCGATGAAGAAATTTTCCGCGCGGCCGATCAGCAGGACGTCGCCGCCAGCACTGTCGATTGCGTTGCGTGCAGCCCGTATCCTGGCGCTTGCTTCTTCGATGGCGAACAAAGGTTTGGCGGCGTCGCCGGTACTGTCCTCGATCGATAATCCCGCTATGCCGGTCTCGATGGCGAGCTTGACGTTTTTCGCGACCCCTTCGGGATCGGCGGCAAAGCCATGTTCAAAATCGGCGTTGACCGGCAGATCGGTTGCGGCCACTATGTCGCGCAAGTGGGCCAATGCCATTTCCAGCGTGGCGGCGCCGTCCGGCAGGCCTTGCGACCATGCATAACCCGCGCTTGTTGTCGCCAAGGCCTTGAAGCCCAGGCCTTGCAGATAGCGGGCGCTACCCACGTCCCAGGGATTCGGCAGCACGAAACAACCTTGTTCATGGAGGGCGCGGAAGATGGCGCGTTTTTCAGAAATTGTGCGGGTCATGGAAACCTCGTCGTGTCGGTGGATGATGAAATACTCGCATCAACGTGCAAGAGGCACATTGGCGAACCCGGCGCCGCCCGTTTCACGAAAGGACGCGGTGACGTCCGCCTACGTCGGTTACGCGACCGATTTATAGTTTAAGGCAGATGAAAGGATGGCAAGTCCTGAAAATGAGTCTAAAAGTCTGTCTAATGAAAGTAAACCCGCAAAATGGAAAAGGTTGCGCAGATGCCGCCATTTCTTGTTGAATCCGTGTAGCAAGCGACTTCGAATGAAGTCGATCAAGCCACCGCTTCCACCCGGATTTTTCGGCGGTTGAATTCAAAGACATCGCCGGCGGCCTTGCCTTGCATTGCCTCGAAGATTGGCGCCTGGCTTGATATGCCCATATAGGTGATGCCGTCGCAGGTGAATTCTTCTGTAGCGATTGCAATCACGAACCAGCGGTCATTGAAGCGGACGGCAGCCCCTTCCCGCACTTCCGACTTCGGGCCGAAATCGATATGGCGTAATTTCGCGAGCGCTTCCTGATGCGTTTCGATGGGACATTCGAACGCCTGTGCTATTTCGGCATCCTCGAACTGCTGCGAGTCCTGCCCGTGGTCTCCTGCCTGGCTTTGGTCGCGTGCGCTACGGCATAGATAATCGGCATAAGCACGCTCGGAATAAGCCAACCTTTCGGTTTCGAGGTCCAGCATGGTGTTCTTTAGAAGTGTTTTGTCGGTCATGATGATTTCTCATTAGTGAAATTGAGTTGAAGGTAAATCTCCCTGATGGCTCAAGGTTGCTTGTCGTTCTATTCATTATTCATTCATTTCTTCCGATAGCGGGATTTTTTCATCGATGGGCGGTCGATCTCCGCTACGATAATGCGACGGATCGCAGCCATACACTTTACGGAAAGCCCGCAGGAAACTGCTGCGGTTCGCGTAACCCACACTATGCGCGATCTGGAATATCGAAAGGTTATTCGCGGTCAATAGCATCGCCGCCTGGCGCATGCGCAGTTCCCGTAGCGCCGCCATCGGGGTTTGACCGAACAGGCTGGCGAATCGGGCCATGAATGCGGATCGGCTCAGGCAGGCGCTTTGCGCCAGGCTTTGCACCGAATGCGGGGCTCCAGGGTGCGAAACCATATCGGTGAACGCGCGCGCAATCAGCGGGTCGCTCAGTATTGGAAATCTTTCGAGCCACAAACTGACGGAACCGAGGGAGCGGCGCAGCAGGGCCACCAGAACTTGTTTCAACAATGTGGTGGTCATCGCGCCCATTCCGACCTCCTGCGCCACTAGCTCCGCGAGCGCCGAGGTCAGTTTTCGATCGAGTTGGTCGATGGCTTCGAATTGTTCGACGATCGGCGCACGCAAGCCCGCAAACAGATCCAGCGATGCACCGTAGGAAGCCCGAAAGTGTCCGCAGATCAACATGATGTGCGGTTCGCCGTCGCCGGCCCGGAATCTGCGCAGGGCGCCGGGCACAGGCGCCTGCCAGCGGTTTTCCACGGTATTCAACGATGACGACGGGCATTGAGGCGCCGGGACCTCAATGCGGACCGAGTGCCCGGGCGGGACGATGACCAGCGTGTGCGGCAGCAGTTCGATCGGCGGCTGATCGCCTACGATCATTTTGCCCACGCCACTCAGGTTGTAGTGGATTCCAGGCGCATCGATTCCCTGCAATACCAATCGCCAGCCCGTGCTCACCAGGCATTCTGCCAATTTGACGAAATTCACTTCCAATGTACTCATCAGATTATCCAAGTCTGAAGGTGCAATTCGTAAAATCAGTTTGCCGGTCATGCTTTTGAAACTTTCGTCAGGTCGTTCATTTTCGGGGCTGGCAAGCGTTTCCATTTCCGAGCGACTCTACGATTTTTGCTCACTTATTAACAGTTGCGGAACACAAAATAGGACCGATGGGCTCTTCTAAAGGACTTTTGGATCATCACTTTGATTTAAGCTGATCTTCGCTCATCCCCAAGCGAAATAACATCAAACGCAAACCATGATTAAAAAAGTAAATGGACATGATCTATAAGGCAATGAGCCCGAATCACCATCGGAATGCCTTCCTGGCCGATGTAATCAACGGACTTTCGCATCGTCGGAAAAACCTCCCCTGCCGATGGCTGTACGACAATGCAGGTTCGGAACTGTTCGAAGCAATCACGCAATTGCCGGAGTACTATCCGACACGCACCGAATCCGCGATTCTGCTGGATAACGCGAGCGCCATAGCCGACTTTGCAGGCAGCGGCGCCACGCTGCTTGAGTATGGCGCCGGCGCCGGCATCAAGACCGAAACGCTGATTGCAGCGCTATGCACGCCACGGCAATATATCCCCATCGATATCGCCGCCGAATTCCTGGAACAGACGGTAGTGCGCATTCGCGAGCGCTTTCCGAAGCTCCAGGTGGACCCGATGGTTTCAGATTTCATGATCGATTTCGAACTGCCGGCCGCTTTGCCCGAGGGGCGTCGGGTGGCATTCTTTCCAGGCTCCACCATCGGCAATCTCGACGTCGCAGAGGCCGGCGCATTCCTGCAACGCATGCGTCGACACGTGGGCAAGGACGGCGTCGCCATCATCGGTTTCGACTTGAAAAAAGATACGGAAACAATGCTGGCTGCCTATGACGATGCACAAGAGGTCACTGCACGATTCAATCTCAATCTATTGACACGAATCAATCGTGAGCTGGGCGGCGATTTCGCAGTGTCCGGCTTTCGGCACGCTGTCCGTTGGAATAGTGTCGAATCCGCGGTCGAAATGCATCTGGTCAGTCAGGTGGCGCAAACAGTCACCGTCAATGATTTCAGCTATGACTTCGAAGCCGGTGAAACCATCCATACCGAAAGCTCTCGCAAATACAGCCTTGAAGATTTTTCTGCCCTGGCGATAGCCAATGGATGGCAGGTGGAGCAGGCCTGGACCGATCGGCAACAACTGTTCAATGTGGTGGGACTGCGCGCGAATTGAAATCGGCGATTGCAGAAATACTACAGTTCTGGGACGCGCCGCCCTTTGGAGCGATAGTCCGAAGGATCGTTACCGTAGGCTTTGCGGAAGGCCCGGAGAAAACTGCTACGGCTTTCATAACCTACCGCGCGGGCAATCTGATCGATCGGCATGCTGTCGTTGGCCAGCAGGAGGGCCGCTTGACGCATGCGGATTTCGCGCAGGGCTTCCATTGGCGGGCGTCCGAAAAGACTGGTGAAATGCGACATGAACGCCGACCTGCTGAGGCATGCGCTCTGCGCGAGGCTTCGTATGGAATGCGGAGCGCCGGGCTGCGTCACCATATCGGCGAATGCACGAGCGACATGCGAATTGCTGAACATCGAAAAGCGTTCGACCCAATGGTCCGCGCTGCTCAATGAGCGCCGCAGCAGAACCACCAGCACTTGTTTCAGCAACGTCGTCGTCATCGCTCCCGCCCCGACTTCTTGCGCGATCAGTTCGGTCATCGCCAGTTTCAGCCTGGTGTCGAGATGATCGGATGCATCGAATTGCTCCACGATCGGCATGGTGAGCATGGCGAACAAATCCATGGAAGTGCCATACATTGCCCGGAAATAGCCACAGATCATGATGATGTGCGGATCCGAACGTCCGGCGACATATCTGCGCACTGCTCCGGAGGGAAAATCGATGGCCCGTCCATCCAGGACTTCAGGCACCGGCATTTCCGCATCGTCCGAGGGGACCTCAATATAGAATTTCTGTCTCGCCGGGAGAATAACCAGAGTATGAGGCCTGAGTTCGATGACCATTTCACCGACGACCATGCGGCCGGTCCCCGCAAGGTTGTAATGCAGTCCCGGCGCTTCGACATCACCCAATTCCAACTGCCAGCCGGGACTGACCAGGCATTCCGATAAACGGACGAAATTGACGTCCAGCATCGTCAGCAGGCTATCCAGATCCGAAGGAGAAATTCGTAAAAGAGGCTTGTCTGACACGTTTTGATCCTTTTAAGTATTGCCAACGTTTCGGAAATGTATATTTTTTGTTTTACACGTGGAAGCGATGTCTACCGAATTGGACTAATGGATGCATTTTAAGGATTTCTGAATTGCGTGGTTCATCTAAACTTTAAAACGATAGCAGTTGTAGCAAATGCGTCGGCTCGAACGTGTGATGGCATGCGCAACCTTGCGCAAGGCGAGCGATACATAGTCATCCACTGACCTTTCCGCCGATAGACTTTCCATTAAGGAATATCAAAATGACGAAAGACATTGAAAAAGCGATCCTTGCCGGAGGTTGCTTCTGGGGCATGCAGGATCTATTGCGGCGCTATCCTGGAGTAGTTTCCACTCGCGTCGGCTATACCGGTGGCGATGTGCCCAACGCAACCTACCGCAATCATGGCACGCATGCCGAAGCGATCGAAATCACCTTCAACCCTGAAACCATCAGTTATCGCCAGATTCTGGAATTTTTTTTCCAGATCCATGATCCAACCACGAGCAATCGCCAGGGTAACGATACCGGGGGCAGCTATCGGTCGGCCCTGTTCTATACAGATGAGCGACAAAGGCAGACCATCGCGGAGACCATCGCCGATGTCGAGGCTTCCGGGTTGTGGCCAGGAAAAATCGTCACCGAGGTTGCGGCCGCAGGTTCATTCTGGGAGGCCGAGCCGGAACACCAAAATTATCTTGAACGCCACCCTGGCGGCTATACGTGTCACTTCATCAGACCCAACTGGCGGCTTCCCGGCCGCGCAAAAGCCGCCAAAGCGCAATCTTGAAGGAGGAAACCGACATGGAAATGGGAATTATCGGCCGTCAGGCGCCGGAATTGCGGGCGTCTTACTGGATCGATGCCGATGGCAAGGAACGTCCTGAATTAAAACTGGCCGAACTCGGCGAGGGTTACAAAGTGTTGTTCTTTTTCCAGCACTGGTGCCCGGGCTGCCATTCGTTAGGATTCCCTGTGTTGAAAAGGTTGCTGAACCACTTTCAGGATCGTGGCGTGGGATTTGCTGTAATTCAGACCGTCTTTGAAGGCCAGGATGTCAATACGTCCGACAAACTGGCGCTCAATCAGGCGCGCCACCATTTGCATATCCCTTTCGGCCATGATGTTGCGTCGCCTGGAAATTCCCATCCCGCAACCATCGAAGAATACCGAACCGGCGGCACGCCCTGGTTTGTCACGATCGATCCCGACAATGTGGTAATCGACAATGGTTTCACGCTTGATCTCGATCGCTTTATTTCATTGTTGAAGAATGCCCATCCCGCGACCTGAAATCGATGTTGCCGCGATGAGGCCGCGGCGGCCGATTCAGATAGGCCGGCCTGCATTTCTGGCGACAATTCATCATTCTCTGAAGGAGTTTGAACATGCCTGATTACATCAAAAATCCCGAAGCGGTCTCTTGCCTCTCGCCTGAACAATATCGGGTGACGCAACAGAATGGAACGGAACTGCCTTTCAAGAACGAGTATTGGGACAACAAGGTGCCCGGCATCTATGTGGACGTGGTATCGGGCGAACCCTTGTTTGCCTCGACAGACAAATTCGACAGCCGCTCCGGCTGGCCAAGCTTTACCAAACCGATCGATGCCGCGAATGTGGTCGAGAAACGCGACACGGCGCACGGCATGATTCGCACGGAAGCACGTTCGACTCACGGCGATAGCCATCTGGGCCACGTTTTCCCGGACGGACCGGTGGAAGCGGGCGGTTTGCGCTATTGCATCAACTCCGCATCGCTGCGCTTTATTCCGGTCGCCGAACTGGAAAGCCAGGGTTATGGGGATTATCGAAAATTGTTTGAATCGTGAACGTCCGACAACCGATTTTGTTCCATCGGGGCGATGCCTCCAACCGCGGTTTGAAGGCGGCGACCGGCTGCGATAGCTGCGTCGCCTGATCCTATGCCAGATGGCATTGCCGCCAGCCGATGTCGATACAGGAAATCCTTTAAATACGCCAAATCGTCCATTTCGTCGCATGGCCGCTTTCCTTGGCAAAGCGGCATCCGTAGACTGGTCCGTGAACGAACAGCGATCAAACCAGCATGGGCCTTGCCATGCAAAACCAGTCGAACAGGAGAAAAGCATGACCAACGATCTCATTGAAAATCTCGATCAGGCTGCAGCGCCGCGGCGGATATTCTTGCGTAATGCCGGCTTTGCGGCTTCCGGCTTTGGCGCCATTGCGCTGGCCGGCATATCGGCAGGCGCAAAAGCCGATCCGGCCCAGGATGTCGGCATCATGCAGGGCGCGCTCGCATTGGAACATGAGGGAATTGCGGCATACCAGATCGCGGGCGCCAGCGGATTGCTCACGCCGGCAACATTGAAAACCGCATTGATCTTTCTCGGCCACCATCAACAGCATCGGGATTCGCTGATGGCGCTTATCTCCAAAGCCGGCGGCAACCCTGTCAAACCGAAGACCGATGCCGAATACACCAAATCGCTCAATCTCGGGGCGCTGAAATCCGAAGGCGATGTCGTCGCCCTGGCGACGCGTCTCGAACAGGGCGCGACCAATGCCTATGCCGGCCAGATCGCCGCACTCCAGGATCGCAAGCTGGCGCATCTGTTCGGGCAACTCGCCACCGATGAAGCGGTGCACTGGACCACCCTCAACAACGCGCTCGGCCAACCGATACAGGCCAAGGCATATCTGTTCGGCTAAGGCGATGTTCCGTTCGTCGACACAGCGGCCGTTGCGCCACCTGGCCGCGGCGTGCATGGCGGCCGCCTTGATGCTGCCCGCATCTCCGGGCGCATTGGCGCAATCGATCGGAAATGCGGTCGACGGCAAGTCGCTTTACGAAGCGAAGTGCGGCGGATGCCACGCGGTGGACGCGAATCGCGTCGGCCCGCTTCATCGCGGCGTGGTCGGCAGGAAGGTGGCGAGTGTCCCAGGCTACGAATACTCGCAAGCGCTGAAGCAACTGCGGGGAATCTGGACAAGGGAGCGCCTTGACAAGTGGCTGCAAGGACCGCAAGACATGGCGCCCGGAAACAATATGTACTTTTCCCTTGATGACGTAGCGCAGCGGCGAGATATCATCGCTTATCTGGCAACCTTGTCCGCGCCGGTTGCCGCGCGAAAATAAAGCACATCGTTCTCATAACGGCTCGACCACTTGAGCCGAACTTAAAGGAGATTTTCCCCATGAAGGCAATCATTGTGAAAAATCAGGCGGCGGGAACGGCCGGGATGGCGCTGGCCGAGCGGCCCGAGCCGGCGGCCGCGATAAACGACGTCATCGTTCAGATTCATGCATCGGGATTCGTCGGGACTGAATTGACCTGGCCTTCGACCTGGACGGATCGAGGAGAGCGTGATCGAGCGCCGTCGATCCCGGGACATGAGTTGGCGGGCGTGGTCACTGCTCTCGGCTACGGCACGACCGGTCTGTCCGTGGGACAACGGGTATTCGGTCTCGCGGACTGGTATCGCGACGGCACCCTGGCCGAATACATTGCGATCGAGGCGCGCAACCTGGCGCCGCTGCCGGGCGATGTCGATTTCACGGTAGGCGCGAGTTTGCCGATCTCGGGACTGACCGCGTGGCAGGGACTGTTCGAACACGGCCGCCTTCGGGCAGGGCAAAGCGTGATCGCGCACGGCGCGGCTGGTGCGGTCGGGTCGATGGTAACGCAACTCGCACGAGAAGCCGGCGCCTACGTCATAGGGACGGGACGCGCCGCTGATCGTCAGAAGGCATTGGACTTCGGCGCAAACGAATTCATCGATCTCGACAACGATGCCCTGGAAGATGTCGGCGGAGTCGACCTGGTGTTCGATGTCATCGGCGGCGACATCCAGAGGCGGTCGGCGGACCTCATTCGAGCAGGAGGTACGCTGGTATCCGTCGTCGGGCCGGTCGAAACGCGCCCGGCGGCCGGCGTCGCGATCGACTTCGTCGTCGAGTCCGATCGTGCCCAACTGATCGAGATCGTCCAGCGGGTACGGGACGGGCGGCTGCACACGAATATCGGCAATATCGCGTCCCTCGATGACGCCGTCGCGGCATTCAATCCAACCAAGCGGATCCCCGGAAAAACAATTATCAACGTTCGTCCATAAGGGTTTAGGCCATGGCCCGGGCAAATGCTTTGCCCGGGCCCTGTAGCAGGATAAGAACAAAAACGGAGAAACAGCGAATACCGGGGGCGAATGCCGAAAACGCATAAGACAAGCCGCCGGGAAGCCCCTATAGTGATCCCTATCTTCTTCTGATATGGGATAGTCAATGCAAATCTGCGTCTTGGGAGCCGGCGTAATCGGCGTGACTTCGGCCTACCGCCTGCTGCAGGACGGCCACCAGGTAACCCTGCTCGACGCCATGTCCGAGGCCGGCAGCCAGACCAGCCTGAATAATGGCGCCCAGCTCAGCTATTCCTATGTCGCGCCGCTGGCCGATCCGTCGGTCTGGAGCCACTGGCCGCACTATATGTTCGGCGCCGATTCGCCGTTGACGCTGCGCTTGCAGGCCGACCCGGCGCAATGGCGTTGGCTGCTGCGCTTCCTCGGCGCCAGCAACCGCAACCGCGCACGCCAGACCACGGTCGAACTGCTGCGCCTGGCCGCGCTCAGCCGAGACAGCCTGCAGCAAATCACGGCTGCCTTGCCGGCCTTGGAATTCTCGCATCGCCAGGCCGGCAAACTGGTGATGTATACCGAAACCCGTGAACTGCACGGCGCCCGCGCCCAAGTCGCCTTCCAGGCGCAATATGGCAGCCGGCAGGAAGTGCTCGGCGCGGCGCGCTGCCTGGAAATCGAACCGGCCCTGGCCGGATCGCAGCGGCGCTGGGCCGGCGGCGTCTATACGCCCGATGAAGACGTCGGCGACTGCGGCGCGTTCTGCCGCGGCTTGGTCGCGGCGATGCAGACCGATCCGAATTTCCGATTCCTGGGCGACACTCGCTTGACCAATCTGCGGCTGTCGGATGGCGTATTGCGCTCGGTGATCGCCGGCGAGCGCGAGATCGAGGCCGACAGTTTCGTGCTGGCGCTGGGCACCGAAAGCGCGGCCTTTGCGCGCATGGCCGGCTTCCGGCTGCCGCTGTATCCGCTGAAGGGCTACAGCATCACGGTGCCGCTTGCCGCCGGGACGCCGGCGGAAGCGGATCCGGCGCCGCAGGTGTCGATTACCGACCTGTCGCGCAAGATCGTCTATGCGCGGCTGGGCGATCGTTTGCGCGTGGCGGGCCGGGTCGAACTGGTCGGCATGGACCGCGCCATTCCGGAGCGCGCGATGCGCGAACTGATCATGGGCACGGCCGAGATGTTTCCGGCCTGCGGCGGCCTGTCCGACCAGGCCCGGCTGTCTCCGTGGGCCGGCTTCCGTCCCGCGACGCCGACCGGCGTGCCGCTCATCGGCGCCTCGCCGGTTCCGAACCTGTACCTCAATGTCGGCCACGGCGCGCTGGGATGGACCCTGGCCTGCGGCAGCGCCAGCATCCTCGGTGAGCAGATCGCCGGGCGCGCGCCGCCGATCGACGATGCGCCGTTTCGTTTCGAAGCCTGACAAGGAATGCAAGCAGGCGTGCCCCCGGTCCAGGCAATACAAGGCAAGACAGCGCCATGAGACGCCATGCACCCGACGCGCCGCCCTTTTTTTCATTCAAGCGGCGCGACTTCGGTTAGCATGGTTACCAATCGACTCCCTACAGGCCGCCGCCCGCGCCCGACCTTATGAACACACCGCAATTACACGAAAAAACCTTCCTCGCCCTGCTCATCGTCGTCACCATCGCCTTCGGCTGGATCCTGCTGCCGTTCTACGGCGCGGTGTTCTGGGGATCGGTGCTGGCGATCCTGTTCGCGCCGTTTTACCGCAGGCTGCTGGTGAAGATGAACCAGCGCCGCAACCTCGCCGCGCTGGCCACGCTGTTCCTGGTGCTGGTGATCGTGATCCTGCCGCTGACCTTCATCAGCATTTCCATCGTCAAGGAAGCCATCCTGATCTATGATTCGATCCGCTCCGGGCAGATCAATTTCGGCCTGTATTTCCAGCAAACCGTCGCCGCCCTGCCGCACTGGGCGGTGGGATTGCTGGAGCGCTTCGGCCTGAACGACCTGGCCGCGATCCAGCAAACGCTGTCCGCGGGTGCCGTGCAAGGCAGCCAGATCATCGCCAAGCAGGCGCTCAGCATCACCCAGAACGCATTCAGCTTCCTGGTCGGCTTCGGCATCATGCTGTATCTGCTGTATTTCCTGCTGCGCGACGGCAGCGCGCTCTCGGCCCGCATCCGCCACGCGATTCCGCTGACGCCGTCCCACAAGCGCCTGCTGTTCAGCAAATTCACCACCGTCATCCGCGCCACGGTCAAGGGCAATATCGCCGTCGCCGCCGCGCAGGGCGCGCTGGGCGGGCTGATTTTCTGGATCCTCGGCATCGAGGGTTCGCTGCTGTGGGGCGTGCTGATGGCGTTCCTGTCGCTGCTGCCGGCCATCGGCGCAGCGCTGATCTGGGGTCCGGTGGCGATCTATTTCCTGGCCACCGGCGTGCTCTGGAAGGGCTTCACACTGATCGCGTTCTGCGTTATCGTCATCGGCCTGGTGGACAACATCATGCGTCCGATCCTGGTCGGCAAGGACACCCAGATGCCCGATTACGTAGTGCTGATCTCGACCCTGGGCGGCATGTCGCTGTTCGGCCTGAACGGCTTCGTGATCGGCCCGGTGATCGCCGCGATGTTCATGTCGGTCTGGGATCTGTTTACCACCGGCCAGCATCCGGCCGGGCACGACCGGTTGGAGTAAGGCCGCGCAGTGCGGCAGCCATTTAAAATCATTTGCAGCAAGTAGAGGGGACGCCATGACATTCATCGATTCGATCAAAACCTGTTTCAAGAAATATGCGGTCTTCGACGGCCGCGCCGTGCGCTCGGAATACTGGTGGTGGACGCTGTTCGCGCTGCTGGTGTCGACGGCCATGTCGGCTGCCGGGCAATGGTCGGTCGCGCTTTCGATCGCCCTGTTCCTGCCCAGCATCGCGGTGGCGGCGCGCCGGCTGCACGATATCGACCGCAGCGGCTGGTGGCAGTTGATCGCGCTGGTGCCGGTTATCGGCTGGCTGATCGTGCTGTACTGGATGGTGCAGCCGTCGAAGGAGCCGAACCGCTACGTTGAACCGATCGGCATCGATACGGTCTGAAACACGCCCGGCACGCATTTCACAACAAAAATATCCGTCATTCCCAGTCTCGGCATTCAGCAAGCGGCAGCGCCGGCGTCGTCCGACACCGGCTGCCGATCACAACAAGGAGATCGCCATGAAAGTTCTGCAAAAGAATATGCGCCTGTGCCTGTCCGTCGCCCTCGCCAGCGCCGCCTTGATCATCGCCGGCTGTTCCGGCATGGGAATGAAGGACGGCGCCAGGACCCAAACCCTGACCGGCGCCCAGGAAGTGCCGCCGGTCGCCAGCAACGCCACCGCAATCAGCACCGTCAAGATCGGCGCCGACAGGATGGTCAGCGGCACCATCACCACCACCGGCATCGTGCCGACCATGGCCCATATCCACATGGCGCCGACGCCGGGCGCCAACGGCCCGGTCATCGTGCCGTTCAAGAAGACCGCCGACAACGTCTTCAGCGCGCCGGACAATACCATGCTGACCGACGAACAATACGCCGCCCTCCAGGCCGGCCGCCTGTATGTCAACGTGCATAGCGCGGCCCATCCGGCCGGCGAAGTCCGCGCCAACCTGCCGCCGAACTGAGGCGTCAAACCAGGTCCGCAACCCGGCATTGCCATTCGGGAACCCAAACAGCCCGGCACATTCACGATGCGCCGGGTTTTTTCATGAGCGCAGAACACGGCCGGACGTCCCTTGGAAAAGCGCCGAAGCGCGCAATATGGGCGGTATCGACCCGCCTTATTGCCCGGCTCGCGAGGGGTCTCCAACAGGAATGACAGGAAAAACGTGGCAAATACGAACGAAAAGACGATGCCCATCAGGGCCCGGCCCTTCGCCAATATCCTGATCGTCCTTTTATTGCTGCATGTCTACATCGGCTGGCGCCTGTTGCCGGCGATGCCGATCGGCGCGCCGGGTGAAATTCTCGGCGCCGGCCTGCTCGCCATTTCCGCCGGCCTGATTCCGCTCGGCCTGATGGCGCGCTTCCTTGAGGTGCGGCAGGAATTGGCGGATCGCCTCAGCTGGGCCGGCTTTATCGCGATGGGATTGTTTTCTTCGCTGCTGGTGCTGACCCTGCTGCGCGAAGTGGCGTTGGTGGTGGCGCCGGCAGTGACGCCGGCGAACTGGCCGGCCGACGGCTTCCGCAACGACAGCGCGACATGGGTAGTGGCCGCCGCCTTGCTGGCGACGCTGGCGGGTTTCATCAACGCGCGCAGCCTGGCGCGCGTGGTCGACGTCGAGATCCCGCTTGCCGGCCTGCCCGACGCGCTGGCCGGTTTCACCATCGTCCAGATCAGCGATATCCATATCGGGCCGACCATCAAGAAACGCTATGTGCAGGCCATCGTCGACAAGGTCAACAGCCTGCGGGCCGATGCGGTCGCCATCACCGGCGACGTGGTCGACGGCAGCGTCATGCAATTGGCGCAGCAGGCCGCGCCGCTGGCCAAATTGCAGGCGCGGCACGGCGTGTATGTGGTTACCGGCAACCATGAATACTATTCCGGCGCCGGCGCCTGGATGCAGGAATTCCGGCGGCTCGGCCTGCAAGGCCTGATGAACGAGCATGCGGTCATCGAACATGACGGCGCGCAACTGGTGCTGGCCGGCGTGAACGATTACACCGCGGGACATTTCGACCCGGCGCAGGCCAGCGATCCCGCGCGCGCCATGCTGGGCGCGCCGGCTGCCGCGCCGAAAATCCTGCTGGCGCATCAACCGCGCTCGGCCAAAGCCGCGGCGGCAGCGGGCTTCGACCTGCAACTCTCCGGCCATACCCACGGCGGCCAGTTCTGGCCGTGGAACCACTTCGTCCGTTTTCAGCAACCTTACACCGCCGGCCTGCATCTGCTCGACAGGATGTGGGTCTACACCAGCCGCGGCACCGGCTATTGGGGGCCGCCGGTGCGTTTCGGCGCGCCGAGCGAAATCACGCGGCTGCGGCTGGTGCGGGCCCGCGCCTAGTTCGCGGCTTTTCGTTCCCTGCCCTGCCTCGTATCGACGGATCGCCACCGCCCTCAAATACTGAAACTTGTTCGCATGGCGGTGGTACTTCGATACGGCCTGCGGCCTACTCGGCACGAACGGGAATTTTTATAAATTCAAGAAAAGCCGTTCATGCCGGGTAGAGGCAATGGTTCATTGCTCTGCGCCTTCCGGCACCAGAATCGCCGCGCCCGTCATGCGCCGCGCGGCGATGTCTTCATGTGCGCGGACCGCATCCGACAAGGCGTAGCGCCGCGGCTCGATCGCGCCGAATACGCCGGCGCGCCACGCCGCAAACAATTCCGCGCTGGCCGCTTCCAGCGTTTCGCGGTCCGGTATGTTCTGGCCCGTAATCGGCTGCGCATAGCGGATGCCGCGCGCGGCCAGCGGTTCCTTGTCCGCCTCGTCAGGCGCCCCCGAAGCGCTGCCCGGATGAATCAGGTCGCCGCCATCGCGCAAGGCCAGCACCGATTGCCGGAAGGTCGCCTTGCCGACCAGTTCATACACCACATCGACGCCATGCCCGCCGGAAATCGCATGGATCTTCGCCACCAGATTCGGATCGGCGCTTTCCAGCACATGGTCGATGCCCAGGGCGCGCACGCCGGCCGCCTTGGCAGGCGTGCCGACCGTGGCGATCACGACTGCGCCCAGCGATTTGGCCCAGGTCGCCGCCAGGGAACCGACGCCGCCGGCGGCGCCGTGCACCAGCACGATTTCACCGCGCCGCACCGGATGCGCCCGTTTCAGCATGACCCACGCGGTCAAGCCCTTGGCCATCAGCGACGCGGCCACCGATGCCGGCATATCGTCCGGCAGCTTGACCAGCACATTGGCGTCGACCAGGCGCGCATCGGCATACGCGCCGAAGGCAAAGAAATAGGCCGCGCGATCGCCGGCCTGCAAATGTTCGACGCCTTCGCCGACCGCCTCCACCACGCCTGCCCCTTCCACGCCCATGCCGAACGGCAGCGGCATCTTCATGGCCCCGCTGCGAAACAGCGTATCGACAAAATTCAGGCCGATCGCTTCATGCCGCAGCCGCACCTGCCCCGGGCCGGGTGCGCCGACCGGCGCCTCGATCGGCTCGTAGCGCTGCACCGAAGGCGCGCCGTATTCGTAGATCCGTACCTGATGCTGGATCGCTGGTGTTGTCGTTTGTGTCGTCGTTTGTGTCGTCGTTTGCGTCATCGCATTTCTCCTGTTTGATCGGCAAGGATTCGCCCGAATCCGCCCTGAGAAACAGTCTATATAGCGATGAATTGATGATAAACAGCTTATTTAATGCACCAGTGTTCCTAAATTGGCGATAATCGAAGCAAATTTGCAAACCATGCAAACCATGCAAATTATGCAAGGCCATGCAAGCGAATGCAGGCCCATGCATTCGGATAACCATTGGGAACCCCATGGACTATTTCACCGCCGTGCGCGCCTTCATTCGCGTGATCGAAACCGGCAGCTTCACCAAGGCGTCGGACTCGCTGCACCTGCCGCGCAATACCGTGACCAAGCTGGTGCAGTCGCTGGAAGCGCATCTGCGCACCAAGCTGCTGAACCGCACCACGCGCCGGGTCTCGCCGACCGCCGACGGCGCCGCCTATTATCAGCGCATGTCGCGACTGGTCGAGGAATGGCAGGAGGTCGAATCCGAACTGGCCAGCACGCAAACCCGGCCGCGCGGAAAATTGCGGGTGGATATGGGATCGCTGATGGCGACCCAATTGGTGATTCCGGCATTGCCCGCATTCCACGCCCGCTATCCCGAATTGCAGCTCGATATCGGCGTCAGCGACCGCCCGGCCGACCTGATCAGCGACGGCATCGATTGCGTGGTGCGCGGCGGCCGGCCGGCCGATCCTTCGCTGATCGCACGGCATGTCGGCGACCTGCCGTTCGTGTTGTGCGCCGCGCCGCTATACCTGCAACGCCACGGCACGCCGGCGCACCCGGCCGACCTGGAACAAGGGCATGCGCTGGTGCGTTATTTCTTTGCGGGTTCGGGCCGGCAATTGCCGATCGAGCTGGCGTCGGGCGAGCAACGACACACCGTCAAGGGCCGGCATTTCCTGGCGGTCAACGATGCAAATGCGGCGCTGGCTGCGGGCCTGGCGGGACTGGGAATCGTGCATACGCTGGCGTTCGGCGCGCAGCCGCATATCGATAGCGGCCATCTGGTGCCGCTGCTCGCGGATTGGTCGTCCGCGCCGGTGCCGGTGTCGATTATCTATTCGCCCAACCGGCACCTGAGCACGCGCGTGCGGGTGTTTGTCGAATGGATGATCGAAGTGTTCGATGCGAATGGGAACACGCGGCTGGCATCTACCGTTACCGGCCGCCCTGCGATTGCTTGATCAGCGCCGGGGGAACCAGCGTGAGGGCGGGCATCGGCTCGGGCGCGAGCCTGGGCATGGACTTGGCCGCCGGCCGCAACAGCTTGTTGCGCGGACTTGCGGCGTCCGCGCGAGGCAGGTCGTCGGCATGGAAACGCTCCCGGTAGAGCTTGGGCGTAGTGCTCAGCCGGCGCGAGAAAATCATCCGCATCTGGGTCGCGTTATGAAACCCGCAGCGGAACGCGACCGTCTTCAGCGGCACATCGGTTTCTTCCAGCAGCTTGCGCGCGAAATCGATACGGACCTGCTCCACGAACACCGACGGCGTCACGTTCGCATGTTTGGCGAACGCGCGCGAGAAGGTGCGCCGGCTGACCCCGACCGCATCGGCAATTTCCTCGATGGTCAAGGCGTCGCCGATATGATCGGTCACATACTTCAAGACCTTGGCGACCAGGGAGTCCTCGTCCGGGCCGACCGCCAGATAAGGGCTGTATTGCGATTGCCCGCCGTCGCGGCGGATGTATACGATCAGGCGCTTGGCGACCTTCACCGCCAGTTCATGCCCCCAATCCTCGGCGACCAGCGCCAGGCAAAGGTCGATGCCGGCGGTGACGCCGCCGCAGGTGAAGAGATTGCCGTCGCGCACGAATATCTTGTCCGGCCGCACGGTCGAATCGGGGAACTGCCTGGAAAGCCGCTCGGCATGGTCCCAGTGCGTCGTGATTTCGCGGCCCGCCAGCAGTCCCGCATGCCCCAGCAAGAACACGCCATTGCAGACGGCGCCGAACCTGCTGGTGTCCTGCACGCGCCGGTTGAGCCAGGCCAGGAATGCCGGATCGGGCCGATATTCCGGCACCCGCGGCCCGCCGGCGACCAGCAGCAGGTCGCTTTCCGAATGGAAATTCGCGTAATCGTAATGCACCTTGAACTCCATGCCGCTGGAGCACATGACGCTGCCGGGCCGCTCGCCGACGAGCGTAATCTCATAATGGTCTTTTTTGGGCAGCAGGAGATTCGCCTCCGCGAACACGTCCAGGGGGCCAGCCACGTCAAGCGCTTGCACGCCGTCGAAAACCACCAGGGTCAGCTTCATTGCATCCTTCCTCTTTCCTGCAAGACAGCGAACATAGCGAAGATCATTTCACCGGCAGCGGCTGATTGGCAGGCACCGGAACCGCCGTAATGCTGTTTTTCGGACTGCCGTCGATCACCCGATCAGAGTACACCAGATACACCAGCGTATTGCGTTTTTTGTCCGCCATGCGCACTACGCGCACATGCTTGAACAGGAACGAGGAGCGTTCCGAGAACACTTCTTCCTCTTGCGGCAAAACGCCGGTGAAAACGATCGGCCCCACTTGCCGGCAAGCCACGGCGGCGTCGGCGGTGTCCTCGGCGATGCCGAGCGAACCCTTGACCCCGCCGGTCTTCGCATGCGACAGATAGCAGGATATGCCGCCGACCTTGGGATCGTCGAATACATCGACGACGATCTTGTTGTTGGCGCCTATCCAGCGGAAAGTGGTCGACACGTCGCCGACGGTTTCGGCGCGCGCGCCCGAGGCGGCGGCAATCAAGCCGACGGCCGCCACAGCGGCGAATGCAAGCAGGGTTTTCATCATGGCGGTGTCCTGGGATAGGGTAAAAATTCTCTGATTCTTTCTTTGTATCTGCAATCGGCGGCCGGGTCCATGGCTGGGCGGCAGCCTCTTCTATTCTATTATCCGATATTTGCCTGCGGCGCGAATGCAGGTACCGGCCGGATCGGCCTTCCCGCCCTTCCGGCCTCCCGGCCTTCTTTTTGGCCTTTTCCAGTAATATCCAAATCGAATTACAGACCATCGAATTATATATTGGACAACTCACTGCCCATGCGGCACTCTAGCGTTCCCATTCATATGCCGCCCTGAGGAGACACCCAGCATGCCGACCTATCGTTCCCACACCACCACCCAAGGCCGCAACATGGCCGGCGCCCGCGCGCTCTGGCGCGCCACCGGCATGAAGGACGGCGATTTCGACAAGCCGATCATCGCCGTCGTCAATTCCTTCACCCAGTTCGTGCCTGGACACGTGCATCTGAAGGACCTGGGCCAGATGGTGGCGCGCGAGATCGAAGCCGCCGGCGGCGTCGCCAAGGAATTCAACACCATCGCCGTCGATGACGGCATCGCCATGGGCCACGGCGGCATGCTGTATTCGCTGCCGTCGCGCGACCTGATCGCCGACTCGGTCGAATACATGGTCAACGCGCATTGCGCCGATGCGATGGTCTGCATCTCGAATTGCGACAAGATTACGCCCGGCATGCTGATGGCCGCTATGCGCCTGAATATTCCCGTGGTGTTCGTCTCGGGCGGCCCGATGGAAGCCGGCAAGGTCCTGAAGGTGGTCGACGGCGCCCAGAAAATCATCAAGCTGGACCTGATCGACGCGATGGTCAAGGCCGGCGACAGCAGCGTGTCCGATGCGGACGTGGCGGAAATCGAACGCTCGGCATGCCCTACCTGCGGTTCGTGCTCCGGCATGTTCACGGCGAACTCGATGAACTGCCTGACCGAGGCATTGGGCCTGGCCTTGCCCGGCAACGGCACCATCGTGGCCACGCATGCGGATCGCAAGGAACTGTTCCTGCGCGCCGGCCGCCTGATCGTCGAACTGGCCAAGCGCCATTACGAACAGGACGATTACTCGGTCCTGCCGCGCAGCATCGCCACCAAGGCCGCGTTCGAAAACGCGATGGCGCTGGATGTCTCGATGGGCGGTTCCACCAATACCGTGCTGCACCTGCTGGCCGCCGCGCACGAAGCGCAGGTGGAATTCAAGATGGCCGACATCGACCGCATCTCGCGCAAGGTGCCTTGCCTGTGCAAGGTGGCGCCGATGACCGACAAATTCCATATCGAAGACGTGCACCGCGCCGGCGGCATCTTCTCGATCCTGGGCGAACTGGCGCGCGCCGGCCTGCTGGACACCTCGCTGCCGACCGTGCACACGCCGACCATGGGCGAGGCGATCGAGCAATACGACATCGTCCGCAGCAAGGATGCGGCCGTGCATCAGTGGTTCCGCGCCGCGCCGGGCGGCGTGCCGACGCAGGTGGCGTTCTCGCAATCCGAACGTTACGAACAGAACGACCTCGACCGCAGCGCCGGCTGCATCCGCGACCGCGAACACGCCTATTCGCAGGATGGCGGCCTGGCGGTCCTGTACGGCAACATCGCCGAAAAGGGCTGCATCGTGAAGACCGCCGGCGTGGATGAAAGCATCCTGAAATTCTCCGGCAAGGCGCGCGTGTTCGAAAGCCAGGACGCGGCGGTGGAAGCGATCCTCGGCGATACCGTGCATGCGGGCGATGTCGTCATCATCCGCTACGAAGGCCCAAAGGGCGGGCCGGGCATGCAGGAGATGCTGTATCCGACCTCGTATATCAAGTCGAAGGGACTCGGCAAGGCCTGCGCACTGTTCACGGACGGCCGCTTTTCCGGCGGTTCTTCCGGCCTGGTGATCGGCCATGCTTCGCCGGAAGCGGCGGAAGGCGGCGCGATCGGCCTGGTGGAAGAAGGCGACCTGATCGACATCGACATCCCGGCGCGCACCATCAACCTGCGCGTGGACGCCGAAGCCCTGGCGCATCGCCGCGCCAAGATGGAAGCGCTGGGTCAGGACGCCTGGCAGCCGGTGCAGCGCGAGCGCTACGTTTCGCAGGCCTTGCAGGCTTATGCCGCGCTGACCACCTCGGCCGACCGCGGCGCGGTGCGCGACCTGGCGCAACTGAAGCGCTGAAGCGGCGTCACGCCCGGGTTCGGGCCTGGTTCGAATGCATGACCCCGGCCGCGAACCCGGATCCGCATGCCGGCATGGACGCCGGCGCGCCAGGCCCGTTATCTACTCGGTCAAGGTCTTTTCAATGCGCCGGTCCGGCACGATCCACAGTGCCGCGCCCACAATATACAAAGCCAGCGACAGGGCCGGCCAGAAGAACGCCAGCACGATGGCCGTCGCATAGGCCGCCATGGACGCCAGCGCCTTGGGGCTGACCGCGGACAGGTCGGCCAGCGTGGTTTCATGCTGGTTCGCATGCCGCAGCACGCGCGCCAGGATGTCGAACGCGATGCCGCACGCCATCAAGATGAAGCCGTACACGGCCACCGCCATCGCCCCCTGGTAATCATGCCCCATCCATTCCGTTGAAAACGGAATCAGCGACAGCCAGAACAGCAGATGCAGATTGGCCCACAGCGCCAGGCCGTTGATCCGGCCGACCGCCTGCAGCAGATGATGGTGGTTGTTCCAGTAGATCCCGACATAGACGAAGCTGAGCACATAGCCGCACAAGGTCGGCATCACTTCCAGCAGCGCCGCCAGGTCATGCCCGGCCGGCGCTTTCAGGTTGAGCACCATGATGGTGATAATGATGGCGATCACGCCGTCGCTGAAGGCTTCGAGGCGATTCTTTTTCATGGGGCCCCTTTTGTTTTGCGCTAGGTTTTCAGGTCAACGTTATCCTGGCCGGGCATTCATCAAGGCGTGGCAAACCCATTGGCCCGAAGGGCCTTCTGGATAGGCGCGGACTTGATGACGTCCAGCAGCATGGCCGCCGCTTCCGGATTCGGCGCTTTCGCCGCAATGGCCGCAACATAGACCGTACGCAGCTGCACGTCGTCAGGGAGGAAGGTTAACGCGCCGAGCGTCTTCACCGGCGCCGCCTCGCTGACTTGTCCGATCGCGATGTCGACTTCCCCCTTGGCTGCCGCTTCCATGGCATTTTGCCCGTCGGGGAAAACCTTGACCTTGTTCTTGAGTCGATCGCCAAGTCCCAGCTTTTCAAAGAGCCCGGCCAGATAGATGCCTGTGGTGGCGCCGCGCGCCGGATCGGCGATGCCGATGGAAGTTGCCGACAGCAAGGCCTTTTTTAAACCCTCGACGTTGCCGATGTCCAGCGCCGGATGCCCCTTCGCCACGCCGGCGCCCAGGCTTGTTGTCCCGAGGGTCAACCGGGATTTGGCATCCACCAGCGACTTGGCTTCCAATTCTTTCATGGCCGATGGCGTCAAGACGATCACGTCGAAACTGGCGCCTTGCAGCGCCTTGTCCCGCATCGCCCCGGCGGTAGCGTATTCGAAATGGACGATTTTTCCGGTTTTCGCCAGGAATGCCTTTGGCAGGTCGGCCAGGGAAGACTTGACCGCCGCGGCCGAGAATGCAACCAGGTCCGCGGCCAAGGCGCCGCTCATCGCCAATGCCAGGGCGGTGGCCGTTGCTATTTTTATTGCTGCGCGCATGACGTTGCTCCTTATGCGTTATCAGATCCGATGCATCTCGGTTGCGGCACTTCCAGCTTGCCAGCGATCAGGCTATCCGGTTCGAATCGCTGGAAGGAAATATAGCACTCCGAGACATCGATAATCCGGGAAATCTCGGTAAAATCCCATGACAACAACATCCTGCCCCGGCAAGACAACAAAATCATCCCCATGCATGCCAGCGAACGCCGTTCCCATGGTCACGATGCAGCGTCCAGCCTGCGGCGGCTTCCGGCATCGACCTGGCGGCCATGCGTATTCCTGGCCCTGGCCTGCTGCCTGCTCAGTGCTTGCGCGCCATCGGAGACGCCTACGCCGCTGAAACAGGACGCCTATATCTGGCAACGCCGTTGGACCCCGGCCGTACCGCAGGCGATGCAGGCCAGCGACGGCCTGGTGGGCGCATGGCGCGTGCTGGCCGCCGAATTGGATGGCGCCGATCGCTGGACGGGGATCACGCCGGACTGGAACGCGCTGATAGCGGACAAGCGCCCTGTCATCATGGTGGTGCGCATCAACGGCCAACTGGACGAACTGCGGGGATCGGCTTCAAGGTCGGCTTCAACGTCGGCTTCAGGATCGGCTTTAGAATCAGCTTCGGAAGCGGCCCCGATCGCACAAATCGATGCCGCGATAAAACGCTGGCGACAGGCCGGCGTGCCGATCGCGGGCGTGGAAATCGATCACGACTGCGCCACCGCCCGCCTGCCGGCCTATGCGCATTTCCTCATTGCCTTGAGAAAGCAGTTGCCGCCGGCTACCAAGCTTTCCATCACCGCCCTGCCCACCTGGCTGGAAAGCCCGGTACTCGACAGCCTGCTTGCCGCCGCCGACGAGTCCGTGCTGCAAGTGCATGCCGTATTGAATCCCCGGCAAGGGCTGTTCGACGCCAAACGCGCGCGGGCATGGCTGGCCGCCTTTGCCGAACATACCGATCGTCCCTGGCGGGTGGCGTTGCCGACCTACGGCACGCGCGTGGCCTGGGATGCCAACGGCAATATCGCCGGCATCGAGAGCGAACGCCCGACATTGACGACCGCGGGATCGGCTGCCGCGAGCGAACTGGTGGCGCAGCCGGCAGCCATGGCGGCCTTCGTTTCGCAAATCGAACGCGATCGTCCGCGCGGCATGGCAGGCATCGTCTGGTTCCGCCTGCCGACCACGGACGATGCGCGCGCCTGGAGCCTGCCGACCTGGCGCGCGGTCCTGGCGCGGCAGCCCTTGCAGGCCGGCGTGACTGTCGTGGCGCAAGCCGATGCCGGCCAGGCCAACCCGGCCCTGCGGGATGTGATCCTGGTGAATACCGGCGGCGCCGATACGGCACTGCCGTTGTCGATAAGGCTGGACGGCCGCTGCAGGAACGGCGACGGCATCAACGGCTATGCGCTCGAAACAGATGCGCAAGGCATGTATCTGCGGCGCACGCAGGACGGATTACTGCGTGCGGGACGCCAGCGCCGTATCGGCTGGCTTGTTTGTCCTCGAGAAGAGATTACCTTTCATGTTCAATCGTAAACACCTGGCGCTGTTCATCGCGGCAGCAGCCGGCGCCAGCGCCATCGCTGTCCTGGCTTGCGGCCCGGATTTCTGGATGCAGGCGCTCGACGACCGGGCCGGCACGCTGAAAAGCACGCCGGTCAATTCGTTTGCATTTGAGGTGGCGCATCTGATGCCCGTGTCCGATCGCCTGGCGGCCAGGGAAACCGACTACGACCCGTTCGAGGCCGGGACCGTGGAGCCGCCGGATTCGGCCTCGGCAACCTCCGGACCAGGCCAACCGCGGGATATCGCCCTGAGCGCCGCGCAGCTCGACGCCATCAAGGCGATGCGCCAGGCGGCCGATGGCGACCAGGCCTATGCCGTGGGAGACGGCTTGCCGATGGCCGTGCGCCTGTACACCGCCGGCGCCGTCGATTACGCGGCTGCCTCGCCGAAGTCCGAAAGGATCGTGCCGCTGGCGCCGCTCGACATGGCGCAAGCCGCCCGGGCGCAACGCCGCTTCCAGGCCGTGCTGGCCTTGCCGGCCGCGGAAGGCGGCCCGCGGTCGGTCTGGGCCGCCTACATGCTGGGCCAAGGCTATGCCAACGCCATGCAGTCCGCCAACAGCGACGCAGAAGCAAAAAACCGGCGCGCCGATGCCATACGCGCCTATGCGCTGGCGCGCACCCGCGCCAATGCCGGCGCTTCCGACGTCCAGGGCCTGGCGGTGGCCAGCTTCGGCGAACAGGCCCGCCTTTATCTGCGGCAGGACGGGACGCCATGCAGCTATCGCGATTTCATCAATGCCGCGCCCTGCGCCGAAGGCATCGCGCCGGACGACCTGAAACAGGCCATGCATCTCTACATCGAACAGGCCGCGCACGGTTCGGTCAGCGGCCTGGCGTCGTTGCGCTACATCGCGGCCTGGATCCTGGACGACGAGGCGCGCATCGCCCGGATGATCGACGATCCGCTGGCGCAACGGGTGTTGGTGGCATATGCATTGGCGCGCGTGGGCGATGTGGCGCATGACGATCCGGCGACTGCCCTTTCTTTCGGCGAACAGCCGATGGGCCGCACCGGCTATATCGATGCGGCCCGGGGTGAAAAAAGCGGCCGCGGCGGCGAAGACCTGAAACCGAATCCGATATTGCAATCCCTGGCCGCCGCGCTGCAACGGCGCGGCATCGACCACGTTGCCGATGCCGATCGCCTGGCGGCGCTGGCCTATCGGATCGGCCGCTACGACCTGGCGCAAGCGCTGATCGACAAGCAGTCCAGCGCGCTGTCGAGCTGGGTCCGCGCCAAGCTGGCCCTGAGGCGCGGCGATATCGCAGCGGCGGCCGATGCCTATGCGCAGGCATCCAGGGCCTTTCCGCAAGCCGATACCAGCCTGGAGCCTGCCAGCGCCTCGCTGCTGAAAGCGGAGCAAGGCGTGCTGACGCTCTCGCGCGGCCAATATGTGGAGGCGCTCGATCAGTTGTATGCGGCCGCGGCCAGCGTCGATGCCGACCTCACGCGCCGCAGCGTGTATGGCGAATATAGCGGCGACGCCTTTTACGTCGCCGAACGCGTGCTCACCACAAATGAATTGAAGAATTATGTCGATGCGAATGTGCGGCCAAGCGTGCCGGTCCTGCCGCCCGATATTGCCGCGATGACGCCGGCGCAGCGCAGCGACTGGATGCAACTGCATCCCCAGAAAATCGCCGACCGGTTGCGCCTGCTGCTGGCCCGCAAGCTGGTCAGGGAAGAGCGGATAGCCGAAGCCCTGCCTTATTTCCCGGACGACAACGATCCGCGCTATATCGACAGCACGCTTGAAGACGGCAAGGTTACCCTGGCGACGTGGCGCCTGCGCGCATCGGCCAGGGCATATGGCGCCGCGCTCGACCAGGCGCGGCATGCCTGGCGTTCCGCCACCCGCGCCCAAGGCTGGTACCAGGCGGCCGTCCTGGCGAGGCGGCGCGGCATGCAGATCATGGGCTATGAACAGTCGCCCGATTTTGCCGCTTTCGACGGCGCGTTCGACTATGGCATCGGCCGCAGCCGATCGGTCGATGCGGAACGGGAAACGCCGCAGGCGCGCGCGGCCCAGGAACTGCCGGGGCCGTTTGTCACCGACGAAGAACGGCGGCGCTATGCGGCCAGCGAATCCAGGCCGAATTTTCGTTATCACTATCGTGATCTGGCGGTGGATCACATTACACATGCGGCCGATCTGCTGCCGCCCCGCTCCCAGGCCTTCGCGGCGGTACTATGCAAAGGCGCGGGATTCGACTTCGGCGAAGACGCGAGCAAACTGTATCGGCGCTATGTCAAGGAAGGCGCATTGGTGCCTTTTGCAAAGGATTTCGGCGCGGCTTGCGCGGAGCCCGACTTCCGGGCCGCGGCGCGCTTCCCGTATGTACAGGCCTGGCGCGCGGCAGGCCGCTGGCTGCGCGATCACCGCCGCGGGGTATTTATTGCAGGCGCGCCGGCCTTGCTGTTGCTTGCCGGCGGCGCGATCTGGCTGGCGCGCCGTCGCCGCCAGCCTGTTCAGGCCCGGTAAAGGGAGGAAAGCATGCGCGGATTTTCATCGTCGAGACTCTGGCTCACCGTGCTCGGCATGGTCGTTCTGATCGTCGGCCTTTCCATCGCCTACGACATCAGGACGCGAGCGTTCGAGAGCGAGGCGGCGCATTATCATATTGTCGGCGACCAGGTATATGTGTCGCAAGACGCGGACACCAAGGAAGACGCCGACATGCTCCGCAAATATGGCGGCAATGCCGCGCTCATCACCGCTGCCTACAAGCGCAAGCTGCACGATCTGTTGCAAGGAAAAAACCTGGCGTATCTGCTGGCGATCGCGACGATCGCCGCGGCGGCCTGCTGCTTCCGGGCGGCGTGGCAGGCGGACCGGCCCGACTGAGGCGCGCGCCGCCATGCGACGCCGCTTCAGCCCGAAAAACCGCCGCCGTCCAGAAAGGCCTGTTCTTCCGCCGTGGCATCGCGCCCCAATGCCGCATTGCGATGCGGAAAGCGGCCGAAGCGCTGGACGATATCGCGATGCAGGATGGCAAAACGCAGCGTGTCGGCCTGGCCGAGGCTGCCGCACAACTGGACCGAACGATCCTGCGCAGCCGGCGATTCCGAATGCATGAACGGCATATAGAAAAAGGAACGGAGAGCGGGATCGAATGCCATGTCCAGGCCGGCGGCGATCGCGGCATCCGCCACCGCCAATGCCTTGCCGTCGGTCGCGAACATATGGCCGCTGTCGCGATAGGCATTACGCGGAAACTGGTCGAGCAATATCGCCAGCGCCAGGGCGCCTTCGGCATGCGCCGACCAGCCGTCGAGTTCGCCTCTGGCGGCGGCATGATGCGCTGCTTCGAAACGCGCCTTGAAGTCGGCGTCGAAAGCGGCATCCTTGGAAAACCACCGTTTCTTCAAGCCGGCTTCGCGCCAATAGTCGACGACCTCGCGGGCCGAGGGAAGAGAAGTCAAACCTGCCTCCTTGCATCTTCTGGATAATGGAAAGATCCGATGATACCGGAGGTCGGGCGATGCCTAGTTCTTCACCATGGTCAGGTCGCAATTCCGGATCGGCTTGGCGCCAAGCAGCATATTGCCCTTGCCTGAAAAGGTATTGCCGTCCGGCAGGAATGCGCCCTGTATTCTGAGTTGCCACATTTTGGATTTATTCGCCAGCCGATAGCCGATGCCGTGCAAATCGACCGCGCCGTCTTCGATATCGCCGGACAGCGTTTCCCTGACATTTGCATTCTGCCTATGCAGGGTGACCGCCGAGCCGGCCACCTCCATGTCGAATTTCGCCTGGTAGGCAGCGGCGGTCGCGCCGCTGTCCTTGCGCGCATCGCAAGCCATCAGGCCGCGCCATTGCACGGCAGGCACGCTTGCCTGCGGCGCGGCAGCTCCCGCGCTTTCTTCGCCGCCGGCAAGGCTGTCGACCGCGGCCGCGCCTGCCGGCGCCGGCGCGTCGCTGCTCTGATGAATCTCGTCGGCGATCTCCGTGGCGATCGCCCGAACCTGCTTGTCCGTCATCGCGGAAAAGATGCCCTCCCAGGCGCTGGAAGACGTGTTGAAGGTCCGCTCGCCGATGGCTGTCCCGGTGCGCAAATCCTTGAACTGCACGGAAGCGTCGACAAAGGCATTGCCGGTCATGATCCCGGCCAGATAGCGCGCGGTCTCGGAAAGATAGCGGAAATCCTTGATGTCCACGACCAGCAGGGTGCCGGTCTGTCCGGTAGGCCGCGGTTTTCCCTTCTGCAGCGAAAAGGTGGCGTCGATCGCCGACGCCGCGCTCGCCATCGCGTCGCGCAGCGCATCGCTCATCAGTTGCCAGTCCTTGGAGGCGGTCGCGGTCTGGGAACCGGTCACGTTCATCGTGATCTGTTTGCGCGATGCCTTGTTGATTTTCAGTGCGCTGTCATCCGACTTCTTTACCGATACCGCACATCCGGCCAGGCCCAGCGTCGCGCCCAGCAGCAACCACACGCACAGCCTGGACAGAATGGACAGAGTTTTGCCGCCGCGCATCCACGATGAATAGAACATTCGCTTCCCCATTTTTTATTTTTTGGAATTTTTTCGAGACGGGGCATTCTACATCCCGGATATCGCGGAAATTCCAGGCACCGGCCGCCGCCAGCGCCTCTTTACGCATCTTTACCAAAACAAGAACAGGCATAGAATGGCGTCCATGCACGATTCATCCCGATATCGCCAGCCGACGCGCCGGAAATTCTTCCGGCACGCTTTCAAGGAGAACCAAAATGGTCAGCAAGAACACGATTTGCCTCTGGTACGAGGATGCAGCACTGGAAGCGGCGACATTCTATGCAAAGACGTTTCCGGATAGCGCCGTGGGCGCGGTCCATCGCGCGCCAGGGGATTATCCGGCGGGCAAGGAAGGCAATGTCCTGACGGTCGAGTTCACGGTGATGGGCATTCCCTGCCTCGGCCTGAATGGCGGCGCGGCGTTCAAGCACAGCGAGGCCTTTTCGTTCCAGGTGGCAACCGACGACCAGGCCGAAACGGATCGCCTGTGGAATGCGATTGTCGGCAACGGCGGCCAGGAAAGCGAATGCGGCTGGTGCAAGGATAAATGGGGATTGTCTTGGCAGATTACGCCGCGCGCGCTCACCGCTGCGTATACCGACCCCGATCGGGCTGCCGCCAAGCGCGCATTCGACGCCATGATGACGATGAAGAAAATCGACATCGCCGCAATCGAGGCGGCCCGGCGCGGCTGATCGCTATGCGGCGTCGACCGCATGAAAAACGGACGATACCGTCCACGCCACCGTTTTCTGGTTGATCATGGCATGCACCGGGCTGTCGCGCAGCTCGTCCATCAGCCGGTGCATGGCCGACACGGCATCGTCCGCCGATGCCCATATCAGCATATCGACAATGACGCCGTCCTCGCGTTGCGCGATGCGGCGCGCGCGGAATCCAGGCTGGCGCGCCAGCCATTTGTCCACGTCCGCATTGCCCGCCACGAAATCGTCGCAGGTATGCCCTTTGGCCAGTTTGAAGGTGGTGATTTCGATCGCTTCGGTCATTGCGGTTTCTTCCATGATGTCGTTACGGCGGCGGGCCGCCTGGACCCCAGGCGGTCGGCATCGCCAAGCTGCCGACTGGCGATGATAGCAGGCCAGCCGAATTGATTTTCCTGGCGCTTATCCGGTGTTACATTATCCGAAGTGCATCAAAGAGGTGCGACCCCCACTCATTACCGGATGCAATTTCAAGACGCAATTCATGCCCGCTCAAGATAATACCCCCAACGAAATCGACAGCGCGGTCTACAAGACCTTGCTGGAATCCACCAACGCGATTCCCTGGCGCATCGACTGGAAGACCATGCAATTCACCTATATCGGCCCGCAGATCGAAGGCGTGCTGGGCTGGTCGGCGGCTAGCTGGGTTTCCGCCCAGGACTGGGCCAGCCGCATCCATGAAGAGGAGCGCGAACGCATCGTCAATTTCTGCGTGGCGCAGTCGCAGGCCGGCACCGACCATGAAGCCGATTACCGCGCGCTGACCAAGGACGGACGCTATGTCTGGATCCGCGATGTGGTGCACGTGACGCGCAATGCCGCCGGCGAGGTCGAGGCGCTGATCGGCTTCATGTTCGATATCGACGAGCGCAAGCGCAACGAGGCCAAACTGGAAGCCCTGCAGAAGGAATTGGAAGAACTGTCGTTCAAGGACGGCCTGACGGGCGTGGCCAATCGGCGCCGCTTCGATGCCATGGCGGCGGTGGAATGGAATAACGCGCTGCGCCAAGGCGTGCCGCTGTCCCTGGTCATGATCGATATCGATTACTTCAAGCAATACAACGATCACTACGGCCATATCGAGGGCGACGCTTGCCTCCGGAAAGTGGCGCAGGTATTGAGCGCGGCACTGTACCGTCCGCGCGATTTCGTGGCGCGTTTCGGCGGCGAGGAATTCGTGCTGGTCCTGCCCGAAGCCGACGAAGCCGCCGCATCGATGGTGGCGCAGCGCTGCCGCCAGATGCTGTCGGACGCCGCCATTGCGCATGCCGCGTCGGCGATCGGCCCGAGCGTGACCTTCAGCATGGGGATCGGCAGCATCGTGCCGGTCCATGGCGACGACATGAGCGGCTTCCTCAGCGAGGTGGATCGCCGCCTGTACCTGGCCAAGCAGCGCGGGCGCAACTGCATCGCCGGATCGGCCTGAGTACCGCCGATCGACTGATCAGCCGATCGGTCGGCCGCACCGGCGCCCCGGGAATGCGCGCCGGCCCCGGGCGACTGCCGGCGGGCAATTCGGCGAAACCGGGCAAAAAAATTGTTTTGAGGCGGCTTATCGTCGATAATTGCCGCCATGAACGATACCTTAAACCGCCCCCCGCTCCCCGATCGGCTCTCGATCGATCCCCGCAGCCCGCACTACGATGCCGCCATCTTCGAACACGATGTCGGCATCAAGCTGAATGACAAGGAACGCTTCGACGTCGACGAATATTGCATCAGCGAGGGATGGATCAGCGTCCCGGCCGGCAAGGCGCTGGACCGCAAAGGCCGTCCCTTGACGATCAAGGTAAAAGGCAAGGTCGAAGCTTTTTACCGGTAACAGCCGTTCGAGAGCGGTTCATTACGGTAACGACCCGCGCATCACCGCGCGCCGGTCGCCTTGAGGCCATCCGAATCGACAGGCTCGACCGACTGCTCGTAGTGATGCAGGAATTTGCCTGTCGTACTCATGACGGTAAAGCCCAGGATAACGAAGAAGACCGCCACCGGGGTCAAGCTGTGGAACGGTATGAAGCCGGCCAGCCCCATCATCACCGATGACACCAGCAGCAGCGCGAATCCGAGGATGGCGCTCGTCAGCCCGGCGATATGGGGAAAAATCGAATTGCCCTTGGCCATCAGCGTCGGATACATGGCGCCGGCGCACAATCCCATCAGCAGCACCGGACACATCAGGGTCCATACGTTCAGGCCGATTGTTACCGCAAGAATCAGCATGACGACCGCCCCGCCTGTCATGACGCGCGCGCCGATGCGAAGCCGTTGTTCCGGCGTGGGTAAGCCGGGATGGTGCAGCCGGTTGGAAATCCCGCCCAGGAAATACATCAGCCCGATTGCCAGCGCCATGTAGCCGAAATAGGTCGGCGGCTTGTGCAGGGTGTTTTGCACAATGAACGGCCCGACGATGTTGAACACCAGAAGAATGCTGTAGCACAGCCCTTGCGCCAGGAAACAGCTTTGGAAAACAGGGCTCGCCAGCACCATGCCGGCGTTCTTGACCAGCGTTTTCGGATGCAGGTGAACCGGATGCTTCAGCGTTTCCCGGTAGCGCCACAGCAAAACCCACATCACCAGCGAATAGATCAGCAGGAAAGTCAGGCAGGAACGCCAGCCGAACGCCGTTTGCAGATGCGCCCCGATGACAGGCGCCAGGATCGGCGCCAGCCCCCATGCGGTGGCCGTATAAGTGAATACATGCATCAGCGCCTGGCCCGAAAAGGTATCGGTGATGATTGCCTTGGCCAGCAGATTGGTGGCTGCTATGCCGAAGCCTTGCAGGCAGCGCGCCAGGATAAAGGTCTCCAGATTGCCGGCAGCCAGGCTGAGCAGGCAGCCGCAGGTGAAGACGGCCAATCCCAGCGCCAGCACCTTTTTGCGGCCGTAGGCGTCCGCCAGGGGGCCGAAGACCAGTTGCCCGACTGCATAGGCCGCCAGGTAAATCGACACGCTGGACTGGATCGCCTGCGCCGAAGTCTGGAAGAAATTCGCCATGGTCGGCAGCGCGGGAACGTAAATATCGATCGCCAGCTGGCCCGCGGAGGCCAGCATGCAAATGAAAAATATCAGGAAACGGGGATGATTCGCGGTTTTGTTCATGAAAAAAGAATGGCGCAGGACATGTAAAAGACTGCGTATTCTGACGACTTATCCAACACTCTGCTGGCAAACGCCAAAAATGGAAACGCCATGCCTTATTTTGGCGCCGGCAATGCCAATGGCAGCGCCCTGGCCCACCGGTTGGCGGAAAGCGAAAAGGTCAGTGCGCGAACCTGGTGATACCAACCGGCCGGCACGTACAGGAGATCGCCGGCCTGCACGATGCATTCGATCATCGCGGCTTGGCGCGCCAGCGGAAATCGATCGAAATCCGGCGCCTCTGGATTGAACGGCGAGCCGAACAAAAGGGCATTGGCCTCGCGCGTGTACAGGAATTCGTCGTGGTGAGGCGGCGACAGGAAAATACGCTTGGCGCCCCAGATCTGCGCGAAGATATTATCGTCATAGTCGCAATGCAGCGGCGTCACCGTTCCCGGCGGGCCGAGCCAAAAGCGCGGCGGTCCCATTTTCCTGAAATAGCCCGGCCAATGACATAGCGCATTCAATTCGCGCAATGCCAGATTGCCCAGATAGGGGGGCGGGTCCGGCTGGCGATTCCGATCCTGATTCTGGTTCCGGTCTTGATGCCGGTCTTGATCCTGGTCTCGATTCTGTTTGTCATCGCCGACAAGTTCAAGATAGGCCAGCAGCGACATATCCTGCATCGCCCGATCGGGCGCGAAGGCGGTATTGATATAGTCGCCCACCCGCGCGCGCACGGGCAGTCCGCCAAAGCGCTCCCGCAGCGTTTGCGGCGTCAGTGCCGACAGCGGCCATTTATCGACCAGCCCGGTAATCAGGAACGGCAGGCCTCGCGCGGCGAGAGCGCGGAAGGCGGCCGCATCGATCGCGCCCATGCGCGGCACGGAAGAAATCGCCGGCAGTTCACGCGCGGCGTGCATGATCGCCTCGCGCATTTCCCGTATCGACGCCACGCCGCGAACCTGCGCGTCCCGCTGTTCGCGCGCCTGTGTTCTGGCGACGGCGTCTTCCGGCGACATCGAAGCCGATGACGGCCGGGGCGGCAGCGATCGTGACGATATGCGCGACTGGCGATGCAGGAGGGGAATGACGGCTTTGTGGATGGGCATTTTTGCCTAGGGGAGACGGGATTGAATATTATGCCGGATAGCGGCTGGCAGGCGATTGCCGCCGTTCAGCATTTGCCGCTCATTACGCACAAAGCAGCGTCACCACGAGGGAATAGGTCATCAGGCCGCATTCAATGCGGCTACGCGCTTCTGCAATAAATAAATTGCCGTTAGCAATAAGAAGATTGATTCTGACAGGAGGGACAATGTTCCTTCATATAGAACCAAACTGTTGACAAGCACGGATAACGGATCCTATGATCGATTCATAAATCATATATATCTGTTGACGTTGGCGTCGGACAAAAACCGCGTCGTTGCACATACCAAAGGAGACAAGACCCATCACTCGACGGCGCCGCACCGGTACGCGCGGGCGCCATGCCGTCCGGCAAGTCATGCCTGGCGCAACGTCGACATAGCCGTCGATCTGGTCGGCGCCGGCGCCGCGTTCGCGCAGCATCGGGAAGAAATCCGAAAACACCGCGCTATAGCGCTGATCTGCTTGAGACCGACGGCATCGCGGCCAGTGCCGAGCACATTCAGTGCCGCGCGCGGCCTTCAGGCCCAATTTCATGGCAAGAAAAAATAAATCAAAAATGAAAATCAAGGAGACAGCAATGGATCAGAAAAATCCGCGGAGAAAACGCCAGTTCTGCTTATTGGCTTGTGCATCGGCACTGGGGCTGTGCGCCGCGTTTTCGGCAGTGGCGCAGACCGCAGGATCGGCTTCCGCCACGGCCAGCGCTGCGATGTATGACGGCCCCGATCGCATGGAGCGCCTGGTCGCCGGCGCCAGGAAAGAAGGCGCATTGACGCTCTATACCTCGGTCGCCGCTGGCGATTTGTCGCTGATGACCAGCCTGTTCGAACGCAAGTACGGCGTCAAGGTCACGGTCTGGCGCTCCGCCAACGACAAGGTGCAGCAACGCGTCATGGCGGAGCAGGCGGCGAAGCGCTACGACGTCGATTCGATCCAGATCGCCAGCGGCGAACTGGAAGCATTGACGCGTGAAAATGCCTTGCAGGAAGTACGTTCGCCGAGCTTTGCCGGCCTGATCCCGGGCGCCGTGCCGAAGCATCACAAATGGGCTCCGCATTATCTGGACGTCTGGGTCCAGGCCTACAACACCAACACAGTGCGCAAGGACGAATTGCCGAGAACCTATCAGGACTTGCTCGATCCGAAGTGGAAAGGCCGTCTCGGCATTGAAGGCAATAACGAGGAATGGTTTTACACCGTGGTGGACGGCATGGGCGAAACCGCGGGGCTAAAATTCTTCCGCGACCTGGTCGCCACCAACGGCCTGTCCGTCTACAACGGCCATTCGTTGCTGAACAACCTGGTCGCCGCCGGCGAAGTGCCGCTGGCGCTGACCGTCTATAGCCACATGCCGGAACAGTCCAAGCAAAAGGGTGCGCCGATCGACTGGTTCGTGATCGAGCCCGCCATCGCCCGCGCCAACGGCATCGCCGTGGCCGCGCATGCGCCGCATCCGAATGCTGCCACACTGTTCTACGAATTCATCCTGAGCGACGACATGCAGCGCGCCATGAGCAAGAGAGGCTACGTGCCGACCAGCCGCAACGTCGAATCGCCGCTGAAGAAGATACCGATCAAGCTGATCGATTCCAGCAAGGCGCTCGACAACAGCGAGAAATGGACTGCGGATTTCAAGAAAACGATCAAGGGCGTCAAATAAGAACATTCCGGGAACGGTACGCCGTTCTATGATTACGTGCTGACGGACGGGCAGAAAGGGGTCGCCGGCCTGGACTTCATTCCCATCAACAAGACTGTCGATTCACCGTACGAGGATATTCACCGAATTCCTGGACGAAAACGATAACTGGAACGATCTGTATAACAAGATCTTCCTGAAGCGAAGTAACTGGCATCTCTATAGGAACGTCATGAAACAACCCAAAGTCAAGGTCGGCCTGATCGTCAACAGCGGACAGGTCGTCACCGAACCCTTGTATTACGCGATCGCCGGCGATCAATGCGATTTTTTTGCGACGCGGCTGTTCAATCCGGGCGGCGGCGACGCCGGTATCCTGGAGATGTCGAAATCGTTGCCGCGCGCGGTGCGCGAGCTGGCTTCGGCCAAGGTCGATGTGATTGCGTCCTGCTGTGCGGCGTCGGGCATCCTGCATGGCTATGCCGCGGAGCAGGCGCTGTGCGCTCAGGTGCTGGAGGAGACCGGCATTCCAATGGTCACCACGATGATGTCGGTGGTGGAGGCCTTGCGTTACATCAAGGCCGCCAATATCACGTTTATCGCGCCGTATAGAGATACAACCAATGCGATCGCGGTGTCGTATCTGGCCACCAATGGTATTGAAACGTCTTCATCGGTGTCTGCCACGGTGCTGGAAAAGAACGGCTTGACCAAGGAACGCGTGCCGCCGGACGCCATCGCGAAGTTTGCGTTGGAATGCTGGAATCCGGATTCGGATGCGCTGCTGTTGTCTTGCATGAACTGGCAGTCGCTGCGTGCTGCCGACCGGATCGAGAAAGTAATCAAGAAGCCGGTTATTACCACGCATGGTGCGACTTTGTGGAATGCCTTGCGTGTGGTCGATAAAGGGACTGCGTGGCCGGTTTGTGGGGATACTGGATTGTAGGTTTTTTATTAAGAAAAACATCTGGATTTGGAAATGCATCCGATATAGGCCGCCGCAAGCTGCATTCGGACTGTTGTTTTGGTACGAATGGGCTTTTTAGTGGTCTTTATTTTTCGGATGTCGAGCTTTTGGAAGCTCGCGGTTCTCAGTATATTTTTGTAATTCTGAACGTGGGCTTCTGGCCGATTGCGGAAGTCCGCTACTCGAAGCGGACGAAAAATGAATGCCGCCTTGTTTAACGGAAGAAAGACGAGAAAATATTTGCTGCTCGCTGTCGCCATGGAGGAGCTGCTTCAGGGGTTAATTCGGGAGTTACTTCAGGCCTTATCATTGACTCAATTATCTTCGCACGCTTCGTCGCTTGCTCACTTCTTTCGAGATTACGTTTTTCGTATCTGCTTATAAATCTACCCGCCAGCTCTAAAAAAAGTATTGCCAAATCTGGCTCGTGTAAGTTAACGGATTGGAAAATGACTCCACCCTTGCAAGAGACATCACGGCGCCCAAGAATATTCTCTGCACACATGATGCAATCACTTTCAGGCACTTTCTCTAGTATTTGAAACGACATATCAAATAGACTTCGGAGCGAAACTAAACTGTTGATATATTCAACCAAATCCGTCGCCCTCGAGTGCATTCCCCATAATTCGTCTGGTGAAATGGTATCGTCAGCCAAACGTTTAACCCACTCAGAGTATGTCTCACAGGCCCATCGTATCTCTTGCGCTTTCGATATATTTAGATTCTCATATTTTGAATAGAGATCTGGATCTTCTCTATACATGTAAAAATGTTTGCATCCATAATTTTTAAACGCTTTTTCGGCATCAATTACAGAAAAAATATTTTCCATTGGCATCCCTCAGTCGGTATATGGGCGAACCGGACATCTTCACGCATCATATTTATTTTGGTGCGTCCCAGTGAAAGCTGAAGCCGATCGCATTGCGAATGGCATAGACGCCCTCGTACTGAAATGAGAGTACGAATTGCATTGAAGACAGGTCCGTTAAGGTGCTTAAGAAAACCCTGATTTCCTCTACAAATTCGTCATATCCGCTAGCCGGAGGGCGGAAGACAATGATATATCGCACTTTGAAATCACAGCCGTGCATGCCTTCCGCACAGATATGTTCAAGACTTGCTTGTTTGTGCAAACAGAAAGAAGTTCTCGACTTCAAGAACCAGCCATCAAACCTCTCTTCCATTTCATAGAAGTTAGTCAAAACCCCTTTTCTTTCCGGACTCGAAAATGAATTGGTCAATTCCCCCAATGCAACTGCCTTTGCCGCCTTTTCTAAAACGGCCCAATCCGGCGAATCACCTTCAGTCTCGAGTGTCATGTCCAGAGACATAATTTTTATCTTCTATAGATTTTGGAGCAGTTTACTCAAGACTGCTCTTGGCTGATAATTGTCATTCCTGGACAAGATCAAAACAACCAACCGGCCTTGACCGAAGCCGTCTGATTCAAGTACCCGCTACGCCCATCCACGTCATAGCGCAGCACCACCTGCATGCCTGAATTCGCCTGATAGGTATAACCGATGCCGGCGTTGATGAGCCACGGCGAATGATCGATGCCGGTGGTCGTAAAGGATTGGCCTGGCGCACCGGCATAGACCGATACCACGTCGCCGCGATCGTTGATGGTGTCATAGCCGGCACCGAGATTGGCGCTGAGCCAGGAATGTTCCGTCAATGCCTGACGCAATCTTCCCCCGGCACTCAGCACGAAGGCTCTGGTCGTGTTGGCATCCACATTCAGATTCAATGCACCCGCCCCCGATTCGCTGTATCCCTGCGCCCGCAATTGCGTGTAATCGGCGCGAACATCCGGAGTGAACGTAGTGCGCTCGGTCAAGGCGATGTCTTTCGATAATCCTGTGCCGACATGCGCGCTGTAGGTTGCGTAACCAGACGTCGCCGTGCGGCTCAGTCCGCCGAAGTTGATATTGCGTGTGCCGTCGGTATGGCTGCGACCGATATCGGCCTGGAAGTCCAGTTGCATCGCGTTCGGCAGCGCAGTGCTGCCGTAGATGCCGAGCACATTCGAATCGATATTGGCGTGCTGTGCAGCGCCGGATAAATCTGAATTACCGTAGACGCTGCTGTTGGCGTAGGCATATGAAATACCCAGCAGCGTATCGGGTGTCAAAGCGCTGTCCGCACCTAAAGCCGTACCCCAGCTATTGGCGCTGAAGCCGGACGCACCATTGCGATCGTCCTGATCAGCGCGTGACCCGAAGGCCTTGGCCCAGACGTGTCGATCGGCGGCATGTTCACCGGTGGCAATGCCGCTGAGGGTGCTGCCGGCATCGCCGGCGCTACCCACTAAGCCGCTACCGCCACCAATGTTGGAGAGACGATTTTGCACCACGCTGTTGAACGATCCCAGCATGCCCAAAGTGGATTGCGCGACGCCGCTGGTCAACAACGGCAGCGTTTGCACGGCGGCGCGTCCGACATCGCGTTGCGTGCTCAACTGGCCGAGTGCGGTAATGACCGTACCCATGTCACCGCCAGGCGCGGCGTTGATGAGATTGTCGAGAACGCGTGCGGCATCGAAGGCGGAAGAGACGCCGCTGGTGAGCACCCCATCGCGGACACCACTGAAGGTGGAAGATGTGAGACTGGCGGAGTCGGTCGGGCCGGTTGGGGGCGTGGTGGTGGATGCGAGCAGGATATTCAGATCGACACTGTTGCCATTGCGGGTGGCCTGGAAATCGAAAAGCGCGGAATTGTCCGTGACATTGAAGGTGGAGGCATTGAGGGTGCCGGCGGTGATGACGCCGCTCAGGGTCTGCCCATTGGCCAGCGTATTGACGCCGGCCACATTGACGGCCAGGTTTGCCCCGGCATTGAAGGTGGCGGTGCCGGTGACATTCAGCTTGCCGTAATTCGACGTACTGGCGGCACCTATGCCCAGTGCCTGGCCGCTGCTCTGGGCGTAGCTGCCCAGTGTCAGCGTACCGGCCGACACCGTGGTGTTGCCGCCCCACGTGTTGCCGCCGTTGATGGTCAGCGTGCCGCTGCCTTGCTTGGTCAGGCCGCCGCTGCCGGTGAAAATGCCGGCAGCGCTGGCGATGCCGACAGAAAAGCCTTGCGTATCGATAAAAGCGCCGCCATTGCCGATGGTGATGTCGCCGGTGGAGAAACTTCGCAGGAAGTCCGACTCACTGTACATGGCGCGCAGAATACCGCCGTCGACGCTGAGGACGCCTTGGGGGCTATCCTTTTGTACGCCGCCAGTTTCCAGTATGCCGTTTGAATTGAGATTGACGGTGCCGTTGCCGCTGCCCCCGAATCCGAGCCGCAGCTCACCGGTGCTGACCTTGCCGCCGTTCAGGATATTGAGGGAGCCGGTGCCGCCTCTGCCAACGAAGATCGAACCTCCGCCGCCGGGAGTCCAGTTTGCGCCGATGCCAGTGACAATGACTGCGCTGGGATTGGCGCCGCCGGCGCCGAGCGAACTTTGCGTCGAGGTCGACGTCGCTCCTTGATCCACGCCATCGAAAGTGACCGACTGCGCCCATACGGCCGGCGCCAGCGCGAAACCCAGCGCAAGGCCAGGTACCACCGCGATTGCTTTTTTCATTGCCTTGGCCGTCTTGCCCGTTGCGCGCACGGTCTTGCTCTTGCCCTTGCCGCGAGTGTGTTCCGATACGACTTGCGAAATGCCGAGACTGCTGTTGAAGATGACTTTGAAGTTGTGGTTCATTTTTGAATTTTCTCCGCGGATGGCAATGAGAGGCTTTGTTTGGCTGTCATAATTTGTCAGAAACTGTTTGCAGATTTGAATTTGCTGGCCAATTCTTTTATCGGAAAACATTTCCATTTCTTTAATACTTTTCTTGTTTTTTTACAGTGGCATTCGACTTTAGATGTATCTTGGAGCTGCGTGTTTTAGACTATGAAGGTCTTATGCCTAGATTTTTTTAGACGAAAAAAAACCCTTGAAATCAAGGGTTTTTAACAATCTGGCGGAAGCGGTGTCATTCAAGCTATTGTCCGCCAACATTCACTATGCGTCATTGCGCTATAGACGACTACTATGTCATATACGTTAACTGTCCATTATCAGGCATTGGGCACCACTAGGTTTCACAACAAATTTGATAGTTGATTTGTATTTTCTCCGCCAAACCGTGAGTTCGGTTTCACCTAAAGAATAATTCGATTGACCGCTTCTGGCCGAAAGAGGACTTCCCGTAATTCTCCCGCCTGCCTATCTCAGTTTCTATAAAGAATTGCTTTCAAGAATAGTTTGATATCCATCTGCAGATCCAATGCAAAATCCTGTCTGGCAACACCACGAAATTCATGTGGTTCCAGCAACGGATCGATTTCGCCCGTCGTCCTGACGGCCCCGCCCAACGCATCAAATTTAATCGAATAAAAATAATCAGGATTGATTTCCAGATCGTGATTTCCTGAATAGCGCCGCACGCGAAAGCTCAAGCTCAGATAGTGAGGCTTCCGGTTATCCTCACTTAATTCATCGGACCACCAATCAGCGGCCTGCAGCTCAATCCGCAAGGCCGCAATCGCCTGCTTCACCGTGTCGGCGGCTCTGGATGTGATCATGTCGAAATCCTCCAGCGCCTGCCTGAATTCATCTTCGGCCGCTTGTTTCTCCAACGCTATCTCGCGTATGGCGTCATTCAGTATTCCCATTGATCTACTTTCGTTTTTATCTGACGGCGGCTGCAGATAGCGGACTTCAAGATAAGTCAGATTCCCAAGTAAACAACACGCTGGAAACTATAGCGAGGATGGCCAACCGTGTTAGCCACCGGCTATGCGTGGGTGACTGTCCTTGGCTTGGCATCGACAAAGAAAACTTTCCGGCATCGAATAACCGCCGGAATCGAGAAGAATTTTCTTCTTAGTTGATTCGATCCATGATCAACATCACAAGATAGGAAATCACGCCGCCGGAAATCGCCATTACCAGCAAATGATGATTGGAAACGAAGCGGGCGATGATGGGATAGAGAAAGTACAACGCGATGCCGATGAGGATGCTGGTGATGATTTGTTTCATGGTCGGTATTCAGCGAGATAATGAAAGAAATAATGCGCAAAAAATAATGCGATTGGCGAAATCGAATAATAGCGCACCGCGCTAGGCAATATCGATCTTCCAAAGACGCATCAGGAAATTTTTCAAGCAAACCGCCTGAAATCCGCCTTCCGTTTCTCAAGAAACGCCGTCATCGCCTCGCGCGCTTCGGGCGATTTCAGCATTGCGCCGAATTGCTCGACTTCCTCGAAAATCGTCTGCTCGATCGCCGCTTTCCGATTCTGCTTCATCAGCAGCTTGGTCACGCGTATAGATGAGGCAGGCAATGCGATCAACTTGGCGGCCTGTCCGCGCGCATACGCCTCCAGTTCGGCCGCCGGCAATACCTTGCTGATCAATCCCATCTGCAAGGCCTCGTCGGCGCCGAACGCTTCGCCCAGCAACAATTTCTCGGCAGCGCGCTGGTAGCCGGCCACTTGCGGCAGCAATAGCGATGAAGCCGCTTCCGGGCACAAACCCAGTTGCGCGAACGGCATGGCGAATTTGGCGTTATCCGCGGCATAGACCAGGTCGCAATGCAGCAGCATGGTGCTGCCGATGCCGATCGCATTGCCGCAGACGCCGGCCACCAGCGGCTTGCTCGCCTGGCTGATGCGCAGCAGGAATTGCACTACCGGGCTGTCGGCGCCCTTCGGCGGATTCTGCAGGAAGTCTTCCAGGTCGTTGCCGGCGGTGAATATCCGGGAATTGCCGAGGAACAGGATGGCGCGTATTTCCGGATCGCTTTCCGCAGCCTGCAATGCATCACACATGGCCTGGTACATGACGGTGGTGATGGCGTTCTTTTTCGATTCGCGATTGAAGACGATGCTGAGCAAGCCATCCTGTTTGGCGATTGCGACGTCGGCTGTTTGCATGCTGGCCTCGATTTGTCTGAATAAAAAAGGCCGCGCAAGAATATTGCGCGGCCTTTGCGGTCTATGCCTTTGGGATTGCCATGCCTTGCATTACATGCGTTCGAAAATACCTGCCGCGCCCATGCCGGTGCCGACGCACATGGTCACCATGCCGTATTTCAGCTTGTTGCGACGCAGGGCATGGATGGTGGTCGCCGCACGGATCGCGCCGGTGGCGCCGAGCGGATGGCCCAGCGCGATCGCGCCGCCCATGGGATTGACCTTGGACGGGTCCAGGCCCAGGTCGCGGATCACGGCCAGCGCCTGCGCAGCGAAGGCTTCGTTGAGCTCGATCCAGTCCAGCTGATCCTGTGTGATGCCGGCGGCGCGCAACGCGACCGGAATCGCCTCTTTCGGACCGATGCCCATGATTTCCGGCGGCACGCCCTTGACGGCAAACGCGGCGAAGCGCGCCAGCGGCGTCAGGTTGAATTGCTTCAGGATCTTTTCGCTGACCAGGATCAGCGCGCCCGCGCCGTCCGACATCTGCGAACTGTTGCCGGCGGTGACGCTGCCCTTGGCGGCGAACACCGGCTTGAGCCTGGTCAGCGCCGCCAGCGTGGAATCGGCGCGCGCGCCTTCGTCGGTATCGACGGTGCGGGTCACGATATCGATCTGGCCGGTGGACAGGTTCGGGAAACGCTCGATGATCTCGACCGGCGTGGTCTCGTCCTTGAAGTGACCGGCCTTCTGCGCCGCAATCGCCTTCTGGTGCGATTCCAGGGAGAACTGGTCCTGGTCTTCGCGCGACACTTTCCACTGCGCCGCAACCTTCTCGGCGGTGAGGCCCATGCCGTAAGCCATGCCGATATTCTCGTCCTTGAAGACTTCCATGTTCATCGACGGATGGAAACCCATCATCGGCACCATCGACATCGACTCGGCGCCGGCGGCGATCATCACATCGGCCTGGCCGACGCGGATGCGGTCGGCCGCCATCGCGATCGCGGTGATGCCGGAAGCGCAATAGCGATTGACGGTCACGCCGCCCACGGTCTTCGGCAAACCCGCCAGCAGCACCGCAATGCGCGCCATGTTCAGGCCCTGCGCACCTTCCGGAAACGAGCAGCCGACGATGGCGTCTTCGATCAGGTTCGGGTCCAGGCCCGGCACCTGCGCCACCGCCGACTGGATCGCCCGCACCAGCAGGTCGTCCGGACGCGTGTTCTTGAACATGCCGCGCGGCGCCTTGCCGATCGGGGTCCGGGTCGCGGCGACGATGTAGGCGTCCTGAAGTTGTTTTGTCATGTCATTTCTCCTTGCACTGCATTATTTGCGTGAACGCTGAGCGTAAGTTGATCAAGCGCGGTAAAGCGCCCGCGATGGCTTCCGGCCAGGCTTCAATTGCGCACCGGCTTGCCGGTCTGCATCATGCCCATGATCCGTTCCTGCGTTTTCGGATGGTTCAGCAATTCCATGAACGCCTTGCGCTCCAGGTCCAGCAGCCACTGTTCGCTGACCAGGCTGCCTTCCTCGATCTCGCCGCCGCTGACGATTTCGGCAATCATCTGGCCCAGCTTGTAGTCGTGCGCGGAGATCATGCCGCCGTCGCGCATATTGACCAGTTGCGCCATGATGGTGGCCACGCCGTAGCGCCCGACCACCGGCACCAGCGCCTGCAGCGGCGGGCGATAGCCGGCGTCGTGCATGGCGCGCGCTTCGATCCTGGCGACATTGAGCAATTCATACGGATTGAAGACGATCACGTCGTCGTTCTTGAGATAGCCCAACTTGCGCGCTTCCAGCGCCGACTTCGATACCGCGGCCGTGCCCGCGCTCAGGAAATAATGCTTGAGGAACTGCAGGATGTCGTTGCCCTTGGCATCGCCGGCCGCGCGCAGCGCCGCTTCCTTCAGGCCGCCGCCGGCCGGGATCAGGCCGACGCCGACTTCGACCAGGCCGATATAGGACTCGATCGAGGCCACCCGTTTTGCGGTATGCAGCAGCAGTTCGCAGCCGCCGCCCAGCGCCAGCCCCGCCACTGCCGCCACCACCGGCACATTGGCGTACTTGAGCTTCTGATGCGCCTGCTGCAACTTGGCGACCATCGGTTCGATCGCCTTGACCCCGCCGCTCATGAACAGCGGCAGCATCGATTGCAGGTCGGCGCCGGCCGAGAATGCGCCGCCTTCGGCAGCATCCGCATGCCAGATCACCAGTCCCTTGAAATTCTTTTCGGCTTCGGCCAGCGCCTTCTCGATGCCGTCGATCACGCCCGGCCCGATGACATGCATCTTGGTCTTGAACGACAGGACCAGCACCTCGTCTTCCTGGTGCCAGATGCGCACCGATTCGTCTTCGAAGAAGGTGACGCCCGCGGTCTTGCCGTTGGCCGCGCCGTTGCCGGTCAGCGGCGCGCGGAAGGCCTGCCGCGCATACACCGGCAGGCTCGACGGCGGCACGTTGCGCTTCTGCGCCGGCGACCAGGAGCCGTCCTCGGCATGCACGCCGGTGCGGCCGTCGAATACCCAGGCCGGCAGCGGCGCGCTCGATAGCGCCTTGCCGGCGTCGATGTCTTCCTTGACCCAGGTCGCCACTTGCTGCCAGCCGGCGGCCTGCCAGGTTTCGAACGGACCGACGCTCCAGCCGAAGCCCCAGCGCATCGCGAAGTCGAGTTCGCGCGCATTGTCGGCGATCGCTTCCAGGTGCACCGCGATGTAATGGAAGGCGTCGCGGAAAATGGCCCACAGGAATTGCGCCTGCGGATTGGTCGAGTCGTGCAGCGCCTTCATGCGCTTGCCGGCATCCTTTTCCTTCAGGATGCGGCCGATGATTTCGTCGGCCTGCCCGCCGGCGGGGACGTAATCGCCCTTGGCCGGATCGATGCGCAGGATGTCCTTGCCGACTTTCTTGTAGAAGCCGGCGCCGCTCTTCTGGCCCAGCGCGCCCTGCTCGACCAGCTTGCCCAGCAGCGGCGGCGTGGCGTAGACCGGGAAGAAGGGATCGTCCTTCAGGTTGTCCTGCATGGTCCTGATCACATGGCCCATGGTGTCCAGCCCGACCACGTCGGCTGTGCGGAAGGTGCCGGACTTGGCGCGGCCAAGCTTGGCGCCGGTCAGGTCGTCGACCACGTCGACCGACAGGCCGTATTTCCCGGCTTCCACCACCGTGGCCAGGATGCCGAATACGCCGACGCGGTTGGCGATGAAGTTGGGGGTGTCCTTGGCCCGCACCACGCCCTTGCCGAGCATCGCGGTGAGGAAGGATTCGAGCTGGTCGAGGATTTCGGGACGGGTGGCCGCGGTCGGGATCAGTTCGACCAGATGCATGTAGCGCGGCGGATTGAAGAAGTGCACGCCGCAGAAGCGCGCCTTCAATTCGGCGTCGAAACCGTCGGCCAGCGCGGTGATCGACAGGCCCGAGGTATTCGATGCGAAGATCGCATTGGGCGCGATGTGCGGCGCCACCTTTTTGTAGAGATCGTGTTTCCAGTCCATGCGTTCGGCGATTGCTTCGATGATGAGGTCGCAACCGGCCAGCAGGTCCAGATTATCTTCGTAGTTGGCAACCTGGATCAGGGCGGCGTCGTCGGTATTGCCGAGCGGCGCGGGGCTGAGCTTTTTCAGGTTATCGATCGCGCGTTGGACGATACCGTTTTTGGGTCCCTCCTTCGCCGGCAGATCGAACAGGATGACCGGCACCCGGGCGTTGATGCAATGCGCCGCGATCTGGGCGCCCATCACACCGGCGCCGAGTACAGCCACTTTTTTGACAATAAAATTAGTCACGCATTTCTCCTGGATTGGGAAGGGTGGGGAGCTTGCAGTTCAATCGGGCGGCGGCGCCAGTGCTCAGAACAGGTCTGCGTCCAGCGCCATCAGATTACCCGATCCCGAACGCGCCTGGCGGATCAGCATCGCGGTTTCCGGCAGCAGACGCGCGAAATAGAAACGCGCCGTGGCCAGCTTGGCCGTATAGAACGTGTCGCCGCTGTCTTTTTTCTCCAGCGCAATCTTTGCCATCTGCGCAAAAAGATACGCATAAACCAGGTGGCCGACCACGCGCAGATATGGCACTGCCGCCGCGCCGACTTCGTCCTGGTTCTGGAACGCCTTCATGCCGATTTCCATGGTCAGCTTGGTGACCTTGTCGCCGATATCGGCCAGCGGCGTGATGAATTCGGACAGGTTTTCGTCCAGCCCGTTGTCTTCCACGAAGGCCTGGATCTGCGCGCCGAATTTTTTCAGCTTGGCGCCGTTGTCCATCAGGATCTTGCGTCCCAGCAGATCGAGCGACTGGATGGTGTTGGTGCCTTCGTAGATCATGTTGATGCGGGCATCGCGCACGTATTGCTCCATGCCCCATTCGGCGATATAACCGTGTCCGCCGTAGACTTGCAGGCATTCCGAAGTGGCGGTCCAGGCATTGTCCGTCAGGAAGGCCTTGATGACCGGCGTCAGCAGCGCGACCTGGTCGGCGGCATCCTTGCGCACGGCTTCGTCGGGATGGTTGAGTTCCTTGTCGATCTGCAGCGCGACATAGGAACAGAATGCGCGCGCGCCTTCGGCATAGGCCCTGGCGGTCAGCAGCATGCGGCGTACATCCGGATGCACGATGATCGGATCGGCCGGCTTGTCGGGCGCCTTGACGCCGGACAGGCTGCGCATCTGGATGCGATCCTTGGCATAGACGACGGCGTTCTGATACGCGACTTCCGTCAGTCCCAGGCCCTGCATGCCGACGCCAAGGCGGGCGAAGTTCATGAACACGAACATCGCATTCAGGCCCTTGTGCGGTTCGCCGATCAGTGTGCCGGTCGCGCCGTCCAGGTTCAGTTGGCAGGTGGCGTTGCCGTGGATGCCCATTTTCTCTTCGATGGCGCCGACGAAAATCGGATTGCGTTCGCCCAGCGCGCCGCCGGCATCGGACAGGAATTTCGGCACCAGGAACAGCGAGATGCCTTTCGACCCCTCGGGCGCGTCCGGCAGCCGCGCCAGCACCAGATGCAGGATGTTCTCGGCCATGTCGTGTTCGCCGGCCGAAATGAAGATCTTGCTGCCGGTGATTTTGTAGCTGCCGTCGGGCTGCGGCTCCGCTTTCGAGCGCAGCAGGCCGAGGTCGGTGCCGCAGTGCGCCTCGGTCAGGCACATGGTGCCGGTCCATTCGCCGGAAACCAGTTTCGGCAAGTATTTTTCCTTCTGCTCCGCCGTGCCGTGCGCGTGCAGGCATTCGTAGGCGCCGTGCGACAGGCCCGGATACATGGTCCAGGCCTGGTTGGCCGAGTTGATCATTTCGTAGAAGGAATTGTTTACCACCACCGGCAGGCCTTGCCCGCCGAGTTCCGGATCGCAGGCCAGCGAAGGCCAGCCGGCGTCGACGTATTGCTTGTAGGCTTCCTTGTAGCCCTTCGGCGTAGTGACGGTCCTGGCGGCCTTGTCGTGATGGCAGCCTTCGCGGTCGCCGCTGCGGTTCAGCGGGAACAGCACTTCCGACGCGAATTTGCCGCCCTCTTCCAACACCTGGTCGATCAGCGCGCGGTCGGTTTCGGCGTATTTCGGCAGCGTCTTCAGCGTTTCTTCCACGCTCAGCAGTTCATGCAATACGAACTGCAGGTCGCGCAAGGGGGCAATGTATTGGGCCATCTGGGGTCTCCCGTCGATATGGACTGGTTTATAAGGTCACTGCTGATTGCGATACTGAATCCGGTACTGAAATGGCTACCGAGCCGCTATTGGGATCATTGCCGCGCCGCCTTGCGCTGCGGCGCATTCCTGGCCGATGCGGCGCCGTCGATATTGCGGGCGCCGGCGATCAGGCGTTCGAAACCGGCCTCGGCGCGCTGTACGCTCCCTTCGA
>DASYEK010000115.1:0-13425 GCA_036499085.1 Herbaspirillum sp. | reverse complement strand
TGGGTGAAGTGAAGTCAAGGGGGAATGCGGCCGCAGGCCGCAGGAGGACATGAACGGAACCCAACACCCCCGCATGCGCGCCGATGGCACCTGAACGGAACCCGGCTACCGAACGCGTTCATTGAAGTATCTGAACCGTATACAAAACAACGATGGCCCCTGAACCGAACGCCCGGCGCCGCGCTTCTTTACGCCCCCACGCCGCTCCTCCCTTATAATGGACGGTTTCGCCAAAACACAAACCAAATCATGGAATTAGCCAAGTCTTTCGAGCCCGCCGACATTGAGAAATTCTGGCGCACCGAGTGGGAACAGCGCGGATATTTCACCGCCACCACGGCCCCGGAAAAGCAATCTTTCAGCATCCAGCTGCCGCCGCCCAATGTCACCGGCACGCTGCACATGGGCCATGCATTCAACCAGACCATCATGGACGGCCTGACCCGCTACCACCGCATGCGCGGCTTCAATACCGCCTGGATTCCGGGCACCGACCATGCCGGCATCGCCACCCAGATCGTGGTCGAGCGCCAGCTCGACGCCCAGAAAATCACGCGCCACGACCTCGGCCGCGAAAAGTTTATCGAAAAAATCTGGGAATGGAAGGAAAAATCCGGGTCCAGCATCACCGGCCAGATGCGGCGCCTGGGCGCGTCCACCGACTGGAGCCGCGAATATTTCACCATGGACGACAAACTGTCCGGCACCGTCACCGAAGTCTTCGTGCGGCTGTTCGAACAAGGCCTGATCTACCGCGGCAAACGCCTGGTGAACTGGGATCCGGTGCTCGGCACCGCGGTGTCCGACCTGGAAGTGGTGTCGGAAGAAGAAGACGGCTCCATGTGGCATATCCGCTATCCGCTGGCTGACGGCAGCGGCCATCTCACCGTCGCCACCACCCGCCCTGAAACCATGCTGGGCGACGTCGCCGTGGCGGTCGATCCGGACGACGAACGCTATGCGCACCTGGTCGGCAAGATGCTCAGGCTGCCGCTGTCCGAGCGCGACATCCCCATCATCAAGGACGAATACGTCGACAAGGAATTCGGCACCGGCTGCGTCAAGATTACGCCGGCGCACGACTTCAACGATTATGCCGTCGGACAGCGCCACAACCTGCCGCGCATCAACATCTTCACGCTCGACGCCAAAGTGGTCGGCGACGACATCGTGCCGGCCGCCTACCGCGGCATGGACCGCTTCGTCGCGCGCAAGCAGATCGTGGCCGACCTGGACGCGCTGGGCCTGCTGGAACTGGTCAAGCCGCACAAACTGATGGTGCCGCGCGGCGACCGCACCGGCGTCGTGATCGAACCGATGCTGACCGACCAATGGTTCGTCGCCATGAGCAAGCCGGCGCCGGAAGGCACGCATTTCCCGGGCAAATCGATTGCCGAAGTCGCGCTCGAAAAAGTGGCCGACGGCGAAATCAAACTGATCCCGGAAAACTGGAGCAACACCTACAACCAGTGGCTCAACAACATCCAGGACTGGTGCATCTCGCGCCAACTGTGGTGGGGCCACCAGATCCCGGCCTGGTACGACGAGGACGACAAGATCTATGTCGCCCGCAACGAAGCCGACGCGCAGGCGCAGGCCGGCGGCAAGACACTGCGCCGCGACGCCGACGTTCTCGACACCTGGTTCTCTTCGGCGCTGGTGCCGTTCTCGACCCTGGGCTGGCCCGAGGAAACGCCCGACTACAAGATGTTCCTGCCGTCGTCGGTGCTTGTGACCGGCTTCGACATCATCTTCTTCTGGGTCGCGCGCATGGTCATGATGACCACTCACTTCACCGGCAAGGTGCCGTTCAGGACCGTGTACGTGCACGGCCTGGTGCGCGACGGCAACGGCCAGAAAATGTCGAAGTCCAAAGGCAACACGCTGGATCCGATCGACCTGATCGACGGCGTGCAGCTGGACGCGCTGATCGCCAAGCGCACCGTCGGCCTGATGAATCCGAAACAGGCCGACAGCATCGCCAAGGCCACCCGCAAGGAATTCCCGGACGGCATTCCGGCCTTCGGCACCGATGCGCTGCGCTTCACCTTCGCCTCGCTGGCGACGCTGGGCCGCAACATCAATTTCGACTTGAATCGCTGCGAAGGCTATCGCAATTTCTGCAACAAGCTGTGGAACGCAACCCGCTTCGTGCTGATGAATACCGAAGGCAAGGATTGCGGCTTTGTCGGCCACGAGCCGGGCGTCTGCAACAAGGAAAAGATGCAGTTCTCGGCGGCCGACCGCTGGATCGTCTCGCTGCTGCAAAAGGCCGAGGCGGAAGTCGAGAAGGGCTTCGCCGACTATCGCTTCGACAATATCGCTTCGGCCATCTACAAGTTCGTCTGGGACGAGTATTGCGACTGGTACCTGGAAGTGGCCAAGGTGCAATTGCAAGGCGACAGCGAGCCGCATCAGCGCGGCACGCGGCGCACGCTGCTGCGCGTGTTGGAAACCGTGCTGCGCCTGGCCCATCCGGTGATTCCGTTCGTCACCGAAGCACTGTGGCAGAGCGTTGCGCCGCTGACCGACCGCGAGATCGATCCTGCCGGCGATTCGATCATGCGCCAGGCCTACCCGCAAGCACAGCTGGACAAGGTCGACGAAGATGCCGAAGGCTGGATGAGCCAGTTGAAAGCGCTGACGGATGCTTGCCGCAACCTGCGCGGCGAGATGCAATTATCGCCGGCATTGCGGGTGCCCTTGCTGATCGAAGCCGGCGATGCCGATCCCGCGCAACGGGAACGCCTGAACTCCTTCCTGCCGTATCTGCAATCGCTGGTGAAGTTGTCGGAAGCGCAAGTTGTCACCGTGCTGCCGGCCGATTCGGCGGCGCCGGTGGCGATCGTCGGCGAGATCAAGCTGATGTTGGTGGTCGAGGTGGATGTCGCGGCCGAACGCGAGCGGCTGTCCAAGGAAATCACCCGCATCGGCGGCGAAATCGCCAAGGCCCAGGGCAAGCTAGGCAATGAAAGTTTCGTCGCGCGCGCCCCGGCGCAGGTGGTGGCGCAGGAGCGTGAACGCATCGCCAATTTCTCGGCGACGCTGGAAAAGCTGCAGGAACAGTTTGCCAAGCTGAAAAATTCATAATAGTCTGCTTCAACGCAGCGCAAACAGCGCCGCATTGGAGGAGACAAAAATGAAAAAGCACGCTGCGATCGCCAGCCTCGGATTGGCTGCAATGAAGACGATGATGGCCATGACCGCGCTGGCGATCATGGCGGCGGCATCGCTGGCCATGCCGGCCGCGGCGCTGGCCGCCGAGGCCTCGCCGGTCGGCCTGTGGAAAACCATCGACGACGAAAGCGGCAAGCCGAAATCCCTGGTCCGCATTACCGAGAACGACGGCGAATTGTCCGGCAAAATCGAAAAGCTGTTTCGCGCGCCGGACCAGGACCAGGATCCCAAATGCGTCAAATGCGGCGGTGCGCTGAAGGATCAACCCATCATCGGCATGACCATCCTGACCGGACTGAAGAAAGACGGCGACAGCTACAGCGGCGGCCAGATCATCGATCCGGCCAGCGGTAAAACCTACAAAAGCAAATTGACCGTGGCCGAGGACGGCAAGAAATTGAATATGCGCGGTTATATCGGCGTGCCGATGCTGGGACGCACGCAGATCTGGTTGCGGGAAGAGTGAGTTTGGGATTTACCGGCTGCTGTTCTTTCTGTTTTACAGTCTGCGGTGACCCTTCGATACGGGCTGCGCCCTACTCAGGGCGAACGGTTTTCTTGAGGTTTATAAAGAACCCGAGCATCCTGAGTAGGGCAAAGCCCGTATCGAAGGACCTGAGTAGGGCGCAGCCCGTATCGAAGGGTCACCGCAGACTTCGAAAACCAAGGTGTCCACTTCAAGAATTACATCGCTACTCAGGATGAATAGGATGTTGTAAAGCGCTGAAAGAAAACCGTTCGCCCTGAGTAGGGCGCAGCCCGTATCGAAGGGTCACCGCAGACTTCGATACCAAGGAATCCGCGTCAAACAAACGCCACCGTCAGCCCCTGCAGGGCAATTCCCGAAAACGCCGTGATCCAGGTCTGTCCGGCCTGGATCGGATACGCATCGGTCCAGGTGCCGGTGCTGATGATTTCACCCGCGCGCAATGGCGCCGAGTCCGGCTGCGCTTGCAGCAGGCGATGCAATTGCAGCAAGGCATGCAGCGGGCTATCCAGGATATCGTTGCAAAAGCCGGCGGCGCGCAGGATCGCGTTGCGGTCGGTGCTGCACGAGAGCGAGACGCTGGAACTGGTCAGCAGCATCGCCAGGTTGCGCCGCGTGGCCGCCGACAAGACATGCGGCTCGCCGACGATCAGCGTGCCGTGCAGGCCGAAGGCGGCAATCACGTCGGCGGTGGTGAACTCCCAATCGGCGAACGGGCAGGAAACGATTTCAAAGCCGTGCGCCATCCATTCGATGCAATCGGCCAACTGGTCCAGCGTGGCATCCGGCGGCGGTGCGCTGCCGAGCTTGAAAATGATCTCCGGCTCGATGCGCGGCTGCAAGGCGCCGGTCAGGCTCTGGATGCCGTGATTGTCTTCGGCGTAACGCACCGTGGTGTCGAAAATCGGCGCCCAGATCGGCTCGGCCACGCCGTCGGTCACGCCGTAACGGTCCCAGTCCTTGTGAATCGCAAACCCGATCTTGCGCCCCACCTGGATCTCGCCCTGCGCCGTGCGGATCGCCACTATGCGGGCTGCGATCTGATAGGCGTCGGACACCGAAAGCGGCTCCTCCGCCGACAGCAGCGGCAGCAGACGGCTTTCGGCGCGCGCGTCCAACAGCGCATGCGCGTAGCGGCTGGCCTGGCTGGACATAAGCATAGAGAATTTCCGGTGGGTATAGGTAATAGCTATTTATTGTGGGTGACGATTAGTTTTTACACAAGCATAGTCATTATATTTATCGCGATAGTTCCGAATAATCCCGGAAACGATTCGATACACGAAGACGACGCAAAACCATTATCCGATTGATAATTATCTGCCAGGCAATTCGCCTAAGGCAAGGCATTCCACAATTCGCCGTTCGGCCCCGTGCGCGGCGCGGCGATGCCGAAATGGGTATAGGCGATCGGCGTGGCGATGCGGCCGCGCGGCGTGCGTTGCAGATAGCCCTGCTGGATCAGGTAGGGTTCCAGCACGTCTTCGATGGTGTCGCGCTCCTCGCCGATGGCGGCGGCCAGGTTGTCCAGGCCGACCGGCCCGCCGCTGAATTTGAACAGCACCGCTTCCAGCAGTTTGCGGTCCATCAGGTCGAAACCGACCGGATCCACGTCCAGCATGACCAGCGCCGCATCCGCCATCGTCTTGGTGATCTGGCCGTTGCCTTTGACTTCGGCATAGTCGCGCACCCGCCGCAGCAGACGGTTGGCGATGCGCGGCGTGCCGCGGCTGCGCTTGGCGATTTCCAGGGCGCCTTCCGGATCGATAGGCGCGCCCAGCAGCGCTGCGCTGCGCGTGACGATGCGCGCCAGCTCGACCGGCGTATAGAACTCCAGCCGCGCCACGATGCCGAAGCGGTCGCGCAGCGGATTGGTCAGCATGCCGGCCCGCGTGGTGGCGCCGACCAGCGTGAACGGCTGCAGGTCCAGGCGTACCGAGCGCGCCGCCGGGCCTTCGCCGATCATGATATCGATCTGATAATCTTCCAGCGCCGGATACAGGATTTCCTCGACCACCGGCGACAGCCGATGGATTTCGTCGATGAACAGGACGTCGTTGGCTTCCAGGTTGGTCAGCAGCGCGGCCAGGTCGCCGGCGCGTTCCAGCACCGGGCCGGAAGTCTGGCGCAGGTTGACGCCCATTTCGCGCGCAATGATGTGCGCCAGCGTGGTCTTGCCGAGCCCCGGCGGGCCGAACAGCAACGTATGGTCCAGCGCTTCCTTGCGCTGGCGCGCGGCGGTGATGAAGATTTCCAACTGGCCGCGGATCTTTTCCTGGCCGACGTATTCGTCGAGATGCTTGGGCCGCAGCGCGCGTTCCAGCGCTTCCTCGTTGGCCGAGGCAGGCGTGGCCGCGATGATGCGTTGTTCGGAGAAATCGTCGGTCTGGATGCTCATGGGTAGGGTTCAGCCTCGATCAAGCCTTGGAGAGCGCCTTGAGCGCCAGTTTGATGCCGTCCGACACGCTGCAATCGGGGCCGACCTGCTTCATCGCCAGCATCGCTTCCTTGTCCGAATAGCCCAGCGCCAGCAGCGCGTTGAGGACATCGGCGCTGGCGTCGCCATGCACGCTGCCCGCGGCCGCGCCCAGGTCGGCGCCGAGCTTGCCCTTGAGCTCCAGCAGCAGGCGCTCGGCGGTCTTCTTGCCGATGCCCGGCACGCGCGTCAGGCGCCCGGCTTCCTGCAGCGTGATCGCCTGCGCCAGGTCGGCCACCGACATGCCGGACAGGATAGCCAGCGCGGTGCGCGCGCCGACGCCGGAAATCTTGATCAATTCCTTGAATACGTTGCGTTCCTCGGCGCTGCCGAAACCGAACAGGATGTGGGCGTCTTCGCGCACCGTCAGGTGGGTCAGCAGGACGATCTTTTCGCCCACCGCCGGCAGGTTGTAGAACGTACTCATCGGCACGCCGACTTCATAGCCGACGCCGTTGCAATCGACCAGCAGATGCGGCGGATTTTTTTCCAGCAGGATACCGGACAGACGACCTATCATGGGTGAATACCGTAATCAGAATGGATGGAATGATACAGGACTGCATCACTGTATATACGAACAGTGAAAAATAAAGTTGATTCGAGGGACGGCGCTATCCCTTCACACCAGCTATCCGATCAAACGTCCGCCCTTGACCCGCAAGCCCTTTTTCGCCAATCCCGGCGCCATCGCGCTCAATGCCGCCAGCACGTCGCCGCTATGGGCATGGCAGATCGCCACGCCGAGCGCGTCGGCCGCGTCCGTGCCGGGCATGCCGGACAGCGACAGCAGCCGCTGCACCATGTCCTGCACCTGCTGCTTCTGCGCCTTGCCCTGCCCGACCACCGCCTGCTTGAGTTGCAGGGCGGTATATTCGGCCACTTTCAGGTCGGCGAACACCAGCGCGGAAATCGCCGCGCCGCGTGCCTGGCCCAACAGCAGCGTCGATTGCGGGTTGACGTTGACGAAGACTTTTTCAATGGCCGCGCAATCGGGCCGGTAGGTAGCGATCACTTCGCTGATGCTGGCGAAGATGGTTTTCAGGCGTTCGGGAAGATCGGCGTCCGGCGTCTTGATGGTGCCGGACGCGATATAGCTCAGCTTGTTGCCCTGCTTGTCGATGACACCGAAGCCGGTGGTACGCAGGCCGGGATCGATGCCGAGGATCTTCATTGCGCGCTCAGGCCGATGCCGGGGACGCGATCAGTGACGGAAATGACGGGTGCCGGTCAGCAGCATCACCACGCCCTGCTCGTCGGCCGCGTCGACCACTTCCTGGTCGCGCATCGAGCCGCCCGGATGGATCACGCAGGTCGCGCCGGCCGCCACCACCACATCGAGGCCGTCGCGGAACGGGAAGAACGCATCCGAGGCCACGGCCGAGCCGGCCAGCGTCAGGCCGGCGTTCTGCGCCTTGATCGAAGCGATGCGCGCCGAGTCGATGCGGCTCATCTGACCCGCTCCCACGCCCAGCGTCATGCCGTTGCCGCAGAACACGATGGCGTTCGACTTGACGAACTTGGCGACGCGCCAGGCAAACATCAGGTCTTCCAGTTGCTGCGGCGTCGGCTGCTTCTTGCTGACCACCTTGACGTCGGCCGGCAGCACGTTCTTGCTGTCCGGCGACTGCACCAGCAGGCCGCCGCCGACGCGTTTGAAATCGTAGGCGTTCAGGCCGCCGCCAAGTTCGATCTCGAGCAGGCGGACGTTTTGCTTGGCCGCGAAAATCGCGCGCGCTTCGGTGCTGAAGGACGGCGCGATCAGCACTTCGACGAATTGCTTGGCCACCGCTTCGGCGGCGCGGCCGTCAAGCGGCCGGTTGAAGGCGATGATGCCACCGAAGGCCGAGGTCGGATCGGTCTGCAATGCCTTGCTGTAGGCTTCGAACGGGTCCGCACCCAGCGCCACGCCGCACGGATTGGCGTGCTTGACGATCACGCAGGCGCTGCCGTCGAAGGTCTTGACGCATTCCCAGGCAGCGTCGGCATCGGCGATATTGTTGTACGACAGTTCCTTGCCCTGCAATTGATGATAGTTCGCCAGCGCGCCTTCGACCGGGTTCAGGTCGCGGTAGAACGCCGCCGACTGATGCGGGTTTTCGCCGTAGCGCATTTCCTGCACCTTCTCGAAATGCAGGTTCAGCGTGGCCGGATAGGCGCTGCGCGTGGCGTGCTGCTTGTCCTCGCCGAGCGCGGTGAAGTAGTTGGTGATGGCGCCGTCGTATTGCGCCGTGTGCGCGAACACTTTCTTGGCGAGCATGAACTTGGTCGCATAGGCGACTTCACCCTTGCCGCCCTCTTCCGACTCCAGCTCGGCCAGCACGCCGGCGTAATCGGCCGGATCGCACAGCACAATGACGTCCTTGTGATTCTTGGCCGACGAACGCAGCATGGCCGGGCCGCCGATGTCGATATTCTCGATCGCGTCTTCCAGCGCGCATTGTTCCTGGGCGACGGTCTTCTGGAACGGATACAGGTTCACCACCACCATGTCGATGTTCGGGATTGCGTGCTCCTGCAGCGCGGACATATGCTCAGGAAAATCGCGGCGCGCCAGGATGCCGCCGTGCACTTTCGGATGCAGCGTCTTGACGCGGCCGTCCAGCATCTCGGGGAAGCCGGTATAGTCCGCCACCTCGGTGACCTTGACGCCGTTGTCGGCGAGCAGTTTGGCGGTGCCGCCGGTGGACAGGATGTTGACGCCCATGGCGGCAAGCGCGCGCGCGAATTCGAGCACGCCGGTTTTATCGGAGACGGAGATGAGGGCTTGTTTGATCATGGGGAGGACGAGCTAAAAAAAGGAAACTGGAGATTCGAAAGGACGGCAATGGCGCCGGCGCGGCCGGCCGCCTACATCAGGCCGTGCGCCTGCAACTTCTTGCGCAGCGTATTGCGATTGATGCCGAGCATTTCCGCCGCCAGCGACTGGTTGCCGTCGGCGCGCGCCATGACGGCTTCGAACACCGGCTTCTCGACGGTGGCGATGACCATTTCGTACACATCGGAAGGCGCTTGCTCGCCCAGATCGCGAAAATATTTTTCCAGGCTTTTCCTGACGGCGTCCTGGATGCTGTCTTTGCTCATTATGCTGTTCTTTATTTGTTCAGGCGGCCAACGCGAGGTCTGCCGCGTCCTGCCGGTCCGCCGCATTTTCAGTAGCCGATTCGGCGGCTGGTTCGGCATATTGTAACCGCTCGCCATAGCCGGCCTGTAAATCGAAAAAGGCGCGTACCGCCGCCAGTTGCTGCGCGCAATCCTCCAGCAGGTTCATGCGCTGCCGGAACGCTTCGCCGCCTTGCAGTTCGCGCACGTACCAGCCGATATGCTTGCGCGCGGTGCGCACGCCGAGATAGTCGCCGTAAAACGCGTAATGCGCTTCCAGGTGTTCCAGCATCAGCGCCTGCACTTCGCCGACCAGCGGCGCCGGCAGCGTTTCGCCGGTGCGCAGGAAATGATCGATCTCGCGGAAAATCCACGGCCGGCCCTGCGCCGCGCGGCCGATCATGACGGCGTCGGCCTTGGTGAAATCGAGCACCTCGCGCGCCTTGCGCGGCCTGGTGATGTCGCCGTTGGCCACCACCGGAATCGAGACCGCGGCCTTGACCGCGGCAATGGTGTCGTATTCGGCGACGCCGCTGTAGCCGTCGGCGCGGGTGCGTCCATGCAGGGTCAGCATGGCGATGCCGCTCTGCTCGGCCATGCGCGCAATGGCCAGCGCATTCTTGTGCAGGCGGTCCCAGCCGGTGCGGAATTTCAAGGTCACGGGCACATCCACCGCGCGCACCACCGCATCCAGGATTTCGCCGACCAGCGTTTCATGCTGCAGCAGCGCGGAACCGCACCAGCTGTTGCACACTTTCTTCACCGGACATCCCATGTTGATGTCGATCACCTGCGCGCCGCGTTCGACATTGAAGCGCGCGCATTCGGCCAGCATGGCCGGATCGGCGCCGGCGATCTGCACCGCCTTCGGCGCCATCTCGCCCTCGTGATTGGTGCGGCGCGAAGTCTTTTCGCTGTGCCACAGGCGCGGATTGGACGCCGCCATTTCGGACACCGCATAGCCGGCGCCCAATTGCTTGCACAACTGCCGGAAAGGCCGATCCGTCACGCCAGCCATGGGCGCGACAAACACATTATTTCGCAATAAATAAGGGCCTAGCTTCACGGGGATGCGTTGGGATCGTTGCGGGGAGGGGGCTATTCTAACGCGATTGGGAGCCCGATCCCAAATGAATTCAGCGCCGCGGCCCCATAAGCGGGGCGCGATGCAACACTGCCTGAACGGGATTTTTTATTTAGTCGATTTCCGTTCTACCCGGCGGAACCGGCCTTGCGCCGCGTTCCGCCGTTCCTGCCCGAGCCGCTCGCGGTCAGGCCTTCAGCACGGCCAGCACGTTTTCCGGCGACAGCGGCGCACGGCGCAGACGCACGCCGGTGGCGTCGAAGAACGCATTGGCGATCGATGCCGGCACCACGCGCGAGGTCGCTTCGGCGGCGCCGGTCGGCGACGCTTCCGGACGATTCAGCATGACGATATCGACTTCGCCCGGGATATCCACCATATCCACGATGCGATAGGTCATCCAGTCGACGCTGCTTACCATGTCGGGCGTGAACTGCACTTCCTCGTACATGCCGCGCGACATGCCCTGGATCAGCGCGCCTTCGATCACGTTATGCAACTGGCGCGGATTGACGACGATGCCGCAATCGTGGCCGACGGTGAACTTGCGCACCCAGATGCGGCCGCTCTTCGGATTGACTTCGATCTCCGAAACCACCGCGACGAAAGTGCCGCTGCGCTGCGCATATGCGATGCCGCGGCCCAGCAGCAGGTCGCCGTCGCGCTGCATGCGCGGCGCCGCCGCCGGCTGCCAGCCGGATTTGTCGGCAACCGCCTTGATGATCGCCTTGTCGCGGCCGTCCTTCAGGTTCTGCAGGCGGAACGCGACGGGATCGGTCTTGGCAGCAGCCGCGAGTTCATCGATGAACTGCTCGCTGGCGAAATGCGTTTGCGGACCGACCGGGTCGCGCATGTGCGCCGTGCGCAGCGGCGATGCGCGCTCCAGCAGCGGCGGGATGGTTTCCCATGCCATCGACTTGTTTTCGAAGGTGTACGCTTCAGCCGGCACGCCGAAGGTATTGCCCGGCTTCAACTTCGCGCCCATTTCCATCCCGGCCAGGCTGTCGCCCGGATAGGATTCGTTGCTGTTGATGTTCGAGCGCGAGAAGCCCTTGGCGTTGAATTCATAGGCCACCACCTTGCCGTTCGCATCCAGCGCGGCGCGGCCGTGATGGATCGATGCCGGCGCCTTCGGATCCCAGGTGGTGCCGTCGCGGCGCATGCCCTGCACGCGCACCGGACGGCCGGTCAGCTTGGACAGCCAGGCCGCGTCGATCACGGTATCGCCCGCATCGTTGCGGCCATACGAGCCGGCGCCGACGACCCAGATCGCATGCACCTGTTCCGGCTTGATATTCAGCAAGTTGGCGATGCCGTCGCGCGCATAGTGCGGCTTTTGCGAACCGGTCCAGATAGTGACCTGGTCTTTCCTGACGTCGGCCACGGCGCAGGACGGCCCCATGCTGGCGTGCGACTGGAACGGCCAATGGTATTCGGCTTCGACCATCTTGTAATCGCCCGGCGCGTTCAGGATTTTCCTGGCGTCGCCCTTCTTGACTTCCTCGTCGCGCTTGACCACCTTGGCGCCGCGAATATGGTCATACAGTTTTTCCTGCGGCGGGAACGGATTGGTCGGCTCGCTCCACTGCACCTGCAGCATCTGCGCGCCGCGCACGGCATCCCACTCCTTCTCGGCGACCACGGCCAGGAAATTCTTGTCCTGGATCACGCGCGCGCCCTTGATGCTCGCGATCGAGGAGGCATCCACCTTGACGATCGTGCTGCCCGCGTGCGGCGTGCGCACCATGCGTGCGTGCAGCATATTGGGCACGCGCACGTCGCTGACGAAGCCGTCGGTGCCGAATGCCTTCCAGGCCACGTCGTTGCGCGGGAACGACTGCCCGACCACTTTGTAATCCTTGTACGATTTCGGCTTGGCCTTGCCTTCGATGTACAGCTCGTTGCCTTCCTTCTGGTTCCACTTGACCTTGGAATTGAAGTATTTGCCGCCGACCAGGTCGGCGTAGGTCACGCCGCGCGAAGGATTGTCGCGCGGCGCCACCAGGCCGTCATAGACCGTCAGTTGCTCGACCGGCACATTCAGCTTTTCCGAGGCCATGGCCACCATCAGGCGGCGCGCTTCGGCCGCGGCGTTGCGCATCGGCTTGGCGCCGGCGGCGATGCCCAGCGCGCTGGAAGCGCCGCCCTGGTTGATGGCGACATTGGTGTCGCCCATCAGCACGTGCACTTTTTCGTAGCGCACATCGAGTTCGTCGGCGACGATCTGCGCGATGCCCACTTCCAGGCCCTGGCCCAGGTCGACCTTGCCGAAATAGGCATTGACGCTGCCGTCCGGCAGGATGGCGACCCAGGAATCGAGTTCGACCGGATCCAGGGTCGGCTTCAAGGGAATGGCAGCGCTGCCGACTTGCGGCAAAGGCTTGGTCGCGGCCTGCACGGCTTCCCACGGCGCGGCGGCGCACACCACCAGCGCGCCCGAGGCCACCAGGAACTGGCGGCGCTTCATTGATACTCCGAGTTCGGCGCTCATGCTGTCGCTCCTTGTTTGATTGCTGCCTGGGCGCGCTTGATGGCACGCATGATAGCCAGATGGGTGCCGCAACGGCACTTCAGGCCGGACAGGGCCTCCCGGATTTCCGCATCGGACGCGTTCGGATTCTGGTCGAGCAAGGCGGCGCCGGTCATCATCCAGGCGTTGATGCAATAGCCGCATTGCGGCACTTGTTCTTCGATATAGGCGGTTTGCAGCGGATGCGGCTTGTCTTCGGTGCCCAGGCCGGTGATGGTGGTGACTTTCTGGCCCGGAACCGCCGCCATCGGCAGCACGCAGGAGCGGGTGGCCGCACCGTTCACGTGCACCGTGCAAGCGCCGCATTGCGCCAGGCCGCAGCCGAATTTCGGATTGTCCATCTTCAAATCGTCGCGCAGCGCATATAACAACGGCATCGCCGGATCCGCATCCACCGATACCTTTTTACCGTTCACGGTAAAGCCATATTTAGCCATGTCCATCTCCTGTTTGTTCTGGTTGAATTTCACCCTAATCGTGCATCTAATCACATATTTTCAAATTAAGAAACTATGTGAAACGATGTTCCATATACAAGAATTTAGGTAAATGAGAATCAACCTTGATAA
>DASYEK010000114.1:0-18997 GCA_036499085.1 Herbaspirillum sp. | reverse complement strand
TGCGACAAAGCCGACGCCGCAGGCGTCATGTTCGTTTGCCGGATCGTATAAGCCTTGCGCATGCATAACGGTACTCCACCACTCTGACAGTAAGGATATGAAGAATAGTGCAGTGCAACCAAATATTCAATAAGAAAAAATAGGGTCTGAGTGCAATTTAAAAGCAATGGGATTTTTTATTTGTTTTATTAGGGACAGAGTAATGAATTTTATCCGGAAAGGAAATTTTTTCCTTTCAAAACAATGACATAAATCTGCACATCAACTCTCATCGATTATAGGCCAGGCATCGCCTCGGTCGTCCCCTGTTGTTTCCGCGCTGTCCGCAGCGCTTTTTGGACGCCCGCGTTTCCCCGGTTGCACCCGCCGGCCACCCTGCTTTTCGAGTGTCGCTTTGAATAATGGCGATCCCAGAGCCCATCCCTTGGGTATCGCCGAGGCCAGTTCGGCCACCTGTTGCGCCGTCAGGGCCTGCTCCGCCAGGTCGCGGTAAGCCGCTTCCCGTTCGAACGGCGTGTTGCCCAGCCTCCAATACAAGGCATGCTCGGTAATCAAGCCTTCCGGGCGCGCGCCGATATGATGCACATAACTGCTCCACGGATAATCCGCCGCATGCGCCGTCAGCCCCGCGCGCACCGGCGCCAATTCGATAAAGCGGGTGCACAACAGCAGATATTGCGCCGCTTCGATCACGCTGGCCCGGTAGCGCCCCTGCCACAGCGTACCGGCGCGCTGGTATTGCCGGTTGAAATAGGGAACATATTGCCTGCCCACCCATTGCATCATGCGCGCCAGCCCGGTGTCGTCGGCCGGCGTGGCCAATAGCTGCACCTGGTCGGGCATCAGCACATAGGCGTGCAGCGCGACCTGGAAGCGGCGGCCGGCGTCGCGCAGGCAGCGCAGGAAGAAGAGATAGTCTTCCGGGCCGCGAAACACCGGCAAGCCGTCGTGACCACGCTGGATAACGTGATGCACCTGGTCCGGCACAACGAGGCGGGGCAGACGAGCCATGGGATGAACGCAGTCGAATGAACGGAAAGACGGATGGTAGCAGGCAGCGGGCGCAGCGTGAACGTTCTCGCGGCAGTATTCCTGCTTGCGATCCTTCCCGATTCCTTTCTTGCCTTCCTGCCGACTTCTTATTCGTGCTGCGCCGCGTCCCGGATAAATCCCTCGAACTCGTCCAGCGGCAGCGGCTTGCTGAACAGATAGCCTTGATACGCATGGCAATTGTTGTTGGCCAGGAATTCGCGCTGCGCTTCGGTTTCGACGCCCTCGGCGATTACCGCCAATCCCAGGCTCTGGCCCAGCGCGACAATGGTGCGCGCGATGACGGCGTCGTTGGGATCGGTCAGCACGTCGCGGATGAAGGACTGGTCGATCTTCAATTCGTCCAGCGGCAACCGCTTCAGATACGACAGCGAAGAATAACCGGTGCCGAAATCGTCGAGCGAGAAGCCGACGCCGCGCGCTTTCAGGATCGACATCTCGGCGATGATTTCCTCCACGTCCGCCACCAGCAGGCTTTCCGTCAGTTCCAGTTTCAGCTTGTGCGGATCGGCGCCGCTGCGGTCGATGATGTCCAGCGCGGCCTCGACGAAATCGGGATGGCGGAACTGATAGGCGCTGACATTGACCGACAGCCCCAATTGCTGCAGCCCCGGCATAGTAGTCCACGCCGCCAGTTGCCGGCAGGCGGCCTCCAGCACATATTCGCCCAGCGCCGTGATCAGGCCGGTGTCTTCGGCCAGCGGAATGAATTCCATCGGCGACACCAATCCGCGCCGCGGGTGCTGCCAGCGCAGCAGCACTTCGGCGCCGACGATCGAGCCGTCGCTGAGCACCTGCGGCTGGTAATGCAGGATGAATTCATTCTCCAGCAACCCGTGCCGCATGTCGGCCTCCAGCTCGGCGCGCGCGCTGACCACCGCCTGCATGCCGGGATCGAAAAAGCGCATCGCATTGCGGCCGCAGGCCTTGGCCTGGTACATCGCGATATCGGCGCGCTTGAGCAATTCGTCGACGCTGCACACGGCGTCGTTGAACAGCGTCACGCCGATGCTCGGGGTGCTGAAATATTCGTAGCTGTCCAGGTAGAAAGGCAGGTTGAAGCTGCCGATGATCTTGTGGCCGATCAATTCGGCCTGCGCCGCAGCCTGCCCCGGATCGGCGCTCAGGTCTTCCAGCAGCAGCACGAATTCGTCGCCGCCCAGCCGCGCCACGGTATCGTTTTCGCGCAGGCAGGCGGTCAGGCGCTGCGCCACCTGCTTCAACAGCAGGTCGCCCTTGTCATGGCCCAGCGTGTCGTTCAGGTTCTTGAAATTATCGAGATCGATGAACAGCAATGCGCCCACGCGCTGCTGCGAATTCGCCACGGAAATCGCCTGTTGCAGCCGTTCCAGCAACAACAGCCGGTTCGGCAACTGGGTCAGCGAATCGTAGAATGCCAGCCGCTGGATTTTTTGCTCGGCGGCCTTGCGTTGCGTGATGTCGGTATTGATGCACAGGATGGAGGTCGCGGCGCCGTGTTCGTCGCGCACCAGCGTCCAGCGCCCTTCGACCATCAGCGTGCTGCCGTGCTTGCGCTGCTGCGCGATTTCGCCGCTCCATTCGCCGAACTCCATCACCTGGCGGGTGGCCTCCATGAAGGCGGCATTCTGCGTAAACAGCATCTTCTCCATCGAATGCCCCACCACTTCCTCGGCGCGCCAGCCATACAGGCGCTCGGCGCTCTTGTTCCAGAAATGGATGCGATGATCGATGCCGCGCACGATGATGGCGTCCTGCGCCTTGTCCAGCAGCGAAGCCTGCTCGCGGATGCGGGCATCGGCGTCGCGCCGCTCCAGCTCGGCAGCCGCGCGCGCCGCGAAAATGCGCATGGTGGACAGCATGAAATCGGATTGGCGGATCGGCTTGCTGAAGGCGACGAACAGCATGCCGACCATCTCGCCGGCGGAATTGAGCAGCAGCCGGCCGGCGAACGCCTTGGCGTCGAGCAGCACCAGCAGCGGCGAATGCGGATTCGCGTGTGCGAAGCCGTCGGTGATTTCCAGCTCGTGATCGCGCAACAGCGTTTCGCAGGACGGCCCGTCGATCGAATAGTCGAAATTCTCCAGCAAGCTCCCATGCAGCGTGGCGGCGATGGCGCGCATGGTCAGCGGCTGGTCGGGCAGGACGCGCCCGACAAAGGCGGCCTGGGCGCCGAGCGCATCGGCCATGGTCAGCGCCAGTTGCTGGAAAAACTCCATCGTGTTGCTGACCGCGCCGCTGGCCGCCACCGACATCATCGCCACCAGCGTGCGCTTGCGTTCGGTGATGTCGTTCATGCCGCCCACCATGCGCGAGGCGCGACCGCCGGCATCGCGGATCAGCACCGCATGATCGACCACGTCGGCGAACGAGCCGTCCTTGCGCAGGAAGCGGTATTCGGCGCGCCATTCGAGCGCATCGCCCTGGATCGCGCGCTGGATGCTGTCGACGATGGCGACCCGGTCGTCCGGATGAATATGCTCCGCCCACATCGCGCCGCCGATCATGCCGGCGCCTTCGCCTTCGTACCAATCCAGGTCGAACAGCTTCTTGATGCCGTCGCTCCACCAGATATGGTCGCTGTCCAGGTCCCAGTCCCAGATCGCGTCCGCCGTGACCCTGGCCACGGCGCGAAAGCGTTCGGCATTGGATTCCACGTCGCGCTCGATTTTCTTGCGTTCGGTGATGTCGTGAAAATACACCGTCAAGCCTTCTTCGGACGGATACGCGCGCATGCTGTACCAACGGCCGACGCTTTCCGACCTGGCTTCGAATTCGACGCTGCGATTGTCGTTCACGGCGGCGCGCGCCTCGGTCTCGAACACCGTGCCCTGCAGATCCGGCAACTCTTCCCAGATCACCTTGCCCAGCATCTCGCCGCGGCGGCGGCGCAGCAGGCGTTCGCTTTCCGAATTCATGTAGGTAAACCGCCATTGCCGGTCCAGCGTCAGGAAAGCGTCGGTAATGCTCTCCAGCGTGGTGCGCAGATGGCTGGCCAGGCGCTGCACTTCGCGTTCGGATTTCTTGCGGGCGGTGATGTCGGTGCGGATCGCGACATATTGATGCGGCCGTTCGCCGTCGCGACAGAATGGCACGATGGTGGTGTCGACCCAATACGTGGCGCCGCTCTTGGCGCGATTCTTGATTTCGCCGCGCCACACCTTGCCGCCGGCGATGGTGCGCCACGGTTCCTGCATGAAGGCCTTGCTGTGGTAGCCGGAATTGACGATGGCATGGCTGCGGCCGACCAGCTCTTCGCGCGAATAATGCGAGATGCGGCAGAATTTTTCGTTGACGTAGGTGATGATGCCGCGCTGGTCGGTCACCGCCATGATGGCGTGCTCGTCGACCGCCAGCTTCATGTCCGACAGCTCCTGCAACGAATGCTGCAGCGCTTCGTTGGCCAGTTTCAGCGCGGTGATGTCATGCACGGTGCCCGACAGCAGCGACGGCCTGCCGACCTCGTCGACAATCAGCACCGCGCGCGTATGCACATGGCGCAAGCTGCCGTCCGGCAGCACGATGCGATGCTCGGCATCCATTGCTTCTTCGCCGCGCAATGCGCGCTGGGTGTCGATATACAGGCGTTGCCGGTCCTCGGGATGAATGAAGCTGTAGAAGCCCTTGGCGGTGCTCGGAAAGCTGTCCTGCTCGATCCCGAAAATCTTGTAGATTTCCGCCGACCATACCAGTCGATTGTCGGCGATGTGCAGTTCCCAGTTGCCGGCGCCGGCGATAGGCTGCGGCGCCTGTAAAGCGGGCGCTGCGCTGTCGCTTGTGCGATTGACCTGTTCCGGACTTGCCTGCACCACATCTCCCCCGACTGGCATCTCATTGTTGCAAACAAGCATTAGATCATACTTCCGTGAAACCAATCAGCGGAAAGCAGGCTCGCCGTAGCTGCGCAATTTGCGGCTGTGCAGCCGTTCCATGCCGTTGTTGCGCAGCAGCTCCAGCGCCTTGATGCCGATTTTCAGATGTTGTTCCACGCGCTGCTGGTAAAAACTGTTGGCCATGCCAGGTAATTTGATCTCGCCGTGCAGCGGTTTGTCCGAAACGCACAACAGCGTCCCGTACGGCACGCGGAAACGGAAGCCGTTGGCGGCCACGGTGGCGCTTTCCATGTCCAGCGCGATGGCGCGGCTCTGGCTGAAGCGCAGCAGCGGGATGCGATGGTCGCGCAATTCCCAGTTGCGGTCGTCGACCGAGGCCACGGTGCCGGTGCGCATGATGCGTTTCAGGTCGTAACCTTCGAGCTGGGTGATGCCGGCCACCGCCTCCTGCAGCGCAAGCTGCACTTCGGCCAGCGCCGGGATCGGCACCCACAGCGGCAGGTCGTCGTCGAGCACGTGATCGTCGCGCACATAGGCGTGGGCCAGCACGTAGTCGCCCATGCGCTGCGAAGCCGACAGGCCGGCGCAATGGCCCAGCATGATCCAGGCATGCGGACGCAGCACGGCGATATGATCGGTGATGGTCTTGGCGTTGGACGGCCCGACACCGATATTGACCAGCGTAATGCCGGTGCCGTCGGCGCGCTGCAGGTGATAAGCCGGCATTTGCGGCTGGCGCGCCGGCGCAATGCCGGCGATGGCGGTTTCCTGGCCCGGCGGCGGCGCGTCGAAATTGGCGTTCCAGGCGGTCACATTGCCGGGTTCGACGAAGGCCACGTACTGGCGCCGGTACTCGCGCTCATCGGCATCCTCGCTGCGTTCCATCAGTTGCCGCCCCAGCTTGATGAACTCGTCCACGTAGAACGCATAGTTGGTAAACAGCACATAGCGCTGGAACTGGTCGGGGCTGGTGGCGGTGTAATGGCGCAGCCGATGCAGGGAATAGTCGATGCGCGAGGCGCTGAACAGAGCCAGCGGATGCGGCGCGCCGCTTCCATTCTGGGCGCCGCCCATTTCATAGGTGCCGTTGACGATGCGGTCGTCCATGGCGGCCAGGTCCGGCAGGTCGAACAGGTCCGGCAGATGGCGCAGGTGATCCGGGTCCAGGTCGCCCTCCACGTGTATGCCTTCCGAAAACGCGAAATGCACCGGGATCGGCTGGTCGCCGACGCCGACTTCCAACGGCACGCCATGGTTTTCGCGCAACAGCTGGAATTGCCGCACCAGGTAGCGCGAGAACAATTCGGGACGCGTCAGCGAGGTCTGGTAAACGCCGGGGCCGGCCACGAAGCCGAACGCCTCGCGCGCGTCGACATGGGTGGCGCGGTCGGTCGTGATGCGCACGAAGGGATAACAGGCGCGGGTGCGGGTTTCGGGCATGGCGCCGGTCGAAAACCGCTTGAATGCATCGCGCAGCAACGCGGTATTGGCGCTGTAGATTTCGGTGGCGTAGGTCAGCGCTTCTTCAGGATCGGTAAATTGCCGTGTTGCGAACATTCTCTCTCCAATGATTTATTGCCACTGCTTCAGACAATAGCAGATAAAACATAATCGAAAATATATCGTAATTTGATATATTATTCGGATTCGCATTTTTACCGGCCGACCGAATACCCCATGAGCGAACGCCCCTCGCCGCTGTCCAAACCCGATTTTGAAGCCCTCTCGGCATTTCGCTATCGCCTGCGCAGGTTCCTGCGCTTCAGTGAAGACGCGGCGCAGGCCGAAGGCGTCACGCCGCAGCAATATTTGCTGCTGCATATCAAGGGATTTCCGGGCCGCGAATGGGCCAGCGTGGGCGAACTGGCGGAACGCCTGCAATCGCAGCATCACAGCGTGGTGGCGCTGGTCACGCGCTGCGAAAAACTGGCGCTGGTCAAACGCGTGGCCAGCACCGTCGACCGGCGCCAGGTGGAGATCCACCTGCTGCCGGCCGGCGACCACTGCCTGGCCAAGCTGGCCGCCCTGCACCACGCAGAATTGAATACGCTGAGCGATACGTTCAACGTGCCGACCATCAATAACTAAAATCATCCGAAAACACCATGTCATCTTCTTCGCAAGCACCGCAAGGGCCGGAACATCACCACGGGCAATCCCACAAGCGCGATTTCTCGCATGACAGGCGGCTGCTCGGCATCGCCTCGATCGCCATGGTCATCGGCGGCTGCGGCACGCTGGCCGCGTATGTGCTGCTGAACCTGATCCGCCTGTTCACCAATCTGTTTTTCTATCAATCGTTTTCGTTCGCCTCGCTCTCGCCGGCCGAGAATCACCTGGGCGCATGGGTGATCGCGCTGCCGGTGCTGGGCGGCCTGATCGTCGGATTGATTGCCCGTTTCGGCTCGGACAAGATCCGCGGCCACGGCATTCCGGAAGCGATCGAGGCGATCCTGTTCGGCAAGAGCAAAATGTCGGGCAAGGTGGCGGTGCTCAAGCCGCTCTCGTCCGGCATCGTGATCGGCAGCGGCGGACCGTTCGGCGCCGAAGGACCGATCATCATGACCGGCGGCGCCATCGGTTCGCTGATCGCGCAGCGTTTCCATCTCACTTCCGCCGAACGCAAGACCTTGCTGGTGGCGGGCGCCGCCGCCGGCATGACCGCGGTATTCGGCACGCCGCTGGCGGCCGTGCTGCTGGCCGTGGAACTGCTGCTGTTCGAATTGCGTCCGCGCAGCCTGCTGCCGGTAATCGCGGCATGCGCCGTGGCCGGCGTTACCCGCCCGCTGCTGCTCGACGCCGGCCCGCTGTTTCCGATGCAGACCGCGGAAATCGGCCCCGCCGCCCTGATGGCCTGCCTGGTCGCCGGCGTGCTTGGCGGCGCACTGTCGGCGCTGATGTCGAATGCCTTGTACTGGGTCGAGGACATGTTCGGCAAACTGCCCGTGCATTGGATGTGGTGGCCGGCGCTGGGCGGACTGGCGGTCGGCATCGGCGGCTATTTCGAACCGCGCGCGCTGGGCGTCGGCTATGACGTCATCGGCGACCTGCTGAACGGCAACCTGCTGTTGCAGGCGGCGCTGTCGCTGCTGCTGGTGAAGGCGGTGATCTGGATCGTGGCGCTGGGTTCCGGCACCTCGGGCGGCGTGCTGGCGCCGTTGCTGATGATCGGCGCCGGCCTCGGCACCGTATTGGCGCCATGGCTGCCGGGCGATCCGCATCTGTGGCCGCTGGTCTGCATGGCGGCGGTGCTGGCCGGCGTGCTCGGCGCGCCGCTGACGGCCGCCACCTTCGCGCTCGGCCTGACCCAGGACATCAACGCATTGCTGCCGCTGCTGCTGGCCACCGGCGTGGCCTATGGCTTCACGGTGCTGACCATGCGGCGCTCGATCATGACCGAGAAAATCGCGCGGCGCGGCTACCATATCTATCGCGAATACGGCGTCGATCCGCTGGAGCGCCAGCACGTCGACGGCGTGATGAGCCGCACCGTGCAGACCATTGCGGCGGACCTGTCGATCGCCGAAGCGCTGACAAGCTATTTCGGCGCCGGCGACCAGCAGCAACAGCATCGCTGCTATCCGGTCATCGATGCCGAACGGCGTGTGATCGGGATGCTCGAACGCAGCAGCTTCGGTCCCGGCGCGAATGGCGCCAATGCCGTCGGCAGCCTGTTCCCGGCATCGGAGCAAGGCGCGCACACGCTGCCGGTCGCATTGGCCAGCGATACCTGCCGCATCGCCGCGGCGCGCATGGCTTCGCACCATGTCGAGCGTTTGCCGGTGGTCGACAATGCGGACGACCGTCGCCTGATCGGCATTGTCAGCCGCAGCGACATGGTCAAACCGTCCATGCTGTTTTTCGACGAGGAACAGAAGCGCGAACGCCTGCAGGGCTGAATCGGCTTGGCAGGTTCTGCTTGCCGGATTCAGCCTGCCCGGTCATGCGCGCCGCCATGCAGCGCGCACGATGTCCTTCCTACTGTCCGAATTCGTTGACCACCTTCAGCCGCATCAGGCTGACCGCGCAACCGATGGCGGCGACAATCGCGCCCAGTCCCAGCGAATACACGGAACCGTGCATATCGAACATGAGGAACAGCAATGCCACCAGCGCGGCGCCGGAGGTCTGCCCGAACAGGCGCGCCATGCCGACGATGCCGCTGGCCCCGCCGGCACGCGACGGCGGCGCGCTGGACATGATCGCCTTCAGGTTCGGCGACTGGAAAAATCCGAAGCCGAAGCCGCAGATCGCCATGCGCCAGCAGATGTCCCAGGCGTCCGGCTGCGCCGGCAGCAACATCAGCGATGCCATGCCCAACGCCAGGATGGCCAGGCCGAAACCGCCCATCAGGCCCGGCGCATAACGATCCGACAGGCGTCCCGCCAGCGGCGCGATGCAGGCCAGCACCGCCGGCCACGGCGTCATCAGGAAGCCGGTCTCGACCGGCGAGCGATGCAATATCTGTTCGAAATAGAACGGCAGCGACACGAACGCCAGGCTCTGCGCGCCGAACGAGCACACCGCCGTCAATGCCGACAAGGCAAACGCCGGCCGGCGAAACAGATCGACCGGCAGCATCGGCGCCGGATGGCCGTCCTGGCGCCGCAATAACAAGTAGCCGAAGCCGCAGGCCAGCGCGATTTCCGACAGCACGCGCACGCTGCCGCTCTGGTGCGCGGCATCGCCCAGGCCCAGCATCAGCAGGCCGAACGTGGCGGCGGCCAACAACGCCGTGAGCGGATCGAAACCATGCGTGGCGCCGACCGTTTTCGGCAAGGCGCGATAACCGAAAAACAGCGCCGTCAAGCCGATCGGCACGTTGACCGCGAACAGCCATGGCCATGGCCCCAGCGACAGGATTACCGAGGCCATCGGCGGCCCGATCGCAAAACATACCGCGACGATCATCGAATTGACGCCGAGGCCGCGTCCCAGCATGCGGCTCGGATAGATATAGCGCAGCAAGGCGACGTTGATGCTCATCAGCGCGCTCGCGCCCGCCCCCTGCAGGATGCGGGCCGCCACCAGCGTCGGCAGCGACCACGCCAGCGCGCAACCGAGCGAGGCCACGGTAAACAGGGTGATGCCGAACAGATAGACGCGCCGGTAGCCGAGCACTTCGGCCAGCGCCGCGAACGGCAGCAGCGTGGCGATCATCGCCAGTTGATACGAATTGACCACCCAGACCGACGCCGCCGGGCTGGCGTGGATATCGGCGGCGATGGCCGGCAGCGCCGTATTGGCGATCGCCGTATCCAGCGTGGCCATGCCGACCGCCAGGATCACTGCCAGCACGGCCCGGCTGCGGTCGGGCTGCTCAAGTCCGTCATGCAGCACGACTTGCGGCGGCAGGTCGGGAACGGCGATCGGATCGTGCTCCTGCTTGCGATCCTGCTCGTAATCGTTTTTGGATTCGGATTCGGAAACGGGATTGGCGGCGGTGCTGGAAGGGTTCTGCATTGGCAGGCATTTTCAGGGAAACAAGACCCGCATGATAGCGTTTTCCATGCGATCCCACAGGAGACCCCGTCGGGAGCGCCTCAATTGTCCCGGCGGCACTGCTCGCGCAGATGTTCGATGAATGCATCCTGCGCGCGCGTGGCCAGCCAATCCGCGCGCGTGGTGAAGCCGACCGTGCGCGTCACTTCGGGTGTGGCGACGTCGAGCGCCACGACGTCGTTGCGGTAGTTGCCGTACAGGATATGCGAACGCGACAGCAGCGAAATGCAGTCGTTTTCTTCCAGCATCGACATCATCATCGCCAGCGAGCTGGTTTCCACCACAACGCGCGGACGAACCGGCAGCGTGGCCAGCATCTGTTCGACCACGGCGCGGCGCGGCATGTCCTTTTGCGGCACCACCCAGCCGTACGAAGTCAATTCCTTGCCGCCGATGCGCTCGCGTCCCGCCAGGTCATGGCCGCGCCGCACCACGACCGCATACGGGTCGATGAACAATGCCGACTCGGCCACGCCGCTTTCCGGCCCCAGCCCGCGCAACGCGCCGACAATCACATCGATCGCACCGAAGCGCAAATCGTCGATCAGGCGTTCGTGCGCGCCTTCCTGGATGGTCACGGCGATATCGGGATACGCTTCGCGCAAATGGCCGATGGCGCGCGCCAGCAGGCGCTGCGGCAGCAAGGGCAGCACGCCGACCGAGACCTGGCCGCTGGCCTGACCCAGCGCCGACGACATATCGGCCGCGGCCTGCGCGATTTCGCGCAGGGCCAGGCTGAGCCGGCGCGCGAATTCCAGCCCGGCCGCGTTGGCCGACACGCTGTGCACGCGGCGCCGATACAGGGCCACGCCGACCGTTTCTTCCAGCTCGCGCGCGGCGCGATGCACCGCCGGCTGCGAAATGCCAAGCTTGTTCGAGGCATTGACCGCCGAGCCGAACTGCGCAATCGCGATATGGCAGCGGATCTGGGTATCGGTCAGGTGCCGGCACACCGCGCCGACGTCGGCATGCGCCGCGCGCGTCTTGCCCGATCCCGCGCCGGCCAGCAAGCCGGCCACGGCGAACTCCATTTGATCGAGCATGCGGCGCACGCGCCGATGCAGCAGCAGGCCTTGCGGCGTCAATTCGCTGCCGCCATAGCCGCGCGCAAACAATGGCGCGCCGCAACCCTGCTCCAGCTTCTTGATCGCCAGGCTGACGGCGGGCTGGGTCAGGCCGACCGCGGCAGCGGCCTGGCCGATGCCGCCTTCGCGGCAAACGGCATCGAAAAAGATCAGGCGCCGCAGTCGGACAGATTGATCGGATTGATCGTTCATGACAGCTATCTCTCCTATGGAGGAATAGCGTATTCCCCTTTTTAAAGACAATCAAGCTTAATTTAAATTTATGCCAGATGGCACACTTACTATGAGTAATAAAATTGTCATCTCACCTACACTAAGCCCGATCGCCATTCATTAAAATATTTATAGGAGCCGCATATGTTCGATATCGTCGATACGCATACCCATGCCATTTCGCCCGACCAGGAGCGTTATCCGCTCGCCCCGATTGGCGGCCATCAGTCCGACTGGTCCGCGCACCGTCCCGCCGACTACGACAGCTTGCTGGCGTCGATGGACGATGCGGGAATCGAACACGCCATGGTAGTGCAGGCATCCACCGCCTACGGCAGCGACAACCGTTACGTGGTTGAAGCCGTGAACGCCCATCCGGACCGTTTCGCCGGCGTGTTTTCGGTCGACGTGCTGGCCGCCGACAACGTGGCGCAGATGCAGCGCTGGGTCGACGCCGGCCTGAGCGGCCTGCGCATTTTCACCACCGGCACCACCATGCCCGGCCAAGCCAGCTGGCTCGACGACGAGCGCACTTATCCGGTATGGGAATACTGCCAAAAGCACGATATCTCGGTCTGCCTGCAAATGACCGCGGCAGGCATCGAACCGATGCTCAATATGTTGCAGCGTTATCCGAAGGTGCGCGTGCTGCTGGATCACCTGGCGCGTCCGAACCTGGCCGGCGGGCCGCCTTACGAATCGGCGGCATCCCTGTTCGACCTGGGCAAATATCCCGGCGTGTATCTGAAGCTGACCAACCGCACCATCGCCGAAGCGGCGCGCGGCCTGTCTACGGCGGAAGCGTTTTTCCCGCGCGTGATCGCGGCATTCGGCGCCAGCCGCATCGCCTGGGGTTCCAACTATCCGTCGGCGGAAGGCCCCCTGAAGAATCTGCTGGCGGAAGCCCGGCAAGGCTTGTCCATGCTGTCCGATAGCGACAAGGCATGGATCTTCGGCGACACCGCCCGCGCCATCTATCCGACGCTGGCTACCATGGGAGCAAAGGCATGAGCGACCAACTGCATCTGAAGACCGCGCTGAAGCGTTACCCGCATACCGGCAAGATCATCGACGGCCAGATCTCCAGCCCGACCGTGCAATTGAACTGCGAAGAAGTCGAGCCGATCTACAGGGCGTTCGCGCCGATGGCCCGCCAGCAGATCTACGATGTCAGCGAGATGGCGATCGTCACTTATCTGCAAGCCAAGGCCTACAACAAGCCGCTGATCCTGCTGCCGACCGTGGTGGCGGCGCGGCTGCAACAGAAATGCATCGTCTGCAACACCAAATTCAAGAAGATCGACCTGAGCAACCTGCGCGGCGCCAAGGTCGGCGTGCGCGCCTATACCCAGACCACCGGCATGTGGGTGCGCGCGATCCTGGCCGGCACTTACGGCATACCGACTTCCTCGATCAACTGGGTCAGCTTCGAAGAAGGCCATCTGGCCGAATACCAGGACCCCGCCATTTCGACCCGCATGCCGCCCGGCCGGGACATGCTGGCAATGCTGCGCGCGGGCGAAATCGATGCCGCCATTTTCGGCAACGACCTGCCGAACGAACCAGGCATCGAGTCCGTGATTGCGAACCCGGCCGCGGCCGACGAGGTCTGGTACAAGACCAACGGTTTCGTGCCGGTCAACCATACCGTCGTGATGCACCGCGCCGTGGCGGAGAAGCATCCGGCAGCCGTCAAGGAGGTTTACCGCATGTTCAAGGAAGGCAAGAAACAGGCAGGCGCCCCCAAACCCGGCGTAAAGCCGGATGCGTTGCCCGACGGCATCGACGCCCTGCGTCACCCGCTGGAAAAGATCCTGGGCTATTGCGAAGAGCAGCAATTGCTGCCGCGCAAGCTGACGGTCGACGAAATCTTCGCCGACTGCCTCGAATTCCTGGGCGACGACGCGCACTGAACGTTCGGCGGGGACCGGCTGATTTCACGCAGCTTCAACCCCGCCCTTATTCAAGACATGTTTTTCAAATCGAAAGCCGCCGTCAAGAGCGGTCATTCATAACAATTTCCCAGAGGAGAGTCAGATGGATATGCAACTTCAACCGGCCGGCGCAGGCCCTGCACCCTTGCCGCAGAAAAAACGCAAACGCCCGTTCTACCAGGATCTTTCGTTTCAAGTGATCAGCGGCATGCTGCTGGGGATCCTCGTCGGCCACTACTGGCCGAACATCGGCGGCACCCTGCAACCCTTGGGCGATGCCTTCATCCGCCTGATCCAGATGGTGGTCGGCCCGATCATTTTCTGTACCGTGTGCAGCGGCATCGCCAATGTCGGCGACATGAAAAAAGTGGGCCGCGTCGCCGTCAAGGCGCTGATCTATTTCGAAGTGGTCACCTCGCTGGCGCTGATCATCGGCCTGGTCACCATCAACGTGCTGCAGCCGGGCGTGGGCATGAACATCGATGCCGCGGCCATCGACACCAGCAAGGCCAGCTCGTTCATCAACCAGGCCCATCACTTCGTTTCCTTCAGTGAATTCCTGCTCGGCCTGATTCCGCGCACCTTTGTGTCGGGCTTCGCCAGCGGCGACATCCTGCAGATCCTGTTCTTTTCCGTGCTGTTCGGCTTCGGCATGGCGGCGGCGGGCGATCGCGCCAAGCCGATGCTCAACATCATCGACAGCTTTGTCCAGGGCCTGTTCTGGATCATCGGCCTGGCGATGAAAATTTCGCCGATCGCCGCCTTCGGCGCGATTGCCTTCACCGTCAGCAAATTCGGCGTCGGCTCGCTGCTGTCGCTGGGCAAGCTGATCGTGGAATTCTATCTGACCGTGTTTCTGTTTTTCGTCCTGCTGCTGTGGCCGATCACGCGCTACTGCGGTTTCAGCCTGCTCAAGCTGATGCGTTATATCCGTTCCGAACTGCTGCTGGTGATCGGCACCAGTTCTTCCGAAAGCGTGTTCCCGCAACTGTTGCGCAAGCTGGAAAAAATCGGCTGCGAAAAATCGGTGGTCGGCCTGGTGCTGCCGGCCGGCTATTCTTTCAATCACGACGGCACCTGCCTGTATTTCGCCGCCGTCTCGGTATTCCTGGCCCAGGCCACCAACACCGCGCTCGGCTGGGAAGCGCAACTGGCGCTGCTGGCGGTCTTGCTGATCACCTCGAAAGGCGGCGCGGGCGTGGCCGGATCGGCGATCGCCGTGCTGGCCGCCACGCTGGCGTCGACCAATGCGATCCCGGTGGCCTCGATCGCGCTGATCCTGGGCATCCACCGCATCCTGTCGGCGGCGTTCGTATTCACCAACATCACCGGCAACGCCGTCGCCACCGTGGTGGTCGCCGGCTGGGAAAATGCGCTGGACCGCAAACTCCTGAAAGAAGAGCTCGATCGCGGCTATGTGGAAGAAGACCTCGCGATCACGGTCAAGCCGGCCCAGCCGGCGGTGGCCGCCATCTAATCATTCTGCATAAGGAACGTATTCATGATCATCGATTGCCACGGCCACTACACCACCGCGCCAAAAGCGCTGGAGGATTGGCGCAAGCGGCAGATCGCCGGTATTGCGGACAACGCGTCGATGCCGAAAGCCGCCGATCTGAAAATCAGCGACGACGAACTGCGCGAGTCCATCGAAGTCAATCAATTGACGCTGATGAAACAACGCGGCATCGACCACGTGGTCTTTTCGCCGCGCGCCAGTTTCATGGCGCATCACATCGGCGATTTCAATGTCTCGGCGACCTGGTCGGCCATCTGCAACGAGCTCTGCTTCCGCATCAAGCAGCTGTTTCCGGACTACTACGCGGGCGCGGCGATGCTGCCGCAATCGCCCGGCGTGGATCCGCGCACCAGCATTGCCGAGCTGGAGAAATGCGTGAAGGAATACGGTTTCGTCGGCATCAATCTGAACCCGGATCCGTCGGGCGGCCATTGGACTTCGCCGCCGCTGCCGGATCGCCATTGGTATCCGATCTACGAAAAGATGGTCGAATACGATATTCCGGCGATGATCCATGTCAGCACCAGCTGCAACGCCTGTTTCCACACCACGGGCGCGCATTACCTGAACGCCGATACCACCGCCTTCATGCAATGCCTGACCTCGGATCTGTTCAAGGATTTTCCGACGCTGCGCTTCCTGATTCCGCACGGCGGCGGCGCGGTGCCTTATCACTGGGGACGCTTCCGAGGCCTGGCGCAGGAACTCGGCAAACCGCTGCTGCAGGATCATCTGATGAACAATATCTTCTTCGATACCTGCGTCTATCATCAGCCCGGCATCGACCTGCTGAGCAAGGTGATCCCGGTCGACAATATCCTGTTCGCCAGCGAGATGATCGGCGCGGTGCGCGGCATCGATCCCGAGACCGGCCATTATTACGACGACACCAGGCGCTACGTCGAGAACACGCCGCACCTGGATGCCGAAACCCGCCATAAAGTCTACGAAGGCAACGCCCGGCGCGTATTTCCGCGCCTCGACGCCGCCCTCAAATCGAAAGGATTGTGATTGTGAACCTGCCCCTGAACCAGCTTGGCGTGGTCAAGCGCAATATCGTGCGCGCCGACCAGGCCGCCATCGAAAAGCTGTCGCGCTACGGCGTGGCGACCGTCCACGAAGCCATGGGCCGTGTCGGCCTGATGAAGCCGATCATGCGGCCGATCTACGTCGGCGCCAAATTCTGCGGCCCGGCCGTGACCGTGCTGCTGCATCCCGGCGACAACTGGATGATGCACGTGGCGGCCGAACAGATCCAGCCGGGCGACGTAGTGGTGGCGGCCTGCACCGCGGATAACGAAGACGGCTTTTTCGGCGACCTGCTGGCGACCTCCTTTCGCGCGCGCGGCGCGCTGGGCCTGGTGATCGACGGCGGCGTACGCGACGTCAAGGACCTGGCCGCCATGCAGTTTCCGGTATTCTCGCGCGCCATCAGCGCCAAGGGCACGGTCAAGGCGACGCTGGGTTCGGTGAATATTCCGGTGGTCTGCGCCGGCGCGGCGGTCAATCCCGGCGATGTCGTCGTGGCCGACGACGACGGTGTGGTGGTAGTGCCGGCGGCGGTTGCGCAATCGGTTGCCGATGCCGCCGAAGCGCGTGAAAACAATGAAGCCGACAAGCGCGCCAAACTGGCCGCCGGCGTGCTTGGGCTGGACATGTACCGGATGCGCGAAGCACTGGCCGCGGCCGGCCTGAAATACATCGATTGAAGCAAACGGGAACTACGCCACCGCCAGCAGTTTCATCGCGCAGTAGCTGAGCATGCCGAGCATGCTCAGCGACAGTACCACGGCGGCGGTCACGCGCGGCCCCGCCCGCGCCACGCTGCGCACATCCACGCCCAGCCCCAGCGCGGCCATCGAGACGGTGGTCAACAGCGTGGCCAGATACGACGCCGGCAGATCCAGCACGGCCGGCACCAGGCCGAATGTACGCATGCCCATCAGCACTAAAAACCCGATGATGAACCACGGCACCAATTGCGACAGCGGCGGCCGTTGCCGGTGTTGCGCGCCGCCATTTTCCTGCCGCGGCCGGCAGTCCGATGCCGGCGTCAGCGCCAGGGTCAAGATCACCGGGCCCAGCATCAACACCCGCACCAGCTTCACCAATGTGCCGACCTGCACGGCGAGCAATCCGGCCGGCGCCGTGGCAGCCAGCACCTGCGGCACCGCATACACGGTGAGGCCGGCAAACACGCCGTACTGCGTGGCGGACATGCCCAGCAACGGCATCAGCAACGGCAGGCCGAGCACGGCCGCCACGCCCAGCACGGCGGTAAAGGCAATGGCGCTGGCGACCTCTTCGCCGTCGGCGCCGATCACCGGGGCCACCGCCGCGATGGCCGAATTGCCGCAGATCGAATTGCCGCAAGCGACCAGCAACGCCATCCGATGCGGCAGCCGCAGCAGCCGGCCGACGCCGTAGCCGGCGCCCAGCGAAAGCGCCACCACCGCCACGATCGCCGCGATCAAGGCCGCGCCTTCGCCGGCGATCGCGGCCGCGCTGACCGACGCTCCCAGTAAAACGACCGCCACCTCCAGCAAGGTCTTGGCGCTGAAATTGATGCCGGGCGAAAAGCGTTGCGACGGCCGCCAGAAGGTTCGCGCCGCGCTGCCGAGCAGGATCGCCAGCACCAGGCTTTCCAGCCAGGCGTGTCCGAACAGCAGGCGTTCCAGATATTCCAGCCCCATGCTCGCGGCGGTGATCGCCAGGCACAGCGCAATCCCGGGCGGCAGCGCGCGGATCGACGACATCGACGGCAGCAGCTGCGCGCTCGGTGCTCCCGGCACGGCGGCGTTGCCTGCCTGACTGATAGAAGCGATGTCTGTCTGAGGAATCATGACCGTTCCGTGGGTTCCTTTTTGATAGGTCTCCACTATGCACTGGACCAATCGTTCTATCCATCGCATAATTCTTGATAAATCGTTAGATTTAATCAAACGATCAGGTGGTTTATGCCCTCTCTGCACACCGCCTGCCACCTTGGATCGGTCTATGACACTCGAACAATTGCGGATTTTTGTGGAAGTCGCCGAACGCCAGCACCTGACGCAGGCCGCCGCCGCGCTGTATCTGACGCCTTCCGCGGTCAGCTCGGCAATCCGCGCGCTGGAAGACCGTTACGGCGTGCCGCTGTTCAACCGCGTGGGGCGGCGCATCGAAACCACCGAGACAGGCCGCGCATTCCTGTCCGAGGCCAGGCATACCCTGGCCAGCGCCCGGGCGGCCGAAATGATGCTGTCGGAAATGGGCAGCCTGAAGCGCGGCTCGCTGCGGCTGCAGGCCAGCCAGACCATCGCCAGCTATTGGCTGCCGCCGTTGCTGGTGGATTTTCAGAAGCGGCATCCGGCGATCGCCATCGAATTGACGGTCGGCAATACGCAAAGCGTGGCCGAAGCCGTGCTGGCGGGCGACGCCGACCTGGGATTCGTCGAAGGACAGGTGGAAGACGATGCGCTGACGGTCAAGGAAGTCGGCCGCGACCGTTTGGTGATGGTGGCCGCGCCGGGACACCCCTTGGCGCACGGCAAATCCATTGCGGCGCGCGATCTGCTGGATTGCCGCTGGATCATGCGTGAAACCGGTTCCGGCACCCGCTCGGCGTTCGCCGCCGTCTTGAAGTCGCATGCATTGGATCCGGCAATGCTGGATATCGCGCTGACGCTGCCGTCGAACGAAGCGCTGGTATCGGCGGCCGGCGCCAGCGACCTGGCGACCGTGGTTTCTGAACTGGTGGCCGGTCCGCTGATCGAGGCCGGGCAATTGGTCCGCATCGCCTTCGACCTGCCGCCCCGCGCCTTCTATCTGCTGCATCACCGGCAACGTTATCGAACCAAGGCGTCGCTGGCGATGGAGAGCGGGATTCTGGCCGATTGATGT
>DASYEK010000113.1:0-26421 GCA_036499085.1 Herbaspirillum sp. | reverse complement strand
TCCAGCATGGTCAGGCGGCCCTTGTCGATCAGCTTGACCCACTCGCCGGTTTCGCGGTCCTTGATCTCGTAGGTCGCGAACACATTGTGCACATGCGGGAAGTGCATGGTCGGCAGCTTGTTCTGCTTGCAATAGCTGAGGAAAGTCTGGTCCCAATGCTCGGCGCCGAAGCCGAAATGGATCACGCCGGCCTGCGCGCGTTCGGGCAGGTTGGTCCAGGAATCGTTGTAGTTCCAGAGCGTCTCGATTTGCCGATAGCTCTTCGGATTGGTGCCGATCGACGCATCGTTGAAATAGGCCCAGCCCGGATACGGAAAGCCCGGATACTGCACGTCCTTGTAGCGCTCGACCACTTCGCGCCACAGGTCGCCGTATTTGCCGCCGCCGACGATCTTGGTGATCATGCCGCTTTCGACGTGCACTTCGATATGCGGGAAATAGCCGGTGTGATTGCTGGTGCCGCCGACCACGCCGTTGAGCGTCGGCATCAGGATCTTGGCTTCGCGCAGGAAGGTGTCGACCGGATGGCCGAAGCGGATGCCCTGGATGGTCGAACCCAGGATGTGGCCCGAAATATACGCACCCTTGGGCCAAAGCGCGGCCTGTTCCTGCGAGACGTCCCAGCCGATATTGGTGCCTTCGGGGCTGGTGATGCGCACCGCGGCGGCGCGGCCGAAAGCGGCCACCAGCTTCAGGTCGACGGTGCGCCAGATTTCATCCGGATACCCGTTGGCGCGCGAGATGAAATCCTCATAGGTGCCGTACACCCAGTTATTGCGGATCTTCTTGCCCGCCGCGCGGCGCCAGTGCGAACGCCCCGCCTCGCCGGCATACACACCGGTGTAGCCCGGACGGTCGTCCAGGAAGCGCTTCAAGGCGGCCGACGCCACATTGAATTCGACCCCGCTTTCGATCATCGGCGGCAGGCGGTCGGTAATCTCGCGCCAGCCGTCGGCGGCGCTATAGGTCTGGGTTTCCATGCCCAGGTCTTCGGTATTGATGCGGTCCACGCGCTTCACGCCGCGTTCCAGCAAGGCCCGCCGCATCGCCTCGAACACCATATCGTTCTGATGCGGAAAGGTGATGATCAGCAGTTCGTCGTTCTCGCGGATATCGCCCAGCGCCGAACGGCCGTAGCGCCGTTGCAGATGCGAGCGCGCCAGCGGCATCAGTTCCTCGATATCAGTGCAGCGCGCCTGGCGCAGGTAAGACGGATGGCGCGGCGCGGGATAGTCGAAACCGGGCAAGGGAGCCGGCACGCCTGGGGCGAGAGAGTCCAAACTGACGACGAGTTGATCTGGCTTGTCTAGCATATATTCCTCACAGTGTTATCGGATGGCATTGAAAATTCGGCGATGGGCAGCCGGCAATCAGGACCGGCAATCGGAAATCGGCAATCACGGTTTTTGCTTCTGCTGCTGGGTGATGATTTCGGTGAACAGCTTTTCCCATTTCGCGCTTTCGTCCAGCACGGTCACCGGATCGACGAATTTGAGTTTCAGGTGGTCCAGGATGTTGGAAGTGGTCTTGCGGCTGACCGTCAGGTATTCGTTCTTGGCCAGGATGGCCTGGCCGTCGCTGAGCATGAAATCGTAGAACAGCACCGCCGCATTCGGATGCGCCGGCTTGGCCGAAATGCCCATGCCGTTGGAACGCACGATGGCGGGCTGGATCACGTTCCAGTCCACCGGCGCGCCCTTGGCCTTCAACTGGTCGGCGTTGTGGTTGTAGACGGTCAGGCCCAGCGGCACTTCGCCGGAGGCGGTCAGGCCGGCCAGCAAGGTATGCCCCTTGCGCACCGACAGGCCGTTGGCGGCCACCAGGTCGCGGAAAAACTTCAGGCCCTTTTCCTCGCCCATGTCCTTGACCACCGTGCCGAACCAATCGACGTCGGCGGCCTCGATGCCGAGCTTGCCTTTCCATTTCGGATCGAGCAAATCCTGATAGGACTTGGGAAAGTCTTCTTTCTTGATCAGCTTGGTGTTATAGATCTGCACGAACATGTTCATGCGCGTGCCGACCCATTCGCCGTGCGGCTTGATCGCTTCCGGGATCAGGTCCGCGTTGTAGGGCGACCAGCCTTTTTGCAGCATCTTCTCGCGGCGCAGGGCTTCCAGTTCGGGGCCGTTGGTTTCCACCACGTCGAACTCGTAATGGCCGGCGCGGATTTCGGTGACGATGCGCTGCAGGACGCCTTCCGAACCGGCGCGCCAGAATTTTGGCTTGATGCCGTATTTCTTCTCGAATGCGGCGCTGAGGTTGAGGGTGTCCTGCACCGTGAGCGAGGTATAGACCGTCACGCCGCCCTCCTGCTTGGCGCCCTGGACCAGGCGCTGCTCGCGGTCGGCGCCGGTGTACAGCGCCAGGCTGGCGCCGGCGGCCGCGGCAGGCGCGGAAGCGGAAGCGGAAGCCGGCCCCGGCTGCGCGCAAGCCGCGCCGATGAATAAGAAACCGAATAAACCCGATAAGCCCAGGGCCAGGGCACTTGCGATCGAACGATAAGGCGCCGTCATGTCTTCTCCGTATTTTTTTATTCTTTAACTGGACGATCAGCAAGTTCGCAGCGAGGCGTTTCTCATTGCCTCCAGGGCTGGCATGCCAACCGTTTGCCGATCACAAGGGTACGTCTTCGGCGTACCTGGACAACACATCTGCGCAAAATATAAACTCCTCAAAAAGTGATGTAAAATCACATTTTTTGGCTAGTTATATAAGGGATTCTTATATAAATGATGATCGATCGCCGCATCAAATTTCGCCATTTGCTGTGTTTCCTGGCAGTGGCGCAGCAACGGAGCCTGCAGAGCGCCGCCGCCACGCTATCAATCACGCAGCCGGCCGTGTCGAATACCATCAAGGAGCTGGAAGAGATATTGGAGGTGCGCCTGTTCGAGCGCAGTCGCAAGGGCACGGTGTTGACGGCCCAGGCCGAGGCCTTCTTTCCGCACGCGGAAGCCTGCATCAATTCGATGCAGCAGGCCGCCAATTCGGTCGGGCTGAACACCGGCGTGCGCAATCCCGTGATCCGCATCGGCGCCGCGCGCGCCCTGGCCGCTTCCTTCGTGCCGCAAGTGCTGCTGGCCTTCCGCCAGCGGGTGCAGGACGTGCAGGTGAATGTGCTGACGTTCACCACCAGCGAACTGATGGCGCAGCTGCGCGAACGCGAATTCGATTTTGTCCTTTGCCGTTATTCGGATCCCGAGCAGACGGTCGGATTATCGTTCGAATACTTGTATGCCGATCCGCTGGTGGTCGTGGTGCGGCCCGGCAATCCGCTGCTGAAACCGGCCGGCGCCAGGGCCGGCGGCGTGTTGCCGGTCACCGCCGTGCTGCCGCTGAAAACCTCGATCAACCGGCCGGCCGTGGAAGCGCTGGCCGCCGCGCTCGGCCTGGGCGCGATCACCGCCTTCATCGAAACCCATTCCATTTTTCTGGGCCGCACTTATACGCTCAAGAGCGATGCGATCTGGTTTGCGCCGTGGAGCGCCGTGAAGGACGATGTGGAGGCCGGCGCGCTGGTGAAGATGCCGCCGCCGGCCAAGGGCAAGAACGATTCCGCCGGGCTGATGGCGCGCTCCATCGGCCTGCTGATGCGCACCAACAGCATGCCGACGCCGCAAGCGCAGGTGCTGATCGATGTCATCCGCGAATGCGCGGCCGAGCATCGCTCGGAAGTGTTTTAGTTCAGTGCGCCTCGATTCAGGAATGCAAGGCGGTCGGCTTGACCACCACGGTGCAGGTGGTGCCGGCGATCAAGACCCGCCCTTCCGGCACCGCATCGATATGAATCCGCACCGGCACCCGCTGCGCCAGGCGCACCCAGTTGAACGTCGGGTTCACATCGGCCAGCAATTCGCGGCCTGAATTCGCGTCGCGGTCCGTAATGCCGCGCGCCACGCTTTCGATGTGGCCGCGCATCACTTTGCTGTCGCCCAGGATCTTCATTTCGACAGGATCGTTCTGCTTCATCAGCGCCAGTTTATTCTCTTCGAAATAACCGACGACATAGAAAGTCTCGCTGCCGATGATCGCCAGCTTCGGCGTGCCGACCGCCGCGAAGCTGCCCGCATACACATTCAGGTTGGTGATATAGCCGGTCGCCGGCGCGCGCACCACGGTGCGGTCCAGATTGATCCTGGCCGCATTGCGCGCCGCCAGCGCCGCCTGGTATTGCGCCGCGGCCGCGGCCACGGCGAAATTGGCGCCTTCGCGGCTTTCGGTCGAGACGATGCTGCTGTCCAGGCTGGCCCGGCGCCGCGCTTCGCTGCTGCGATGCGCCTGCTCGGCCTTCTGCGCCGCCAGCACCGCCTCGGCCTGCGCCAGCGCTTCCGTGTAGCGGGCGTTGTCGATCGTAAACAATACGTCGCCCTGGTGCACCAGTTGGTTGTCGTGCACCGGCACCTCGACCACATTGCCCGAAACATCCGCGCTGACATTGATGATATCAGCCTTGATGCGGCCGTCGCGCGTCCACGGGCTTTGCATGTAGTGGTCCCACGCCGTCTTGCCGATCCACAGCGCGGCCGCCAGCAAAAGTATCGTTATCGCGAAGCGGACGATGCCGCCGATGGTCGTTTTCATTTTGTCGTTCCGTCAAAAATGATGATGAGTGAAGTCCGGCCGGCTATGCGCGGTAAAACCATGCAATGGCGCCGCCGAATATCGAGATGAACACGCACAGCCGCACCAGCGCCGGATGCCACACCTGCCGGTACAGGTTCAGGCGCACCAGCATGGCGTTGACCAGCAACAGCGCCACGATGCAGCCGAGAAACAAGGGCAGCAGCGTCGGAAACTGCACCCCGAAAAAAATGAATTCACGCGACACGGTTTTCTCCTTCGGCCGATACTAATTGTTCGTGGTCGAGCATCAGGGTATACAGCGAGTGCAGATCGGCGTAAGCCATGTTCAGGCGCGGCAGGCGCTCGGCGGCGGCGCCCGGCCGTTCTTCGCGCACCAGCCGTCCCGCTTCCAGGATGGCTTCGATCACCGCGGCGCGATTGCCGCCGGTCGGCGCCCTCAGGAATGCCGAGATGCCGGCGATGCAACGCTGCAGCGCCGCGCGCACTTCGGCCGACGGCGACAACGGCATCAGCTCGCGCATATTGATCACCGAATGCCCCAGCTCCAGCAGCGTCAGGGCCTGGCCGACAATCGCCCGCGTGGCCTGGTCCGGCGCCGGGCCCGCGCCCGTATTCAACTGATTCAGCAGATCGCGGATACGGTTATCGAAAGCATGCGGCGAAGACGGCCGCAGCGCCGTGCAGGTGCGCCGGGCTTCTCGCCACAGCGCGGCCGCGATGTAATCCTTTTGCCCCACCGTATGCCGCGGCAGGACGATGGTAAATACCAGCCATGCCAGCGCCGCGCCCAATACGAACGCAATCGCGTTGTTCATGAAAGCGGTCGGATCGGCATGCACGCCGTTTTCCGGAAACACCGTCTGCGACAGGAACAGGTTCAGTCCCAGGCCGATGCCGGCCAATTTCGGCATGGTGGTCAGATACGTGCCGAACGCGATGAACGGCGCGATGCACAACGCCAGCATCGCAAAGCCCTCCGCGTGCGACAGCAGGAAGAAATTGCAGATGAAGGCCAGCGGCACGCCCAGCACGAAGCCCAGTGCGATCTGGCGCACCATGCGCGGCGGATTCGGCGAGGACGCGGCCAGGGCCGTGAAGATCACGGTCATCAGCATCGCCACCGCCGCGTACGGCCAGGCCAGGATGTACCAGATCGCCGCCAGCACGAGGGTCGCCACGGTGGTGCGCAGCCCGCTGGCCAGCACGATCGGAAACGGCGTCCGCGGCGCATAGGCGTCGAAGGCGCGGAATACATTGCCGATGCGCTCGGGCAGCGGCTTCTTCTGCAACAGCGCCACATAGACTTGCTGGAAGTGATACATATTGCGCGCAAAGCGCTCCAGCAGTTCGATCACCGTATCCAGCGCGATCCGTTCCTGGTTCGATTCCGTGCCCTGCGGCAGCGCCTGCACACGGAGCAGCGCGGCGCGTTGCCTGATTTGCGTGCACGCGGCCTCGACATTGCCGTCCGCGCCCATGGCCACGGCCTGCAGGAAGACGCGGCTCAACTCGTCCGTCAATGCGTTGACCCGCGCCGAGGCATTGCTGTGCATGCGGTGCAGCAGGCGATGCAAGGTGTAGAACGTGGTCAGCGCCGTCATGAAGGCGGCATTGAAAAGATGGATATTGCGCGACTCGCCGAAACTGCGGCCGGCTTCGAAAAAGGCGGCGGAACGGGTGGTTTCCAAGGCCGCGATATCGGCCGCGAAACCGAGATGGGTCAGCTCCGCCTGCGCCGGCGTCAGGCGATTTTCCAGGGTATCGCGGCACAGCGCGAGGAAGCGTTCATAGCGGCCCTGCACCGCCAGCAGCACCTGGTCGCCCTGGTGGCGCGGAAACAGCGCATCGCTGATGATCGCCGAACAGATCAGGCCGAGGCCGACCTCGGTCACGCGCGTGACCGCCAGCGTGAAAATCAGCGTGGGAGCGTCGACGGCGGGGATCGCAATCATGCAGGCGGTATAGCCTGCCAGCAGGAAGCCGTAGGATTTGGAATTGCGGAATACCGCCGCGCCCGCGGTGCACAAGCCGACCCAGAGCGCCAGGCAGGCAAACAGCAGCGGCGCGGCCTGCGGCAATAATGCCACCAGGACCACCGCCGCGATACAGCCGACCAGCGTGCCGATCACGCGGAAGATGGCCTTTTCCAGCACCATGCCGCTGCCCGGCAGCGCGACGATGAACACGGTGGTCACCGCGGTGGCGGGCGAATCGAGTTCCAGCCGGTACGCCAGCCACAGGGTAATGAAGGCGATGGCGACGATCTTGAGCGCGAATACCGCCCGGACGCCCTCATTCTTGCGCCATGCGGCCAGGCCTGCCAGCAGCGCGGGGCCGAAGCCGACGGCGGCGGGACGATCGGGCGTAGCGGTATGGGGCGCGGTTTTCATGGCGGGTCGGATTGGATCGGGTTGGATCGAGTCGGGGGCGAACGAATCAGGTCAAGGCGCTTGGCGCGGCGATATTGCGCAATTGCCGCACATACATCGCCTCCAGCTGTTTCAGCTCGGCAGCGCTGAAGCCGTCATAGGCATGCATGGTCTTGTTCCAGGCCGACGGCAGCGAGACTTCGGTCAGCTCGCGGCCCTTGTCGGTCAGCTTGATCATGACCGAACGCCGGTCGCCGGGCCACGCGCCGCGCGTGATCAGGCCGCGCGCTTCCAGCTCGTTGCATACGCGCGTCAGATTGGCCGGCTTTTCATGGCAGGCCTGCGCCAGCGCGGTCGCGGTCGAGGTCTCGTCCTCGGAACCGTACAGCACCGCCAGCACGATATAGCTGCCGTCGTGCAGATCGTATTCCTTCAACGCCGCGTTGGTCAGGTCGCGCATGTTCTTCTGGATGTGATACGTCATCCGCAGCAGGCGCATCATTTCCAGCGGGAAGTCGGGCATGCGCTGCTTGATCTGTTTCATGCGCTTGTTGGTCGATTCAAAAATATCCACGGCAGGTTCCCAATAAAAAAGCAGCTTGAAGTGTATTCGATCAGGGCAGGACGGCGACCTTGGCGGCCGGGGCCTGGTTGGCCGCGGCGGTTGCGCCGGCCTCGCCTACCCCGCCGCCCAACGCCGCCATCAGCGTCGCATAACTGTCGAGCTTGCGGGCGTCGATCTGCGCGGTCTGCTGTTCTTCGTTCAGCAAGGCGACCTGGGCACCGATGGCGTTGATCGAATCGGTCATGCCGGCGCGGAAGGCCTGTTCGGCCAGCAGGCGCGCGCGCCTGGCCAGTTGCAGCGACTGCACGGTCAGCGCATCCTGCTGCTGCAGGGACTGCGCCTTGACCACGGTATCGGCCACATCGTTCAAGGCCTGCACCACGGTCGCATTGTATTGTTCGACCGCCGCGTCGTACTGCGCGGTCTGGTTGCCAAGCTGGCCGCGCAGGCGATCGCCGGAAAAGATCGGCAGGCTGATGGCAGGCGCGATGCCGCGGATCTGGGAATTCGTGTCGAGGAATTTGGGAAAGCCGAAGGATTGGAGTCCGACGAAGGCCAGCAGGTTGATGTTTGGATAGAAATCGGCCTTGGCGACCTTGATGCGCTTGGAAGCCGCTTCGACGCGCCAGCGCTGCGCCACGATATCGGGACGGCGGCCGATCAGTTCCGCCGGCAGCGCGGCCGGCAAGGCCGGCGCCTGATGCAAGGCCAGCGTCGGGCGCGCAATGCGCTCGCCGTCGGCCGGCCCCTTGCCGCTCAGCGCCGCCAATTGATTGCGCAGGAGCTGGATCGCTTCCACGGTCCTTTCCAGGTCGCGCTTGACGATCGGCAGCGTGGCTTCGACCGAGGTGGTATCGAACTCGGTGGCCAGGCCGGCCTGCCGGCGGCGGCGGGTGATGTCGAGCAATTGTTCGCGCTGCGTCAGCGTGGCGCGGATGATGTCCTGCAATTCGAATTGCAGCGACAGCTGGATATAAGAACGCACGATCGCGGTTTCCAGCGTCAGGCGCGCGATCTGCGATTCGGCCGACGCCAGTTGCACGTCGTCGAGCGCGGCGGCCAGCGCGTCGCGATTCTTGCCCCACAGGTCGAGATCGTAGGAAGCCGACAGCGTGGCCTGGTTGCGCCAGGCGTAATTGCCGGCCAGCGGCGCCGGCGTGGTGCCGTGGGCCGAATACAGTTCGCGGTTCAGCGAAGCGTCCGCCTGGCCCTTGATTTCGGTGTTCTGCTCGGCGATGCCGGCGATCGCGCGTGCCTGCTTCACGCGAGCCTGGGCGCCGCGCAGGCCGGGATTATCGGCCAGCGCCACGCGCAGCAATTGGTTCAATTGATTGTCGTGCAGCGTTTCCCACCACTGCTGCCTGGGCCACTCGACATTGCCGGCGGCGCGCTGGATGGCGCCGCCGGCGCCCAGCGTATCGGGATCGATCCGGCTCGATTCGGGATGGATATTGCCCATGCTGGCGCAAGCGCCCAGCGTCAATGTCAGGCAGACGGCAATCGCGGAGCGGAAATGCGAACGGATCGACAACATGACTCACCTCGGAATTTACATGGAACGAAATTAAAAATATACATTGATGAAAAGTATATCTATGAATATTTCATTTGTGAAGTAAATTTTCAGGATTCACCAAGAAATGTTGTTTTCCCGATTTTCCCCTGTCAAATCAATAACTTGTTATTTTCTATCGCAAGAATTCCATTATCGATGATGCCGGCCTCGCGGACGGCGCGCCCTCGAGCTTGTCATGCCGGAGCGCTTTCAGTCCCCGCAGGCCGCGCAGCGCCAACGCCGCCGTCAATGCGATGGCTGCGGTACAGGTGCCTTCCATGCGCAAATCCATCACGATGCGCGCCATCACCGGCATGGCGGAAATGGACAAGGCCACCCCGCAGAACAGCACATGGCCCGATATCGGCGCCTGCGCCGCGATGAATGGATGGGAGGAGACGGCGCTGCCGCAGAACAGGATGTTATAGAAGTCCACGCCGCCAGGCGTGAAATTGGCGCAGAGCGCGCCGCACAGGAACGTTACGAGAATGATGATGCAGAGTTGCAGCGGCCACGTTGTCATTCTTATATCCCAGGAGGGGGCCGCCCGCGTCGGAATGACGCGAAGCGGAGATGTTTTCCAATTGGGATATTACAAGAAATGGCGCGAATATCGGTACGAATATTGGTACGAATATTGGTACGAATATCGGCATGAGCATGGCGCAACCACGGCAAAAGTACCGGTACCGGCACCGGTCCCGGTACCAGAACCGGCTTAGGCCGAATCGTTCTCGCATTTCTGGATCTGGTCGAGGATATTCTGAATCGAATCGAGCGCCGCCAGCACATCGGCGTTGTCGGCATCGAGCAGGCCTTTTTCCAGTTCCAGGTGCCAGCGGTCCATCGCGGTGGACAGATCGGCGAAGGCATCGTCCAGATCGCACAGCAGGTAAAACACGGCTTCGGATGTCGGTAGCATGATCTTCCCTTTCAACGATTTTCGGATTGGGAAGCCGGCCCGCTCCCACCATGCCAGGCCGGGCAGCGCACTGCGTTTATGGCTGATTGTCTTCATGGTCTGGCCCATCCCGATGCTTTCGATAGTAGGATGCGAACCGGCGGCCGGCGCGACAAAACCCTGTTCGATCCGGCCAATCGAAATGGCGTGAAACAACATGAAAAAGCGACGTGAAAAAGCGGCATGCAACAGTGCGGCGGGAAACCGCGCCGGCGTTCAGCGATGGCCGGCGGCGGCCTGGTGAATCTTGACGATGCGGTCGATTTCCGCCGGCTGCCAATAGCCGGCGGCAAACCACGCCACCGAATCGACTTGCGGGAATTTCTTGCGCACCGCCGTCAGGATGCCGACGTTCTGCGCAAACGTGCCGCTGCCGTCCAGGGTCGGCTTGACGACGGTATTGCGGGTTCGTTTCTGTTCGACGTCGCGCATCAGCCGGGTCGCGATCCATGCCGGCGAATACGACCAATCCTTGAAATAGGCCATCGGATGCACTTCGTCCAGATCGCCGCTGAACAACGCCAGGTCCTGCCCGACCTCGGTGAACTGCGGCGGCAGCAGGAATGCGGTCAGTTTTATTTCCGGCCTGATTTCCCTGACGGCCTGTCGGATTCTCCCGACATACGCGCTCAGCTTTTGGGTGCGCCACGCTTGCCAGCGCCGCACCGAAGCCGAGCTTTCGGCGAAATTCAGCTGCAGCGGATCGAGGCCGATTTCCATTGCCGCCAAACGGCGCGTGACCGGCCCGGCATCCATGTTGATGTCGTCGAAGCGCAGCCAGTCCAGCGAAATGCCATCGACCTTGTAGTTGCGCGCCACTTCCGTGATCAGGCTCAGTTCATAGGCCTGCACCTCGGGGTCGATCGGATTGACGAAATATTCGACCGCGTCCTTGCCGGAATAGGCGCGGCTGTGCCCGCGTTCGCTGGCCATCATCTGCCATTCCGGATGCGCGCGCAGCGCGGCCTGGTCGTGGAACTGCGGCAGCCAGGCATATACCTTGATGCCGCGCTTGTGCGCTTCCGCTATCGAGGCGGCCAGCGCATCGAATTTCTCGTAGCCCGCCGCGATCGGCGCGATGGCGCTGGCGTAAAACACCTGGCCCGACGGACGCTCGTCGTCCTCGTCCTGCTTGGCGGCGACATGCACCACCGTGACCCGCGCTTTGCGGGCTTTCTCGAAGAACACCGCCACATCGTCCCGGTTCTTGAAGTTGTTGACGGTGCGCACCACCAGTTCGATTTGCAGGACGGACTGGGCCGGCGGGGTGCGCCGGGCATGCTGGGACGGAGCGGCGGCATGCGCGCTCATGTGGAACGCCAGCAGGCAGGCCCCCAACCAGCGCCACGGCGATGCCGGCATGGCCCGGCGCGGCATCGTACTCATACCACCAGGTGCAGCGGCGGCGCTTCGGCGGCGGGCGCCGTCTCCACATGCGCGCGCCGCACGCCGATCACGGCGCCGCAGGGCGCATGGAAGACGATGACCTGGGTCTCCTTCTGCATGGCGCCGATCAGGGCGCTGTCCAGCCCGAAGTGACGCACCAGCTCTTCCAGCGACAGCGCGGACTTCTTGACGTCAGCATCGTGGCAATGCAGGCCGATCAACACGCCCAGGTTGCTCCAGATCAGGAACGCGCAGACCAGCATCACCACCATCGACGCATAGCCGGCGGGGAAGTGCAATGAAGTCATCAGCACGTGGAAGAACGCCAGATGCGCGCCGAACCAGTCGGCGATCGAGATTCCCAGCGCTTCCCATTCGGTGCTGTTGACCACCGCCGTCAGCACCAGCGACCACATGGCCCAGCACAGCAGGAACAGAACCGCGTCGCGCAACTGCGTCGCCGGATGGGCGGCAATGCTGTAGTGAATGATCAGCGGCCGCGCTACGGCTTGAACCCCCGGTCGGGGCTGGTCCACAGCGCGCGCTGGCCCCGCTTCTTGAACAGGGCTTTCGGGAAACCGACGAATGTCGCGCACGCTATCATGATCCAGTACACGAACGGATACCAGATGATCCAGAGATATGTTTTCCATAATTGTCTTTCATAACGGCTATCGAGAAAAAGTCCAATCGCGAATTGGACCAGGGAGCTCAGAATCAGGATGAAAAATGTATTGCCGGCCGAGACGAAATGCGACGACGGCAGCGCGCCGCCATGGCCGCTCAGCAGCATGACGGCGCTTACCAGCATGACCAGCGCCGTGGTATACACCCACAACAGGCTGGTCCCCAGTTCGAAAAACACCAGCCACATATGGCGCTGCTTCCAGTGCAGGAAGATGCCGGCATTGCGCAGGAAGACCTCGGATCCGCCCTGGGCCCAGCGCAGCCGCTGCTTCCACAGGCCCGCCACGGTTTCCGGCATCAGGATCCAGCATTTGGCATGCGGTTCGAAGCGGATTTCCCAGCCGGCGCGCTGCAGCTTCCAGGTGATGTCGACGTCTTCGGTGATCATGTCCGGCGTCCAGAAATCGACTTCCCACAGCGCGCGCTTGCGAAACGCCACCACCACGCCCGACACCGAGAACAGCCGCCCGTAGATGCGCTGCGCGCGCTTGATGATGCCGACGATGCTGGAGAATTCGCCGACCTGGATCTTGCCCAGCAAGGTGGAACGGTTGCGGATGCGCGGATTGCCGGTGACCGCGCCGACATGGTCGGCCCTGAAGTGCGACATCATCCAGAGGCAGGCCTGCTCGTCGAGCAAGGCATCGCCGTCGATGCAGACCAGGAACTCGTTGGAAGACAGCAATGCTCCCGCGCACAAACTCATGGCCTTGCCCTGGTTGGCGGCCAGATGCACCACCCGCACCGGATGCGGGATCAGGTTCTGGCGCGACAATTCGTCCAGCAGGGCGCCGGTGTTGTCGGTGCTGCCGTCGTTGATGGCGATGATTTCGAATGCCGGATAGTTCTGCCGCAGCAAGGCGCCGATGGTTTCGCACACGTTCTCCCCTTCGTTGTGGCACGGCAGCAGAATCGAAATCGGCGGATAGGCGGCCAGTTGGGGAAGCGCCGCCTGCTTGCGCTCCCATTTGAAATAGAAGAACAGCGCCCCCACCAGCCAGACATGGGTCATCGCCAGCGGATAGAAGAAGATGAAATCCGAGGCGACCGACAGCATGCTCGAGTGCGTGACGTAACTTGCTATCGACATCATTCGCCCAACTTCGCAAAAGGATTGCTCTTCAACGAGACGGCCTGCCGTACCAGCTCGACCTTTTTCGGGTCGTCCAGGAAATCGTCGCCATCCACCAGGAAGTCGCTGATGCCGCGATACTGAAGCATGCGCACGTCGGCCGGCATGGTTCGATACGCATCGGCATTCGCGTCTTTCAGGGACAGCGACAGCATATTGACGCGGTCGGCCGGCAGGGTCCGCACGAAGGCGTCAAGCTGAGCGGGATCGATGCCGAGCGGGCGCGCGACCACGAAGCCGTCGATCAATTGCTCGGAGGCGTAGGCAGTGCGCGTGCCGGCGGCATCCGACGCGTCCGGCTGGCGCATGGCGGTGTATACCTTCGGCAGCGGCCGGTAATTCATACTGGCCAGCAGATCGAAATCGACCGGCGAGCGTTCGAACAGGACGCCCTGCATCGGCGCGTCGAGACTCATCTCCGTATACAGCTTGACAATATCGGCGCGGCTGTAATGGTTCTGCGCCAGCGAAGACGGATCGACCAGCAGGAATACGTCGACCACCAGGCGGCTGTGCATCTGCCAGGCCACCCGGTTCAGCAGGTCGGCGCGCATGGGCATCAGCGAATTCGGGAAATATGCCTCGATCCCGGCGCCGGCTTCGCGCCCGTGGCTGTCGTTATCGCCCTTGTCGCCCTTGTCGCCATTGCCGGCAGTCAACGCAAACGGCTGCAGCAGCACCGTATTCACGCCGAGTCGCGCGACCTGGTCCAGCAAGCGGCCGAATTTGATTTCCTGCTGTTCGGGATCGGGGTCGTAGATGCGATCCAGCGTCAGCCGGATCGCCCGCACCGGCTCGCGTTCCTTGAACGTATCCTTGTGCCGCACCAGGTAAGAAAAATCGGACAGCCGCAACTCCTTTTGAATCAGCGTGCGGGGAATCACTTCCGTATTGCCGACCGAAGCGAAGCCGTCGATCAGCGTCAGATTGATCGGCATGCCGGCGCGCCTGCTTTCTTCCCCGCTGAGCTTGTTCATTTCGCCGTACGGCCACACCATGACGCGCGGCGCCTTGCCGGTCTGCTGCCTGATCAGCAGCGAATTGTATTGCAGGTCGCTGCGCACCCGCAGCCGCATATGTTCCGGCGTTTCGTAGGCATTGCCTTCGGCATCGTAGCCCAGCGTGGTGGCGGCCGGCTGCAGGTTGCCTTGCGGATTGGCCAGCACCCCGTGATGCAGGTCGTAGCTGTGCGAAGCGATTTCCACCAGCCCTGAATCCGACATTTCCCTGACTTGCGCCCAAGTGACGAATTGCTGTTTGGCGTAGTACGGATCGATGCGGCTTTCTTGCGGATCGGGGCCGTTTTCGATCCACCGTCCCACCACCCCCAGCACGGCGGGGATCTTATAGGCCTTCAATATCGGAAAGACATTGACGTAGAAATCCTCATAGCCGTCGTCGACGGTCAGCAGGTAGGCCCGCGGCGGCAACGGCTTGGCGCCGGCCTTGGCCTGCAGGATATCGTCGATGCTGACGGCGGTATAGCCATTCTCGCGCAGCCAGGCCAGATGGGAGGTGAAAGTAGCGACGCTGTTGGCGCCGCCGTCGCCGTTGAAGCGCGCCGGTATCGAGTGATAGCACAGCACGATGTATTTCTGCCCGGTGTCGGGCGCTGCGCCGGCCGCGGCCGCCGTGGCCGAAACAGTCGCCGCCAGCGCCGCCGCATGGGCGGTCTGGACGGTCTGCGAAAACAGCAGCAGCGCGGCGCCGCAAATACAGAGGTAGAGCGCGGTGCGCAGGCGTTGCCGTCGCGCCATGCGCGCGAAATTCACAATGTTCGGCTTCATGGGGAATGACCTCCTAGGAATGGCTTCAAAGAGATGGCTTCATAGGCTTGTTTCATAGGCTTGCTTCATGGCGCTTGCTTCATTGGAATTTCCAGTTAAAACCGATATGCGCCTCGGGGCCGGACGACAGATCGCCGCTGTACACCCGCCGCACGTAGCCGATGCCGAGGCTGACGGACATCGCATCGCTCAGGTCCGCCCGCGCTTCGTAGCTGACGCCGCCGATGCTGCGGGTGGCGAAGCCGTGTTCGGTATAGCGTCCCAGGCTCAGGATCAGCCGGTTCGAAAACGAACGCGTATAGCGCTGGTACGTCATCCAGTCGCTGGTAAACGACACCTGCGCGGTATGCGCATTCTTGGGATTGAAATACGACGCATCGTCGAGGCTGTTGCTGCCGATGCTGAATTCGAGTCCCAGGGTGCCTTTGTAGACCGGCCCCTGGATGATGGTCGCCGCGCCGCGCACCGAAGCTTCGCGCCGGATGTTGTCGTCCGACATGATCAGGTGGCTGTAGTCGGCATGCAGCGCCAGGCTTTCGCTGGCGCGCCAGCTGGCGCCGATGCCGCTCGACCATCCGGAAATGCCGTTGTAGCGCGCCACCAGCGGCACCGCCAGCGAATTGGAATCGGCATTGCCGCGCAGCTCCCAATAATCGTTCAGGGCAAAGCGGCCGCTGGCGGCGACGCTGGTTTTCTTGTGCCGGAAGAATTCCTGCTGCACTTCGGCCTGCACCGCGCCCTTGCCGACGAAGGTATATTCGGCGCCGAGGCCCAGGCGCCGGTAATCGAAGGTAATGTCGTTGCTGGTGCCGCGCTCGAAATACTCATGGATAAAGGGCCGCGTCTGGTAGCCGATCGGCTTGCCGGTCAATTTGCTCTCGACAATCGTGCCGCGCCCGTTGCCGAGATTTTCCCGGCTGCGCGATCCGCTGGTCAGTATCTCCAACTCGTTGTAATCGCGCACCGCGGCCGCGCGCGCCAGGTTCTTGACGTCGCCGTTGTCGGGCATGGCCTGCTGCATGGGCAGCAGGCGTTCCGCGGCGGATTGGTAATCGCCCAGCGCAACCTCCACTTCGACCAGGCCGGCTTGCGCCGACACGCTTTCCGGATCGCGTTGCTCGACGATGCCGAATTCTTCCCGCGCCATGCGGGGCCAGCCGCGCCACAGGTAGATCTTGCCCAGCGCCAAGTGCAACTGATCGCTGGCCGGCGCTTCTTCCTGCAGCGCCAGCAGTTGGGTCTGGGCGACGTCGAGGCGGTTCTCGAATGCGCGCTCGAAGATCGCCGCGGTGGCGGCGTCGAATTTGGCGGACGGCTCCATCGGCTGGGCGGCGTAGGCGTCGATCTGGCGCCGCGCGCCGTCGTAATCGGATTGATCGACCAGCGCGTAGAACAGGCCCAGGTTGGCGCGCGGCGATGTCGGATTCCCCTCCAGCGCCGTGCGATAGGCTTGCGCCGAACGTTCCGGCTGTTTCTCGGCCAGATAGGCGGAGCCGGCGGCTTCATAGACGTAAGCCGGGATCGCCAACCGGTCGCGCTCCGTCGATTCGTAGATCGCGATGGCTTCTGCATAACGCCTGCGGTTGTTCAATGCGCGCACCAGGTCGAAACGCGAACGCGCCGAATCAGGATAACGCCGCAGGTTGTCTTGCGTCAGCGCAATTGCCTTGTCGTAGTCGGCATATTCCTCGCCCGGCTTGTAATAGGCGCTTTCCACCTGGCGGATCGCCAGCGCCGCCTCGTCTTCGTGCAGATGCTGCAGCACGCCTTGGTCGACCTGCGGATACATTTTCGCTTCTTCCAGCGCCGCGCCCGGCAGCCCGAGCCGCGACAAGGTCAATAACCGCCCTTCGCGCGCCGGCATGTTTTCCGGGAAGCGCGCCAAGGTGCGATCGTAGCCGTTAAGGGAAACGATCAGGTCTTCCTGGCCCGGTCCGACGCTGCCGGGCAGCGGCGGCGCGGCAGCCGGCGCGTTTTCGGCCTGCTGCGCCGCCACGCCCGTGGTGCGTTCGGCGGGCGCGGAAGGCAGCATGCGGTCGTCGCGCGGCGTTTGCGCGCCGGCCGGCGCCGACGCGGACTCGCCGAGAGCGGCCAGCAGCATAGCCAGCATGATTGAAGTCTTATGCTTCATCTTCTGGCTTGCGCGGCATTTCAAGCATGCCGGCGCTGGCGGCGATGCCGAAATAACTGAGCCGCCAGCTCATGTAGGTTTCGCGCGAGACACCCATCTCGCGGATGATGTCTTCCACCGGGACGCCCAGCTCCTCCTGCTTCAAGGCCGCAGCGACCTTCTCCTTGCTTATCGCCTGCTTCATCGCATCGCCCTTTTTTTCTGACTGTTCGTTCATTCCGTTGCAAGTCTGATCCGCGGTGCGGATGCAAGCGCAGGGCCTCGTTTGTTGAATCGATAGTAAGAGGAAAGGTGGAAATGTTTAGGACAAAACAATGGCGATTTCTGCCACATAAAATTCAGCGTTTTGGCGTTATTCGGCATCGCCGATACGCACTCGAAAACAATGTCGGCCCGACTGCAAAGGCGGGCAAAAAGCGCATGAAAAACGCCTGGGGGAGGAATGCGGATGGATGGAACGGGAAGGCACGCCGCAAGGCGTGGGGTCCTGAGTCATGGCAGAAGCAGAGGCGGAAATTATTTTTGAAAAGGCCGCCGGAATGTTGTACCTGCACGCCGATGCATCGGCGTCGAAACGGTCAGTAATACGAATCGGAAACCCGATATTTCGCCAGCCTGGCCGAAGTCAGGATCGACTTGCCGCAGCGCCGATACCAGCCGTAATACATAAAGAAATAATGCATTTTCATGACACTCTCCCCGAAGTTGCGACGATGCCGCTGCGATGTTCGATCTGCATGCATTCGAACAGATCCTTTTGCTGCTCGTTGCGCTCGGGGCCGGTCTCGACCCTGGGCGCAATCTTGGCGCGCTCGCTCCTGCGGTATTCGCACGGCGAGGTATTCAGATGCTTGCGAAACAGTTTGGAAACATGCTCCCCGCTGAAAAATCCGCAGCGGCGCGCGATCTTGTCGATCGGCAAATCGGTATCGCGCAGATGCTGGCACACAGCCTCCAGCCGTACCTTCTGCAGGAACCGATGCGGCGTTTCACCGGTTTCGCGCTTGAACTGGCGCTGGAAATTGCGTTCGCTCATATTGACGAAATTGGCGGCGTCGGCGGCGCTGATCGCCGATGCCATGTGTTCCGTCAGCCAGTTCGATGCCTTGTGCACCTTGCTGTGGCGCAACGATTCATCGGTCCGGCTCCAGGCAGTGAGGGAGTTGGCCGACTCGCGCTGGCGCGGATTGGCCAGCAGGCTTTGCGCCACCCGTTTCGCCATCGCCGATCCCAGGTCGTCTTCATGCAGGCGCAGCGCGACATCGATACCCATGCCCGAATCGCCCGTGGTGTAGATGCCCCCGTCCTCCACCATCAGCACGTCGCGGTCGAGAACCACCTGCGGGAACTCGCGCAGCAGCTTGTCCTGCAAGGCCCAGTGAATCGTGATGCGCCGGTTGTTCAGCAGCCCCGCCGCCGCCAGCACGAATACTCCCGTGCACAATGCCGCGATGCGCCGGACGCTGCTGCTGGCCTTCTGCAGCCAGTCGATCAGTTGCGGATCCCGATACATGTTGAAGTTGCCGCTGCCGCTGGCCACGATCAAGGTATCGAACCGATTATTCTCGTGCGCGGGCAGCGGATCCGTCATCACCTGCACGCCGGACGACGACATGACCATGCCGCCCGACAACGAAAGCAATGACAAGGTGTACCGCGTCATACCCATGAACATCGACGAAATCAACTTGTCGCCCGTTACAAATATCTCGGCCACCCCAACGACATCGGCAAGAATGACGCCATCAAAAACGATAATCCCGACATGCCTGACGGAATTATCTCCGCCAGTTTGCACCGATTCAGCGTCCATTTTCATGAAACTTCCCCAATAAACTAGTAGCTCCACCTGTACGAGCACAGGACCAAGTTATCTATTACGTTTTGCTGATGTGGCTTTTATGACATGAAAGAAAGATAAAGAGTAAAATATTGTTAAAACGTTCACATTTTCAGACATCTTGTCGCTATTTTGCATCTAAGATCGGCTATTTTCAGTTATTTATTTCTACCTGGAAACTATTTCCCGCCCGCCTCGTCCGACAGCGGTGAAATCTCGACTGCTGCCATGCTGGCCTGGGCCGGCACCGGTTCCGGGATCGCCGCGACGCCATTATCCGGCTGCTGCGGCACTTCCAGCGCTTGCGGAGCCTGCGGCGCTTGCGGGGCGGCGGCCGGCAGCGGCGCTTGCGGGGCGGCGGCCGGCAGCGGCGTTTCCGGCGCCAGGGTCAAGGAAGCCTGCTGATTGACCGGCGCCTGCTCGTTCATCGACGCCAGCGATGCAGAAGACTGGACAGCAGCCGTTTCGTTCGAAGTAGCCGAAGGGCAAGCCCGGCCGGTGGCCTCTACAGCCTTCTTGTTTGCAGCGCTCTGGCACAGCAGCGCCAAGGCGACATCGTTCAAACCCATGGCGCGGAACTCGCGGGAATCGAGCCGCCGTACGCAGGCTTCGTCGACCATGGTGGTGCCGCCGGTGGCGCCGAAACCGACGAACGAAAGTCCGAACGAGGACGATCCCATGCAGGTATCGGAGAAGGTGGAAGTCAGCGATGGCGCGGCGATCGGCGGCGCCGATTTCACCGTATAGCTGCCGTCGTAGCGCACCGTCGTGGCCGCATTCGGGTCCGATGATCCGCTGGCGCTGGAGCCGCCGCTGTTGGTCAGCGAGACCGAGACGGTGGAGGTGTTGCCGTTGGCGTTCGACCTGCCGCCGGTCGCGGCGCCTCCGGTCGCGTTGCCGCCGGTGGCCGAGCCGCCCGTTGCAGAACCGCCGGTGCCGTTGCCGCCGTTGCCGCCTGAGCCGCCGGTGGCGGTCGATGTCGAATTGGCTGAAGGTGCAGTTCCGGAACCCGTGCCGCTGCCATCAGATCCTCCTGAATGTCCACGATTGCGAGAGTTGTTGTCGGCCTGCGCCGGCAAAATGAAGACTGACGCCAAAAGCATCCCAACAAGCACGTTTTTCATGACTGCACCCCTAAATATATAGTTGATCCGAGCCGGAAGGAGGAGAGCATGAAGCTCTCCCCGCTTCCCCTACCTCAACGCGTGGTCATCGATTAATGAATGACAACCGCTGCGTTGGAACCGCCACCGTTACCGCCATCGCCGCCACTTGCCCTGCCGCTCGAAGTGGAGCCGCCCTTGGTCACGGAAACAGCAGAACCGCCGCCGTTCTGATTGGCGCTGGCCGATGCGTCCGCCAGGCCGCTCGACGAGAAGGTCTTGCCGCCGACTGCCGCCGAATTGCCGTTGGCTGCTTGCGAGGTCAGGTTGCCGCTGGCTGCCTTGGCCGAACCCGAACCGCCGCTTGGCATGCTGTGGCTGTTGCTGTGCGAGTTGGAGTTCGAAGCGCTGGAAGGCTTGACCGCGGCTTCGGCGCTCGAAGTGCTGCGGGCGCTGGTGTTGCCGCCGGACGATGACACGCCGCCGGTAACAGTGCGGTTGCCGCCGGTGTTGGCCATGCCGGCATTGTTGTTTTGATTTGCCGCACCGCCGGTTGCCCCTGCGCCGGTGGTTGCACCGCCGGTCACATTCCCCGAAGTCGCGCTACCGCCGCCGCCGCCGTTGCCGCCTGTGGAAGTCACAGTGGCATTGACGCGAGTGGCTGCTGCCGGTTGTTGCGAAGGTCCGTGATTGTTGTTGTATTGACCGCCGGCGAAGGCAGGCACAGCCAACAAGGTCAGAACGGCTGTCGCGATCAGATGATTTTTCATTTTTAATTCTCCAAAAAAAGGGGACCAGGTGCTGCGCCCGTTGTGTCCCCGAAACAATGGGCTGACTTCAAAAGAGACCCGACCAGGAGCCCCGGATTTCACCAACGCAAAAACGGCCTTGCAATGCAGATTGGGGAGTTCCTGACTGGTCCGCTCCACCCGGCGATGCCTTGTCGTTTCTGTCTTGGTTGAAACGATATTAGGACGCACGCAAGTTTTAATTACGACAAAGTCATGTCCGCCAAGGACGCCAGGCTTGGCGCTTTTTGGGTAGGACAAAAGGAGGCAATGCGTAGGAAAAAAAATGGAACGATGGTGTGGAAAAATGCGGCGGCGGGCGCTGTTCAGTAGGATAAAAAACGGTTCAATCAGGTCGTGCGCGGTGGCGCAGTAAGCGTATCAAACAGATAGTGAATCGCGTTTTGGTATTTTTTGAAGCTATCGGGGGAGGTTCGGATTACGGCATCGCGTGTTGGTTGCCGAGGATGTCGGCGGAAAGCGGGTGTTGTAAAAAACAGATCGTAAATATGGCTGGCTGCTATGCCGTAAAAACAACAAGGGCAAGTGCGCCATAGCGCGGCAAGCCGTCAGTCGATTGGCGTAAAACGACGGAAGCTGCGGCCATCCCGCTCTATCGTTTCGGCAAACATGTCCAATGGCCGCACCCACAGGGAGCCGTTGTCGTACAACGCCCTGTAGACCACCATCGGCGTCTCATCCTCGGAATCCCTGGCGATGCCGATGACTTCGTATTCGCCGCCTTTGAAATGGCGGTATTTGCCAAGTTTGATGGTGGTCATTGATTGTCCTTGTCGGTTTGCCGCCGTCGTTTCCGATGCGGAACGCTATCCGATAGCGCGGAGTGCGTCTTTTTCCTGATCGAAATCATGGATTTTCCTATAGTGTTTATCGTTTGAACTCTTAAAGAGTACCAGCAGCCGCCAAATCCCCCTTGAAATATCAACACCTCGCCCCTATACTTAGCACTCGTTAGGCCAGAGTGCTAACAGCCGCCGGCAAACCGCCATCGGCGCGGCGCTGTCCTGACGTACATTTTCCGGTGTAGTGTCGCAACCGAACGCTACCGTCGCGAATACCTCGCATTTAATTATTCATAACTTATTGAATTTAAGGAGTTTTTTATGGGTCTTCGTCCATTACACGACCGCGTTATCGTTAAACGTCTCGATCAGGAAACCAAAACCGCATCGGGTATCGTGCTGCCGGAAGCCGCCGCTGAAAAGCCGGATCAAGGTGAAGTGCTGGCTGTCGGCAATGGCAAAATCCTGGAAGACGGCAAAGTCCGCGCCCTGGCTGTCAAGGTCGGCGACCGCGTCCTGTTCGGCAAATACGCCGGCCAATCGGTCAAGATCGATGGCCAGGAACTGCTGGTGATGCGCGAAGAAGATCTGTTCGCTGTCGTCGAAAAATAATTCAGCCGAATCGGCCCGCTAGCCCCTAGAGCAGCGGGCCGGTTTTGCTTCACCTTCAAAATTGTATTCAGGAGAATAAAACATGGCAGCAAAACAAGTTATTTTCGGCGATGAGGCGCGTGCCAAGATCGTCAACGGCGTCAACATTCTGGCAAATGCAGTCAAGGTCACACTGGGCCCTAAAGGCCGCAACGTCATCCTGGAACGCAGCTTCGGCGCGCCGACCGTGACCAAGGACGGCGTTTCCGTCGCCAAGGAAATCGAACTGAAGGACAAGCTGGAAAACATGGGCGCGCAACTGGTCAAGGAAGTTGCTTCCAAGACTTCGGACAACGCAGGCGACGGCACCACGACCGCTACCGTGCTGGCCCAGGCTATCGTGCGCGAAGGCTTCAAGTACGTTGCAGCCGGTTTCAACCCGACCGACCTGAAGCGCGGCATCGACAAGGCTGTCGTGGCCATCGTCGCTGAAATCAAGAACCTGTCCAAGCCAACCACGACCAACAAGGAAATCGCGCAAGTCGGTTCGATCTCCGCCAACTCCGATACCGATATCGGCGACATCATCGCCAAGGCAATGGACAAGGTCGGCAAGGAAGGCGTGATTACCGTTGAAGACGGCAAATCGCTGGAAAACGAACTGGACATCGTCGAAGGCATGCAATTCGACCGCGGCTATCTGTCGCCGTACTTCATCAACAACCAGGAAAAACAGGTCGTTGCCCTGGAACAGCCTTACATCCTGCTGTTCGACAAGAAAATCTCGAACATCCGTGAATTGCTGCCGATCCTGGAACAGGTCGCCAAGTCGGGCCGTCCTCTGCTGATCGTGGCAGAAGATGTCGAAGGCGAAGCGCTGGCAACCCTGGTGGTCAACAACATCCGCGGCATCCTGAAGACAGCTGCCGTCAAGGCGCCAGGTTTCGGCGATCGCCGCAAGGCAATGCTGGAAGACATCGCGATCCTGACCGGCGGCAATGTGATCGCTGAAGAAGTCGGCCTGACACTGGAAAAAGCCACCCTGGAAAACCTGGGCCAGGCTGCCCGCGTCGAAATCGGCAAGGAAAACACCACCATCATCGACGGCGTCGGCAATGCCCAGGCCATCGAAGGCCGTGTCGCGCAAATCCGTGCACAGATCGAAGAAGCCACTTCGGACTACGACCGCGAAAAGCTGCAGGAACGCGTCGCCAAGCTGGCCGGCGGTGTTGCACTGATCAAGGTCGGCGCTGCCACCGAAGTCGAAATGAAGGAAAAGAAAGCACGCGTTGAAGATGCATTGCACGCAACACGCGCAGCCGTTGAAGAAGGCGTTGTGCCAGGCGGCGGCGTTGCCCTGCTGCGTGCCCGCGCTGCCGTCAAGGACCTGAAGGGTGACAATCCCGACCAGGAAGCCGGCATCAAGATCGTGCTGCGCGCGATCGAAGAGCCGCTGCGTCAAATCGTGTTCAACGCCGGCGGCGAGCCATCGGTGGTGATCGCAGCCGTGCTGGCCGGTTCCGGCAACTACGGCTTCAACGCTGCCGACGGCACCTACGGCGACCTGGTCGCCCTGGGCGTCCTGGATCCAGCCAAGGTTACCCGCTCGGCGCTGCAAAACGCCGCATCGGTGGCCAGCCTGATCCTGACAACCGACGCGCTGGTTGCAGAAATCCCGGAAGACAAGGCAGCCGGCGGCGGCATGCCTGATATGGGCGGCATGGGCGGCATGGGTGGCATGGGCGGCATGATGTAATTGCCGGTCCGGCAACACTCTCGTTTCCCGGCGTTCCGGGAAACGATGATGACCGATAAAAAACCTCGCAGCGATGCGAGGTTTTTTTATGGGCGGCACATTCGTGCCGGATGCACCGATGGAAGCGGCGGAAGGCGGCGGAAACCCGTGGGCATACCCGAGCCGGCGCAACAAAGCCATTCGGAAAAATTTCCGAAAAGAATTTTTCAATCCTTTGAATATATGTTTGCGGCATAAGGAATTGAGAAAAATATTGTTTCACCGCTCGGCAAACCGTCCTAGAATCGGTCTTCATACATAAAAACACTGGCAGCCCAACGGCTGCCATTTTCTTTGCAATGATAAAAATAGAAGGCGTGTCCCAGCGATTCCATGGACCGCAAGGCCCGATCGAAGCGGTGCGCGAGGTCAATCTGGCGATTCGCAAGGGTGAAATCTTCGGCATCATCGGCCGCAGCGGCGCCGGCAAAAGCACGCTGGTGCGCGCAATCAACCTGCTGAACCGGCCCAGCGCGGGCCGTATCGTGGTCGACGGCAAGGACCTGACCGCCCTGCCCGCCGCGGCGCTGCGCGATGCGCGGCGCGAGATCGGCATGATCTTCCAGCATTTCAACCTGCTGTCCTCGCGCACCGTGGCCGGCAATATCGCGTTGCCGCTGGAATTGGCCGGCGTGCCGCAAGCCGATATCGGCAAGCGCGTGGAAACGCTGCTGGAGCTGGTCGGACTGGAAACCCAGCGCGACCGCTATCCGGCGCAGATCAGCGGCGGCCAGAAGCAGCGCGTCGGCATCGCGCGCGCACTGGCCAATAATCCCAAGGTACTGCTCTCGGACGAAGCGACTTCGGCGCTGGACCCCGAAACCACGCGTTCGATCCTGCTGCTGCTGCAAAAGATCAATCGCGAACTCGGCCTGACCATCGTGCTGATCACGCACCAGATGGAAGTCATCAAGGACATCTGCGACCGCGTGGCCGTGATGGATGCCGGCGCCATCATCGAACAGGGCAATGTGATCGATATCTTCCGCCGCCCCGCGCATGCCGTGACGCGCGCGCTGATCGGCGACGTGATCGCGCAGGCGCTGCCGCCGGGCGTGCTCAAGCGCCTGCGCGAACGGCTGCTGAAAAATGCGGGGGGATCCGGCCCGGACAGCAATACTGACACTGGCGCCGATGCCGACACCTGCACCGACCACCTGTTCCGGCTGGCGTTTACCGGCGACTCGGTGGACCAGCCGCTGCTGTCGGAAGTGGTGCGCAGGTTCAATCTGGATTTCAATATCCTGCACGGCCAGATCGAGGAAATCCAGGGCCAGGCCTTCGGCTCGCTGGCAATCCTGGCCAACGGCAGCGCGGCCAATATCGCCGCCGCCATGCAATACCTGCAGGAACAGAACGTCGTGACCGAGGAGTTGAACCATGTCATCTGAAATGCTCGACCTGTTCATGTCGTCGTTCGGCGAAACCCTGCTGATGGTCGGCGTGTCCAGCCTGCTGGGGGCGCTGCTCGGGGTGCCGATGGGAATCTTCCTGCACCTGACCGACGCCGGCGGGGTCAAGCCGCAAACGGCCTTGAACCGCGGCGTCGGCGCGATCGTCAACGCCGTGCGTTCGACGCCTTTCATCATCCTGCTGGTCGCCGTGATTCCATTGACGCGCTTTTTTGTCGGCTCGTCGATCGGTACCGCCGCGGCGATCGTGCCGTTGACGATCGCCGCGGCGCCTTTCGTGGCGCGGCTGGTGGAAACCGCGCTGCGCGAAGTCGACCGCGGGCTGGTCGAAGCCGCGCAGGCAATGGGCGCCACCACCTGGCAGATTGTCAGCAAGGTGCTGGTGCCGGAAGCCTTTCCCGGCATCGTTGCCGGTATTACCCTGACCGTGGTCAGCCTGGTCGGCTATTCGGCGATGGCCGGCGCCATCGGCGGCGGCGGGCTGGGCGACCTGGGCATACGCTACGGCTACCAGCGCTTCCTGCCGGAAGTGATGCTGATCGTGGTGCTGATCCTGATCGTGTTCGTGCAACTGGTGCAAACCCTGGGCGATCGGCTGGTGCGGCGCCTGAGCCATCGCTAGATCCCGCCGCCATCACTTATCGACCATTGAAAAAGAGGAAAGACATGCACCGTACCCATGCATCGATGAAGACCACCGCCGGCCTGTTCCTGGCCGCCGCGCTGGCGGCATTGTCCGTCATTCCCGTGCCCGCGCTGGCGCAAGACAAAGTGTTCAAGATCGGCGCCACCGGCGGCCCGCATGCGGAAATACTGGAACAGGTCAGGAAGATTGCGGCGAAAGACGGACTGAAACTGAAGATCGTCGAATTCAACGATTACATCCAGCCCAATGCCGCGCTGGCCGCCGGCGACCTGGATGCCAACAGCTA
>DASYEK010000112.1:0-47715 GCA_036499085.1 Herbaspirillum sp. | reverse complement strand
CCATGAGCATGCCGTTACGCGCATTGTTTGTCGAAGACGTCGAAGAAGACGCCGAATTGATCGCGCGTGAACTCAAGCGCGGCGGCTTCGCGCCGGACTGGCAGCGGGTCGACAGCGCCGCCGCGATGCAGGAAGCGCTGGACAACGGCAAATGGGATATCGTCATTTCCGATTATTCGATTCCTGGCTTCGGCGGCATTGCCGCGCTGGAACTGCTCAAGCAGTCCGGCCATTCGATTCCGTTCATCATCGTCTCCGGCGCCATCGGCGAACAGACCGCGGTGGAAGCGATGAAAGCGGGCGCGCAGGACTATTTCCTGAAAGGGCAGATCACGCGCCTGCCGGTGGCGGTCGAACGCGAATTGCGCGAGGCCACCGCGCGCCGCAAGCAGCGCGCCAGCGGCATCGCCCTGCGCGACATGCAGGCGCGCTTCCACGCCTTCATGAGCAATGCGCCGATGCCGGCCTGGATCAAGGATGCCGAGCTGCGCTATGTCTACGCCAATCCGGCGCAGGCCAATTTCTTCAATGTCACGATCGATGAAATCATCGGACGCAACGATTTCGATCTGCAATCCAGCGGCACGGCGCAAAACGCTCAGGCCAACGATCGCCGCGCCCTGCAACTGAAGCTGCCGACCGGCGCCCAGGAAACCGTGATGAACGGCCGCAACCAGCAGCAGATACTGGATATCGTGCGCTTTCCGCTGACCGGCATCGACGATCAGTCGCTGGTGGCCGGACTCGCCATGGACGTCACCGAACGCGTCAATTCGCAGCACAAGCTCGAAGTCGCGATCCAGAAACTGCAATTGCTGTCGAGCCGCATCATCGAAGTGCAGGAACAAGAACGCGGCCGGCTGGCACGCGGGCTGCACGACGACGTCGGCCAGTCGCTGACCGCGCTCAAGATCAATCTGGAGATGACCGCCAAGGCGCATCCCGAGGTTGCGCTGGGGCCGGCGGTCGATATCGTGGCCTCGCTGCTGTCCCAGGTGCGCACGTTGTCGCTGGACCTGCGGCCGCCGCAGCTGGACAACCTGGGACTGGTGTCCGCGCTGCGCTGGTATGTGGAAAAGCAGGCCGCTTCCGCCGGCATGGAAGTCGCCTTCGAAGGCCAGGACCTGCCCTGCCGGCCGCATCCCGATATCGAAAACACCTGTTTCCGCATCGTCCAGGAAGCCGTCACCAATATGCTGCGCCATGCGCATGCCAGCAAGCTGTCGGTCAGCATCGGGCCGGGGCCGGGCGAGAAGATCGCGGTCGGCATCCGCGACAACGGCCGCGGCTTCGACATCGACAAGGCGCGCGAAAGCGCCGTGATGGGCCAGAGCAGCGGCTTGCTGAACATGGAAGAGCGCGCGCTGCTGGTCGGCGGCCGGCTGGAAATGTTTTCGCAGCCGAACCGCGGCGTCGAAATCAACCTGGTGCTGCCGCTCAGGCCCGATGCGCATGCGGGCGACAGCGCGTCCTGAGCGACGCCGGATCGCGCAAATAATGAACAACGACAGGGGACCATCATGATTAGAATATTGCTGGCGGACGATCACCTGCTGGTACGCAGCGGGGTGCGGGCGCTGCTCGGCGCGGTGCTCGGCATGGACGTGGTGGCGGAGGCCTCGGACGGCGAGGAAGCGCTGAAACTGGCCGACCTGCACGATCCCGACATCGCCGTCCTGGATATTGCGATGAAAGGCATGAACGGCCTGGAAGCCGCGCGCCGTTTCCAGCACCAGCGGCCCAAGATGAAAATGCTGATGCTGTCGATGTACGGCAGCGAGGAATATGTGATGCAGGCGCTCAACGCCGGCGCCAACGGCTATCTGCTGAAGGATTCCGCAAGCTCCGAACTGGAGCGCGCCATACGCCAGATCATGCAGGGCGATTCCTATCTGGATTCGCATATCTCGCGCGAAAGCGTCAACCAGTACATGAAACGCGCGGCCGAGGGCGGCGCCACCATCGATCAGCTGACGCCGCGCCAGCGCCAGATCCTGCAGATGATCGCCGAGGGCCGCAATACCAAGGAAATCGCCTACCGCCTCGGCATCAGCGCCAAGACCGTGGAAACCCATCGCGCGCAATTGATGGAGCGGCTCGAGATCCGCGACGTGCCGGGGCTGACCCGCTATGCGATACGGGTCGGGCTGACGACATCGGATTAACATCGGATTGACGCGGGATTGAAATCCGATCGATATTTACGCCTAAGGAATTCTCCTATATTCAAAAATCCTGGTCCTGCCAAACTCTATCCCAACGCGATCACTCCGGCCCATCGCAATTTTCATGGGGCAAGCCTGTGCTCGCATGGAAGCGAACGCAAAAAGAAAACAGAGAATGGGACCGATCATGGACAGCTCCTCCAACACCAATGGCTTAACGATTTCCAGTACGGCCCGCAACGCCGACGGCCTGCTGCTGGCAGGCGCCGGCAGCGCGATCTACCGCTCGGTCGCCGAAGCGGTCGCCAAGCTGTGCGAGGCGGAAACCGCCGGCGTCAGTATTCTCGGCCGGCAGGGTGTCCGGCACCATGTGCTGTACGGCCAGGCCGACTACCAGGACGCCGCGAAATTCCTGAGCCTGTGCGCCGCCACCACGCTCGACGTGGCGCGCAGCGTTCCGGCCGAGGTGGCCGCTGCAAGCCCGGTGCTGCTCGATCTCGGCGCAGAATGCCGCTTCTACGCCGGCGTGCCGCTGCTCGATGCCAAGGGCGTCAAATTCGGCGTCTTTTTCATTGCCGGCAAGCGCCCCAAATACCTCAGCGCGCACCAGTCCGACACCTTGTGCCAATTGAGCCGCCATGTCGCCGCGCTGTATGAAGCCGACCTGCCGCGCGAAGCCAACGCCGCCATGCCGGCGCCCGGACTGGGCCATGCAATCATTGCCGCCGCCAGCCTGCCGGACCGCGCCCTGTTCGAACAGCAACTGACGCGGTTCATGAGCAGCAATAATATGCAGGACCAACTGTTCGCGGTCATGTCGCTGCATGTGGACAATTTCGAAGACATCACCTGCACGCTGGGCGGCGATATCGGCAGCGCGCTGCTGTTGCAGATCGCCGAACGCCTGCGCAACTGCCTCTACGCCAACGATATCATCGGCCGCGGCGACAGCAGCCATTTCCTGATGGTGGTGCAGGACCTGGAACGCGCCCAGGACCTCGATGCCGTGATCGACAAGATCAGCGCCAAATGCGCACAGCCGTTCTTCGTCGACGGCAACAATATTTTCGTCACGCTGAGCATCGGCACCGCGCTGTCCGCGCTCAACAGCGACCTGCCCAATATGCTGATGCGCTACGCCGACACCGCGATGCACCTGGCCGCCAAGAACGGCGGCAACCACCATCTGCTGTTCCGCCTCGAAATGCGCAATCACATCCTGGAACAGACCCGCATCGCCAGCGACCTGACTTGTGCGCTGGAGGCCGGTCAGCTCGAGCTGTACTACCAGGCCAAGGTGGACCTGAAAACCAGCCTGGCCTGCGGCTTCGAAGCGCTGCTGCGCTGGAACCATCCGACCCGCGGCATGATCGCGCCGGCCGAATTCATTCCGGTGCTGGAACAAACCGGCCTGATCGTGCCGGTAGGCGAAATGGTGATCCGCCAGGCCTGCCGCCAACTGAGCGCCTGGCGTGCCGCCGGCCTGGCTTTGCTGCCGGTGGCCGTCAACCTGTCCGCACGGCAATTCGAGTCGCCCCTGTTGCTGGCGGCCATCGAAACCTGCCTGGCCGAATTCGACATCCCGCCCTCGCTGCTGCAACTGGAAATTACCGAAAGCGCACTGATGCGCGACGTCGACGGCACCACCCGGCAACTGCGCAAATTCTCCGAAATGGGCCTGCGCATCGCGGTCGACGACTTCGGCACCGGCTATTCCAGCCTGCTGTATCTGAAACATTTCCCGTTGGATGCCCTGAAAATCGACAAGAATTTCGTCCAGGGCATCGGCGTCAACCACGGCGATACCGAAATCACCCGCACCGTCATCCAGCTGGCGCACAGCCTGGGATTGAAGGTGATCGCCGAAGGCGTCGAAAACATTACCCAACTGGCGTTCCTCGAAGCGCATGGCTGCGACCAGGTGCAAGGCTTCTATTTCAGCCGGCCGGCGCCGGGAAAGCAATGCGAGGCTTTGCTGAACAGCGATTTCCATGAAAAAAATCACAACAAAGCAACTTGCATCGCGGCGTGACCATATAGAATAAACAAACGTTACAGGAAGATAAGCGCCATACGCCGTTCTTTCCGGCGGGCATAGGATGATTCACCAAAAAGCGGGAATGACATGAACGCCATAGATACAGTTGAAATCCTGCTTGTTGAAGACAGCGACGAAATCGCTGAACTGACACGGCGCGTTTTGAAGAAAATCAACCTCCATGCCAATATCGTCTGGGTCAATGACGGCAATCTGGCGGTCGACTTCCTCCTGCGGCAAGGCAAATTCGCCGGCCGCGCCGCGATCCAGCCGCGCATGGTGCTGCTGGACCTGCACCTGCCGACCCTGGACGGCCATGAAGTCCTGAAACGGATCAAGACCGACCCCGCCATTTCGCACATCCCGGTGGTGATGGTCACCAGCTCCAGCGACGAACGCGATATCGCCACCAGCTATCGGCTGGGCGCCAACAGCTACCTGGTCAAGCCGATCGATCCGGCCGAATTCACCAAGACCATCACCGACGCCAGCCTCTACTGGACCCTGATGAACCGCGTCGCGGCGGCGGCCTAGCAGCCTGGCCGTCGGACCCCTTTCTTGTCGCCCCGGAATCATCCAGGCAAACCCATGGACCGCATGATCGATTCCGCTTCGTTTCCTTCCAGCGACGCCCTGTTCGGCTTCGCTTTCACCTATTCCTCGATCGGCATGGCGCTGGTGGGACTGAACGGCCGCTGGCTGAAGGTCAATCCCGCCATCTGCAATCTGCTCGGCTACAGCGAGACCGACCTGCTGGAAATCGATTTCCAGACCCTCACCTATGCCGAGGACCTGGATACCGACATGCTGCATGTCAATCAGTTGCTGCGGGGCGAGATCCCCAGCTATGAGATGGAAAAACGCTATATCCACAGCAACGGCGCCACCATCTGGGCCCTGCTGTCGGTCAGCCTGGTACGCGATACCGGCGGCAATCCGGAGTTTTTCATCTCGCAGGTGCAGGACATTACCCGCAGGAAATCGGCGGAAGAACTCTTGCTGGCGGAGCAGGAAAGAATCCGCGTGACCTTGCAGTCGATCGGCGACGGCGTGATCACCACCGACGTCAAGGGCGTCGTCACCTCGATCAATCCGGTCGGCGCGGCCATTACCGGCTGGTCGAGCCGGGAAGCGCTGTACCAGCCGGTGGACCGCGTCATGCATCTGATCGACGAGAAAAAGCGCGGCGGCATCACCAATCCGCTATTGCAGTCGCTGGAGCAGAAAACCGCGATCAAGCGCGACGTCGCCATCCTGGTCCGGCGCGACGGCGTCGAGCTCGCCATTTCGGAGTCGGCCTCGCCGATCCATCGCGGCGACGGTTCGCTGCTGGGCGGGGTGCTGGTGTTCCAGGATGTGACCGAAAAACGCAAGGCCATGAACCAGATCAAATACCAGGCCACCCACGACCAGTTGACCCAGTTGCTGAACCGCTCCGAATTCGAGCGCGCCGCCAATCGCCTGTTCGACGACGCCCACGCCAACGGCAATGAACACTGCCTGATGCTGCTCGATCTCGACGCCTTCAAGGCCGTCAACGACAAAGGCGGCCATATGGCCGGCGACGAAGTGCTGCGCCGGATCGCCGTTTTGATCAAATCGAAATTGCGCGCCGCCGACAAGGTGGCGCGCCTTGGCGGCGATGAATTCGGGGTATGGCTGGAGAAGTGCCCGCTGCCGGATGCGCAAAAGATCGCAGGGCAGTTGATCGATGCGGTCGGTTCGCATCGGCTGGACTGGCACGGCCTCACCTTCCAGGTCGGCCTGTGCATCGGCATCGCCACGCTTTCGCGCCGCACCAACACCCTGCAGGAAGTCATGGCCAAGGCGGACGCCGCCTGCTACCAGGCCAAGGCCGCCGGAAAAAATCGTTTCCAGGCCGCCGCCTGATAAAACCGCGAATGCTAGGCCTGCCCGGTCCACCAATGCCAGGCATGGGCGCCTGGCGCGCGCCGCAGTTCGACCACCGACAAGGGCGCGACCTCGATCAACGCAAACGATGCCGGCGGCGCTTTCAATACATGCATCAAGGCGGCGCGGACCACCGGCGCATGCGTGACGGCAATCAGCGTGCGACCCCGGCCCGCATTTGCTGCATTGGCCGCATTGGCCGCATCGCCCGCATGCAAGCCGTTCAGCCAGGCGCCGACCCGCGCCAGCACCGCATCGAATGTCTCGCCGCCGTGCGGCGCCGCGTGCGGGTCGCGGCTCCATTGCAGCAGTTGGTCGCTCTCGTCGTCGCCGAAATCGTCCAGGCGGCGGCCCTGCCAGCGGCCGTAATCCATATCGGCCAGCGCGGCATCGATGCGCAGCAGCGGCGCCAGGTCCAGTGCCGCCGCGGTATCGCGCGCGCAGGCCGCCGGCGCGCAACGGACGGAAATTGCGCCGGTCCGCGGCAAGCGCTCGCGCAGCGCCGCCACGGCCGCGCTGTCGTCCGCCCTGCCCAGGTCGACGGCGTCGCGCGTCGCGTCGCCGGGGAATTGGCCGCTGCGCATTGCCGCCGTGGCGGCATGGCTGACCAACAACAGCCTGGTACTCGTGGCGCTCATCGCCATCCTTTCAGGAAAATAATCACTATTCGTTTGCCTCGCATTATAATTAGGCCAGCAATGCATCGAAGCAAATGCGGAAGCCGGTGTGAATCCGGCGCGGTCGCGCCACTGTAATCGGTTCAGGACGAATCGAAAGCCAGATCTGCTTTGCGCCGATATATGCATCGAACTATTCAACCGAATTGTTTAATGATTGTTAACGGGGCGCGCAACCCCCAGGAGATCTTTCAATGGCCGATACCGCCTTCAATCCCGCCGCCGATTCGGCGCCGCTCCCCGTTCCCATCCCTGCCGGCGAATTGCTGCCGTGGGTCGTCTTCGGCGGCCTCCTGCTGTTGCTGGCGATTTATTTCGTCGGCGCGGAACAGGGCGCCACCTCGCTGATCTCCGGCATGTATGTGCATGAATTCGTGCACGACGGCCGCCATCTGCTCGGCTTTCCCTGCCATTGAACGTTAAGCATTAAACATTAAACATTAAACATTAAGCGCGCGGGCGCCGGCATCGTGCCGGCTGTCCGACGCCCCGGCTACGCAATCGAACTACCTCATTACCGATCGGATCACCATGGTAGGCAAACTATTGGCGCGCGGCATGCTCGCGGGCATCGTCGCAGGGCTGCTCACATTCGGCTTCGCCAAAATCGCCGGCGAACCGTCGGTCGACCAGGCGATCTCATTCGAGGAAAAAATGGCCGAAGCGCATGAGCACGCGGACGGCCATGAACATGCGGGCGGCGCCCATGAACACGAAGAGGAACTGGTCAGCCGCCAGACCCAGGCCGGACTCGGCCTGTTCACCGGCGTCGCGGTCTACAGCGCGGCCATCGGCGGCCTGTTCGCGCTGGTCTACGCCTATGCCTACGGCCGCGCCGGCAAATTCGGCGCGCGCGCCCTGTCGGCCTGGCTGGCGCTGGCGGCCTTCATTGCCGTCGTGATCGTGCCCAATCTCAAATATCCCGCCAATCCGCCATCGATCGGCCATGCGGAAACCATAGGCTACCGCACCGGTCTGTTCTTCCTGATGATCGCCATTTCGATCGCCGCCGCGGTGTTTTCGCTCAAGGCGCGGCACCATGCGATGGCGAAATTCGGCGCCTGGAACGGCTCCATCGCCGCCGCCGGCCTGTTCGTGGCGATCATTGCCGCGGTGCAGGTCGGGCTGCCGGCGATCAATGAAGTGCCGGCAGCCTTCCCGGCGGCGCTGTTGTGGAAATTCCGCTTGGCGGCGATCGGCATGCAGGCGATCATGTGGGGTACGATTGGATTATTGTTCGGCGCATTGGCGGAACAATTGGAAACGCGTCAATATCGGCATCGCAACCAGGAGGCAAGAACATGAACAAGACCACCGCGGTACAGCAGCAAAACCAGACCATCATGCAGCGAGTCCGTCGACTCGCGCCGGCCGGACTGGCAGCTACCCTGGCGCTCGGCTTGAGCGCCTGCGCCAGCAATCCGGGCGCCATGCCGTCGGCCGACACGCTGCCGGCCATTCCCGCGCCGGCCGCCGTCACGCTGGATGCCCACAGCACCGCGCTGCTGATTCTCGACATCAACGAGGTGGTGTGCCGGCCCAATCCTGCCTGCATGGCTACCGTGCCCGCGATCGCGGGGCTGCTCGACAAGGCCCGCGCCGCCAAGGTCCCCGTGCTGTATTCGAGCACCGCCAATGCCGCCGGCGCAGTCCCGACACTGCCGGAAGTCGCGCCGCGCAGCGGCGAACCGGTGGTGGTGGCGCGCGCCAACAAATTCGTCGGCACCGATCTGGAAGAACAGTTGAAGCAGCGCAAGATCGCCACCGTGGTGGTAGTCGGCAGCGCGGCCAACGGCGCGGTGATGTATTCGACGTTCCATGCCAATACCCGGGGTTTCACCGCGGTCGTGGCGGAAGACGGCCTGTCCAGCCCGAAACCGATCAATACCGTGCTGGCACGTTACCAGTTGCTGAACCAGCCTGGCTTCTATAACTCGGACAATACGCCGCTGGCCGATAAAAAGGCAACGCTGAGCCGCAGCGACCTGATCAGCTTCAAATAAAAAATCCGGCCTCGCGCCGGATTTCGTGCTGCCTGGTTCCGCCTTCCGGCGTTTGTCCAGCATTTCAGTCCTTCTCGTCCTCGGCCAGTTTTTCCTCCAGCGCCGTCACCAGCAGCCGGTCGATCCGGTTGCGGTCCATATCCACCACTTCGATGCGGAAGCCTTCGAACTCGAAGTGCTCCGAAATCTGCGGAATATGTCCCAGGAAGGTCATCACGAAACCGGCCAGGGTGTGGTACGTGCCGGAAGTTTCCTCGGGAAAGCGCACCTCGCTGCCCAACAGTTCGCGGAAGCGGTCGAAAGTCACCCCGCCGTCGATCAGCCAGGAACCGTCCTCGCGCCGCACCGCGTCGTCCTCGTAGTCCTCGTTGATCACGGAAACGTCGCCGACCAGCGCGCCCAGCACGTCGCTCAGGGTCACAATGCCCTCGATTTCGCCGTATTCGTCGATCACCAGGGCCAGTTCGGCGCGGTTCTTCTTGAGGGTTTCCAGCAATTGCATGGCGCTGATGGTTTCCGGCACGAACAGCGGCGGCCGGGTGGCGGCGGCGATGTCGATGGTCGAAATCGAACGGCTGCGGATGGTCTGCTCGAACAGCATGCCGGCGTGCACGATGCCGATGATATGCGAGATATCGCCCTTGCAGACCGGGAAGCGGTTGTAGGAACTGTCGGCGATCTTGGCCAGGTTGACTTCGATGCTGTCTTCGATATCGATGAAATGCACGTCCATGCGCGGCGTCATCAGGGCCGCCACGCGCTGGTCGTCCAGCCGCAAGGCGCGCGAGACGATATCGTGCTCGGTCTTTTCGAACAAGCCGGCGTCGGTGCCTTCGCGGAACAGCCCGGCGATTTCCTCTTCGGTCACCGAATCGTTCTTCTTGTGGTGCAGGCCCAGCACGCGCAGGATGAACTCGGTGCTGACGGTCAGGACCTTGACGAACGGCCCCATCAGCCTGGAGAGCAGCAGCATCAGCGGCGAAATCAGCGAGGCGACCGTTTCCGGGTACTGCATGGCGACGCGCTTGGGCACCAGTTCGCCCAGGATCAGCGAGGCGAAGGTAATCCCCACCACCACGATGGCCAGCGAAATTTCACGGGCGTAGGGACTGATGGCCTGGATGGTCGCCATCTGCGGCGTCAATGCGGCCACCAGCGAGGCTTCGCCGAAGGCGCCGTTGAAAATGCCGATGAGGGTAATGCCCACCTGGATGGTGGAAAGGAAGCGGCTGGGACTTTCGGAGAGGTCGAGTGCGGCCCGCGCACCCCTGCTGCCGTTTTCGGCGAGTTTTTGCAGACGCATCCGCTTGGATGTCACGATCGCGATTTCGGACATGGCGAAGATGCCATTGACCAAAATCAGCCCCAGGATAATAAATATGTCCACTAGGAAAGATCGCCCGGTTATCCCGGCAATCCGGTTGTTGAAAGGGTTTATTGTACCGGCAACCGGGACAGAGCCCGGATTTTGGCCCAGGTTCCGCGATTTCGGAATTCATTTCGCAAATTCCCCGAACGCAAACGCGGGGCCATTTATGCAATGCGTTCCGGCTTTTTTGTTACACTCGATCCTCGTTTTTTCAGGAGACCGCATGCATCCCACCGCTTCCCCTTCCTGCCGCCTTCTGCCGACACTGCCGCGGCGCGTGATGTCCGTGCTGGGCGCGTCGCTGCTGAGCGCGCTGGCCGCCATGGCGACGATGAACGCGCAGGCCCGCGACCATGCCGACTGGCCCGACACCTATCTCTCGCGCCTGCAGGCGCAAGCCCTGATCCAGACCGCCAATGCCGAGATCCTCGGCAGCAGCAGCGCCACCCTCACCCTGGAAAAATGGTGCCGCGAGCATCGGCTGGCGGCCGATCCGGTCGTCATCGCGACGCTGGTGCGGGGCGTCGACAAGGCGCCCACCGCCGAGCAGCGCCAGCGCCTGCAGATCGGCGCGGACGAACCGGTCAGGTACCGGCGCGTGCAGTTGTCGTGCGGCGGCCTGGTTCTGTCCGAGGCCGACAACTGGTACGTGCCGTCGCGCCTGAGCGCCGAAATGAATCGCCTGCTCGACACCACCGATACGCCGTTCGGCAAGGCGGTCCTGGGCCTGAAGCCGTTCCGCCGCACCTATGCCGCCGAACTGCTGTGGTCGCCGCTGCCGCCGCTGTGGGAAATGCTGCAGGCCCGGCCGGCTGCCGGCGCGGCCAAGGGCGCCAAGCTGGCGCTGCCGGCCGCGCTGTTCGAACATCGCGCGCTGGTATTCGGCCAGGATCTGCGGCCGATCGCCGAAGTGATCGAAACCTATCAGAAGGGCCTGCTGGCGTTCGCGCCGCCGGCGCGGTAAGACGGGCGGCTTGCCCCGCTTATCCACGCCTAAAGCAATAATGATTAATATCAATTACTTACCGCGAATTCCCCAAGGTTATCAACACGCTTAACCACAAAATCTGTGGATAACTTCGGCCCGATTGCGATGCGAGGGAAGGCCTCGCGCATAATGCGCGATATCTGCACGATATCCGTGAATGGTGACGGTATAATGCGGCGATCGACACGCACGCCGCATTGTGCATCGCCCATGGCGCATCATGCATCACGCTTGGCGCGGGTCCTCACGTATTCAACGCTGCACTATTTATGCAAAAAAACCGCAAACCGATTGAAATCAAAATTTCTACCGTAGTCGCCATTTCCGCGTTGCTGCACGAAGCAGCGCCGGCCACGATCGACAAGGCGCTCAAGGAAATGACCGGCGGCGCCCCCGACTTCTTCGAAGACGAGTTCGCGGTTCTCGATATCGCCGCCCTGCCGGCCGAGGCCGAAATCGATTGGCCCGCGCTGATCGCGGTCTTCAAGACCTATCGCCTCAATGCCGTCGCGGTGCGCAACGCGCCGCCGGCCATGCACGCCGCCATCGTCGCGCACGGCCTGAGCATCGCCGACAGCGCCGCCAAGGCGCCGCAGGCCGAAGCCGAAGCACCTGCAGCGCAAGCAGAACCGGCGGCGCCCAAGCCGGCGCCGGCCCGCGCCGCCGCACCCGCGCCGACCCAGGCGCCCGCCCAGAACACCATGATCATCGATACGCCGGTGCGCGCCGGCACGCGCATCTATGCGCGCGGCGCCGATCTGGTCGTGATGGCGGCGGTCAACAACGGCGCCGAGATCATCGCCGACGGCAGCATCCATGTCTACGCGCCGCTGCGCGGCCGCGCGCTGGCCGGCGCCAGCGGCAATGCGGACGCCCGCATCTTCACCACCAGCATGGAAGCCGAACTGATTTCCATCGCGGGGGTCTATCGCACGTTCGAAAAAGACCTGCCGCCGGAACTGTCGAACAAGCAGGTACAGATCCGCCTCAGCGGCGACCGGCTCGACGTGCTGGCGATCAAGAACACGTAATACCGAATTTGCAGTGATCGAACGCAGTAAACAATATTCGCGGTAACTCAATATCAAGGAGCTCTTTGTGGCAAAAATCATTGTTGTGACATCCGGCAAAGGCGGCGTCGGCAAAACCACGTCGAGCGCCAGTTTCGCATCCGGCCTGGCCATGCGCGGACACAAGACCGTCGTCATCGACTTCGATGTGGGCCTGCGCAACCTGGACTTGATCATGGGCTGCGAACGCCGCGTGGTGTACGACCTGATCAACGTGGTCAACCAGGAAGCCACCCTGAACCAGGCGCTGATCAAGGACAAGCATTGCGACAATCTGTTCATCCTGCCGGCCTCGCAGACGCGCGACAAGGACGCCCTGTCCGAAGAAGGCGTGGAACGCGTGCTGGACGACCTGGCCAAGATGGATTTCGAATACATCATCTGCGATTCGCCGGCCGGCATCGAGCACGGCGCCGTGATGGCGCTGACCTTCGCCGACGAAGCCATCGTAGTCACCAACCCGGAAGTGTCCTCGGTGCGCGACTCCGACCGCATCCTCGGCATCATCCAGGCCAAATCGCGGCGCGCGCTGAGCGGCGGCGAACCGGTCAAGGAACATCTGCTGATCACCCGCTATTCGCCCAAGCGCGTCGAAGCCGGCGAAATGCTGTCGTACACCGACGTGCAGGAAATCCTGCGCATTCCGCTGGTCGGCATCATTCCGGAATCGGAAACCGTGCTGCACGCCTCGAACCAGGGCAATCCGGCGATCCATATCAAGGACAGCGACGTGGCGCAGGCCTATCAGGACCTGGTCTCGCGCTTCCTCGGCGAAGAGGTGCCGCTGCGTTTCATCACTGTCGAAAAGCAGGGTCTCTTGCAGCGTCTGTTCGGAGGTAAATAATATGGCCCTGCTTTCATTCCTCTTTCCTCCAAAACCGAAAACGGCGGTCGCGGCCAAGGAACGGCTGCAAATCATCATCGCGCGCGAGCGCGGCGGCCGGCAGGGTTCGGGCAACGATTTCCTGCCCGCGCTGCACAAGGAATTGCTGGACGTGATTTCGAAGTACACCAAGGTCAATCCGGACGACATCAAGATCTCGCTGGACCGCCAGGGCAACCTGGAAGTGCTCGACGTCAACGTCGTGCTGCCCGACACCGACGTCGCGCACTAAGGCGCCCGCGCACCGCAGGCCAGGGCATCATGCCGCGGCGAATTGCCATCCTCGACAGCGACCCGGCGCAACTGGCGCTGCTGGCCGACGCGCTGTCGCGCTATCGCTGCTTTCCCTTCCGGCATCCGGCCGAACTCGCGCAGCATGGCGAGGCTGCCGACCTGCTGCTGCTCGATCTGCATACGCTGCAAGGCCAGGCCGATCGTGGCGCCGCGCTCATTGCGGCGGCCGGCGCGCCAGTACTGTTGAGCGCCGCCCGCAATGAGACGGCGGCGCTGCAAACCGCGCTGCAAACCGGCGCCGATGCCCGCGCCGCTGTCGATTACGTGCTGAAACCCCTGCGCCTGAACGAAGTGCAATTGCGGGTGCAGATCCTGCTGCAGCGCGCCGATCCGGACTATCAGGATCAACAGCAGTTGCGCTTCGCCCAATATGTGTTCGAAACGCCGTCCAACCGCATCACCCGCGATGGCGTGGCGGTCGAGATGACGCAAAAGGAATTCGAACTGGCATTATTGCTGTTCGGCAATCTTGGCAGGCCGCTGTCGCGCGCCTATATCCAGGATGCGATCTGGTCGCGCGCCAACGACGACGATGACGACGATCTGCCCTCGCGCACCCTGGATACCCATATCTCCCGCGTACGCAACAAGCTGCAATTGAAGCCCGAACAAGGGTTTCGGCTTACCCCCGTGTATGGCTACGGCTATCAGCTGGAACAGGTCGGGGCCGATGCGGCAGGATAAAACGCAAGGCCCGACCTAAAATAAAACGGAAAAATTGCTTTTATTGCAATTTTTCAACTGTTGCGCGCGCGCCAATGCGCTCCCGCGCCTAGCGGTATAATAGCGGCCTGTCATCTTTGACCGGTCATTTTTCTCCCATCCCAATGCATCTGCTTGCCGTCGGACTCAACCACACCACCGCGCCGGTCGACCTGCGCGAAAAGGTGGCGTTTTCGAGCGATGAAATCGGACGCGCCATCGCCGCCGCGCGCGCCTGGTTCGGCCGCGCCGACGCCGACGCGGCGCATGGGGAAGCGGCGCTGCTGTCGACCTGCAACCGCACCGAGCTCTACGCCGCCAACCGCAGCCACGGCGGCGTTGAGGACGCCATCGACAGCACCGCGCATTTCCTGGCCGACTATCACAAGCTGCCATACGCCGAGTTGCGTCCTTTCCTGTACGCGCTGCCGCAGGACAATGCGGTGCGCCATGCCTTCCGCGTCGCCTCCGGGCTGGACTCGATGGTGCTGGGCGAACCGCAGATCCTCGGGCAGATGAAGGACGCCGTGCGCATGGCCGACGCCGCCGGCGGACTCGGCACCTACCTGCATCAACTGTTCCAACGCACCTTCGCGGTGGCCAAGGAAGTACGCTCGACCACCGAAATCGGCGCGCACAGCGTGTCGATGGCGGCTGCGGCGGTGCGGCTGTCGGAACGGATTTTCGATTCCGTCGCCGGCCAGAACGTGCTGTGCATCGGCGCCGGCGAAATGATCGAGCTGTGCGCGACCCACTTCGCCGCGCAGAATCCGAAATCGCTGACTGTCGCCAACCGCACCATGGAGCGCGGCCAGACGCTGGCGCATCGCTTCAACGGCAGCGCGATCCGGCTGGCCGACCTGCCGGGCCGGCTGCATGAGTTCGACATCGTGATCTCCTGCACCGCCTCGTCGCTGCCGATCATCGGCCTCGGCCTGGTCGAACGCGCGGTCAAGGCGCGCCGCCACAAGCCGATGTTCATGGTCGACCTGGCGGTGCCGCGCGATATCGAAGCCGAAGTCAGCCGGCTGGACGACGTCTTCCTGTACACCGTCGACGATCTCGGCGCCGTGATCCAGAGCGGCATGGAAAACCGGCAGGCGGCGGTGGCCCAGGCCGAATCCATCATCGAGACCCGCGTGCAGTCCTTCATGCACTGGGTCGACAACCGCGCCGTGGTGCCGCTGATCCAGGACCTGCAGGAAAGCGGGGAATCGATGCGGCTGGCCGAACTCGACCGCGCCCGCAAGATGCTGCTGCGCGGCGACGACGCCGAAGCGGTGCTGGAAGCCCTCTCGCGCGGCCTGACCGCCAAATTCCTGCATGGCCCGCAACAGGCCCTGCATCATGCCCAGGGCGACGAACGCGCGCGCCTGGCGGCATTGCTGCCCCAGTTGTTCCGCACCAAGCGTTAGCGGCGTTCGCCGCTCACCGCAACAGCGCCGCCGTTTGCGCGCCGTCCGGCCGGACAGCACGCCGCCCGCACCGCCTACCCCAATATCCCATATCCCCGGACCGTACTGTACGCACACTCCTTTTTTCGGAATCAAGACACAATGAAACCTTCGATGCTCGCCAAACTCGACCAGCTCACGGAACGGCTGCAAGAGCTGAACGACCTGTTGATGCAGGAAGACGCGACCGCCAACATGGACAACTACCGCAAGATGACCCGCGAGCATGCCGAACTCGGGCCGCTGGTCGCCTTGTACAACACCTACCGGCAAGCCAACGACGACGCCGTCGCCGCGCAGGACATGCTGTCCGATCCGGAGATGAAGGATTTCGCCCTGGACGAAATCGCCGATGCCAAGGCGCGCATCGCCCAGTTCGAAATCGACCTGCAAAAAATGCTGCTGCCGAAGGATCCCAACGACGAGCGCAATATCTTCCTCGAAATCCGCGCCGGCACCGGCGGCGACGAATCGGCGCTGTTTGCCGGCGACCTGCTGCGCATGTACACCCGCTTTGCCGAGCGCAATCGCTGGCAGGTGGAAATGGTGTCGGAATCGCCCTCGGAGATCGGCGGCTACAAGGAAGTCATCGTGCGGCTGGTCGGCTTCGGCGCCTATTCCAGACTGAAGTTCGAGTCCGGCGGCCATCGCGTGCAGCGCGTGCCGCAGACCGAAACCCAGGGCCGCATCCATACCTCGGCCTGCACGGTGGCGGTGATGCCGGAAGCCGACGAGGTCGAAGACGTCAACATCAACCCGGCTGACCTGCGCATCGACACCTATCGCGCCTCGGGCGCCGGCGGCCAGCACATCAACAAGACCGACTCGGCGGTGCGCATCACGCATATCCCGACCGGCATCGTGGTGGAATGCCAGGACGACCGCAGCCAGCACAAGAACAAGGCTTCGGCGCTGAAAGTGCTGGCCGCGCGCATCAAGGACGTGCAACTGCGCGAGCAGCAATCGAAGGAAGCCGCGACGCGCAAATCGCTGATCGGATCGGGCGACCGCAGCGAACGCATCCGCACCTATAATTTCCCCCAGGGCCGCATGACCGACCACCGCATCAACCTGACGCTGTACAAGCTCGATTTCATCATGGACGGCGATCTGGAAGAATTGACCGGCGCGCTGGTGGCCGAGCATCAGGCGGAACTGCTGGCCGCGCTGGCGGATGAAAGCTAGAAATGCATTGCCATGCTACGATCCGCTATCCTTCGATACGGGCTGCGCCCTACTCAGGCCGAACGGTTTTTTACGATTTTCGTAAACGATAAAAACCCGTTCGACTTAAGCAGCCCGGCATATCGAAGGCTTGCCGACCTTAAACCGAACGGACCTTTATGACTTCGCGTAGGCTATATAGCTTTTATGATTTCCGTAACCCATAAAAACCCGTTCGGCCTGAGTAGCGCAGCGTATCGAAGGCTTGCCGGCCCTAAACAATCGTGATTTTTATAACCATAAAATTCCATTCGGCCTGAGTAGCGCAGCATGTCGAAAACTTACCGACCTCAAACAAAAAGAGTGCTCATTCAATTATGAAACTGTCCAAATCCCTGCTCCTGTTCGTCGCCCTGGTCTGCATCGCCCTGCTCGGCGCCGCCCTGTATCTGCAATACGTCCAGCACATGCAACCCTGCCCGCTGTGCATCATCCAGCGCTATGCATTCGCCGCCATCGCCGTGATCTGCATCATCTTCGCGCTGCTGCCGGCAGCCGCCCTGCGGCTGGGCGCCGCGCTGGCCGCATTGACCGCCCTGGCCGGCGTCGGCGTCGCCAGTTGGCATCTGTGGGTCATGGCGCACCCCGGCACTTCCTGCGGCATCGACCCGATGGAAACCGCGCTGAACAATATCCCGACCGCCAAGCTGCTGCCGTTCCTGTTCACCGCCGACGGCCTGTGCGCCACGCCGTATCCGCCTTTATTCGGCCTGTCGATCCCGCAATGGTCGCTGATCTGGTTCCTGCTGCTGGCGCTGAACCTCGGCCGCGCGACACTCAAGCGCCGTTGAACCAGGCGTTGAACATCGCCGCGGCGCAGCGCCAGTCGCCGCTGGATGCGCTGGAAACCCGCATCCTGCTGTGCCACGTCACCGGCCTGTCGCGCATGCAATTGATCACGCGCGACGAGCAGGCGCTGACGCCGGTGCAGGCCGATGCCTATCGTCAATTGATCCGGCGCCGCCAGCAAGGCGAGCCGATTGCCTACCTGGTCGAGCAGCGCGAATTCTACGGCTTGATGCTGCGCGTGACGCCCGATGTCCTGATCCCCCGTCCCGAGACCGAATTGCTGGTCGAATTGGCGCTGGCGCGCTTGCCTGCCGGCGCAAGCGTGCTGGACATGGGCACCGGCTCCGGCGCGATCGCGGTGGCGATCGCCCATGAAAGGCCGGACGTGGAGGTCGCCGCGCTCGACGCCAGCCCGGCAGCCTTGACGATCGCCGCCGACAACGCGGCGCGCCACGCGGCGCATCGGAAATCACCGGTGCGATTCATCGAAAGCGACTGGTACCGCGCCTTGACTATGCAATCCGCGCAACAACACTCATTCGACGTCATCGTCTCCAACCCGCCCTATATCGTTGCCGGCGATGCCCATCTGGCGCAAGGCGACCTGCGCTTCGAGCCGGTCGATGCGCTGACCGACCATGGCGACGGCCTGTCCGCGCTGCGCGCCATTATCGCGGGGGCGCCTGCGCATCTGGAGGCCGGCGGCTGGCTGCTGATGGAGCATGGCTACGACCAGGCCGCGGCAGTACGCGAACTGCTGCGCTTGCAAGGCTTTGCGGAAGTGCAAAGCTGGCGCGATCTGGCAGGGATTGAACGGGTCAGCGGCGGCCGGCGCTAGCAAAATAGTTTCGGACCGATCTTATTGAGGCGGCGCAGCCCGGCACCTAGTATTTGTGAAACAGAACCGACCTCGTTCCTTTCACTTTATTAGGATATCAATATGAATGATCCAAAATCCATCAGCGCCGCTTCCACGCAGCCCATCATCTCCAGCGACTTCAACAACAATGACGTCGCCGAGACGGTCGCCTACAAGGGCAGGACGCTCACCAAAGTCCGCGCGCAACTGACCAGCCTTGTAAAGACCTTCGTAAGGATGGCTTATCGCGCAATCTGCATGCAATGGCAGCACAGGAAAAACATGGTCGCGGACATGACCAAGCCGGTGCGCATCTTCGAAAACGACATCTATCGTTCACAGCCGAAAGCGCCGTCCGCGGCAGCCGCCGCCGTCGAAACCAAGGCGGAACCAGCGCAGACAGCCGCACCGGCATCCGTAGCGACACAGGTCGCGCCAACGACGCCGGCGCAAGAAAACAAGCAAGCCGAACCGGCATCGCCTGCCGCGGCGAAAGGGACGCCCGTTCAGGTAATCGAGACCGAAGTTTCGGTTCAGGAAAACGCGGCCGAAGTCTCCGCCCAGGAAAACGCACACGTCTCGGCAGAACCGGAAGGCTTCCTGAAGTCGCGCGTCAGGTGGGAAGTCAAAGATATCGAGCCGACGTTTGAAGCAGAACAGCAGCTTCCGGCCGCGGCGCCTGAAGAGCCGAAAGCGAAAGCGCCCGCCGAGCCCGCCGTCGCCCCGAAGGAGAGCGTCGAGCCCTATGCCAAGACCGAGCTGGCTTCGTCCGAATACAGGAAATTTCAGAAGCAGGTTTCCACCGCATTCTTTGAGCTGGGGATAACGCACGATGCCCGTTTCCTTGAGCAGATGGAATTGACACGCGACGCACTTTCGCTTGTGTATCTCAAACAGCCGGCAGGAGATTCTTTTCAGAAGCTGGAAGAAACCCACGAGAAGTATGCGGTCGATTACAAGCAGGCTTTTGCCGAGCAATATACAAGCGCGCGGCAAAATGGACACGCCATGCAAAGCGCCTTGCGATTTGCAGCGCCGGCGGCGGCAACCCAGGTTTTCATCGACTACAAGACCTCCGCGGATACGGCGCTCAACAGCTATGCGGATGCGATGGATAAATTCGAGCTGAAGATCACCGACACCAAATCGCTGTTGAGCGGCAACGCCTGGACTTCCGTCGCCTATGAACTGAAAGCCGCGCCGTCGGCTGCTCCAGTGCCGGCGCCGGCTGGCTAGAGTGCAGCTTCCAATTTGTTTTTTTATTCGAACATACGGCTTGCCCCATTCATGCGACAAGCCGTTTTTTTGACAAATCCTATTCCTGTTTCCCGGCCCCGAGCCGCAACGCTTCCTGCAGCGACACTTCCGCCTCGCGCGCGCGCTCGGCCAGCGCCGCCGCCGACATGACGGTCGGCCAGCCGATCATCTGCTGCTCGACGATATCGCGCAGCCCGCCTATCCATTCCGGCGATTCATTCAGGCAAGGAATGAAATGGAATTCCTTGCCGCCCGCCTGCAGGAACGCGCCCTTGGCTTCCATCGCGATTTCTTCCAGGGTCTCCAGGCAGTCGCTGATAAAGCCCGGACACATCACATCGACCCGCCCCACGCCCTGTTTCGCCATTTCCACCAGGCTGGGCGCGGTATACGGCTGTAGCCATTCGGCCTTGCCGAAGCGCGACTGGAAAGTCACCATGTATTGATCCTGCGTCAGGTTCAGTTGCCGCGCCAGCAGGCGCGCGGTCTTGTAGCATTCGCAGTGATAGGGGTCGCCAAGCGTCAGCGTGCGCTTGGGCACGCCGTGGAAACTCATTACCAGCTTGTCCGGCATGCCGTTGGCGTCCCAATGCGCGAGCACCGATTTCTTCAGGGCCTGGATATAGCCGTCGTGGTCGTGATAATTGCGGACGAAGCGCAGTTCAGGCATATTGCGCACGGTCGAAAAATGATCGAACACCGCGTCGAAGATCGAGGCCGTGGTGGTGCCGGAATACTGCGGATAGGCCGGCACCACCAGCACCCGGTCGCAGCCGGCCTGCTTGATCTGGTCCAGCGCCTCGGCAATGGCCGGCTGGCCATAGCGCATCGCATGCATCACGACCACCTGGTGTCCGCGTTCCAGCAGGCGCGCGCGCAAGGCGGCGGTCTGGCGTTCGGTATGCACGCGCAAAGGCGAACCCTCCGGCTTCCAGATCAGCGCATATTTGGCGGCCGATCTGGAAGAGCGAAACGGCAGGATGACGCCGTTCAGAATAAACCACCAGATCGCCTTCGGGATCTCGACCACGCGCGGATCGGACAGGAACTGCCGCAGGTAGCGCCGCACCGCGCCGGTGGTGGGCGCGTCGGGCGTGCCGAGGTTGATCAGCAGCACGCCGGTCTTGCCGATGCTGCCGTGCTTGTAGGGTGGTTCTTTGCGAAAGGACATCTGGGTGCGTTTTCCGGGATGAAAATTTAGTATTGGAGTGGATGTCTTTACATTTTACTGAGTGCTGTGATCCTTCGATCTACTCAGGATTTTCGGTTCTTTATCCTTCGATACGCTACGCTACTCAGGCCGAACGGGTTTTTACGGTTTTACGGTTTTACGGTTTTACGGTTTTACGGTTTGTCGTAAAACATGATACCTCTCCGTTCGTCCTGAGTAGGCCGAAGGCCGTATCGAAGGATCACCCCAGACGAGCGCATTGAAAGAATCAAACACCGCTGCTACAGCGCCAGCAACTCGCGCGCATGCTTGCGCGTGGTCGCCGTGATATCCAGCCCGCCCAGCATGCGCGCGATTTCCTCGACGCGCGCCTTGGCATCCAGCGCCGCGATCCGGGACACGGTCTTGCCGCCGTCCTGGAACTTGCTGACCTGGTAATGCTGGTTGCCCTGGCTGGCAACCTGCGGCAAATGGGTCACGCACAATACCTGGCGATCCTGCCCCAGCCGCTTCAACAGGCGGCCGACCACCTCGGCGACGCCGCCGCCGATGCCGCTGTCGACTTCATCGAAAATCAGCGTCGGTGTCGCGGTGGCGCTGGAGGTGATCACCGAGATCGCCAATGCGATACGCGCCAGTTCGCCGCCGGAAGCCACCTTGGCCAGCGGCCGCGGCGCCACGCCGGCATGGCCCGCCACCAGGAATTCAGGCTGTTCCAGGCCGCAGGATGCCGGCTCGCACGGCGTCAACGCAATCTCGAAGCGCCCGCCCGACATGCTCAGGTCCTGCATCGCGGCGGTGACCGCCTGGCCCAGCGCCACGGCGGCCTTGGCGCGCGCCTTCGATAATTTCTGCGCCGCGCTCATATATGCCGCGCGCAATTTCTCTTCGTTGGCGCGCAAGGCATCCAGGTCGCTGGCATCGGCCAATTGCTGCAATTGCGTCGACAATTCGATCAGCATCCCCGGCAATGCATCCGGGTCGACATGAAAACCGCGCGCGGTCGAATGCATCGCTTCCAGGCGGCTTTCAACCGTTTGCAGCCGTGCCGGATCGAGTTCCATGCTGCTCAGATAATCGTTGAGCGCATACACCGCCTCCTGCATCTGGATGCGCGCCGGCTCCAGCAATTCGAACACCGGCTTGAGATCGGCGTCAACGTCGCTGAGCTTGTTCAATTTCAGGGTCAGCGCGGACAATTGCGACAGCATCGGCTGCTCCGATTCCGAAATCAGCGCCAGCGCTTCCTGCGCCCCTTCGATCAGCGAGGCCGCATGCGACAGGCGCGAATGTTCGTTGCCGATCTCGGCCCATTCGCCCGGCTTGACCGCCAGCTTTTCCAGTTCCGCGACTTGCCATTCCAGGCGTTCGCGCTCCTGCAGCACATTCTTGGCGTCCGCTTCGAATTCGCTGCGCTGCCTGGCCAGCGCGCGCCAGTTGCGATACAACTGCGCCAGCGCCGCGGCGTCGGCCGCCAGGCCGGCCTGGCTATCCAGCAACTGGCGCTGGGAGTCGCTCTTGAGCAGGGATTGATGCGCGTGCTGGCCGTGGATATCGACCAGCAGTTCGCCCAGTTCGCGCAACTGCGCGGCGGTGGCGGCGATGCCGTTGATGAAAGCCTTGGAGCGGCCTGCATTGTCGATCACGCGCCGCAGCAGCACGCCGCCTTCGTCGTCATCGTTGCGGTATTCGTTGGCCGCCAGCCAGGCCAGGGCGTCGGCGGTGTCGACCGCGAACTCGGCGCTGATATCGGCCTTGGCCGCGCCTTCGCGCACCACGCTGGCGTCGCCGCGTCCGCCCAGCGCCAGCGTCAGCGCGTCGATCAGGATCGATTTGCCGGCGCCGGTTTCGCCGGTCAATACGGAAAAGCCGGGGCCGAATTCCAGTTCAATTACATCGACAATGACAAAGTCGCGAATGGCAAGTGTGCGCAGCATGAATGAAAGGGGTCAGATGGCCGTCGTGGATGGGTATTCGTTCCAGTGCAGCTTGCGCCGCAGCGTATCGTAATAGCTCCAGCCGGCCGGATGCAGGAAAGTAATGGCATGCGAGGAACGGGCGATAACGATCCGGTCGCCGTGCGACAGGCTGGTCAGCGACTGCATGTCGAAATTGGCGCTGACTTCGCGCCCGCTGATGACTTCGATGACGATCTCGCTGCTGTCGGTCACCACGATCGGACGGTTCGACAGCGCATGCGGCGCGATCGGCACCAGCACGATGCCGGACAGGCCCGGATGCAGGATCGGGCCGCCGGCCGACAGCGCATAGGCGGTGGAACCGGTCGGCGTGGCAACGATCAGGCCGTCCGAACGTTGCTTGTACATGAAACGGCCATCGACTTCGACCGTCAGTTCGACCATGCCGGAAGTCGCGCCGCGCGACACCACCACGTCGTTGCAGGCCAGCGCGTGGAAAATGCTGGCGCCGTCGCGGATCACAGTGGCTTCCAGCAGCGAGCGGGATTCGGTTTCGAACTTGCCGGCCAGCATTTCGCACAGCACCGGCATGACCCGGTCCAGCGCAATGTCGGTCATGAAGCCGACACGGCCCTGGTTGATGCCGATCAGCGGCACATTGAACGGCGCCAGCAGGCGCGCGATGCCCAGCATGGTGCCGTCGCCGCCGACCACCACCGCCGCGTCGGCATGCCGGCCGATCTGGTCCGGCGTCATCGTTTCATAGCCTTCCTGCGCGATGTTCTGCGCGGTTTCGATCTCGAACACGACGCGATAGCCCCGGCCCTGCAAAAAGGAGGCGATATCGGACAGCGATTGCTCGATGCCGGCGGCAAAATACTTGCCGACGATGGCAATGGTGTGAGGCTTGAACGGCATGGAGGGAGAATTAGTGAGCGGCATGCCGCCGATTAGACCATAATTTGCGCTGGACAAACAAATCAGACTGCAATTGCCAGCATGACCGCCATCGTGAACCCCGCCGACCGCCCGCCTTCCCCCACCAAGACCGCGCCAGCCGCCGCGCCGGCCGCAGCTTCCGCAACCGCCTCGCGGGACAATCCGGCCCCCGTCCGGGCGTTGCTGTTCGATCTCGACGACACGCTGTGGCCGATCGTGCCGGTCATTGTGGCCGCCGAGCAGGCGCTGTACCGCTGGCTGCAGGAACATGCGCCGGCGGTGGCCGCCGCCCATAGCGTCGAAAGCCTGCGCGCGCGCCGGATGGCCCTGATCGACCAGGATCCGCGCCACGGCATCGACCTGATGGCGCTGCGGGCGCTGGTCATGACTGAGGCCTTCGAGGCGCACGGCGAAGACCTCGGCAAGATCGCGGCCGGCATGGAATTGTTCGGCCAGGCCCGCAACCGGGTGCAGCCGTTCGACGACGTGCTGCCGGCGCTGCAGCGGCTGGGCCAAAAATACCTGCTGGGATCGGTGTCCAACGGCGCCGCCGACCTGGCGGCGATCGGCATGGCGCGGCATTTCCGGATTTCCGTGGCGGCCCATGAATTCGGCAGCCTGAAACCCGATCCGGCAATCTTCCTGCACGCCTGCCAGGCGCTCGGCGTGGCCCCGGCCGAAGCGGTGTACATCGGCGACGATCCGGCGGCCGACGTGATCGGCGCGCAGCAGGCCGGGATGCGTACGGTATGGATCAACCGCTTCGAGCGCGTGCTGCCGTCGCACATCCGGCCGGATGCAAGTTGCGCCAGCCTGGAACAACTGGAAACCTGGCTGGCCTCGATCCGGCCTATGCAGGACGCACAGGGTGCATAATATGGCTTTCCAATTCATTCGTGCTTGCCGGAACCGCTGAAAGAATATTTAGCCCGCCATGTGATTACCATGCAATTAGATACTCGCGCGCAAACCCTGTTGAAAGCACTGGTCGAACGGTATATCGCCGACGGCCAGCCGGTGGGTTCCCGTGCGCTTTCCAAGATTTCCGGCCTCGAACTGTCGCCGGCGACCATTCGCAATGTGATGGCGGACCTGGAGGATATGGGATTCGTCGCAAGCCCGCATACCTCCGCCGGCCGGGTGCCGACGCCGCGCGGCTATCGCGTCTTTGTCGATACCCTGTTGACGGTCGAGCCGATCGACGAGAATCTGCTGGTGTCGCGCATGCAGGGGCCCGGCCTGCAGAATTCGTCGCAGAAAATCATCGCCAATGCGGCCCAGGTGCTGTCGTCGCTGTCGCAGTTCGCCGGCGTGGTGCTGACGCCGCGGCGCGAATCGGTATTCCAGCAGATCGAATTCCTGCGCCTGTCCGAAAAGCGCATCCTGCTGGTCATCGTCAGCCCGAACGGCGACGTGCAGAACCGGCTGCTGCTGACCGACGCCGACTACACGCCGGCGCAACTGGTGCAGTCGGCCAACTATATCAACCTGCACTATGGCGGGCTGAGTTTCGAGCATGTGCGCATGCGCCTGCAGACCGAACTGCGTGAACTGCAGGACGACATGACGCGGCTGATGCAGGCCGCGGTCGAGACCGGCAGCGACGCGATGAGCGACGACAGCGAAACCATGGTGATTTCCGGCGAACGCAATCTGCTCAGCGTCACCGACCTGTCCTCCAACATGACCTCGCTGCGCAAGCTGTTCGAGATGTTCGAACAGAAAACCGGGCTGATGCAATTGCTGGACGTTTCCAGCAAGGCGACCGGAGTCCAGATCTTCATCGGCGGCGAATCGCAACTGGTGCCGATGGAGGACATGAGCATCGTCACCTCGCCCTACCAGCAGGGCGGGCGCATCGTCGGCACGCTGGGCGTGATCGGCCCGACGCGCATGGCCTACGAACGGGTAATTCCGATTGTCGATATCACGGCCAAGTTGCTGTCGAATGCGCTGAGCAACAATTAGGCCATCGGGCGGAGGCGGCATCCCTGGCGCCGCGGATATCGGGATAGGGATGCGAACGATATTTAAGTAATAAAAAAGGAAGCCTGGCTTCCTTTTTTTTATTTGGCGCTGTTTTTACCGTATTTCGGCCCGGTCCAGCCAGATTTCAGCCTTGCTTGGCGCCTTTTTTAACGCAATCCTCGCAACGGCCGTACAGGGCCAGGGCATGCTCGACGATCTTGAAACCGCGCTGCTGCGCGATCTTGATCTGGCGTTCCTCGATTTCCTTGTCGAAAAACTCCTCCACCTTGCCGCAATCCAGGCAGACCAGATGGTCGTGGTGCGCGCCTTCGTTCAGCTCGAACACCGCCTTGCCGGTCTCGAAATGATTGCGCTGCAGCAAGCCGGCCTGCTCGAACTGCATCAGGACGCGGTAGACCGTGGCCAGGCCGACATCCATATTGTCGTTGAGCAGGATTTTGTAGACATCCTCGGCGCTCAGATGGCGCACGTCGGAATTTTGGAAAATTTCCAGAATTTTCAGCCGCGGCAGCGTTGCCTTCAGGCCGCTGGCTTTCAGTTCGGATGGATTATTAGGCATGGCGGGGTCGCAATCATTTGGTCACAAGCTGGATAAGTGCTTTATCATATAGCGTTTTAGCACGTTTGCTCAATCACTTGAGATCCTTATGCGAATGCCGTTCCCCTTTCCATCCCGTTATTCCCTGAGCAAGCCGGCCCTGGCCCTGTGCCTTGTTGCCGTGGCGACATTGTCCGGATGCGCCAGCTGGAATCCCTGGAAAAAAACCGATTCGGCGCCGGTCGCCGCCGGCAAGGCCGCTGTCGTGACCGACGCCAACGCAGGCGTGCAGGCCACCAGCAAGAGCCGCCTGGTACGCTTTTTCTCGCCCTACAAGATCGATATCCAGCAGGGCAATTTCGTGTCCGCCGAAATGCTGGCGCAGTTGAAGGAAGGCATGACGCGCGACCAGGTCCGCTTCGTGCTGGGCACGCCGCTGCTGACCGACATCTTCCATGCCGACCGCTGGGATTACGATTTCCGCCTGGCCAAGGGCAACGGCGAAGTCATCGCCAGCCGCGTTTCGGTGTTTTTCGACGGCAACAGCCTGACCAAGTGGGAAGGCGGCAACCTGCCGACCGAAAGCGAATACCTGGGCTTCATCGCCGGCTCCAAGCCGCAGCTGATGCCGGCCATCTCCGACGGCAAACCGATCTCCAATCCCGGCCTGCCGGGCCAGTAATGCCGGCAGGGCCGGACAATAACGCCAGCCGGCGACCTCGATAACATCAATAACATCCTGATAACGTAACGCCATCATGAAACAACTCAAAATCGCCGTGGCCGGCGCGTCCGGCCGCATGGGCCGCATGCTGATCGAAACCGTCCAGGCCGCCGACGACGCCATTCTCGCCGGCGCATTGGACCGCACCGGTTCGGCCGGCATCGGCAGCGACGCCGCGGCCTTCCTCGGCACGCCCTCGCAGGTGCGGATCGCGGCCGACCTGGCCGCCGGTCTCCAGGGCGCCGATGTCCTGATCGACTTCACCCGTCCCGAAGCCACGCTGACCCATCTGGCCTATTGCGCCGAACATGGCGTCAAGATGGTGATCGGCACCACCGGCTTCGACCAGGCCGGCAAGGACGCCATCGCCGCCGCCGCGCAAAAGACCGCCATCGTCTTCGCGCCGAACATGAGCGTGGGCGTGAACGTCACGATGAAATTGCTGGAACTGGCTGCCAAGAGTTTTTCGCACGGCTACGACATTGAAATCGTCGAAGCACACCATCGCCACAAGGTCGACGCCCCTTCCGGCACCGCGCTCAAGATGGGCGAAGTGATCGCCGACGCGCTGGGCCGCAAGCTCGACGACGTCGCCGTGTATGCGCGCGAAGGCGTGACCGGCGAACGCGATCCTTCCTCGATCGGCTTCGCCACTGTGCGCGGCGGCGATATCGTCGGCGACCATACCGTGCTGTTCGCCGGCATCGGCGAGCGCATCGAAATCACCCACAAATCGTCGAGCCGCGCCACCTACGCGCAAGGCAGCCTGCGCGCCGCGCGCTTCCTGGCCGACAAGCAGGCCGGGCTGTTCACCATGCAGGATGTGCTCGGCCTGAATTAAGTTTAAGTCAGAGGATTCCCATGCTCGAAACCAATGGATTTCTGCACTACTGGGCCGAAGGCGACGCCGTCTCGCACAGCGTGGCCTACCTGCTGGCCATCATGTCCCTGCTGAGCTGGTATTACATCCTCTCCAAATCCTGGAGCGCGCTGCGCATCCGCCGCAGCGCCGGCGCCTTGGAAGGTTTCTGGCGCGCCGCCACGCTGGCCGACGCCATCTTCGTCATCCGCCGCGCCGACAGCGAAGACGTCTACGCACCGCTGGCGATCCAGGCCGCCGAGGCCGCCAACCAGCGCCGCCGCGGCGATGCCGGCGCCGGCGCGCCCTCGCTCAATGCCGCCACCGATCCCGGCGAACTGATCACCCGTACCCTGCGCCAGGAAATCAACCGCGTCTCTTCGCGTCTCGAAAACGGCCTGACCTTGCTGGCTTCGGTCGGCTCCACCGCGCCTTTCATCGGACTGTTCGGCACGGTCTGGGGCATCTATCACGCACTGGCGGCGGTCTCGGCCAGCGGCCAGATGCAGATCGACAAGGTCGCCGGCCCGGTCGGCGAAGCGCTGATCATGACCGCCCTGGGCCTGGTAGTGGCGATTCCGGCGGTGCTGGCCTATAACGCCTTCGTGCGCGTGAACCGCATCACGCTGGCGGAACTGGACGGCTTCGCCCACGACCTGCACGCCTACCTGACGACCGGCGCGCGCGTCGGTTCGCGCCTGGAGAGCTGATCATGTCCTTCGGCGGCTTCAACGACCAGCAGAACAACGCGCCAATGGCGGAAATCAACGTCACGCCGATGGTCGACGTGATGCTGGTGCTGCTGGTGATCTTCATCATGGCCGCGCCGCTGTTCACGCACGCCATCAAGCTCGATCTGCCGACCGCGCAATCGGCGCCTTCCGACGAGAAGCCGCAAACCGTGACCATCGCGGTCGATCCGAACGGCAAGCTGTTCTGGAACGAGGCCCCGGTCAGCCGCAACGACCTGACTGCCCGCCTGGCGGCCGCTTCCGCCAAGCAGCCGCAGCCGGATATCCTGATCCGCGCCGACAAGAACACCCGCTACGAAGTCGTGACCGACCTGCTGTCGGCGGCCCAGACCCAGGGCCTGAGCAAGATCGGCTTCGTCACCGCGCCGCGCACCAAGTGACGACCGTCAAACTGAACGGCGAACTGCTGACCGATTGGGAAGCGTTCCATACCGTCTCGCAGCAGGCCTTCGGCTTTCCCGACTTCTACGGCCGCAACATCAGCGCCTGGATCGACTGCCTCAGTTATCTGCGCGACGAGGACGGCATGTCGTCGGTGCGGCTCAAAGAGGATGAAATCCTGACCATCGCGCTCTCGCACAGCGAACAGCTCGGCCAGCGTTTCCCGGAGTTATTGGAAGAATTGCAATTCTGCGTCGCCATGATCAATGAGCGCTATGAGGATTACGGCGAAAAGCCGGCCCTGGAGCTGCTCCTGCTATAACGAAACAAAAACGACCCAAGCAGCAGTCAAGGCGCCGTCGGGCGCGCCGAGGCCGGGTGTCGTGCGCAGTGAAGTAGAGGGGGAGGAGGCCGCAGGCCTCTGGAGGACATGAACGGAGTACGACACCCGGCCTCGGCGCGCCTGACGGCGCCTTGACGGAACAAAACGCCCGCCGCACGACACCCGACCGTTCCTTGACGGAACACAACACCCCGCCCAAACGCTTAGTCCCCCTATCCTTTGCCAGTATAATGTCCGGTTTAGATATCACTAGCCAGCCATCGCACTCATGCAAGAAAAATACAGCCCGGCCGAGGTAGAGCAATCGGCACAAACCCATTGGACCGCCATCGACGCCTACAAGGCCGTGGAAAACGATCCGCGCTTCCCGAAAGGCAAGTTCTACGCCTGCTCGATGCTGCCGTATCCATCGGGCAAGCTGCACATGGGCCATGTGCGCAACTACACCATCAACGACGTCATGTACCGCTACATGCGCATGAACGGCTACAACGTCCTGATGCCAATGGGCTGGGACGCCTTCGGCATGCCGGCCGAAAACGCCGCGATCGCCAACAATGTGCCGCCGGCCGAATGGACCTACGCCAACATCGCCTACATGAAGAAGCAGATGGCCGCGATGGGCCTGGCGATCGACTGGTCGCGCGAAATGGCGGCCTGCTCGCCCGAATACTACAAATGGAACCAGTGGATGTTCCTGAAGATGCTCGAAAAAGGCATCATTTACAAGAAGACCGGCGTGGTCAACTGGGACCCGCTGGACCAGACCGTGCTGGCCAATGAACAGGTCATCGACGGCAAGGGCTGGCGCTCCGGCGCCGTGATCGAAAAGCGCGAAATCCCGATGTACTACGCGAAGATCACAGACTACGCCGAAGAACTGCTGGAACACGTCGAAACAAAATTGCCGGGCTGGCCGGAACGGGTACGCCTGATGCAGGCCAACTGGATTGGCAAATCGACCGGCGTGCGCTTTGCCTTCCCGCACGAAATCCGCGACGCCGCCAACGGCAACCAACTGATCCAGGACGGCAAGCTGTGGGTCTTCACCACCCGCGCCGACACCATCAAGGGCGTCACCTTCTGCGCCGTCGCGCCCGAGCACCCGCTGGCCGCCTTCGCCGCGCGCGACAACCGCGAACTGCAGGACTTCATCGCCGAATGCAAACTCGGCAGCGTGATCGAAGCCGACATGGCGACCATGGAAAAGAAAGGCATGCCGACCGGCCTGACCGTGTCGCATCCGCTGACCGGCCAGCAGGTCGATGTCTGGGTCGGCAATTACGTCCTGATGGGCTACGGCGACGGCGCCGTCATGGGCGTGCCGGCGCATGACGAACGCGACTTCGCGTTCGCGCAAAAATACGTGCTGCCGATCCGCCCGGTGATCGCCGTCGAAGGCAAGACGTATTCGACCGAAGCCTGGCACGAGTGGTACGCCGACAAGGAAAACGGCCGCTGCATCGATTCCGGCAAATACGACGGCATGAATTACCAGCAGGCGGTCGACGCGATCGCCGCCGACCTGTCCGCGCTCGGCCTGGGCGAGAAGAAGATCACCTATCGCCTGCGCGACTGGGGCATTTCGCGCCAGCGCTATTGGGGCACGCCGATCCCGATCATCCATTGCGGCGACTGCGGCGACGTGCCGGTGCCGGAAAAAGACCTGCCCGTGATCCTGCCGGAAGACTGCGTACCGGACGGCAGCGGCAATCCGCTCAACAAGCACCAGGCCTTCCTCAATGTGCCCTGCCCGACCTGCGGCAAGCCGGCGCGGCGCGAAACCGACACCATGGATACCTTCGTGGATTCGTCCTGGTACTACATGAAATACACCTCGCCGGGCTCGAACGGCGCGATGGTCGACGCCCGCAACGATTACTGGATGCCGATGGACCAGTATATCGGCGGCATCGAGCATGCCGTGCTGCATCTGCTGTATGCGCGTTTCTGGACCAAGGTCATGCGCGATTTCGGCCTGGTCAAGTTCGACGAGCCGTTCACCAATCTGCTCACGCAAGGCATGGTGCTCAACGAAACCTATTACCGCGAAGAAGCTTCCGGCAAGAAGACCTGGTACAACCCGGCCGACGTCGAACTGAGCTACGACGACAAGGGCCGGCCGGCCAGCGCCACCCTGAAATCGGACGGCGCGCCGGTGGTCCTGGGCGGCACCGAAAAAATGTCGAAGTCGAAGAACAACGGCATCGACCCGCAAGCCCAGATCGACGCTTACGGCGCCGATACCGCGCGCCTGTTCACCATGTTCGCTTCGCCGCCGGAACAGACGCTGGAATGGTCCGGCGCCGGCGTCGAAGGCGCCAACCGCTTCCTGCGCCGGGTCTGGACCTTTTCGCATGCGAACGCCGCGCGCGTGGGCGACACCGTCCGCGACAAGCTGGTATTGAGCGGCGACCTGGCGGCCACGCTGGACGAGCCGCAAAAAACCCTGCGCCGCGAAATCCACAAGATCCTGCAGCAAGCCGACCACGACTTCAAGCGCATCCAATACAATACCGTCGTCTCGGCCTGCATGAAGATGCTCAACACGCTGGAAGGCGCCAAGCTGGCCGCCGGCCCGGTCGGCGATGCGGTACTCAGCGAAGGCCTGTCGATTTTCCTGCGCATGCTCAATCCGGTCGCGCCGCACATCACCCATGTGCTGTGGCAGGAACTCGGATACGCCGCGCAGCAGGGCGACCTGCTCAATGCGCAGTGGCCCGAAGTCGACGCCGGCGCGTTGGTACAGAACGAAATCGAAATGATGATCCAGGTCAACGGCAAGCTGCGCGGCAGCGTCACCGTGGCGCGCGACGCCGGCAAGGACGTGATCGAAGCGGCCGCGCTGGCGCATGAAAACGTGCAGAAATTCCTGGCCGGGCCGCCCAGGAAAGTCATCGTCGTGCCCGGCAAGCTGATCAATATCGTTGCCTGATATCGATGCCATCCAACCACTGAAACCACGGAAATCCTATGCGCCAGTATCGCGATATCTTCACCAAATGGCTGCTGCTGCTCAGCGTCGCCGTCGCCCTGAGCGCTTGCGGCTTCCACTTGCGCGGCAAGCCCGACCTGCCGTTCAAGTCGATCTACCTGAACGTGCCTGTCAATTCGGTGCTCGGGCTGCAATTGAAGCGCTACCTGAAAGCCAGCGGCGTCGTCGTGACCGACACCCCGCAGCAAGCTGAAGCGATTTTCCAGCTGCTGTCCGATACGCAAGAGAAAAAGATCCTGACGCTCAACACCGTCGGCCTGGTGCGCGAATATGTGCTGTACAAGCGTTCGTCCTTCGTGGTCACCGACAGCAAGGGCAAGATCCTGGTGCCGGTCAGCTCGATCGTGCTCAAGCGCGATATCAGCTACAACGAACAGCAGGAACTGTCGAAGCAGGCCGAGGAAGTGATCCTGTACAACGACATGCAGGCCGACCTGGTGCAGCAGATCATTCGCCGCATGGCAGCCGCCAAGCCCGCGCCGACCGCGCCGGGCAGCGGCGACACGCCCGACAATCCGGCCATCGGGGAATAGGCATGCAACTGCGGCCCGATGCACTCGATGCCCATCTGGCTAAGACACTGGCGCCGCTGTATGTGATCGCCAGCGACGAGCATCTGCTGGCGCAGGAAGCCGCGGACAAGATCCGCAGGCAGGCACGCAGCAGCGGCTTCGGCGAACGCGACGTGCTGACCGTCGACCGCACTTTCAAATGGGGCGAACTGCTGGCGGCCAACCAGGAGCTCTCGCTGTTCGGCGACAAGAAACTGATCGAACTGCGCATCCCGACCGGCAAGCCGGGCAAGGACGGCGGCCAGGCGCTGCAACAGTATGCAAGCGCGCCGAGTCCGGACAACATGACCATCATCAGCCTGCCCAAGCTGGACTGGGCCACGCAGAAGGCCGCCTGGGTCGCGTCGCTGCAGCAGGCCGCGGTGTATATCGACATCCCCGCCGTCGAGCGCGCGCATCTGCCGAACTGGATCGGGGTGCGGCTGGCGGCGCAGCAACAGAGCGCCGACAAGCCGGCGCTGGATTTCATCGCCGACCGGGTCGAAGGCAACCTGCTGGCGGCGCATCAGGAAATTCTGAAACTGGCGCTGCTGCATGGCCCGGGCAAACTCAGCTTCGAGCAAGTGCAGGATGCGGTGCTCAATGTGGCGCGCTATGACGTCTTCAAGCTCAATGAAGCCATGCTGGGCGGCGATGCTGCGCGGCTGATGCGGATGCTGCGCGGCCTGGAAGGCGAAGGCGAGGCGCTGCCGCTGGTGCTGTGGGCGGTGGCCGAGGAAATCCGTACCTTGCTCAAGCTCAAGGCAGCCATGGAACAAGGCCGGCCGCTGGGCGCGCTGCTCAAGGAATACCGCATCTGGGGGCCGCGCGAACGGCTGATGGAGCCGGCGCTGCGCCGCGTGTCGCTGGCTGCCCTGCAGCAGGCGCTGCAACAGGCGGCCCAGGTCGACAAGATGATCAAGGGCCTGCGCGCCAGAAATCATGCGGGCGACGCCTGGGACGCCCTGGCGCAACTGGCGCTGACCGTTGCGCGTGGGCGGGCCTGAGCGGAAACCCGGCTTAGCTGCTACGCTTACAGGCTTTCCCTGTTTTACCTGAATAGTTATACATTCGTTTGATTTGAGAAGCATGCCCCTTGCCGCAGCCGGACCGTCAGGCAGGGTTAATCAGAGATATATTATGGACATCCAGCAATACATGACAGAAATCGGCCAGCGCGCCCGCGCCGCTTCGCGGGCGATGGCCCGGGCCGACACCGCCGCCAAGAACCGCGCGCTGACGCTGATCGCGGCGGCCATCCGGCGCGACGCCGACGCCTTGCGCTCCGCCAACAAACAGGACCTGGACGCCGCGCGCGCGGCCGGGCTCGACGCCGCCATGCTGGACCGCCTGACGCTGTCCGACAAGGCCATTGCCACCATGGCCGAAGGCCTGGAGCAGATTGTCGCGCTGGCCGATCCGATCGGCGAAATCGGCAACATGAAATACCGTCCGACCGGCATCCAGGTCGGACAGATGCGCGTGCCGCTGGGCGTGATCGGCATCATCTACGAAGCCCGCCCCAACGTCACCGTCGACGCCGCCGGCCTGTGCATCAAGAGCGGCAACGCCGCCATCCTGCGCGGCGGCTCGGAAGCCCTGCATTGCAACCAGGCGCTGGCCAAGCTGGTCAAGCAGGGCCTGCTGGAAGCCGGCCTGCCGGCGGACGCGGTGCAGGTGGTCGATACCACCGACCGCGCCGCGGTCGGCGCCATGATCACCATGCCCGAATACATCGACGTCATCGTGCCGCGCGGCGGCAAGGGCCTGATCGCGCGCCTGATGCAGGACTCCAAGGTGCCGATGATCAAGCATCTGGACGGCATCTGCCACGTCTACATCGACGACAAGGCCGACACGCAGAAGGCGCTGGACGTCGCGTTCAATGCCAAATGCCACCGCTACGGCACCTGCAACACCATGGAAACGCTGCTGGTGGCGCGCGGCATTGCGGCGGCGATCCTGCCGCTGCTGGCCGAGAAATACAAGACCGAACAGGTCGAGCTGCGCGGCGACGACGAAAGCCGCCGCATCCTGGCCGGTTATCCGCAATTGACTGCCGCGGTCGAAGAAGACTGGTCGACCGAATACCTGGCGCCGATTCTCTCGGTGCGGGTGGTCGACGGCGTCGACCAGGCCATCGAGCACATCAATCGCTATTCGTCGCAGCACACCGATGCCATCGTCACCGAGGACTACACGCGCGCCATGCGTTTCCTGCGCGAAGTCGATTCGGCTTCGGTAATGGTGAACGCCTCGACCCGTTTCGCGGACGGTTTCGAATTCGGCCTGGGCGCCGAAATCGGCATCTCCAACGACAAGCTGCATGCGCGCGGCCCGGTCGGGCTGGAAGGATTGACCTCGCAGAAGTACGTCGTATTGGGGCAGGGCCAGGTACGCCAGTAAGCAAACAGGCAGCAAACAAGCGCAACAAACAACATCGCCGGACCGGCCTCACGGCTCGTCCGGCGCCAAAAACGGATAGGGAACCCCCATGCTTTGGATCAAATCGCTGCACATCGTCTTTATCGCCGCCTGGTTCGCCGGACTGTTCTACCTGCCGCGCATCCTGGTCAACCTGGCGCAGGAAACCGACACCGTCGCCATCTCGCGCCTGCTGGGCATGGCGCGGCGGCTGTACCGCTTCACCACCATGCTGTCGATCCCGGCGGTGCTGCTGGGCGTCTGGCTGCTGCTGGTTTCCGGCATCGGCATGAGCGGCCCCGGCAACGGCTGGCTGCACGCCAAGCTGGCGCTGGTGGTGCTGGTGATCGGTTACCAGCATGCCTGCGGCTCGCTGCTGCGCAAATTCGAATTGGGCGAAAACAAACGCAGCCACGTCTGGCTGCGCTGGTTCAACGAAGTGCCGGTGGCATTGCTGCTGGCGATCGTGATCCTGGTGGTCGTCAAGCCTTTTTAACGCATTCCGATTAATGCATCCCCGAAATAACCGCGAGGCTGTCGCATGAGCAAGCTATGTGAATATTACGTGTCGCCGCATTCCCCGTTTTCTTATCTGGGACACACCCATCTGCTGGAACTGGCCAGGAAGCACGACGTGCAGATTGCGATCAAGCCGTTCGACCTGAGCAAGGTCTTCGGCGTATCGGGCGGCCTGCCGCTGGCCAAGCGCGCGCCGCAGCGCCAGGCGTATCGGCTGAAAGAGCTGCAGCGCTGGGCCGAATTCCGGCAACTGCCGATGAACCTGCAACCGACCTTCTTCCCGGTGCAGAGCGACGCGGCGTCCCGGCTGATCATCGCCACGCAACTGGCGCTGGGCACGGAGGCGGCATTGACGCTGGCCGGCGCGGTCATGCGCGCGGTCTGGGCCGAGGAACGCAACATCGCCGATCCGGATACGCTGCACGCGCTTGCCGTGGAACTGGGGCATGACGGCAAGAACCTGCTGAAGTCGTCCGAGACCGCCAGCGTACAGGCCGAATTCGATCGTTTCACCGATGAGGCGATGGAGGCCAACATTTTTGGCGCACCGTGGTATGTCGTGGATGGCGAAGCGTACTGGGGGCAGGATAGGCTGGATTTCGTGGAGCGGGTGTTTGCGGCGTGATGCTTGTATGCTGAGGCCTGAGGTGATCCTTCGATACGCTGCGCTACTCAGGACGAACGGGTTTATTTAAGATTTTACGAAAACCATAAAAATAATCCGTTCGTCCTGAGTAGATGCGAAGCATCGTATCGAAGGATCACCTCAGCCGGCAAACCGAAAAGAACCAAAATCGACTTCTGAAAAAGTAATGAGCAATAAGTAACAAGGCAACCCCGGCATCTGCAAAGGCAGATTCGCCATTTCACCAACGGATAAAAGGTCCCCCATGTCGCCCACAACGCCAGCAACAAAAAACCATTCCTATTTCTGCCCTTGCCCGCGCGGCCTTGAAATCGCGCTGGCCGAGGAGCTCAACGAAATCGCCCGGCAGGCCGCACCCGCGCCGGTCACGCTGAAGGTGCACAACCAGGTGCCGGGCGGCGTGCACTGCTCCGGCCCGCTGGCCGATGCCTACCGCATCAACCTGCATTCCCGCATCGCCAGCCGCGTGCTGCTGCGCCTGGCGCATGCCTCGTACAAGAACGAAAACGACATCTACGACCTGGCCCTGGCCCAGGAATGGGAAAGCTGGTTCCACGTCTCCCACACGATCCGGGTCGACGTCACCGCCATCAAATCGCCGCTGCGCAGTCTAGAATTCACCACCCTGAAAATCAAGGACGCTATCTGCGACCGCTTCCGCGACCAGTTCAACGAACGTCCGTCGGTCGACACCGGCCAGCCCGACATGCGCATCGTCGGCTTTCTCGACGCGCACAACTTCACGCTCTATCTCGACACTTCGGGCGACGCCCTGTTCAAGCGCGGCTGGCGCGACGAAACCGGCGAAGCGCCGCTGCGCGAGAACCTGGCTGCCGGCCTGCTGCGCACCTCCGGCTGGAAACCCGGCACCATCCTGTTCGACCCGATGTGCGGTTCCGGCACCATCCTGGCCGAGGCAGCGCAGATCCTGGCCGGCATTCCGCCGGGCGCCAGGCGCCGTTTCGGTTTCGAAAAATTCAACGATTTCAATTCCGCCGAATGGCAGGCAATCAAGGCCGCCGTCAAGCCGGCGCAGTTGCCCGACCACCCGACCATCTTCGGCAGCGACATCTCCGGCGACATGGTGGCCATCACCCGCCACAACCTGCGCAGCGCCGGCATCACGTTCGACATCCCGCTGAAGCAGATCGAAGCCCAGGAAGTCAAGGCGCCGGCCGAACCGGCCCCGGGCCAGCCGGCCCCGATCATGCTGACCAATCCGCCTTACGGCGAGCGCATCGGCGTGCGCGGCGACAGCGCCATGCCGACCGACGAAATCTTCACCGCTTTTTTCAGCGCCTTCGGCACCACACTGAAACAGCGTTTCGCCGGCTGGAGCGTATTCCTGTTCTCGGCCGACCTGACGCTGCCCAAATTGCTGCGCCTGAAAGAAGCACGCAAGACCCCGTTCTTCAACGGCGCGCTGGAATGCCGCCTGTTCCGTTTCGACATGGTCGCGGGTTTCAATCGGCGTCCGGCGGCACAACCGCGCCAACCCGACTAAATAAAAAATAGAAAAATAGAGCCGGCATTACACTCCAGTCCTCAGTCAAGACATCGGCGGGCACGCTGGGGCCGGGTGTTGTGCGCAGTGAGGTAAAGGCGGAGCAGGCCGCAGGCCGGCGGGGGACACGAACGGAACGCAACACCCGGCCCCAGCGCGCCCGCCGACGTCTTGACGGCACACATCACAGCAAGCATCAAACCGCGTATCAAAACGGTGCGACACCGGCCAAGCAAGCAGCAACGCACCGCAAAGCGACAAATAACGCACAAAAAGACAGCGGAAATTACCTGCGCAGGCGTCCGGCATCAAAATAGTGCGGGCAATCATTTTTTCGGTGAATTGGCATGCATATTGCTGAATAGGTGGAGCTTTCTCTTCCCCTTTCATTCACTGTAGGAGCCTCACATGTCACGTCGCACACTTCTAAAAGCAACAGCACTCGGCGCGTTCGCACTTGCAGCTTCATCCTGGCTTCCGGCCGCCTTCGCCGCGGACACCATCAAGGTCGGCATTCTGCATTCCCTGTCCGGCACCATGGCCATCTCCGAAACCTCGTTGAAAGACGTTGCCTTGATGACCATTGCCGAAATCAACGCCGCGGGCGGCGTGATGGGAAAAAAACTGGAACCGGTCGTGGTCGATCCGGCATCGAATTGGCCTTTGTTCGCCGAAAAGGCACGCCAGCTGATTTCGCAGGACAAGGTCGCCGTGGTGTTCGGCTGCTGGACCTCGGTCTCGCGCAAATCGGTATTGCCGGTCTTCAAGGAACTCAACAGCCTGCTGTTCTATCCGGTGCAATACGAAGGCGAGGAACTGGAAAAGAACGTGTTCTACACCGGCGCGGCACCGAACCAGCAAGCCATCCCCGCTGTTGAATACCTGATGTCGAAAGAAGGCGGCGGCGCCAAGCGCTTCGTGCTGCTTGGCACCGATTACGTCTATCCGCGCACCACCAACAAAATCCTGCGGGCCTTCCTGCACAGCAAGGGCGTGAAGGATACCGACATCGACGAAGTCTATACACCGTTCGGCCATTCCGATTACCAGACCATCGTCGCCAACATCAAGAAATTCTCGGCCGGCGGCAAGACCGCCGTCATCTCGACCATCAATGGCGACTCCAACGTGCCGTTCTACAAGGAACTCGGCAATGCCGGCCTGAAGGCGACCGACGTGCCTGTCGTCGCATTCTCGGTCGGTGAAGAAGAACTGCGCGGCGTCGACACCAAGCCGCTGGTCGGCAACCTGGCTGCCTGGAACTACTTCGAATCGATCAAAAATCCTGCTAACGCCGCCTTCATCAAGCAATGGAAAGCCTACGCCAAGGCGCAGAAACTGCCGAACGCCGATACCGTCGTGACCAACGACCCGATGGAAGCAACTTACGTCGGCATCCATATGTGGAAACAAGCCGTCGAAAAAGCCAAGTCGACCGATACCGACAAGGTGATCGCCGCGATGTCGGGCCAGAAGTTCAAGGCGCCGTCCGGCTATGAACTGGAAATGGATGCCACCAACCATCACTTGCACAAACCGGTGATGATCGGCGAGATCCGCGCCGACGGCCAGTTCAATGTGGTCAACAAGACCAAGACCACGATCCGTGCGCAGCCTTGGAGCCCTTATATTCCGGGCAACGAAGGCAAGCAGAAGCTGTAATTTTTTGCAGTCGGGCCGTGGAACATGAAGTACTACGGCCTGCAGTGATCCTTCGATACAGGCTGCGCCCTACTCAGGACGAACGGGGAATTTTTATGATTTTCGTAAAACCATAAAGACCCGTTCGGCCTGAGTAGCGCAGCGTATCGCAGGCCCGCCGTACTCATGCATACCAGCAACAAGAAAAAGAATTCCCATGAAACTCCTGCCACGTATATGCTTCGCAGCCGCCTGCCTGATGCTGGCGACGGCAGCGCAAGCCGCAATCGATCCGGCGCTGATCAAGCCGCTCGGCGGCGACGATCCCGATGCGCGCATCGATGCGGTCAACAAGATCGCCGCGCTGGTCAACGATGACGCAATCAAAGTTCTGAACGCCCTGAATCAGGAGAACCTCTACGTTCGCCCCAACGGCGATGTGCTGATTATCGAAGACGACAAAGCCTACGACCCCGTCGCCGGAGCGGCCGTCGCGCCGACGCCCGCCGATGCCGACGGCATCACCATGAACAACCGCCTGCGCGCAGCCGTCGAAGGCGCGCTGTCCGGACTGAAACTGTTTTCTCCCAATCGCGACATCCGCGCGGCGGCTGCCACCGACCTCCTGAAAGATGCGAATCCGGCGCAAGTGCCGCTGATCAGTAAAGCGCTCGAAAAGGAACAGGACCCGGCCATCCGCGAATCGCTGCAGCAAGCCATCGCCACCGCGAATCTGCTGGCGACCGATCCGGCCGCGCGCCGCGCCGCGGTCAAGACCCTGGCCGACAGCACCAACGCCGCCCTGCGCCCGGCCCTGCAACAGATGCTGCAAAAAACCCCCGATGGCAGCTATGCCGAACCCGATGAAGGCGTGCGCCAGGAAGCCGTGCGCACACTGTCTGCACTGGACCGCCATATCGCCATCGCCGACTTCGCCGGCAAGCTGTTCTACGGTGTCTCGTTGGGCAGCGTGCTGTTGCTGGCCGCGCTGGGCCTGGCGATCACCTTCGGCCTGATGGGCATTATCAACATGGCGCACGGCGAACTGCTGATGATCGGCGCCTACACCACCTATGTCTGCCAGAGCGTCTTTCGCGCCTGGTTCCCGGGCGCGATCGACGCCTATCTGGTCGTCGCGCTGCCGGCAGCCTTCATCGTGGCGGCCGCGGTCGGCATCGCGCTGGAGCGGCTGGTGATCCGCTGGCTCTACGGCCGGCCGCTGGAAACCCTGCTCTGCACCTGGGGCATCAGCCTGATGCTGATGCAGACCGTGCGCACCATCTTCGGCGCGCAGAACGTCGAAGTCGCGAATCCGGCCTGGATGTCGGGCGGCGTCACCGTGCTCGGCTCGCTGGTGCTGTCGTACAACCGCATCGTCATCATCTTCTTCGCATTGTTCGTGGTGCTGGCGGTCTGGCTGATACTGAACAAGACGCGCCTCGGGCTGTTCGTGCGCGCCGTCACGCAAAACCGCCGCATGGCGTCGTGCGTGGGCGTATCCACCGGCAGGATCGACATGATGACCTTCGGCCTCGGCTGCGGCATCGCGGGACTGGGCGGCGTGGCGCTGTCGCAGCTCGGCAACGTCGGGCCCGACCTGGGGCAAAGCTATATCGTCGATTCGTTCATGGTCGTGGTACTGGGTGGCGTGGGCCAATTGGCCGGCACCGTGATCGCGGCGCTCGGCCTGGGCGAAGTCAATAAATTCCTGGAACCGATGGCCGGCGCGGTGCTGGCCAAGATCGCGATCCTGGTGTTCATCATCATATTTATCCAAAAACGCCCGCAAGGCCTGTTCGCACTCAAGGGCAGGAGCGTCGAATGAACAATTCCACTCGCATCTATACTGCGCGCGATCCGCTGTTCTCGCGCCCGGCCTGGACCGGCATCGTGGTCTGCACCGTCATCCTGGCGCTGCTGCCGATCCTCAATCTGAGCTTCCCCGAAGGCAGCGCGCTGCACATCTCCAACTACACGGTCGGCCTGGTCGGCAAATTCATGTGCTATGCGATGGCCGCGATGGCGCTCGATCTGGTGTGGGGCTATACCGGCATCCTGTCGCTCGGCCACGGCGTGTTCTTCGCGCTCGGCGGCTACGCCCACGGCATGTATCTGATGCGCGCCATCGGCCGCGACGGCGTATATCAAAGCAACCTGCCGGACTTCATGGTGTTCCTCGACTGGAAAACCTATCCCTGGTACTGGTCGCTGACCGAGCACTTCTGGTGGTGCATGGCGCTGGTGATCCTGGTGCCGGGCGTGCTCGCTTTCGTGTTCGGCTATTTTGCCTTCCGCTCGCGCATCAAGGGCGTGTATTTCTCGATCATCACGCAAGCAATGACCTTCGCGTTCATGCTGCTGTTCTTCCGCAACGATACCGGCTTCGGCGGCAACAACGGCTTTACCGACTTCAAGCGCATCCTCGGCTACACGGTCTCGGCGCCGTCGACCAAGGCCACGCTGTATCTGATCACACTGGTGTTGCTGCTGGGCGCGCTGCTGCTGTGCCGCTGGATCGTCACCTCCAAGCTCGGGCGCGTGCTGCAAGGCGTGCGCGATTCGGAATCGCGACTGATGTTCATCGGCTACAACCCGCTGTGGTTTAAGCTGTTCGTCTGGACCCTGTCGGCGGTGTTGTGCGGCATCGCCGGCGCACTGTATGTGCCGCAGGTAGGGATCATCAATCCGTCCGAAATGTCGCCCGCCAATTCGATTGAAATGGTGATCTGGGCCGCGGTCGGTGGGCGCGGCTCGCTGCTGGGGCCGATCATCGGCGCCTTTGCGGTCAACGGCCTGAAGAGCTGGTTCACCGCGGCGTTTCCGGAACTCTGGCTGTACGCGCTGGGGCTGCTGTTCGTGCTCGTGACGCTGTTCATGCGCGACGGCATCCTGGGCCTGGTGCTCAAACTGAAACGCAAGGCCAAGCCCGAGGCCGCGGCTGCGACCGAGGCCGAAATCAAGAGCGTAGAAAAGGAAGCGGCATGAGCGAAATCTACAACCGCGAAGCGCCTTCGCCGAACGTCGACAACACACTGCACGCGGAGCACGGCACGTCCTATTCGCGCCTGAAGCAGGACGGCCTGGACACCACCCACGGCGCCATCCTGTACCTGGAAAACATCACGGTTTCCTTCGACGGCTTCAAGGCGCTCAACAATCTGAACCTGGATATTTCGGTCGGTGAGCTGCGTTGCATCATCGGTCCCAACGGCGCCGGCAAGACCACCATGATGGACGTGATCACCGGCAAGACGCGGCCGACTTCCGGCACGGTTTTTTTCGGGCAGACCATCGACCTGACCAAGATGACCGAATACGCCATCGCGCATAGCGGCATCGGCCGCAAGTTCCAGCGACCGACCGTGTTCGAACAACACACTGTCTTCGAAAACCTGGAACTCGCAATGAAAATGGACAAGCGCGTGCGGCAGACGCTGTTCGCGCGATTGTCGTCGGAAGAGACGGACAAGATCGGCGATATCCTCAAACTGATCCGCCTCGACGGCCATGAACGCCGGCCGGCCGGGCTGCTGTCGCACGGCCAGAAACAATGGCTGGAAATCGGCATGCTGCTGATGCAGGAACCGCAATTGCTGTTGCTGGACGAACCGGTGGCCGGCATGTCGGACGCCGAAACCGCGCGCACGGCGGAACTGCTCAACGAATTGCGCGGAAAACATTCGATCATGGTAGTCGAGCATGACATGGGCTTCGTCACGGAGATTGCGCAGCAAGGCAAGGTGACCGTGCTGCACGAGGGATCGGTGCTGGCCGAGGGCACGATGGAGCAAGTGCAATCCGACGAACGCGTCATTGAAGTCTACCTCGGACGATAAAAAGAAAAGCGAGCGAATCATGCTGCAAGTCACCGAACTGAATCAATACTACGGCGCCGCGCATACCCTGCGCGGCGTATCGCTGGACGTGCAAAAAGGCAAGGTGCTGAGCCTCCTCGGCCGCAACGGCGTCGGCAAGACCACGCTGCTGAAATGCCTGATGGGCGTGCTGCCCGCGGCCAGCGGCAATGTGATGCTGGAAGGCCGCAACATCAACAAGCTCAAGCCGTACCAGCGCGCCGCGCTCGGCATCGCGTATGTGCCGCAGGGCCGCGAAATTTTTGCGCGACTGACGGTCGAGGAAAACCTGCTGATGGGCATGGCGGTCAAATCCGGCCGGGCGGCTTCCGTCATCAAGGGCGAAGTCTACGAACTGTTCCCGGTATTGAAGGAAATGCTGCACCGGCGCGGCGGCGATCTGTCCGGCGGCCAGCAACAGCAACTGGCGATCGCGCGCGCATTGCTGGCCGAACCGAAACTGATCATCCTGGACGAGCCGACCGAAGGCATCCAGCCGTCCATCATCAAGGATATCGGCCGCGTCATCCATCTGCTGCGCCAGCGCGGCGACATCGGCATCCTGCTGTGCGAGCAGTATTTCGATTTCGCGCGCGAGCTGGCCGACACCTTCGTCGTGATGTCGCGCGGCGAGGTGGTGGCAACCGGCGACCAGAGCGAATTGGATGGCGAACACATCAAGCGCCATCTGGCGGTATGATCGTCGTTCCCTATCTTGCCGGTTTGGCGTATTGCTCATGAAAGCCGTCGAAGCCCCCTTCGTTTCCGGTCCCGGCGCGCCATGCGAAGCGCGCCTCGCGCTCGGCTTCACCGACGACGATGGCGTCACCCGGCTTACGGACCGCCGCCATTTCGGCCCCTTGCGCGTACAGAAAGCGCTGTATCCGGAACATGCTTCGGTCTGCCATGCGATCCTGATCCATCCGCCCGGCGGCGTGGTCGGCGGCGACCGTTTGCAGATCGACATCGATCTCGCCGCGCGCGCCAATGCGCTGATTACCACGCCGGGAGCGGCCAAATGGTACAAGGCTAATCGCAACGGCCTGGTTTCGCGGCAGCAGGTAACACTGCGCGTTGCGGCCGGCGCGGCGCTGGAATGGCTGCCGCAGGAAACCATCTTCTTCAATCGGGCGCAGACCAGGCTGGAGCATCACGTAGAACTCGCGGCCGATGCGCGTTATATCGGCGCCGAGATCCTGTGCTTCGGCCGCACCGCGTCGGGCGAGGTGTTCGATGAAGGCCGCGTTGCCCAGCACACCAGCATCCGGCGCGACGGCAAGCTGCTGTGGTGGGAACAGGGCGTGCTCGATGCGCAGGGCGGCGCCATGCAAAGCCCGCTCGCGCTGGCCGGATCCACGGTTTGCGCCACGCTGATCGCGGTCGGCAACAGAACGCAATCGGCGGAACTGATTGCCGCTCTGCGCGGCGTTCCCATACAGGACCATGCCAACGCCGATCCGCAAGCGAATACCGGCGTCACCCAGATCAAATCCCTGCTGGTGGCGCGTTACCTGGGCCACTCCAGCGCCGCCGCACGCGCCTGGGTCAGCGCATGCTGGCAGTTGCTGCGCCCGGTCCTGCTGGACCGCCCGGCAATCGTGCCGCGCATCTGGCACACTTGAACGCAGCAGTACTCCAAAGAAACGAACAGAGACGACAGGAACGCATCATGGAATTGACTCCCCGCGAAAAAGACAAGCTGCTCATATTCACCGCCGCCCTGCTGGCCGAACGGCGCCAGGCGCGCGGCCTCAAACTGAATTACCCGGAAGCCGTCGCGCTCATCTCCGCCGCCATCATGGAAGGCGCGCGCGACGGCAAGACCGTGGCCGAACTGATGTCCTACGGCAGCACCATCCTGAGCCGCGCCGACGTGATGGACGGCATCCCCGAGATGATTCCCGACATCCAGGTCGAAGCGACCTTTCCCGACGGCACCAAGCTGGTCACCGTCCACCACCCCATTCCTTGAAGGCGGCATCATGATTCCAGGCGAAATGCTGATCGAAGACGGCGACATCGAACTCAATGCCGGCCGCGCCACCGCGACCGTCGAGGTCGCCAACAGCGGCGACCGGCCGATTCAGGTCGGCTCCCATTTTCATTTTTTTGAAACCAATCCCGCGCTACTGTTCGAGCGCGAAATCGCCTACGGCATGCGGCTCAACATCGCCGCCGGCACCGCGGTGCGTTTCGAACCCGGCCAGCGACGCAGCGTGGAATTGGTCGCGCTGGCCGGCGACCGCAAGGTCTACGGTTTCAACGGCATGGTGATGGGCGCACTGAAAAAGGAGCGTCCATGAAGATCTCGCGCCAGGCTTATGCCGAAATGTTCGGCCCCACCGCCGGCGACCGCGTGCGGCTGGCCGACACCGGCCTCCTGATCGAAATCGAAAAGGACTACACCGTCTACGGCGAAGAAGTGAAGTTCGGCGGCGGCAAGGTAATCCGCGACGGCATGGGCCAGTCGCAACGCAACCATGCGGATGTGATGGACACCGTCATCACGAATGCGGTCATCGTCGATCACTGGGGCATCGTCAAGGCCGACATCGGCCTGAAGGGCGGCAAGATTGCCGCCATCGGCAAGGCCGGCAATCCGGACATCCAGCCGAACGTGACGATGGTCATCGGCGGCGCTACCGAAATCATCGCCGGCGAAGGCATGATCGTGACCGCCGGCGGCGTCGATACGCATATCCATTTCATCTCGCCGCAGCAGATCGAGGAAGCGCTGATGAGCGGCGTGACCACCATGCTCGGCGGCGGCACCGGGCCGGCCGTCGGCACCGCGGCCACCACCTGCACGCCGGGGCCATGGCATCTGCATTCGATGCTGGCGGCCGCCGATGCGTTTCCGATGAACCTGGGCTTTTTCGGCAAGGGCAATGTCAGCCTGCCGACGCCCCTGGAGGAACAGGTCAACGCCGGCGCCATCGGCCTCAAGCTGCACGAAGACTGGGGCAGCACCCCGGCCGCGATCGACAACTGCCTGGCCGTGGCCGACCGCATGGATGTGCAGGTCGCAATCCACAGCGACACCCTGAACGAAGGCGGCTTCCTCGAACACACGCTGGCCGCGTTCAAGGACCGCACCATCCACACCTTCCATACCGAAGGCGCGGGCGGCGGCCATGCGCCGGACATCATTGCCGCTGTGGGCCAGGCCAATGTACTGCCGTCGTCGACCAATCCGACCCGTCCGTACACCGTCAATACGCTCGACGAGCACCTGGATATGCTGATGGTCTGCCATCACCTCGATCCGGCCATCGCGGAGGATATCGCCTTTGCCGAATCGCGTATCCGGCGCGAAACCATCGCCGCCGAGGATATCCTGCACGACCTGGGCGCGATCTCGATGATGTCGTCCGATTCGCAGGCCATGGGCCGGGTCGGCGAAGTCATCATGCGCACCTGGCAGACCGCGCACAAGATGAAGGCGCAGCGCGGCGCTCTGAGCCTGGACTCCAGCCGCAACGACAATTTCCGCGTCAAGCGCTACATCGCCAAATACACCATCAATCCGGCAATTACGCATGGCATTTCGCATGTGGTCGGTTCGCTTGAGGTCGGCAAGCTGGCCGATATCGTGTTGTGGAAGCCGGCGTTCTTCGGCGTCAAGCCGTCGATGATTCTCAAGAGCGGCATGATCGCCGCGGCGCAGATGGGCGATCCGAATGCATCGATTCCGACCCCGCAGCCGGTGCATTACCGGATGATGTTCGGCGCCTACGGCGGCGGGCTCAAGACATCGGTGACTTTCGTTTCCCAGGCCGCGTTCGACGCCGGCATTGGCGCGCAATTGGGATTGAACAAGCCGCTGATCGCTGTGAAGAACATGCGTCATCTGCGCAAGCGCGACATGATTCACAACGACGCCACGCCGAAGATGGAAGTCGACGCCGAGACTTATGAAGTGCGCGCCGATGGCGAGCTGCTGGCCTGCGAACCGGCGGAGGTGTTGCCGTTGGCGCAGCGGTATTTTTTGTTTTGATTTTTGGATGATTCATGGCCGGAGGTGACCCTTCGATACGGCCTGTGGCCTACTCAGGGCGAACGGGTTTAGTAATGTTTTACGAAAATCATCGAACCTCTCCGTTCGCCTTGGGAGCGAAGCGTATCGAAGTTTAGGAATATTTTATGAAAATCATCAAACCTCTCCGTTCGCCTTGGGAGCGAAGCGTATCGAAGTTTAGGAATATTTTATGAAAATCATCAAACCTCTCCGTTCGCCTTGGGCAGCGAAGCGTATCGAAGTTTAGGGATATTTTACGAAAATC
>DASYEK010000111.1:0-13563 GCA_036499085.1 Herbaspirillum sp. | reverse complement strand
CCGCTGGGCCGCGCCGTCATCGGCGGCCTGCTGTTCGCCACGGTCTCCACCTTGTTCTTCGTGCCGGTGCTGTATGCCGGCATCCATCAACGCATTCATCAACGCACGGTGCGGCGCGATGCCGAGCGCGCATCGGCCGCTGCCGGTGCCGCCCCGAACGCTCCTCAGGAGGTCTGAAGCAATGTCGCAAGAAAGTCATTCCCAACTGGCCATTCACCCGATCGAGGGCGTTGACCCGGCCGAACTGCTGAAGCGCCGGCAGATCGCCCGCCGCACCAGGATTCTCGGCATCGTCATCCTGGTCCTGCTGTTGCTGGGCGCCGCGCGCACCATCGTCAGCCGCGTGTTCCATGACCGCGCGCTGGCCGAAGGCACCGAGCAACTGGCCGCGCAATACGTCAAGACCGCGCTCGCCAAGACGCCGGACAAGACCCAGACCCTGGCCTTGCCCGGCACCTTGCAAGGCTTCGTGCAATCGCCGATTTCGGCGCGCGCCGGCGGTTATCTGAAACGCTGGTACAAGGATATCGGCAGCCATGTGGAGAAGGGCGAACTGCTGGCGGATATCGAAACGCCGGAAATCGACCAGCAATTGACGCAGGCCGTCGCTGCGCGCCAGCAGGTTGCTTCCACGCTGGACCTGGCCAAGAGTTCGGTGGTGCGCTGGGAAGCCTTGCGCAAGCGCGACGCCGTGTCGCAGCAGGAACTCGACGAACGGCGCAGCGCGGCGGTGCAGGCGCAGTCCAACGTGGCCGCGGCCGACGCCAATGTCGAACGCCTGCGCCAGCTGAGCAGCTTCAAGCATGTGGTGGCGCCCTTTGCCGGCGTCATTACCCGGCGCAACGTCGATGTCGGCGACCTGATCGATCCGAGTTCGGCGCGCCCCCTGTTCACGCTGTCGCAAACCGATCCGCTGCGGGTCTACGTGAATGTGCCGCAGGCGTATGCGCAGATGATCAAGCCGGGCCAGCCGGTGGTTGTCACGCAGAATGAATTGCGCGGGCAGAAGTTCGACGGCAAGGTGGCGCGCACCGCCGCCTCGATCGATCCCGCCACCCGCACCATGCAGATTGAAGTGGCGCTGCCGAATCGGCAAGGGGTGCTGATGCCGGGCTCCTACGTCCAGGTGTCGCTGCCGCTGCAAGCCAGCAGCACCATCGTGGTGCCGACCAATACGCTGCTGTTCCGCAAGGAAGGCGCGCAGGTGGCGGTGGTGGATGCGCAATCGCGCGTGCACCTGAAGCCGGTGCAGATCGGCCGCAACTTCGGCGAGACGGTGGAAATCCTGAACGGCGTGGCCGCCAATGAACGGCTGGTGCTGAATCCGACCGATGCGCTGGCCGAGGGCGACCAGGTCACGCAGGCGCAGGAGGATGCGCCTGCGCCGGCCAAGGCCGCGGATCAGGCGGCGTCGTGAGACTGCGTCCGACCGTCATGGCCGCTTCCATGCGGGCGGCAAGGCCCGTTCCGCTGTTCCTGAACCTGGCGTTCGCGTTGATGCTGGCCGGTTGCGCGGCCGGTCCCGATTACCATAAGCCGGCGCTGGACAATGTGCCGCCGGGCTGGTCGGTGCAGGCGCCATGGCGTACCAGCGCGCCGGGCGATACCCACGCCAAGGGCGCGTGGTGGGAGCGCTTCGGCGATCCGGTGCTGAATCGCTTGCAGCAGGAAGCCCTGGCCAACAACCAGACCCTGGCCGCGGCCAATGCCCGCCTGGCGCAGGCGCGCGCGTCGCTGGCCAGCACCTCGTCGGCGCAATTGCCGCAGGTCGGCGTGAATGCGCGCGCGGCGCGCTTGCAGATTTCCGGCAATCGTCCGCTGACCAACTACAATTCCCAGAACTTCCAGACCATCCAGAGCGATTTCCAGCTCGGCCTCGCGGTCAACTATGAAGCCGACCTGTTCGGCCGCGTGCGGCGCAGCGTGGAAGGCGCGCAGGCCTCCGCGCAGCAATCCGCGGCCGACCTGGAAAACACCAGGCTGGTGCTCAGCGCCGACCTGGCCAACAACTACATCAACCTGCGCCAGTCCGATATCGAACTCGGCGTGGTGCAGCGTTCGATCGCCTTGCAGCGCCGTTCGCTGGAACTGGCCAATGCGCGCCACGACCTGGGCGCCAGTTCCGGCCTCGACGTGGCGCAGCAGCAGGCCCTGCTGGATTCGACGCTGACCCAGATCGATATCCTGAAACGCCAGCGCGGCCAGTATGAACATGCGATCGCCACGTTGACCGGCACCGCCGCGCCGGTGTTTTCATTGCCGGCCACCGATGCCGAATTGACGCCGCCGGCGGTGCCGCTGGGCATGCCGTCGGATATGCTGGAGCGCCGTCCCGACATCGCGTCGGCCGAGCGCGCCATGGCCGCGGCCAACGCCCAGATCGGCATCGCCAGCGCCGCCTATTATCCGAGCTTCAACCTGAATCCGACCTACGGTTTCGACAGCAACTCGATGACCACGCTGTTCAATGCGCCCAGCCTGCTGTGGTCGTTCGGCGTTTCGGTCGCGCAGACCCTGTTCAGCGGCGGCCGCATCGACGCCGGCGTCGATTTCGCGCGCGCCGGCTACCAGGGCGCGGTGGCGAATTACCGGCGCGCCGTGCTGACTGCGTTGCAGGAAGTCGAAGACGGCATTACCGGCGTCGTTACGCTGGACAGCGCGATGGCGCAATCGCAGAAGGCCATCGTCAGCGCCCGGCGCGCATTCGACATCGCCAACGCGCGCTACGAAGACGGCGTGGCGACTTACCTGGAAGTGATTTCGGCCGAGCAGACCCTGCTCAACAACGAACGCCAGCTGGCGCAATTGCGCGGCCAGCGCCTGCTGGTGTCGGTGTTCCTGATCAAGGCGCTGGGCGGCGACTGGGGCGGCGACCGAGGCGGCTGAGCCATTTCCGATGGCCGCGACTTAACGTGCGCGGCCGTTCTCGTACCAGCCCTGCGTGCGGTTGACCGCGGCGACCACCAGCAGCATGGCCGGTACTTCGATCAGCACGCCGACCACGGTGGCCAGCGCGGCGCCCGACTTGAAGCCGAACAGGCCGATCGCGGCGGCGACCGCCAGCTCAAAGAAATTGGATGCGCCGATCAATGCCGAAGGACAGGCGATGGCGTGCTTTTCGCCGACCATGCGGTTCAGCCAGTATGCCAGCGCGGAATTGAAGAAGACCTGGATCAGGATTGGAATGGCGAGCAATCCGATCACCAACGGCTGTTCGACAATAGCGTCGCCCTGGAAGGCGAACAGCAGGATCAGCGTCGACAGCAGCGCCATGATCGACCACGGCTGCAGCCGCGCCACGGCATGGTCGAAGGCGGCCTGCCCGCGCCGCAGCAGCAGCTTGCGCCAGCATTGCGCGACGATCACCGGAATCACGATATATAGCGCCACCGAGGTCAGCAGCGTATCCCACGGCACGCTGATGCTCGACACGCCCAGCAGCAGTCCGACCAGCGGCGCAAAGGCGAATACCATGACGACATCGTTCAACGCGACCTGCGACAGCGTGAAATAGGGATCGCCGCCGGTCAGCCGGCTCCAGACGAATACCATGGCGGTGCAGGGCGCGGCGGCCAGCAGGATCAGGCCGGCGATATATGAATCGAGCTGATCGGCCGGCAGATACGGCGCAAACCAGTGACGGATAAACAGCCAGCCGAACAGCGCCATCGAAAACGGCTTCACCGCCCAGTTGACAAACAGCGTCACGCCGATGCCGCGCACATGGCCGCGGATTTGATTCCATGCGCTGAAATCGATCTTCAGCAGCATCGGGATAATCATCAACCAGATCAACAGGCCGACCGGCAGATTGACATGGGCGATCTGCATGGCGCCGATGGCCGCCACCGCATGCGGCCATCCTTGCCCGAGGAAAACGCCGGCCGCGATGCATAGCGCCACCCACAAGGTCAGCATGCGTTCGAAGACATTCATGGGAGTGCGTGCAGCGTGTTGCCGGTCGGTTTGCATATATCGAGTTTGTGATTGAGTGGTTAAGGGCGGATCAGGCGGCGCCGATCGCATCCATTTCGCGTTTGATGGCGGTATTTTCGAGGGTATGGAACGGCAGGCTGTTGAAGATGTTCACGCGGGTAGTGATCTGCCGCGCCACCTTGGAAAACACCGCGCGCTTTTCTTCGTTGCTGCCGACGGCCGCGGCCGGGTCTTCAAAGCCCCAGTGCGACGAGATCGGATGGCCCGGCCAGATCGGACAGATTTCGCCCGCGGCGTTGTCGCAGACGGTAATGACGAAATCCATTTGCGGCGCGCCGGGCGCGGCGAATTCGTCCCAGCTTTTGCTGCGCAACTTGTCCACCGCATAGCCGGTCGGGGCGATCTGTTCGATCGCCAAAGGATTGACCGTGCCGTTTGGATGGCTGCCGGCGCTGTATGCATGAAAGCGTCCCTTGCCCATGCTGTTCAACAAGGCTTCGGCCATGATGCTGCGCGCCGAATTGCCGGTGCACAGGAACAGGACGTTATAGGTCTTGCCGTTTTGAGTCGCGCTCATTCGAATTCCCCCGTTTTGAATTGATGAAAGTGCCATGGCGATGCCGTGCGATCGCACGTCGTCAGAGAGCTTAAACAATGATTGTTTCGGCAGGACGACATGCGGGGGCCGGCGTGCAGATGTTGCCGCCGCAACAGTTGTCGGTAAGGAATCCGATCAATTCGTTCATGGCGTCGAAGCTGGCGGCGTAGATCACGAAGCGCCCTACATTGCGCGAGGTCAATAGTTGTGCGTGGGAAAGTTCTTTCAAGTGAAACGACAGGGCCGAGGGGGAAATCGCCAATTCGGCGGCGATCTTGCTGGCGGCCATGCCTTCGGGGCCGGCCTGCATCAACAGTCGGAACACCGCCAGGCGCGATTCCTGCGCCAGGGCGGAGAGAGCTGCGATCACATTCTTGGTTTCCATGGCGCTCCTTGGTCGGCGGTATTGATTCAATATTTCAACAATAATTGAAATATATCCAATTCATAACGGAATGGAAAGAAGTTTTTTTGCGAGCCGACCTGGAAACGGATGAAAATCAGATGAAATTCAGGCCGGGCTGGACCGCGCTTTCCGGGCTTGGTGCTGGCCGATGGACAGGTGGAGGAGATGGAGGGCATGCCGGCCTGGGCTCGGTTTCGACGCGCCACCATGCCGGCAGCAGGCTGCGTATTTCGGCCCGGCCGAAGCGGTCGTCGATCAGGTAGACCACGCCGCGATCCTGCTGCGTGCGGATCACGCGGCCGGCGGCCTGCACCACTTTTTGCAGTCCAGGATAGAGATAGGTGTAATCATAGCCGGCGCCGAACAAGACCTCCATGCGCCGCATGATCTGTTCGTTGACCGGATTGATTTGCGGCAGGCCGAGGGTCGCGATAAAGGCGCCGATCAGGCGCCGGGCAGGCAAGTCGATGCCTTCGGCGAACGATCCGCCCAGCACCGCGAAGCCGACGCCGCGGGAAGTCTGCGTGAAGCATTGCAGGAAGCGTTCGCGTTCGGCCTCGTCCATCTGCCGCGCCTGCTCCAGCATGAGGATATCGGGATGGCGCGTACGGAACAGGGCGCCGACTTTCTGCAGATAATCGTAGCTGCTGAAGAAGGCCAGGTAATTCCCGGGCTGCCGCCGGTATTGCGCGGCGATCAGGTCGACGATCGGTTCCAGCGAATCCTCGCGATGTCGGTAGCGGGTCGAGATATGGCCGGCCAGCCGCACCGACAATTGTCCGGCTTCGAAGGGCGACGGCACGTCGATCCACGCTGTACCGGCGGGCAGGCCGAGCATGTCGTTGTGGAAGTGCCACGGGTTCAGAGTGGCCGAGAACAGCGTTACCGCATGCGCGGCCGCAAAGCGCGGCGCGAGGAACGGCGCGGGGACGATATTGCGGATGCAGAGCCGGGCGGCGTTGCGGCCGGCCTTGGAAATATCGAACAGCGAATGACGATCGAACAATTCGGCGACGTGCGAAAAATGCAGCGCATCGAAATAGAAGCGCTGCAAGCCGGGATCGATGCCGTCGGCCGCATGTTCGCCGAGGTAGTCGGCGATGCCGGCGATCGCATATTGCAGGGCGCCCAGGAACGCGGGCGCCAGCGTGTCATGCGCCTGATAGTCGTCCTGCTGCTCCCTGTGCAAGGCATTCCATTGGCGGTTGAGACGATCCAGCGCGCCTTTCAAGGCGGCGGGACCGTCGTCGCGCAGGGTCTTCAAGTCGCGCTGGTCGAGTTGCGCCGAATACATCTTGCGCGCCCGTTCGATCATATTGTGCGCTTCGTCCACCAGCACGCCGACGCGCCATTGATTGGCCGCCGCCAGGCCATGCAGCATCGCGCCGAGGTCGAAATAATAGTTATAGTCGCCGACCACCACATCCGCCCAGCGCACCAGGTCCTGGCTCAGGTAATACGGGCAGATATGGTGCGCCAGGGCGATCTCGCGCAATGCGGACTTGTGCAATATGGAGCGATGCGATGCGGCGCCGGTATCCGCCGCCGAGACCGCGACGGCGCGCGCTTGCGGCAAGCGGTCGTAGAAGCCTTTGGCCAGCGGGCATGAGGCGCCGTGGCAGGCCTTGTCCGGATGTTCGCAGGCCTTGTCGCGCGCCACCAGTTCCAGCACCCGCAACGGCGTGCTCCCGGCCGGGGTTTGCGGCGGGCCGTCCTTGATCAGCGCCAGCGCATCGAGCGCCAACTGGCGGCCGGAGCTTTTGGCGGAAAGGTAAAAGACCTTGTCGATTTTCTGCGCCGGGCTTGCCTTTAGCAGCGGGAATAGCGTGCCGACGGTTTTGCCGATCCCGGTCGGCGCCTGTGCCAGCAGGCAGCGGCCCTGTTCGGCGGTTTTATAGACGGCGGCAGCGAGTTCCCGCTGGCCGGGCCGGAATGCGGCATGCGGGAAACGCAGCGCGTGCAGTGCGTCGTCGCGCGCGGCGCGATGCGCAAGTTCCTGCCCCGCCCAATCGAGAAAATGCCGGCACCGGTCTTCAAAGAAGCGTTCCAGATCGATGGCGTCCATGCGTTGTTTCAGCACGGTCTCCTTGCCGCTGGCGATGTCGTAATACACCAGCGCCAGATGCATTTCAGGCAGGGCCAATTCGCGGCACAGCAGATGGCCGTAGATTTTGGCCTGGGCCCAATGCAGATGACGGTGGTTGGCCGGCATCAGGTCGAGGTCGCCGCGGAAGGTCTTGATTTCCTCAAGCTGGTTGCGCGCCGCATCGTAGCCGTCGGCACGGCCGCGCACGCGCAAATTCTCGAATTCGCCGATCAAGCTGACTTCAGTGCGATAGCCGGCGTCGCGCCGGCCGGTGACGGTGGCGTGTCCGGCCATGCCTTCCTGCGCCGAGGGCGACGGCGTGAAGCGCAAGTCGAGGTCGCCCTGCTTGGACGTGAATTCGCACAGCGCCCGCACCGCGATGGTATAGACGGTATCGGTGGCCATGGCGGCGGCTGCGGCGGCGTTCAAGCGGCTTGCTCCTGTGTCCATTGCACATAGCAGACGCTCACCGGCATATCGTGCGCGGCGCAATACTCCAGCCAGCGGACCTGGTTATCCTGCAGCCGGTCGCCGGGACCCTTGACTTCGATCATGCGGTAGCGTCCTTCGTCCGGCCAGAACTGAATCAGGTCGGGATAGCCGCTGCGATTGGCGCGGATATCCAGCAGGAGGCGTTCGAACCATTTGCGCAAATGCAGGGCGGGCAGGCAATGCAGCGCCAAGCTCAGCAATTGCTCGCTCAGCAGATCCCAATACACGAACGGCGACAGGGTGCCGGTCTTGTCGCGGAAGTTGCGCAGGATGGTGCGGCGGTAGGCGTCGCTGTCGAGCTGCGCCAGGCAGGCCTGGAATTCCGGTTCGCGGCGGCGCAGGAAATCGACGCTGAGCAGGTCGGCCGGGCCGCTCTGGAACGGATGGAAAAAAGCGCCGTGCACCGGCGCGAAAACCGCGTCCCAGCACAACAGGCCGAACAGCGAATTGACCAGGGTATTTTCGACATACAGGACGGGCGCGTCGTGCCGGTGCAGATGGTCGCGCACCAGCGTTTCCACCGGAACGGGCAGTGCCGGCCGGTCCAATGCGAGGTCGTGCCGCATCACCGGCGCAGCAGCGCGCGCCGGCGATCCGGCATGGCCTAGCTGGCGCCGCAAGCGCGGCAGGGTGCGCGACAATTGCTGCCGCTCGGCTTCGCTTTCGGGAGCTTCCGCGCCGGCCTGCGCGAATTCGAATGCAACCGCGATTTGCCCAATGCGCTCCAGCATGCGCACCATGCGCATGCGCGCCCCCGGCCATGGACAATCGACGTAGATCCTGAGCGCGTCGGCCAATGCGCCGTGGCGTTCATGCTGCTGCGCGATCTGGAACAACAGCTTGGCGCGCCGGCTTTCGAGCCAGTCGCCGGCGTAGGCGGCTGCCGGGATCGCCGGCATCAGTTCGGCAATCGATTCGCCGGCATGGAAGCGTTCGCGGCAGCGCTGCAGATGCAGGTAGTCGTCGATATCCCGCCGGTTGCGAAAGCCTTGTGAAACCGCCGACAGCGCGACCTTTTCGTACTTGAATATGCCGAGTTCGGACAGGACGAATTCCGACCACTCCTGATGCAGATTGCCGAAAAACATCAGGCGCAGCCGTTCGCACAGGGCCTCGATGCGCAGGCAATACACGCAGTCGTCTATCGGTTCCGGATGCCAGTCGGCCAGCGTGCGCGCCTCCTCGGCCAAGTCGGTGTCTTCCAGCAAGGCCAGCAGCTGCAAATCCTTGCGGGCATTTTTGAGTTCGGGCGGAAAGTCGAATACGGCGGCCAGTTCATCCTTGCGCAACAGGGCGAACAGATGGTCGACGCCAAGCAGCGGCGCGTCGTCGAGCCAGCCGGCAGCGACCAGCGCTTCGGCAGCGCGGCGCGGACAGCCGATTTCGTCATAACGCAACCTTGAGGCGCGGAACAGTTCGCCCTTGCGCATCGCCATGCGCACCAGCAGTGCCCGGGAGGCGAGCGGCAATGTCTGGAAATTCTCGATGAAAGCCAGTTCCTCCGCAATCAGCATGCTGCTGTAGCGGGCGGCGATCCATTCCAGGACGGTCTGGAAATTTTCCAGATAATAAAAAGGACTGGAGGGACTGGATGAAGAAGGAGGAAGGGTGGTCATTCTGAATAAATCAGATTATATATACTGTATGAAAGAACAGTATATATCCGATCTATTTCAGCTTTCCAGCGGAAAAGTGTAAGTGTGGCGGCGTGTGCGGCGCGTCGCGCGCTGAATATCACGCACGGCGCGGCATGACTCTGCGTCATGCCGCGCCGTCACGGCGGAGCGCAATCCTGAATCAATGCGCGGCGGCGTGGTGGTGTTCGTCGAGCAGGGCGATGAAGGCCTTGTTGAATGCCGGGATATCGTCCGGTTTGCGCGAAGTCACCAGGTTGGCATCGCGTACGGTTTCGCGGTCCATCCAAGTGCTGCCGGCATTGCGGAAATCGTCCTGCAGCGACGGCCAACTGGTTACGGTGCGGCCTTCCGCGACGCCAGCCGAAATCAGCAGCCAGCCGCCATGGCAGATGGCCGCGATCGGCTTGCCGGCTTCGTTGGCCGCCTTCACGAAATCGCGCGCCTTCGGCACCATGCGCAGGGCGTCGCCATTGACCACGCCGCCCGGCAGCAACACGCCGTCATAGTCGTCCTGGCGCACCGCGTCGATGGATTTGTCGACCTTGACGGTCTCGCCCTTGTCCGTATGTTTGAAACCTTGCACGCTGCCTTGCTTGTCCGAAATTACATCGACCTTGGCGCCGGCGGCTTCCAATGCCTTTTTCGGCTCCAGCAGTTCGGCCTGTTCGAAGCCGTCGGTGACCAGAAGTGCGATTTTCAGGTTTTCAAGTTGCTTGTTCATGCTGTTCTCCTTTGATGACAAAAATGGGCCAGGCAATGCGGCGCTTCGAATCGTCCGTACCGCGATGATTCAATCCGCGCTTTTCAGGCCCAGACGTTGGTGCCAGTCGGCCAGCGATTCCTGCGGGAATTCGCCGAATTGCAGGTCTTTTTTGCCGGCTTGCACTTCTACCCAAGGCGCCTTGTAATCGAGCAGCAAATGGGTGTATTGCGGCGGTATCGGCAGCGGTGTGTCGATGGCCGACGCGAATGGATGAATCAGATCGGGCCATTCCGGACTGAACAGCCACAATGCGCTGCCGCACAGGCGGCAGAAGTGGCGCTCGGCCGTGCTGGCATGCAGCCGCCGTTCGCCCTTGCGCTTGAGTTTGGCGTGATAGATGCCGATCGCGTCCGTGCCGCGCACCTTCAGCGATCTGGCGTCGCCGCCGATATTGACGGCATATCCGCCGCCGCCCTGCGTCTTGCGGCAGATCGAGCAGTAGCAGCGCTGGTATGGATAGGGCGTATCGCTGTCGAGCGCGAAATGCACCGCGCCGCAGTGGCATGAGCCTTCCAGTTTCATGATCAGCCGCCTTTCATCGAGATCATCGATTCCTTGACCTTGGCCAGGCCGAAGCGCCAGATCTGGTCGAGCTTGATATGCGGCATCACCGGCAATTCGGCAGGATCGATGACGACGTTCAATATCGCCGGGCCCGGCGCCGCCAGCAGTGCCTGCAGGGCATCGTCCAGGCGCTCCGGGCTTTGCGCGGTAAAGCCCTGGGCGCCGCAGGCTTGCGCGAAGGCGGCGAAATCCATGTTCGGGAAATTGGAGCCTTCGAAGGCCGGCAATCCGGCTTCTTCCATTTCCAGGTGCACCAGGCCCCATTCGCGGTTATTGAATACCACCACCTTCAGCGGCAGCTTGTGTTCGACGCTGGTCATGAATTCGCCGAGCAGCATGGTGAAGCCGCCGTCGCCGACCGCGACGATGACCTGGCGCTTGCGGTCCAGCGCCTGCACACCGTTGGCCTGGCCCAGCGCCGTGCCGACCGCGGCATTGTTGAACGAGGCCAGGATGCGCTGCCGGCCCGATTGACGCAGCCAGTTGCCGCACCAAAGCGTGACGACGCCGGTGTCGACCACGAACACGGCATCGTCGGCGGCCAGTTCGCCGAGCCGCCTGGCGACGCTCTGCGGCTTGATTTTTTTCTGCGCGCGGCCGATGGCGGCGTGCTTGTCGAGCATTTCGTTCCACTTGCGCCGGTCGTCGCAGGTTTGCTTGAAGAACGCCTGGTCGGTCTTGCCTTGTGTATGTTGCAATAAATGGGCGACCGCCGGCTTGACCGCGCCGGCCATGCCGAGCGTGATTGGCGCGCGCCGTCCGAGTACGAAGCCGCGTTGATCGATCTGGATGATATGGGTCTTGGACGGCAGGAATTCCGAATAGGGATAGTCGGATCCCAGCATCAGCATCAATTCCGCGTTATGCAGGGCGTCGATGCCCGGCGCGCCGCCGATCAGGCCGACGCCGCCGATCCAGTGCGGATGATCGTAGGGCAGCATGTCCTTGGCGCGGAAGGTATGGATCAGCGGCGCCTGCAGTTTTTCGGCCAGCGCGGCGATGTCGTCGATGGCGGAACGCGCGCCGTGGCCGACCAGGATCGCGACCGATTTGGCGTTGTCGATCAATTCGACCGCCTGTTGCAATTCTTCCGGCGCCGGGGCGCTGTCGCTCAGTGGGTGCAGCGTCTGCCGGCTGGCGACGCTTGCCGGCGCGGGGCTGCCGATGATGTCGGCCGGAATGCTGATGTGCGCCACGCCGCGGGTGGCATAGGCCTGCGCGATCGCCTGGTGGATGACGTTCGGCGCCTGTTCCGCGCTGACGATGGTCTGCGTATAGGCCGCAACATCGCGAAACAGCAGGTCCGGGTTGTTTTCCTGCAAATAGTCGATGCCGCGGCGGCTGGCCGGCACGCCGCCCGAGATCGCCAATACCGGTGCGTGATCCTTCTTCGCTTCGTACAGTCCGGCCACCAGATGATTGGCGCCGGGACCGGTGGTGCCGCAGCACACGGCCAGCCGGCCGGTCAGCTTGGCCTGCCCGGCCGCGGCCTGTGCCGCGCCTTCTTCGTGCCGCACGCCTATCCATTCGATGCGGCCGTCGCGCCGGATCGCATCGGTCAGCGGATTGAGTGCGTCCCCCACCACGCCGAAAATCTGGCGCACGCCAATATCATGCAGGGTTTCGACCAGAATCTCGGCAACGGTTGAGGCCATGGGAAGTCCTTTTTTGCGTATTGGAAGCGGCGGAAGCGGCGCTGGAATGCGACGCCGGGATACCGCACGGGCATACCGCACCGGGATAAAGCGGCCGGGCGGCGAGGCAGAGGCAATAAGCGCCTAGGTTAGTAGACGCGGCGCCGCGCCAGAAGCGGAGAAAGCAGTAAATCCATGTAGGAAACGCTGAGCATGCGGCGCAACGGCACTGCGTTTACACTGACCGGATGAATTTGAATTTATTCGATACCGAACCCGGCGCGGCAGCCCCAGGCGAGCGTGAACGACTCGGCCAGGGCGCTTTCGTGCTGCGCGGCTTTGCGCTGCCGTATGTCGATGCGTTGTTGCCCTCGCTGAAAGCGGTGCTGCGGCAAGCGCCGTTCCGCCATATGGTGACGCCGGGCGGATTCAGGATGTCGGTCGGACTCAGCAATTGCGGCGCCTTGGGCTGGACCTCGGACCGCCGCGGCTATCGCTATACGCCAATCGATCCCGACAGCGGCCTGCCATGGCCCGCCATGCCGGAAGTCTTCATGCAACTGGCGCAGGCTGCCGCGGCCGCAGCGGGATTTGCCGGTTTCCGGCCGGATGCCTGCCTGATCAATCGCTATGCGGCGGGCACCAGGCTGTCGCTGCACCAGGATCGGAACGAACTGGATCTCGCCGCGCCGGTGGTGTCGATTTCGCTCGGCATTCCGGCGGTGTTCCAGTTCGGCGGCACCCAGCGCGCCGATCCGAAACAGCGCGTTCCCCTGTTTCATGGCGATGTCGTGGTCTGGGGCGGGGAGGACCGCCTGCGCTATCACGCCGTCCTGCCGCTGAAGCCGGCTCACCATCCCGCCACCGGCGAGGTCCGCATCAACATGACGTTCCGCAAGGCGGGATGATCCGATTCGAGCGGGGGCCGGTCGTTGCATTCCCCATGATGATTTCAGGCAACTGCGCCGGTTTTCGAGCCGGGTCCGGTAGGCCTGCGAAATATTTTCTAAATTATTTCCAAAAAAGGCTTTGCAAAAGATTCCAGCCTTGCTATAGTTCGCCTCCCGTAACGAACCAAGCAAAACATTGTTGTGTTGCAAGGGGCGTTGAACGGAAAGATTTTTGCAGTATGTTGATAGACAAAACGCTTTATCAGCCAGGTAGCAAGCAACAGGTTCTTTAAAAATTAACAGCCGATAAGTGTGGGCGTTTGATGGGAATGCGGCGATGGGGTTTAGGCCTTGTCGCAATGCTTAAAACATTAAATGCTCACAAAGAAATATAGATGGCTTCTGTAAAAGGAAGTCACCTGTCAGTATTTTGAGTGAGCGACCGATCCGGCAACGGATCAAAGACAGAGATGTCTTAAAACAGAGATTAAACTGAAGAGTTTGATCCTGGCTCAGATTGAACGCTGGCGGCATGCCTTACACATGCAAGTCGAACG
>DASYEK010000110.1:0-85881 GCA_036499085.1 Herbaspirillum sp. | reverse complement strand
CATTTCGGGCGCGATCCAGCATTTGGCCGGGATGAAGGACTCCAAGGTGATCGTGGCGATCAACAAGGACGAAGAAGCGCCGATCTTCAGCGTGGCCGACTACGGCCTGGTGGCCGATCTGTTCGAGGCGGTGCCGGAACTGGTCAGGCAACTGGGATAAAGGTTGCGGCACAAGCCGGAATGAAGTCGAAGCAGGATTGACATGAAGTTGGAACAAGGTTGAAACAAACGGGGAGGAGCCGTCCATGAGTTATACCGCGCCGTTGAAGGACATGCTGTTCGTGATGAACGAATTGGCTGGACTGTCGCAGATCAATGCCTTGCCCGATTGCGAAGATGCGACGCCGGAAACGGTGGAGGCGATCCTGGAGGAAAACGGCCGTTTCTGCAGCGAAGTGGTGGCGCCTTTAAATCATGAGGGCGACCAGCAGCCGAGCTTCTGGCACGATGGCGGCGAGGTGACCACCAGCAAGGGCTTCAAGGCCGCGTTCAAGGCCTTCGGCGCGGCCGGCTGGCAGGGCGTGCAGCATCCGCAGGCCTTCGGTGGACAAGGGCTGCCGAAACTGGTGGCGACGCCTTGCATCGAAATGCTCAATTCCGCCAACCTGGCATTCGCGCTCTGCCCGCTGCTGACCGACGGCGTGATCGAGGCATTGATCACCGCCGGCAGCGATCGGCAGAAAGCGGCCTATCTGGGCAAATTGATCGAAGGCGAATGGACCGGCACCATGAACCTGACCGAGCCGCAGGCCGGCTCCGACCTGGCCCTGGTGCGCACGCGTGCCGTGCCGCAAGAGGACGGCAGCTACAAGCTGTTCGGCACCAAGATTTTCATTACTTACGGCGAGCACGACATGGCGGACAACATTGTCCACCTGGTGCTGGCGCGCACTCCCGGCGCGCCGGAAGGCGTGAAGGGCATTTCGCTGTTCGTGGTGCCGAAATTCCTGAGCAATGCCGACGGCACGACGGGCGAGCGCAACGATGTGCACTGCGTCTCGATCGAGCACAAGATGGGCATCAAGGCCAGCCCGACCGCCGTGCTGCAATTCGGCGATCGCGGCGGCGCCGTCGGCACGCTGGTCGGCGAGGAAAATCGCGGCCTGGAATATATGTTCATCATGATGAACGCGGCGCGCTTCGCGGTCGGCGTCCAGGGCATCAGCGTGGCAGAGCGGGCGTATCAGAAAGCCGCGGCCTACGCCAAGGAGCGGGTGCAATCGCGCGACCTGGAAGGATCGCCCGGACCGGTGGCCATCATTCATCAGCCGGATGTGCGGCGCATGCTGATGAGCATGCGCGCGCAGACCGAGGCTGCGCGCGCGCTGGCCTATGTCGGCGCGGGCGCGTCCGATCTGGCGCGGCATCATGCCGACGCCGAGGTGCGCCGCGACAGCCAGGCGTTCTACGAATACCTGGTGCCGATCATCAAGGGCTGGTCGACCGAACTGGCGGTCGATGTCGCCTCCAACGGCATCCAGGTGCACGGCGGCATGGGATTCATCGAGGAGACCGGCGCGGCGCAGTATTACCGCGATGCGCGCATCCTGTCCATTTACGAAGGCACCACCGCGATCCAGGCGAATGACCTGGTGGGCCGCAAGACCGGGCGCGACGGCGGCGCGGCCGCCAACAGGATCATCGGGGAAGTGCGCCGCACCGCGGCGGCGCTGGCCGGCGGCGACGACGATCTGAAAGCCATCGGCCGCCGCCTGGAAACTGCCGCGACCGCGCTGGAGCAGGTGGTCGCGTATGTGGTCGGCAATCTGAAAAGCGACATCAAGGGCGTTTTTGCCGGCAGCGTGCCCTATCTGAAACTGGCCGGCATTGTGCTGGGCGGCTGGCAGATGGGACGTGCGGCGTTGGCGGCGCGGCAAAAACTGCAGGAGGGCGCCGGCGACCGGGATTTCTATTCGGCCAAGATCGTCACGGCGCGATTCTTTGCCGATCACTTCCTGACCCAGGCCGAAGCCTATCGGATGGCCATCGTCGAAGGCAGCGGCGCGGTGCAGGCGCTGGGCGAAGCGCAGTTCTAGTTTTTCAGCCGTAGGCGCCGCCGGTATACAGCAGATCGAAAGTGCGGGCCATCGCGGCAATGATACCGGTGGCGCCCACCGTCAGGCTGAATATCAGCAACAGCACCACGATCCAGCCGGAATCGGACGATTTGCCGGACTGGCTGTTGTAGCGCGCATCCCATTTTTCATCCGGAACCAGGCCCAGCGCCAGCGCTTCCACCATCCCGGCCAGGGCCGAAATCAAGAACAGCAACCAGGTGAACAGGCGTTGCTGATCGGGCCAGGCCGTCATTGCCAGCAAGGAAATTGGCAGGGTGGCAATATGCGCCCAGCCGAGGCGATCGCGCAGCCCATGCAGATAGAAGCGGTGCGCGCCGACGGCGCCGAAAAATGCCGCCAGGAAAGTGGCCAGGGTTTTGTTCTTGTGGGGCGTGGACATCGGGAAAAGCCTTTAACCGGTTCTATTGAGGGATTTTGCGGGATTTGCCGCCAGGGCGGGCAAAAGCAGGATAGTGTAGCAGTGTTGGGGGCTGCCGCCGCACCCGGTCAAAGGCGGTTCGGTCGCCGTTTGCGGCATTTCCCCCACGCTTGTCGCCCCGCCAGGGGCTTTACTTGCGATTAAGTTTGCGGTAGGGCGCCAAAACGGGCTATAATTTGCAACTTTTTTCGTCTTCGAACACTTTTTGGAATCATTATGGTCGTTATTCGTTTAGCACGTGGAGGCGCCAAGAAGCGCCCTTTCTTCAGCATCGTGGCAACTGATTCGCGCAATCGCCGCGACGGTCGCTTCATCGAGCAACTGGGTTTCTACAATCCGGTTGCATCGGGCAAGGAAGAAAGCTTCCGTATCGCTCAGGATCGCCTGACATACTGGCAAGGCGTCGGCGCACAAGTGTCGCCAACCGTTGCCCGTCTGATCGGCAGCGCCGGCAAGACTGCAGCCTAAGCATCGAAACAGTATCGGCACCAAGCGGCATGGCGCAGTCGGGTATTCCTGAGGATCTGGTAACCGTCGGCTATGTCAGTGGTGCATACGGTATTGCCGGCTGGGTGCGCATCAAGTCGTTTTCGGACGATGCGGACGCATTGCTGAGTGCCAGGAGATGGTGGCTGGGCAAGCCGGAATCCTCGGAATTGCGCGATATCGACATGTTGCATGCCAAGAGTCATGGCGGCGATGTGGTGGCGCAACTGATGGGCGTGGCGGGCCGCGATGCGGCAGAAGCGCTCAGGGGGAATGAAGTTCGAATTTCGCGCAGTCATTTTCCTGCGCTGTCGGACGACGAGTTTTACTGGGTCGACCTGATCGGCTTGGCGGTAGAGAATTTACAAGGCGAGCAATTGGGCGTCGTGGCCGACCTGATGGATAACGGCGCGCATCCGATTCTCAGGGTGGTAAAGCCTGCAGCCGAAGCGGCGCAGGCCGGCGAGACCCCCAAGACACCGGAAACGCTGATCCCGTTTGTCGATCATTTCGTCAAGACGGTCGATCAGGCGGGCAAGAAAATCACGGTCGATTGGGAGTTGGATTATTAAGGGCAGGGGCGAAATGCAATTCGATGTCGTTACCTTATTCCCTGAAATGTTCGTCGCCATCACCCAGTCGGGCATTACGCGGCGCGCATTCGAAAAAAATCAGTGCGCCCTGAATTTATGGAATCCGCGCGATTTCACCAGCGACAATCACCGCACCGTCGATGACCGCCCCTATGGCGGCGGCCCTGGAATGGTGATGCTGGCAAAGCCGCTGGAAGCCGCATTGGAAGCCGCGAAAGCGCGCCAGATGCCGTTGACGGAACAGGCGCCTCGCGTGATCTATCTGTCGCCGCAGGGCGCGCCGCTGACGCACCGCCGGGTAACGCAACTGGCGGCGGAGCCGGGACTGGTATTGTTGTGCGGCCGTTACGAAGCGGTCGACCAGCGTTTGCTGGATCGTTGCGTGGATGAGGAAATCAGCGTCGGCGATTTCGTTTTGTCCGGCGGAGAATTGCCGGCAATGGCGCTGATGGATGCGGTGATTCGCCTGTTGCCCGGGACCTTGAACGATGGGGCCTCGGCAGTGGAAGACAGTTTTGTGAACGGCCTGCTGGATTGTCCGCATTACACGCGGCCCGAAACGTATCTGGATATATCGGTGCCGCCGGTGTTGCTGGGCGGAAACCACGCTGAAATCGAAACATGGCGACGCCAGCGGGCGCTTGAAGCGACCGCCAGGAAACGTCCGGACCTGATTTTGCAGGCGCGCGCGGCCGGTTTGCTGAGCCGCGGCGACGAAAAGTTTTTAAGCAGTTTGTAGTTGGCAGCATGGGCTGTTATGGCCCGCAAGAGCGGATCGTGTCGATGCAGTCGATCGCATGGCCTGTATGTAAATCCCCATCCTCTACCGGGCGAAACGATGCGCCGGCAAGATGGTTATCGGAGTAGAAAAATGGACTTGATCCAACAATTAGAGCAAGAAGAGATTTCCCGTCTCGGCAAGAATATCCCTGATTTTGCGCCAGGCGACACCGTTGTCGTCAACGTCAACGTGGTCGAAGGTACGCGCAAGCGCGCCCAGGCTTACGAAGGCGTGGTCATTTCGCGTCGCAATCGCGGCCTGAATTCGAACTTCATCGTTCGCAAGATTTCGTCGGGCGAAGGCGTCGAACGGACATTTCAGCTGTATTCCCCGCTGATCGCTTCGATCGAAGTCAAGCGTCGTGGCGACGTGCGCCGCGCCAAGCTGTATTATCTGCGTGAGCGTTCGGGCAAATCGGCTCGTATCAAGGAAAAACTGCCGAATCGCCGCGTTGCGGCCAAAGCTGCAGAGTAATTCGCGTCAGCGATTTGCAAAAAAGGGCGCCATATTGATATGGCGCCCTTTTTTTATTCAGGAAAAGAACATTGCCAAGACCACTTTTCGATCCTTTGACCGTCCCGGTGAATTTCGTCCCCGGAGAACCTGCGCTGGCCGGCGAGCGTCTCGACAGCGCCTGGCTGCGCGAGCGGCTGGCCCATCAGCCGCCGTGGACGGTAGAGGACGACGATGAGCGCCACTGGCGCCAGCTCGCGCAGCAGCAGCCGGTGCGGGCCGCGGCGGTACTGATCGGCATCGTATTGCGCGATACCGGCCCGACGCTGCTGCTCACCCAGCGCAATGCCGACCTGACCGATCATCCGGGGCAGATCAGCTTTCCGGGCGGGCGGGTGGAGGAGAGCGACGCCTCGCCGGTGGAAACCGCCTTGCGCGAAACCGAGGAGGAAATCGGGCTGGCCCGCAGCCATATCGAGATCATCGGCCGCCTGCCGCAATACCGCACCGGCACCGGCTATAACGTCACGCCGGTGGTCGGGCTGATAACGCCGCCGTTCGACTTGCAGCCCGACGTACGCGAAGTGGCGGAAGTGTTCGAGGTGCCGCTGGCGTTCCTGATGAACGGCCGGAATCATCAGCGCCATGTCGTCGAACTGCCGGGCCAGAGCGTGCGCCGCAGTTTTTATTCGATGCCGTTCAAACAATATTTCATCTGGGGTGCCACCGCCGCGATGATCCGCAACCTGTTCCATCTGCTGCGGATTTAAGATGCGGCCGAATGGCCGGCGGCGGGCGCGGGCGAACTATTTTTGCTGGCGATATCCCTAATTCTGTTTCTCCGTCCTCGCCTGCGCATGTATTATCTTGTTGTTTGCAAGCTTATGACCATGCGCGACTTCTAAGGCAGTCTGATGACATTTCTTTCTATCCTGTTTGCATTACTCATTGAGCAACTCAAGCCGCTCAGGGCGGACAATCCGATCTATACGCTGGTGCGATCGTTTTCGGCGCGTGTCGAGAACTGGTTCAATGCCGGCCATGCGCATCACGGCCAATTGGGCTGGGCCTTCGTGGTGTTGTCGCTGACCGTGCCATCGGCGCTGGTCTATTGGATTTTCCTGCACGTCAGCATTTTCCTGGCGTTCGCATGGAATGTGCTGATCGTCTACCTGACGCTGGGTTTCCGCCATTACAGCCACTATTTCACGTCTATCCAGTTTGCCCTGAACACCGGCGACGAGGTGACCGCGCGCGCCTTGCTGGCCGAATGGACCAAGCAGGACACCACCGGGATGGAAGTCGGCGAGATCTCTCGCATTGTGGCCGAGCGCGCCCTGATCACCACGCATCGCAATGTGTTCGGCGTGTTCTTCTGGTTCCTGATGCCGGTCGGTCCGGCCTGCGCCGTGATGTATCGCGTGGCCGAGCATCTGGCGCGCGCCTGGAATGAGCCGGATCACATGCGCAGCGAAGTGTTCGGCCGCTTTGCCGAACGCGCTTTCTACTGGATCGATTGGCTGCCGGCGCGTTTCACGGCGGCGGCGTTCGCGGTGGTCGGCAATTTCGAGGATGCAATCTATGCCTGGCGCAATTTTGCCGGGAAATGGCAGGATGAAGCGGCCGGCATCATCCTGTCGGCCGGCGGCGGCGCCATGGGCGTGCGCTTCGGCACGGCGGTCGAGAATGTCACCGAAATCCTGCCGATCGACGCGGCTACGGTGGATTCCCTGGGCGGCGAATCCGAAATCCCGCTCGGCGAGGCGCCATCGCCGCGCACCCTGCAAAGCACGGTGGGGCTGGTCTGGCGTGCGCTGCTGCTCTGGATGTTCCTGTTGCTGCTGCTGTCGTTTGCCGTTTGGCTGGGTTAAGCGGCCGGAGTGGGCCGAGACGGGCGGACCTGGGGCAAAAGCCCGGGGCAGGGCCTGGTGGATGGGTGCGAATAGATTCGGATAACTTGCAGGTCTTCTATAAGATATAATACTTTCTCACGATTTCAGAGAAATGCGCATGACTGATCCGGTTTCATCGCCTCCTCAAGAATTTATCATCATGGGCCTGACCCAGGATGGCAAGCAGTTCCGTCCCAGCGACTGGGCAGAACGTTTGTGTGGGGTCATGTCGTGTTTCCGCCCGGAAGGTTCGGGCGGTTCCAAAGCGCATCTGCAGTATTCTCCCTATGTCCAGCCGATGTTCATCAATGGCGTGCGCTCGGTGGCGGTCAGCGAAGCGCTGCGCACCATCGAGCCGCTGGCTTATCATTTCGTCATCAATTTCGCAAAAGACAACAATCTCCAGATCGTGGATGCCTGCATCCTGCCCGAGCCTCCTGCCGAGCAAGCAGGCCAGGCCGGTTAAAGCACCAACAGCGACAGCGTCACCCGACACCGCCATTCGCGCGGGCGTCCCGCACCAAATCTTCGATCGCGTGTCCAAGCGCGACCCCTCGATCACTTCCAGCGGAGAACAGCATGCCTGAATACCGAATCGAAAAAGATACTTTCGGCCCGATCGAGGTGCCGGATCATCGTTTGTGGGGCGCGCAGACACAGCGATCGTTGCATCATTTCGACATCTCGACCGAGAAGATGCCGCCGGCGTTGATCGCCGCGCTGGCCGCCATCAAGCGCAGCGCGGCGCGGGTCAATGCCGATCTCGGCAGCCTGGACGCAAAAAAAGCCGACGCCATTGCCAGCGCGGCCGCCGAAGTGCTGGAAGGCAAGCATCCGGATGAATTCCCGTTGGCGATCTGGCAGACCGGCTCCGGCACGCAGAGCAATATGAACATGAATGAAGTGCTGGCCAATCGCGCTTCCGAATTGCTGGGCGGGCAACGCGGCGAGCAAAGGCTGGTGCATCCGAACGACGATGTCAACCAGGGACAGTCGTCGAACGATATCTTTCCGACGGCAATGCATGTCGCCGCGGCACTGGAAATCAGCCAGCGGCTGCTGCCGGCGGTGGCGCAACTGCACGATACGCTGGAAGAGAAATCCATTGCATTCGACGGCATCGTCAAGATCGGCCGCACCCATTTGCAGGACGCCACGCCATTGACGCTGGGACAGGAGTTTTCCGGCTACGTGGCGCAACTGGCGTTCGCCGAATCGCTGATCGAGGCCAGCCTGACCGGATTGGCGCAACTGGCCGCCGGCGGCACGGCGGTGGGCACCGGCCTGAACAGCCATCCCGAATTCGGCGACCGGATCGCGGCGTCGCTGGCCGAGGCGTTTTCGTTTCCGTTCCAGAGCGCGCCCAACAAGTTCGCCGCGCTGGCGGGGCACGACGCCCTGGTGGCGGCGCACGGCGCATTGAAGACGCTGGCGGCGGTCATGATGAAAATCGCCAACGATGTGCGCTGGCTGTCGTCCGGGCCGCGGTCCGGCCTCGGCGAGCTGTCGATTCCGGAGAACGAACCGGGCAGCTCGATCATGCCGGGCAAGGTCAATCCGACTCAGTGCGAAGCCATGACCATGCTGTGCTGCCAGGTGTTCGGCAACGACGTGGCGATCAATTTCGGCGGCGCGTCGGGCAATTTCGAATTGAATGTCTTCAAGCCGCTCATCGCACATAATTTCCTGCAAAGCGTGCGTCTCCTGGCTGACGGACTGAACAGTTTCGATGCCCATTGCGCGCGGGGCATCACCGCCAATCGCGATCGGATCGCCGAATTGATGGAGCGCTCGCTGATGCTGGTAACGGCGCTGGCGCCGCATATCGGCTACGACAAGGCAGCGAAAATCGCCAAGCATGCGCACAAGGACGGTTTGACGCTGAAGCAGGCTGCGCTGGACCTGGGATATGTGACCGAGGCCGAATTTGCGCAATGGGTGGTGGCCGCCGACATGACGCATCCCTGATATGCTGCGGCGCATCCAAGGAGGTCAGAAGAATTAAGGGCGGCGGCAAGTAAGCCCGGCGGTAAATATGGTTACTATATGCAACAAAGCCGCTCTGGCCGGTTGGCTTTTTGTATAGTGAACTGTGTTTTTATGTATGGATTTTATTGGCCTGTTTTAAACTGTTTTCAACCTGAATTTTAGAGACCGATATCATGAAAAAATTATTGTTGTCGCTGCTGTTGGGCCTGCTTGCAATTGGCGCTGCCGGCACGGCGTCGGCGCGCGGTCATTTTCACGGGGGCATTTACATCGGCGGTCCGGTCTGGGGACCGGGCTGGGGACCGGGCTGGGGTCCGGGGTATTACCCGCCTTCCTATTACTATCCGCCGGCACCGGTGTATGTGACGCCGGTCCAGCCTGCGCCGCCGCCGGTCTATGTCGAACAGAGCAAGGACGATTACTGGTACTACTGCGCGCAGCCGAAGGCCTACTATCCCTATGTGAAATCGTGCCCGCAAGGCTGGATGAGAGTGGTTCCAGGAGACGGCCCGGCACCGCGCTGATCGGATAAGTCGTTTCAAGCGTTGGGATATTTCGGCGCGTCATGTTCAGCGCCGGTATTTTTGATATTTGATCCAGAGGATATTATGCGAACTCACTTCAAACTGCTTCCCGTCGCGGCAGTATTGCTGGTAGCCGGTTGCACGACGATGCCGCCTACCGGTCCTCAAGTCATGGTGATGCCGGGTGCGGGCAAATCCTACGAACAGTTCCGCCAGGATGAAGCGGTCTGCCAGCAATACGCGTTCCAGGCCACCGGCAATACGGTGCGCGCCAGCAATGACAGTGTGGTCAACAGCGCCGCTGTCGGCACCGTGGTCGGCGCGGCAGCCGGCGCATTGATCGGCGCGGCCAGCGGCGGCAATGCGGGAAGCGGCGCTGCGATCGGCGCCGGCGGCGGTCTGCTGATGGGCAGCGCGGCCGGCAGCAATAATGCGGCTGCCGGCGGTTATAACGCACAGCGCCGCTTCGACAACGTCTATGTCCAGTGCATGTACACCAAGGGCAACCAGGTACCGGTGCGCGGGGATATCCAGCGTTCCCGCTATTCGTCGCAGTTGCCGCCGCCGCCGGCCGGCTATGTGCCGCCGCCGGGCGCCTTGCCTCCTTCCAGCTACGGTGCGCCGCCTGATTACGTTCCGCCAGGCAATTCCGGCCCGCCGCCAGGCTATCGTTGATTCGCGCTGCCGCCGCTGGTGTTCGATAGCGGTGCCGGTATCAAATCGGCCTCCTGTATTTGCAGGAGGCCGATTTTTTTTCAGGGAACGATATTTGGGATCGGTGAGGGCAGGCTTGTCGACCGGGCCGGCGCTAGCGTGCGAGGCAGGGTGACGCCGGTTGCCGCGTCAGCGCTTGATCGGCAGCAATAGCGTGACTTGCAAGCCGCCATCCGCACAATTGGCCAGGCGCAGCGTCGCGCCATGGTTTTCGGCAATATTGCGGGCGATCGTCAATCCCAGGCCGGTGCCGCCGGTGTCGCGCGAGCGCGAGGTCTCAAGCCGGAAGAACGGTTCGAATACCGCTTCCAGCTGATCTTCGGGAATGCCGGCGCCATGATCGCGGATGCGAATGGCCACCTTGCCGTTTTCGACCGCCGTGGATACGTCCGCCGAATGGCCGTATTTGATTGCGTTGTCGAGCAGATTGGTCAGGCAGCGGCGCAAGGCATTCGGCTGGGCCAGGATGGAGGCCTGCGCGCGGCCGGACTGCGCGACGTTCAATCCGGCATCGCTGGCGTCGGCGCAAACACTGTCGAGCAGGGAGTCGATGTCGAGGCGTTGCATGGCTTCAGTGGAATCCATGCTGCGCGCCAGGTCCAGGCCTTCCTGCACCATTTGCTGCATCTGCGCCAGATCGTTGATCAGCTTGTCGCGCAATTCGGGGTCGCCGACTTTTTCCAGCCGCAAACGCAGGCGCGTCAACGGTGTCTGCAGATCGTGCGTGATTGCCGCCAGCATATGCGTGCGATGCTGGATCTGGCGCCGGATGCGCGCCTGCATCAGGTTGAAGGCGCCGGCGGCCTGGCGGATTTCGAGCGGTCCCTGTTCCTGCAGTGGCGGCTGGTCGATATCCTGGCCGAGTTCGCCTGCAGCGGCCGCGAGCTGTTTGATGGGACGGGCGGTCATGCGCGCCACGGCATAGGCCAGCAGCGCAATCAGCACCAGGAACAACAGCATGTAGGGACCGTCGATGCCGGAACGCTGCGGCGGCCGTTGGCGCGGGGCGCGGTCGCGCTGGGTTTTCAGGTTCAGGGTCAGCAGTTCGCCATCGCGCAGGCTGACATAGATCAGGCGGCAACTGTCGTCGCCGGGTTTCGGCGCGGCGCCCGGCCCTGGCCCGAACGGTGGCATCGGTCGGCCGTTTTCGCATTTGACGTCGCGCGATTCGACGATGCGGCGGTCGCCGCCGAGCTGCGCCTTGAGCGCATTGACCAGGTCGGGATTGCTATGGCCGGCGGCCGGCGGCGGGTTGCCGAGCTGGGCATCGAAACCGAAAGCGCGCGCCGCATCGAGCACAATCTGTCGTGCGCTGGGCGCTGCGTCGTCCAGGGCGCCGACGATCTGGTCCACCCGTTCGGCCACGCGCTGGTAGCGCAATTCGCGCATCGTGTTCTGGCGTTCGTTGGCTGCCAGCCAGGTGGTGGTGACGGTCGCCACCGCGATCCCGGCCAGCAGGATCAGGAATACGCGATTGGCGATCGAATCGAGCAGGGGTCTCATTCCTGCGATCCGACGGTGACCGTGGTCGACAGCACATATCCTTCGTTGCGCACGGTTTTGATAATGGCCGGCGTGCGGGCGTCCTCGCCGAGTTTTTGCCGCAGGCGGCTGATCTGGATATCGATCGAGCGGTCGAATGGATCGGCTTCGCGGCCCTGGGTCAGTTCCAGCAACTGGTCGCGGTTGAGCACGCGGTTCGGATGTTCCAGGAAAATCTTCAGCATACGGAATTCGGCGCCGGACAGCGCCACCACCACACCGTCGGGATTGAGCAGATGGCGCGCATTCAGGTCCAGCGTCCAGCCGGCAAATTGCATCTGCTGGGCCGAGGCACCGGCAGCCATGTTCGGCGGCAGCGCCTGGGTGCGCCGCAGTACGCTGCGGATGCGGGCGAACAGCTCGCGCGGTTCGAAGGGTTTGGCCAGGTAGTCGTCGGCGCCCATTTCCAGGCCCAATATACGATCCAGGGCGGCGCCGCGCGCGGTCAGCATGATCACCGGGATCGATGACTGCGCGCGCAGGTTGCGGCACAGGGTCAGGCCGTCTTCGCCGGGCAGCGTCAGGTCGAGCACGATCAAGTCGATATTCGATTCCGCCAGCATCTGGCGCATTTCCGCGCCGTTGCTGGCGGTCAGCGTGCGAAAGCCGTTGGCGTCCAGATATTCGGCCAGCAGGGTCCGGATATCGCGATCGTCGTCGACGACCAGTATGTGTGCGGGGTTTTCCATGCCGCCATTATGACGAATCGGACGGCAAACGGGTACGCGGGATTGTATAGCGACGTGACAAACGGCCCTGGCGCAACATAACGATACAAATGCCGGCCGGCTTTATACAAAACGATACAAATGGCCCATACAGCGATAAATGCCGGAAACAAGCCGGGGGTGTAATGGGTTCCGTGCAGTGTGCACGACTATCCCGAAAGGACATCAAAATGTTGAACCTCAAGAAATATTGTGTTGGCGGCCTGTTGGCAGCGAGTATTGGCGTCTCGGCGTTGAGCGCCTATGCGGACGCACCGTCGGCGCCCGCGCATCGCGGCGCGCCGACAGCGGAAATGCAGGCGAAATTCGCTGCAAAGATGCAAAAACGGCAAGATGCCTTGCATGCCAAGCTGAAGCTGACCGCGGCCCAGGAACCGGCCTGGAAAACCTTCGTCGACCAGACCCGGCCGCCGCAACGCGATCCCGGCGCCAAGCCGCACGATCGTGCGGCAATGGCCAAGCTGACCACGCCGGAACGCATGGAAAAATTCCTGGCCGGCATGCAGGCCCGGGAACAATTCCTGGTGGCGCGCCTGAATGCCGTCAAGACTTTCTATGCCGTGTTGTCGCCCGAGCAGAAAAAGACTTTCGACAAGGAATTCGCGCACGCTCGTTTCGGCGGCCATCATCGCCACCACGGCCACTGGGGTCACCGTGGGCATGACGGCATGCAGAGTGGCACGGACGCAGTGAAGTCGTAATGTGAAGTCGTAATGTGAAGGTGCAGTTGTAGTCCGCAGTACGTATGAAGTGTTCGGGCCGTTTTTCGAAACGGTCCTTTTTTTATGCGGATTATTCCAGCGTTGCCCGCAATGCGCCGCGCAAGGCATTGCACACCACGATTTCCTCCGCGCCGCGCAGATCCTCCGGCGACAATTCGCGTTCGCTCGCGGCCCAGGCCGGATCTTCCAGCAAGACGGTGCGCATGACACCCGGCAACACGCCTGCGCGCAGCGGCGGCGTGTACCAGCGCCCGCCCAGCCTGACGAACACATTGCTGCGGCCGCCTTCGGTCACATGCCCATGCTGGTTCACGAACAACTGATCGAAGCCGCCGCGCTGTTCCGCTTCCTGCCAGGCGCGATCGTATGCTTCGCGCACGGTGCTTTTGTGGGCCAGGAAGAAATTTTCGCTGTCCGTGCATTCCGTCGCCATGAAAAGCTTCACCGGTTCATGCACCGGCGGCAAGGGGGCCGCGGTGACGGTGAAGCCGCCGTCCTGCGCCAGCGTCAGACGCATGCGATGCGCCCGATTATCGGCGAGGGCTTCGGCGGCCTGTTGCAGGGCGGCGCGAATGGCGTCGGCATCGCAGGAGAATCCGCAGCATGCGGCCGAATGCGACAAGCGTTGCAGATGCCGTTGCAGATGCCGGCAACCGTCTGCGCGCGTGGCGTAGATGGTTTCGAACAGCAGGAAATCCTGCGGCAGCTCGGTCAGGAAGCGGGCTTTCAATCGGCACTCCTCGAATTCGTCGGCAGCGACGCTGTCATGCACGATGCCGGCGCCGATGCCCATTTTTCCACGGCGTATCCCATGCCGCGGCGGCTCCAGCGTCAGCGTGCGGATCGGCACCGACAGGCAGAAATCGCCGATCGCCTGTGTCGGCGAGTCATCGAACCAGCCGAGCGCGCCGGTATACACGCCGCGCGGCGTGGATTCCAGTTCGCGGATGATTTGCATCGCCCGCAGTTTCGGCGCCCCGGTAATCGAACCGCAGGGATACAGCGCGGCGATGATCTGCGCCAGGCCGGCATCCTTGCGCAGTTGCGCCTGCACGGTGGACGTCATCTGCAGCACGCTCTGGAAACGCTGGACCTTGAACAGGTCGGTGACCTGCACGGTGCCGGTTTGCGCGATGCGCCCGAGGTCGTTGCGCAACAGATCGACGATCATCAGGTTTTCCGCGCGGTTCTTCGGATCGTCGGCCAAGGCCGCGGCGCGCCGCGCATTGGCTGCCGCATCGTGCTCGTCCGCGGCGGCGGTGCCTTTCATCGGCTGTACGGTCAGCGTGCCGCCTTCATGGCGCATGAACAATTCGGGCGAACAGGAGATGACGGCGCTGCCGTCCGGCAGCGCGATCATGGCGCCGTAACGGGTCGGCTGGCGTTTGCGCAGCTTGCAGTAAAGGTCGAGCGGGGCGCCGTGGACGTCGAATTGCAAACGGTAGGTGTAATTGACCTGGTAGCAATCGCCGGCGGCAATGTAGTCGCGGATGCGGGCGATGGCGCGGTCGAAATCGGCGGGTTCGGTGTCGGCATGCAGATTGACCACGCTGGCCGGCGTCGGCGCTTGCCGTTGCGCCAGCCAGGCATCGAGCTGTTCCGGATCGAGGCGCGAACAGGTCGAGAACAGCAGGATTTCAGCGAGCGGCGGTCCCATTCGATGGGGAAACGGCGCGACGCCCTGCAACTGCGATCCCAACTCGTAATCGAACAGCGCCACGGCATGCTCGCCTTGCGCCAGCGCTGCTTGCATTTCGGCAATGAAGCGGGGCATTTCGGCGACGGCGTCGCACCGCAGGGTGCGCCGGTAACCGGTATATAGCCGGGAGCGGGCCGGGGCGGAAACAGGGGAGGAAGAGGACGGGGCGGCGGGGTTTCCGCTGCGGTCGCCGCAATCTTCCAGGAGGGCAAAACAGTCGTTCATCGATGCGGTAAATGTCTATCGGGCCGGCGCCAAGGCCTGTGAAGGGGATTGTAAGACTCGGCAACATCATAGCGTAACCGTTATACTAGCCGGTTATATATATCTATTACAGGCCAAAATCGCCGCCTGGCGACTGGACTTCTTTATGGCTTTATCCCGCAACATCCTGATCCCCCTGATTGTCGCCTGCGCATTGTTCATGGAACAGATCGATTCCACCGTCATCGCGACGTCGCTGCCGGTGCTGGCGGTCGACATGGGCGTCGATCCGCTGGCCCTGAAGCTGGCCCTGACCTCCTATATGGTCAGCCTGGCGGTCTTCATTCCGATCAGCGGCTGGGTGGCCGATCGTTACGGCGCCCAGACGGTGTTCCGGTCCGCGATCGGCGTCTTCATGCTCGGCTCCATCCTGTGCGGCATTTCGCAGACGCTGCCGGAGTTTGTCGCGGCGCGTTTCTTCCAGGGCATCGGCGGCGCGATGATGGTGCCGGTCGGCCGCCTGGTGATCCTGCGCAGCGTCGAGAAGGTCAACCTGGTGCAGGCGCTGGCTTACCTGAGCATGCCGGCAATGCTGGGGCCGGTCATCGGGCCGCCGCTGGGCGGCTTCATCACGACGTATTTCCACTGGCGCTGGATTTTCTTCATCAATATTCCGATCAGCATCCTGGGGATTTACCTGGCCACGCGCTTTATCGACAATATGTACGGCGAAAAGACCCAGCCGCTGGACTGGATCGGCTTCGCCCTGTCGGCGGTCGGCTGTTCCCTGCTGATGCTGGGGCTGGCGACCGAAGGGCGGCATCTGATTTCCACCGAGGCATCGCTGACCTGCATGGGGATCGGCGCGGCGGCGCTGGTCGGCTATGTCTGGCATTTCCGGCGCACGCCGTATCCGCTGATCAATCTGCGGCTGCTGAGGATTTCGACGCTGCGGGTCAGCGTGGTCGGCGGCTCGCTGTTTCGCATCGGCGTCGGCGCGCTGCCGTTCCTGTTGCCGCTGCTGATGCAATTGGGTTTCGGGCTGAGCGCCTTTCACTCCGGCCTGCTGACCTGCGCCTCCGCGATCGGCGTGATCTTTATCAAGACCGTCATGGTGCGCCTGCTGAAACGTTTCGGTTTCCGCCGCGTGCTGGTCTATAACACCTTCTTCGGCGCCGCGTCGCTCGCGGTGATCGGCCTGTTCACGTCGACCACGCCATATGCGGTGATGATCATCACGCTGCTGCTCGGCGGCTGTTTCCGTTCGATCCAGTTCACCAGCGTCAACGCGCTGGCCTATGCCGATATCCCGGCCAAGGACCTGAGCCAGGCCACCAGCATGGCCAGCGTGGCGCAGCAACTGTCGATCGGGCTGGGCGTGACGCTGGGCGGCCTGGCGCTGCAGTTTTCGATGGACTGGCAGGGCCATGCGCAACTGGTGGCGGCCGATTTCTGGCCGGCGTTCCTGGCTGTCGCGATCATCTCGGCCAGTTCGGTGCTGTTCAACCTGAGCCTGGCGCGCGACGCCGGCGCGGAGTTGGCGAACCGCCCCTCGCGCAAGGTCGGCGGGAAGGCGGTAAGCTGAGCGGCAAGCCTATCGGCAAGTCGATCGGCAAAGGGGATGGACAGCCGATGTCGGCCGGAACCAAGCGGCGCCTTCGAGTGCCATATGCCTACCTGTGGAGGAGCCGGAATTGGATACAGCAAACATGATCGTCAATTGCGCGGCGTACGAGAACGGCGTCAAGCTGCGCGATATCACGCTCGACGAAATCAGCGACGAACTGGCGCGCGCGGGTACTTTCGTCTGGGTCGGCTTGCTGGAACCGAGCGTCGAACTGATCAAGAAACTGCAGCTTGAATTCCGCCTGCACGACTTGGCGGTGGAAGATGCCTACATGGCGCATCAGCGGCCCAAGCTGGAAGAATACGGCGATCATCTGTTCCTGGTATTGCAGACTGCAACCTTGTTGGACGGCGCGGTCACCTTCGGCGAAACGCATATTTTCCTGGGCAGTAATTTCATCCTGACGGTGCGTCACGGCGCTTCGCGCAGCTATGTCAGGGTGCGCGAACATTGCGAATCCGCCCCGGAGCGGCTGGCCAAGGGACCGAGCTATGTGCTGTATTCGATCATGGATTTCGTGGTCGATAATTTCCAGCCCATCATGGATGACCTGGAAGCGCGTTTCGAAGACTACGAAAACGATCTGTTCGTGCGCGATTCCGGCACCGAACATCTGCAGGACCTATATCAGTTGAAACGCCAGTTGATCAAATTGCGCGGCGCGGCGGTGCCGTTGCTGGATATCTGCAACCAGCTGCTGCGCTTCCACAGCGACATCATTTCGAAGGACGGCCGCGTCTATTACCGGGATATCTACGATCACGTCGCGCGCGTCACCGAAACCAGCGACCGCCTGCGCGAAATGGTGGCTGCGGCGATGCAGGTCGACCTGGCGCAGATCACTATCCGCCAGAATGAGGTGGTCAAGCGGCTGGCCGGCTGGGGCGCGATCCTGGCGATTCCGACCATGGTGTTCAGCCTGTACGGCATGAATTTCAAGTTCATGCCGGAGCTGGAATGGCATTGGTCCTATCCGGCGGTGCTGGGCGGCATCACGGTGGCGTGCGTTTATTTGTATCGCCGCCTGCGCCGCGTAGGCTGGCTCTGAAGTGGAGAGCGCAACTTGATCCGCGGCGCCGGTCCGTAGCGTCAATCGTAGCGCCGGTTGAACAATAGATTCAAACTGTTGATCGTGCCGCCGCGCACCAGCACCGACCAGCTGCGCGTGAGTTGATAGGTGAGCTTGGCCACGCTCTCGGCACCGGTCAGGCTCTGTTCGTAGCCGAGCATGAAGCGCTGCGAAATCGCTTTCCCCAAATTGACGAACTGATCGCCGGCCACGCTGCTGATGCCGGACTCGCTCGACCCGATCGAGAACTGGTCCAGCCCGATGTCGCGCGCGATGCGCTTGCCGCCCAGGTTGCCGAGGAACGCCAGCGCTTCGGTAGACGCGCTGCGCTGGCCCAGGCCGCTGCTGCTGCCTTGCCCGAACATGATCCACGACAATTTTTCTTCTTCCGACAGATTCGGTTCCGACACCAGCCGCACGCGCGGCGAACTGGCGTAGCCGGTGACTTCGACGCCGGCCGGCACGTCCTGGTTGCGACGCATCGCCAACAGGTTGATGTTCGGATTATCGATCGGTCCCTGGAAATTGATGATGCCGCGTTCGATCGCCAGCTTCACGCCGAACGCTTCATAAGTACCGTCGGCGACGCGAATCGTTCCCATGCCGCGCAGCGGCGAATAGGGCTCGCTCTTGACGTTCATCGAGCCGCGCAGCCGCAGATCGGCGCCGCCGCCGCGGAAGCGGAAATCGTTGCCCAGGTCGAGCACCACGTCGATGGTCGGCGAGAAGCGGCCGGCCGGTTTCTCGGATGCGGCCACCATTTTCTCTTTGGAACTCGGCAGGGCGGCGCTGCCCTTGTCTTTCTTCGCGCCTTTCTCGGTGCGCACAATCACCACATCGTCGCCCAGTTTCGGCGCGCTGCTTTTCGGCAGGTCGAACAGGGCGTGGTCGACCGTGAATTTGCCGTCGATGCGCAACTGGTCGGCCAGGCTGGCGATCCTGGCCTGGCCCGACAGCATCAGCCGCCGGTCCGGGCTGGCGAACAATTCCAGGCGATCGGCCGTCAGCGTGGCGTTCAGGTCGGGATTGGCCTGGCCCAGTTGCACTTTGCCGCCGACGCGCAGCGTGCCCTTGCCGCCATGGAATTCGAATTGGCGCAGATCGATCACGTTCCGGTCCATGACTACGCGCACGGTGCCGTCCTGCAATTCGATGCCCTGATCGAACAAGGTCACGCCGAGGCCGTCGCCATTGACCGCGCCGGACAATTTCGGCTGGCCCAGCGTGCCTGTGGCATTCAGTTCGGCGGCCATGGCGCCCTTGAACACAATGCTCGGACCGATCAGGGAGCCCACCGTTTCCAGCTTCGGCACGGCGATCTCCGCATGCGCCGACAGGGCCGAGGCCGGCGTCACGGTCAGCAGCCTGCCTTGGCGCATCAGGGCCAGCGTGCCTTTGCCGTTCAGGCTGCCGATGCGGGAAGCCTGCAGCGCGGCGGTCAGTTCGACCGCGCTATTGTGCAGATCGGCGCGCAGCTTGAGATTATTCAATCCGAGCGGCACATCGATATCGCCGGTATTGACCACCACGTCGCCGCTCTTGCGTTCGATTTCAAGGAAGCCGGCGGCAGTGTCGGCCAGTGCCAGGTTCCAGCGGCTGTCGAGCACCAGGTCGGTTTTCAGCGGCGGCAGCGCGATGTCGAATTGCCGCAGCAGATCCATGACCGTGCCGATATTCAGGGCCTGGATGGCGCCCTGCGAGCGGATGCCGTCGGGACGGTAGCTGAAGCCTTGCAGGTCGATGACGGCGCCGGCGATGTCGAGCCGGCCCTTGCCGATGACGGCATGATCGGCGCCGACATCCACGCTGAGCGGCGCCTGCAGGGCAAAGCGCGGAAGGCCGGCATTGTCGAAGCGGTCGATGCTGCCGCTCCAGGCGTAATCGCCCTTGACGTTGCTCAGCTTGCCTTGCGCGACCAGGTTCAGGGCCAGTGCCTGGCCGCGCAGCACGCCCTTGGCCGCCAGTTGCAGCTTGTGGCTGGCGAAGGTGCCCGAGGTATCGGCGTCCAGCGATGCCAGGTCCAGTCCGGGGCTGTGGTAGCCCTGCGCCGCGATTTTCAGGTTGAGCCGATTGCCGGCGCTGTTGGCGGGATTATTCAGGTCGCCCTGGAAATCGGCCGCGCCGTTCAGGCTGTCGAGACGATATTGGCCGAAGACCAGTTTCTGCGCGCGATAGGTGGCGCGCACCGAAGGCCGTTGCAGGCTGCCGCTGAGTTGGCCGTCGGCTTGCAGCAGGCCGGAAATGCCATAGCCGAGGCGCTGCAGTTGCGGCGCGTCGATATGCACATCCAGGCGATCGGCCGGCGCGCCGAAAGCGCCTTTTGCATTCAATTTGTTGCCTGCGACCAGCAGCGCCACGTCGCCGGCCAGCAGGCGCCGGCCCAGCATGTCGATGCTGCCGTTGCCGGTCATCGGGGTCTGGTCGTAGATACTGTCGTGCAGCTTGAAATGCAGTTTGACGCGCGGCTGCGGCGTGACGGCGCCGGCGACATCGAAATCCATGTTGATGCTGGCAGGCCGCGCGCCGCTGCCGCCCGCCTTTTTGCCCTTGCCGCCGCGCGCGGGCGGCGGGCCGAGCAGCGCCGGATCGAAATTGCGCAACGTGCCCTTGGCGTCATAGGGCATGTTGCCGGTCTGCCCGAGCGCGCCGGTGAATTGCAGGCGCGCCTTGCCTTCGTGCAGGTCGCCCCGGCGGATCTGCACTTTTTCCGTGTCGATCGATACGTCCAGCAAAGCGCCCAGGCCGAGCGCCGGATCGTTCAGGTCCAGGCCGATCTGCTGCGTGTCGCCGCGCAGCTTGACGGCGATCGGGCCGCGCAGCCGGGTCGGCCGCACCGCGCCGTGAATGGCTTGCAGGTTCAATGCGCTTACCGCGAGGTTGAAATCGCCGGTGGCATCGTGCCCGGCCTGTTCATCGCCGGGCCGGTAGGCGCCCTGGCCCTGGATGGCGCCGCCGCCGGGAAGCTTGATCGACAATTGTTGCAGCAGTTGTTCGGCGGCGCTCAGCGTTACCTCGGCATCGATGGATTGCAGCGGCAGGCGGTCTTTGTCGAGAGGGCCGGGAATGGCGTTGCCCAGGCTGACCGTGCCGCCGACGCTGAATGGCGCCTGGGCCGGCGCGGCGCCGGGCGCCGGGGGCACTGCCGGCGAGGAAGCCGCCGATATCGGCTTCAGATCGGCGCGCAGTGCGATATCGGCCTGCGGCGCGGCGGCGTTGAATGCCTTGGGATTGATATGCGCCAGATCGATCATGGCGCGTTGCAGCGGCACGGCATCGAAAGGCGCGGCATCGATCCGGGCCTCGCCGCGGAGCTTGTCGCCGCTGGCTTTCAGCGCGATATCGAGCAGTTGCAGCGAACCGCTCAAACGCGCATCGACCTGGTAATGTTCTTCGCGATACATGCCGTTGAGCGCCAGGCCGCCATTCAGCGCGAAGGGCCGTTGCCCGGACAGGGAAAGCTGCGCATTGATGTCGCCGTACGGCGTGCGCAGGCTGTCGAGGCTCAGGCGATGCTGCGTGCCGTCGGAAGCGCCATGCAAGTTCAGGCCGGTGAATTCGTTGCTGCCGGTACCTTGCCGCAGCGACAGCTTTTGCAGGCTCAGGTCCTGCACTTCCAATGCAATCGGCAGCCGCAGGTCTTGCGGGAAAACTGTCGGTTCGGGCGGCGTCGGCTGCAGGCGCAGGTCGACCTGGCCGATGTGCAGATAAGCGATGTCCAGCTTGCGCGCGCCGAAATCGAAGCGCCAGCGGCCGTCCACGCTGTCCACATGCAAGTCGGTGCTGTCGTCGCGATAGTGCAGGTCGCGCATTTGCAGGCCGCGCGCCACGCTGCCGCCGACGAACTGGCCGCTCAGGCGTCCCTGCATCAGCCATACGCCGGTGCGCCACAGCGCCAGGCTGCCGCGTTCGGTTTGCAGGGCTGCAACCGCTGCCGCGGCCAGCAACAGGATGCAGATTGCCAAGCTGCCGCCCAGCCGGAGCGCGACGCGCTTGCCGCGGCCGCGTCGACGGTTGCGGCCGGAATCCGGCGTCTTGGGAGAAGGGAGGGTATCGGACATAAACGGTTTGCGGGATGCGGATTAAAACGCGATGCCGAGCGAAATGTGCGGCCGGAACTGCTGGCGCTGCACGCCGTAGGCCAGATCGGCGTTGACCACGCCGACCGGGCTGCGCCAGCGCACGCCGACACCGGTGCCGCTATAAAATTGCTTGTTGCTCCAGCTGTCGGCGGTGGTACCGACATCGTAGAACACCGCGCCGCCCCATTGCTGGTTGAACCAGTGCTGGTATTCGGCGCTGCCGGTCAGGAGATATTTGTTCGGATAGACGATGCCGTTTTTTTCATTGCCGATGCTCTGGTAGTCGTAGCCGCGCACTGAATCGCTGCCGCCGGCGCGGAACAGCAGCGAAGCGGGCACCTCGGTGCTGCTGCCCTTGGTAAATACCGCGCCGCCCTCGGTCCGGAAAATCATCACGTCGCGCTTGCCGATCGGCACATAGCGGCGATAGCGCGCGTCCAGGCGGGTGAAGGTCTGGTCGGTCAGCAATCCCTTGACTGCAAAGCCGGCCTGCAATGACAGTAGGTCTCCCCGGCGCGGAAAGATGGCGTCGTCGACGTCGCGCCGCGCCCAGGAAAATCCCGGCACCAGCGCGTGGTGGACGCCGGGCGAGGTCACGGTGTCGGGCGGTAGCGTGGCGCCGTTTTCCTGCTGCAACTGGTCGGAGTAATAATCCAGCGTATAGGCCGTGTCGTAGAACTCGCGCGAACGGGCGCGCTTGACGCCGACGCGGAAACTGCGCAGGTCGACGCCTTCGAGCGTGGTGCGGTCCTGCGAAGTATTGATGCTGTTGACGAAGCTCTTGCTGTCCGGCGGCATGGCCAGTTGCAGCATGCCGTACTGGCGTTCCTGTTCCAGCTTGAGCTGGCTGTCGAAGGTCCAGGCGCGATTGAAGACGTTGTAATGGGAATAGCGGCCTTCCACCAGGGCGCCGGTGTCGGTCGAAAAACCGACCCCGGCGCGTATGCGCTGGGCCGGGAATTCGCTGACCTGCACCTTGACCGGCGTCATGTCGGGATGCTCCGCATTGTCGTCGATGCTGACGATGACATTGCTGAAATAGGGGGTGTTCTGGATTTGCCGCTGCAGGGCCAGCAGGCGCTCGGCGCTGTAGACCTCGCCGGGGGTAAGCGGATTGACGTTGCGGATGATCTGCGCCGGATAGCGTTGCGTGCCGTTGATCTGCAGTTCACCCAGCGTAAAGGTGGGGCCGCTGTCGTAGCTGGCCGAGAGCTGTGCATCGTGTTCGCCGGAATCGATGCGGGCCTGCGATTCGACCAGGCGGGCCGCCGCGTAACGCGATTTCTGCAGGGCTTGCAGCCCTTCGTCCTTGGCGGTATCCCAGTCTTCCTGGCGAAATGCCTGCCCGGGTTTCAGCGACCAGGACGAACGGATGGCGGCCACGCGTTGCGGATCTTCCTGGGCGACCGCGCCATCGACCTCGATAGCGGCGGAGGAGACCGTGGTGCGCGGACCGGGATCGACCGTTACCTTGACCAGCTTGCCCTTGCCGTCGTCCTGCACGTCGATCCGGGTATGCGGCGTGAAATAGCCTTCGGTCGAAATCAGGTCGGTGACCTGCGCCGGCGCCGTCGCCAGCATGAATTTGAGCTGGTCTTCGCCGATGTCCTCGCGCGGCTGGTAGCGCGACAGGTCGAGATAGGTTTCAAGGATCTTGCGCAAGGGCGCGGGGGCGTCGATCTCGATGCGGTAATAAGGAGACGCGGCAACAGCCGCGGCGCCGACCAGTGTCGCGCCGAGCAATGCCAGCAGCGCGGTCAGCCTGCGTGCAGTGGCGTTGAGGCGGATGGTGATGTCGATCGGCTGATTCTCCTGGTATTGCTCGATTCCATCTTGCTGATTCCTGCAATCGACAGCAGTCGGACGGCTTGGAGGCCGTTGCAAGTTCAATCTGGCGTTGTTGCCCCCTTGCCGTACCGCCGTACTGTCCGCGTCGGCCCGCCTGGCCAGATTGATTCTGCCATAGTCTCTTACTCCGCTTCGTCGATCCAGGCCGCCTGAATGGCTTCCAGGATCTTTTCACCGGAGCGATTAGGATCGTCGTCGAAGCCCGGCAGTTCCATGACCCAGCGATGCAGATCGGTAAAACGGATGGTTTTCGGATCGACGTCCGGGTGTTTGTCGTACAGATCTTCAGCGATTTGCTGCGTATCGGTCCATTTCATGGCGTCCCTCATGTCGATTCTAATGGCTTACAGCGATCTTTTTAGTGATTTTCGCTGACTTGATTGATTGTGTATTTTGGAATTTCGATGACCAGGTCTTCCGTATCCAGTATGACCTGGCACGAGAGCCGGGAGTTCGCCTCCAGGCCCCAGGCCTTGTCCAGCAGGTCCTCTTCAGTCTCGGTGGCTTCGTTGAGGCCGTCGAAGCCTTCGCGCACGATCACGTGGCAGGTGGTGCAGGCGCAGGATTTCTCGCAGGCATGCTCGATATCGACGTGACTGTCCAGCAGGGCGTCGCACAGCGAGACGCCGGACTTGGCGTCGATGACGGCGCCGTCCGGGCACAGGGTAGGGTGGGGAAGTACGACGATTTGTGGCATTGGGTTTTACCTATGATTAAGTGCCGATGTCGGCCAGTTTCTTGCCGGTCAGCGCGGCGTGCACGCTGCGATCCATGCGGCGCGCGGCGAATTCTTCGGTGCCGTGCGCCAGCGCATCGACCGCGGCCTTGATGGCCATCTGGTCGTCGCCGCGGACCTGGGCGCGCACCGCCTCCATCAATCCAAGCACTTCGGCCTGTTCCTGCTCGCTGAGCAGGGCGCTGTCGGCGTCCAGCGCCGACTGGGTCGCCAGCACGATGCGTTCGGCGTCGACCTGCTCCTCGCGCAGGGCGCGCGCCCGCATGTCGGCGTCGGCCGACTGGAACGAGTCCTGCAGCATGCGCGCCACTTCATCGTCGCCCAGGCCGTAGGACGGCTTCACGGTAATCGAGGCTTCCACGCCGTTCGTCATTTCGCGCGCCGACACCGACAGCAGGCCGTCGGCATCGACCTGGTAGGTCACGCGAATGCGCGCCGCGCCGGCCGCCATCGGCGGAATGCCGCGCAGCTCGAAGCGCGCCAGCGAGCGGCAGTCGCTGACCAGTTCGCGTTCGCCCTGCACGACCTGGATCGCCATGGCGGTCTGGCCGTCCTTGAATGTGGTGAATTCCTGCGCGCGGGCGCATGGGATGGTGCTGTTGCGCGGGATGACCTTTTCCGCCAGGCCGCCCATGGTCTCGATGCCGAGCGAGAGCGGAATCACATCCAGCAGCAGCCAGTCGTCGCCCGGCGCGCGATTGCCGGCCAGCAGGTTGGCCTGGACCGCGGCGCCCAGCGCCACGACCTTGTCGGGATCGATATTGGCCAACGGGGTGGTCTGGAAGAATTCGCCGACCGCCTTGCGGATATGCGGCATGCGGGTGGCGCCGCCGACCAGCACCACGCCGTCGATATCGTCGACGCTCAGGTCGGCGTCGCGCAGTGCCTTGCGGCATGGGGTGATGGTCTTGGCCACCAGATGCTGGGTCATTGCCGAGAAGTCCTTGGCGCTGACGGTCAGGTGCACCCGCTCGCCGGAATTGAGCGCGGCGTCGATGGTGGTTTCGGATTTGGTGGAAAGCAGTTCCTTGGCCTCGCGCGCCTTGACCATCAGGATGCTGGTGTCTTCGTGCGACAGCGGGCCCAGTTGCGCGTGTTCGACGATCCAGCAGAACAGGCGCTGGTCGAAATCGTCGCCGCCGAGCGCGGAATCGCCGCCGGTCGACAGGACTTCGAAGATGCCGCGGCTGAGTTTCAGGATCGAAATGTCGAAGGTGCCGCCGCCGAGGTCATAGACCGCGAACACGCCTTCGGAAGCATTGTCCAGGCCGTAGGCGATGGCCGCCGCGGTCGGTTCGTTGAGCAGCCGCAGCACGTTCAGCCCGGCCAGTTGCGCGGCATCCTTGGTTGCCTGGCGCTGCGCATCGTCGAAATAGGCCGGCACGGTAATGACGGCGCCGACCAACTCGTCGCCCAGCGCGTCTTCCGCGACCTGGCGCAGCGTGGCGAGAATCTGCGCCGAGACCTCGACCGGGCTCTTGACGCCGGCCACGGTCTTGATCTGCACCATGCCGGGCTGGTCCTGGAAATCGTAGGGCAGGTTCTCGGCATGCGCGATGTCTTTCAGGCCGCGGCCCATGAAGCGCTTGACCGAGACGACGGTATTCTTCGGATCGACCGTTTGCGCTGCCTGCGCCTTGCGGCCGATATTGGCATGGCCGTTCGGCAGATAGCGCACCACGGACGGCAGCAGCATATGGCCGTCTTCGTCCTGCAAGACTTCGGGAATGCTGTTGCGCACGGTCGCGACCAGGGAATTGGTCGTGCCCAGGTCGATGCCGACCGCGATGCGATGCTGATGCGGCGCGGTGGACATGCCCGGTTCGGAAATTTGGAGTAAGGCCATAAGACTTTAAGGTGGGTCAGGCTTCGATCAGCGCGAATGCATCGCCGATTTCCGCATTGAATTTCTCGAGAAACATCAGCTTGCGCACAGTCAGTGCGGCGGCCTCGTATTGCGCGGCGTCGAGCAGATCGCCGGCGGCCTGGATTTCGTCCTTGCGGGCCTGGCGCACGGTTTGCTGCAGTGCGTCCAGCGCGGCCAGGTCCCTGGCGGCCTTGGCGTCGTCCAGCGCTTCGCGCCATTCCATCTGCTGCATCAGGAATTCGCGCGGCATCGAGGTATTCGATTCGGTTTGCAAATCGACGCCGTTGAGCTCGCACAGATAGGCTGCGCGGCGAAAAGGATTCTTGAGGGTCTTGTAGGCCTCGTTGGCCCGCGTGGCCCATTGCATCGCAACCCGCTTTTCGGCGCCCGATGCCTGGGTAAACTTGTCGGGATGCGCCTGGTTCTGCACTTCGTGATAGGCCTTTTCAAGCGCCGCCGTATCGACGGTAAAGCGTTGCGGCAGATGAAAAAGATCGAAGTGGTTTTGCATGATATTTAAAAAAAGCCTGTGTTTGATTCAACAGGCTTGTTGTTGCTGCAAGGGTGCGAAAGGCTTCCTAGACGTGAAAACTTTCTCCGCATCCGCACTCGTTCTTGACGTTCGGATTCTGGAACTTGAAGCCTTCGTTCAGGCCTTCGCGGGCGAAGTCCAGTTCCGTGCCGTCGATATACGGCAGGCTTTTCGGATCGACAAAGACACGCACGCCATGCGACTCGAACACCTGGTCTTCCGCGGCGAGTTCGTCCGCATATTCCAGCGTGTACGCCAGGCCCGAGCAACCGTTGGTGCGCACGCCCAGGCGCAGGCCGATGCCCTTGCCGCGCCGCTCCATATAGCGGGTGATATGCTTGGCCGCCTTTTCAGTCAGTGTAATGCCCATCTTTGTTGCCTCCGTACTCAGGCTGCCGCGGCGATCGTTTGCTCAGCTTCGCCGTGCTTGGCCTTGTAATCCTGAACCGCTGCCTTGATCGCATCTTCCGCCAGGATCGAGCAGTGAATCTTCACCGGCGGCAGCGCCAGTTCCTCGGCGATCTGGGTGTTCTTGATCGTCAGGGCCTGATCCAGCGTCTTGCCCTTGACCCATTCGGTAATCAGCGACGACGATGCGATCGCCGAGCCGCAGCCGTAGGTCTTGAACTTGGCATCGGTGATCACGCCGTCGGCGCCGACCTTGATCTGCAATTTCATGACGTCGCCGCAGGCAGGGGCGCCGACCATGCCGGTACCGACAGTCTCGTCGCCTTTTTCGAACGCGCCGACGTTACGTGGATTTTCGTAGTGATCCAACACTTTTTCCGAGTAAGACATTTTGCAGCTCCTTGATATTGATCGTTCCCAGGCACACAGCCGTGGGAGGCATAGCGCCGTTATTACCTTAGTGTGCGGCCCACTGGATCGTGTTGAGATCGATCCCATCCTTGTACATATCCCACAATGGCGACAGCTCGCGCAGTTTTTCGACCTTGCTCTTGAGCAGCGAAATTGTGAAGTCGACTTCTTCTTCCGTGGTGAAACGGCCGATCGTGAAACGGATCGAGCTGTGCGCCAGTTCGTCGCTGCGGCCCAGGGCGCGCAGGACATACGACGGTTCCAGGCTGGCCGAGGTGCAGGCCGAGCCGGACGACACGGCGATGTCCTTGATCGCCATCAGCAGCGATTCGCCTTCGACATAGTTGAAGCTCACGTTCAGGTTATGCGGCACGCGATGCGACATGTCGCCGTTGATGTAGACCTCTTCCATGCCTTCCATCAGGCCCTTGCGCAGACGTTCCTGCAGGGCGGCGATGCGGGCCAGTTCTTCCTTCATTTCCAGGCGCGCCAGGCGGAACGATTCGCCCATGCCGACGATCTGGTGCGTGGCCAGGGTGCCCGAACGCAGGCCGCGCTCGTGACCGCCGCCGTGGATCTGCGCTTCGATGCGGATGCGCGGCTTGCGACGCACGTACAGGGCGCCGATGCCCTTCGGACCGTAGGTCTTGTGGGCGCAGAAGCTCATCAGGTCGACCTTCCAGTTGGCCAGATCGATTTCGACCTTGCCGGTGGCTTGCGCCGCGTCGCAATGGAACACGATGCCCTTGGAACGGCACAGTTCGCCGATTTCGGGAATCGGCTGGATCACGCCGATTTCATTGTTGACCAGCATCACCGAGACCAGGATGGTGTCGGGACGGATCGCGGCTTCCAGCTGTGCCAGGGTAATCAGGCCGTCGTCCTGCGGCTGCAGGTAGGTGGCTTCGAAGCCTTCGCGCTCCAGTTCGCGCACGGTGTCGAGCACGGCCTTGTGCTCGGTCTTGACCGTGATGATGTGCTTGCCCTTGGTTTGATAGAAGTGCGCCGCGCCCTTGAGCGCCAGGTTGTTGCTTTCGGTGGCGCCGGAAGTCCAGATGATCTCGCGCGGATCGGCGTTGACCAGCTTGGCGACTTCTTCGCGCGCTTCTTCCACCGCGGCTTCCGCGTCCCAGCCGTACATATGGCTGCGCGAAGCAGGATTGCCGAATTGGGCGCGCAGATACGGAATCATCTTGTCGGCCACGCGGGGATCGACCGGCGTGGTGGCCGAGTAATCCATATAGATAGGAAAGTGCGGGGCCTTGAGCGTATCCAGCAGCTTTTGTTCGAGCGGTGCATTCATGATATTTGAAACTCCATTCAAGCAGCGTGAGTGCGATGGATGACCACCACGCTTTGTTCATTATTCTTCTGTTCCTGCTGATCCACGAGATCTTGCAGCGATACAGAATCCAGGTATTCAACCATTTTCTCGTTCAGCGTCGACCACAGCTCATGGGTCATGCAGCGCGACCCGCCCGGCCGTTCGACGCCATGGCAATTTTCCTTGCCGCCACACTGCGTGGCGTCCAGCGGTTCGTCCACGGCGATAATAATATCGGCGATCGTCACGTCTTCGGCGCGGCGCCCCAGGTTATAGCCGCCGCCCGGGCCGCGCACCGACGCCACGATGTTGTGGCGCCGCAACTTGCCGAACAATTGTTCCAGGTATGATAAAGAAATTTCCTGGCGTTCGCTGATGGCGGACAAGGTCACCGGCCCCTTGCCGTGGCGCAAAGCCAGATCGATCATTGCCGTGACGGCAAAACGGCCCTTGGTAGTCAATCGCATGAAATTTCCACTCCTGAAGCATGCCTAAGTCTACAAACGTAAGCCAAAATTTCCCTGTTTCCGAAACGCTTGAACGTAGTATAACAAAACTTGAGTGATATTGTCAGGTATTAAAATAGGGTTATTCGAACGCGGTTTCCATGTGGAAATTACTGAGATCCCGCAGTAGGCGCGATGTTGTCGGTGACGATGGCGCCGAACAGTTGCTGTTTTAATTTTTGCAACTGATCGCGGGCCGTCGCGGCCTTCTCGAATTCCAGGTTCTTGGCGTGATCCTGCATCTGCTTTTCCAGGCGCTTGATCTCGCGGCTGACCTGCTTGTCGGTCATCGCTTCGTAATCGACATGCTCCTGCGCCACCATCAATTCCATGCGCGCTTCCTGCGGGCTGTAGACGCCGTCGATCAGATCGCGGATTTCCTTGCTGATGCCCATCGGCGTAATGCCGTTGTCGGTATTGAACGCGATCTGCTTGTTGCGGCGGCGTTCGGTTTCGTCGATGGCGCGGCGCATCGAATCGGTCACCTTGTCGCCGTACAGGATCGCCGTGCCGTTCAGGTTGCGCGCGGCGCGGCCGATGGTCTGGATCAGGCTGCGTTCCGAACGCAGGAAGCCTTCCTTGTCGGCGTCCAGGATGGCCACCAGCGACACTTCGGGAATATCCAGCCCTTCGCGCAGCAGATTGATGCCGACCAGCACATCGAAAGTGCCCAGGCGCAGATCGCGGATGATTTCGACCCGCTCCACGGTATCGATGTCGCTGTGCAGATAGCGCACCTTGACGCCGTTGTCGCTCAGGAATTCGGTCAGTTGCTCCGACATGCGCTTGGTCAGCGTGGTCACCAGCACGCGTTCCTGTTTTTTGACGCGCAGCGTGATTTCCGACATCAGATCGTCGACCTGGGTGCTGGCCGGCCGCACCTGGATCACCGGGTCGACCAGGCCGGTAGGGCGCACCACCTGTTCCACTACCTGGTCCGAATGGGTGTTTTCATATTCCGCCGGAGTGGCCGAGACGAACACGGTCTGCCGCATCTTGCTCTGGAATTCGTCGAAGCGCAGCGGCCGGTTGTCCAGCGCCGACGGCAGCCGGAAACCGTAGTCGACCAGATTGGTCTTGCGCGCGCGGTCGCCGTTGTACATGCCGTTCAATTGGCCGATCAGGACATGCGATTCGTCCAGGAACATGAGGGCGTCCGGCGGCAGGTAGTCGACCAGCGTCGGCGGCGGCTCGCCGGCCTTGGCGCCGCTCAGGTGGCGCGAATAGTTTTCGATGCCCTTGGTAAAGCCGATTTCCTGCATCATTTCCAGGTCGAAGCGGGTGCGCTGTTCCAGCCGCTGCTCCTCGATCAGGCGGTTTTCCTTGCGGAACCATTCCAGCCGTTCGCGCAGTTCGTCCTTGATGGTTTCGATGGCGCGCAGCACGGTGGTGCGCGGCGTCACATAGTGCGAACCCGGATACACGGTAAAGCGCGGAATCTTCTGGCGCACGCGCCCGGTCAGCGGGTCGAACAGCTGCAGGCTTTCGATTTCGTCGTCGAACATGTCGATGCGGATTGCCAGTTCGGCATGCTCGGCCGGGAACACGTCGATGGTATCGCCGCGCACGCGGAAGGTGCCGCGGCCGAAATCGACCTCGTTGCGGGTGTACTGCATCTGGATCAGGCGCGCGATCAGGTCGCGCTGGCTGACCCGGTCCTTGGCGCGCAAGGTCAGGATCATCTGGTGGTATTCGTTCGGATTGCCGATACCGTAGATCGCCGAAACCGTCGCCACGATCACCACGTCGCGCCGTTCCATCAGCGACTTGGTGCAGGACAGCCGCATCTGCTCGATATGCTCGTTGATCGAGGAATCCTTTTCGATGAACAGGTCGCGCTGCGGAACGTAGGCTTCCGGCTGGTAATAATCGTAATAACTGACGAAATATTCGACCGCGTTCTGTGGAAAGAACTCGCGGAATTCGCTGTACAGCTGCGCCGCCAGGGTCTTGTTCGGGGCGAAAATGATGGCCGGACGCCCCATGCGGGCGATCACATTGGCCATGGTGTAGGTCTTGCCGGATCCGGTTACGCCCAGCAGCGTCTGGTAAAACAGCCCGTCCTGGACCCCTTCGACCAGCTTGTCGATGGCGGCGGGCTGGTCGCCGGCCGGCAGGAACGGTTGGTAAAGCTTGTACGGCGAGCCTGGGAACGTGACGATTTTCGATTCGTCGAGCGTGGGTGCAACCTGGGATAATTCAGCCATTTGGATTCGACCTTTGGTAGAATGACGCGTTACAAAACGGTGCTCGGCTTGTGGCTAGGCACTTCATCCACCGCCTGCAAAGTGTCCGATTGCAGTCAACTTTTTATGTTATCACGATGACCGCCCCTTCTTCTGCTTCCCTCCTGACCGCCATTGAAATGGCGCCCCGCGACCCGATTCTCGGTATCACCGAAGGTTTCAACGCGGACAAAAACCCGAACAAAACCAATCTTGGCGTCGGCGTGTACTACGACGACAACGGCAAGGTGCCCTTGCTGGAATGCGTGCAGAAAGCGGAAGCGCAACTGGCGGCAAAACTGTCGCCGCGCGGCTATCTGCCGATCGACGGCCTGGCTACATACGACAAGGCGGTGCAAGAACTCGTATTTGGCGCCGATAGCGCGATTATTCAAGAGAAGCGGGCAATCACAGTGCAGGCCATCGGCGGCACCGGCGCGCTGAAGCTGGGCGCCGACTTCCTGAAGTGGTTTTCGCCTGCCGGTACGCAGGTATACATCAGCAACCCAAGCTGGGAAAACCACCGCGCGTTGTTCGAAGCGGCCGGTTTTGCTGTAAAGGATTACGCTTATTACGATGCGGCGACCCGCGGCGTCGATTTCCCTGCGATGCTGGCGGCGTTGAAAGCCATGCCGGCCGGCTCCGTCGTCGTGCTGCATGCCTGCTGCCATAATCCGACTGGCGCCGACTTGAGCGATGCGCAGTGGACCGACGTCATCAAGACCGTGATCGAAGGCAAGCTGGTGCCGTTCCTGGACATGGCTTACCAGGGCTTCGGTGACGGCATCGACGAAGACGGCAAGGTGGTTCGCCGTTTCGCCGAAGCCGGCGGCGCGCTGTTCGTGTCGAACTCGTTCTCCAAATCGTTCTCGCTGTACGGCGAACGCGTCGGCGCACTGAGCGTCGTGGCGGCCAGCAGCGAAGAAGCGGCGCGCGTGCTGTCGCAAATGAAGCGCGTGGTGCGTACCAACTATTCGAATCCGCCTATCCATGGCGGGCAGGTGGTTGCAACGACCCTGGCGTCGCCGGAACTGCGGGCTTTGTGGGAAAAGGAATTGGCGGGCATGCGCGTGCGTATCCGTGAAATGCGCCAACTGCTGGTCTCCAAGCTCAAGGCCAAGGCGCCGGGCCACGATTTCGATTTCGTGATCAAGCAGCGGGGCATGTTCTCATACTCGGGCCTGACCAAGGCGCAAGTCGAACGCCTGCGCGATGAGCACTCGGTTTACGCGGTCGACACCGGTCGCATCTGCGTCGCTGCCTTGAACACCCGCAATATCGACGCGGTGGTGGATGCCATCGCGGCTGTGCTGTAAGAATTCTTGCAAAATTCTTGTTTAAAAGAGGATGAATGCTTTGACAGAATCAGGAATGTGAGTCTATAATCCTGCTTCTTTCTTTTCCCTGATAGCTCAGTTGGTAGAGCGACGGACTGTTAATCCGCAGGTCCCTGGTTCGAGTCCAGGTCGGGGAGCCAAGATACATAAGGGGTTGCAGCGTTTTCGCTTGCAGCCCCTTTTCTTTTTGATAATTCCCTTCGATGAAATGGTCCGAGGTGTTTTTATTCAGCGTAGTCCCTCCGAAAAAATGCTTATGTCGAAGGCCCTTGAGCGCTATGTGTTGTTTTGCACTGAATTCTGGACAGGTAACTCCTTGCCGGCATGGTTCGATATTTGATCCCAAATCATACTAGACAAAATGTAATCGAACGATTACACTGTCTTCAATGTTTTCGATTAAAACGCTTCCTGAATTTACCGCTTGGATCAATGGTCTTAGCGATGCGTCAATGCAAGGTGTGGTCATTGCAAGAATAAAGCGCATGGAACGTGGATTGCTGGGCGATGTTGAACCTGTTGGTGAAGGCGTCTCGGAATTGCGTATCCATGTTGGTGCCGGGTGGCGTGTATATTTTACTCAACGAGGCGGTCAATTTATTGTATTGCTGGCGGGTGGCTCAAAACGGACGCAAAAGAATGATATCAAGCGGGCCAAGGCACTTGCAAGGTTGCTGGATTAAGAGGAAGGAGGGATGAACATGACTAAACGTATCAAGATAGATGACCTGCCGGAATTCGATGCGGCTCCATATCTGAACAATGAAGCATCCGTTGCGGCTTATCTGACCGATATCCTTGAGGCGAATGATGCAGCCTTGCTTGCAGCGGCACTGGGTGATATTGCTCGTGCTCGCGGGATGACAGAGATAGCCAAGGCAGCCGGAATCAGCCGAGAAGCTCTGTATAAGGCATTGCGACCGGAGAGTGCGCCACGATTTGATACGGTTAATCGTGTTTGCGCGGCTCTCGGCGTTCGATTGGTGGCACAGCCGATTCCATCGGTTACATGAGTCTTGTTCCTGGTTCGAGCTCAGGTCGGGGAGTCGGAATTCAAAAGGGCCATGTCGCAAGACATGACCCTTTTTCTGTTTGGGGTGGTAGCGGGTTATTGAATGATAAATAAATCTTTTATAAATAAATCCTTTCGAGAAGAATGGTTCTCGGGCATGCAAAAAAACGTGCTGGCCGGACTCACGTCCTCGTTCGCGCTGGTGCCCGAATGTATCGCTTTTGCCTTGGTGGCGCAGCTCAACCCGCTCATGGGCTTGTATGGCGCGTTCATCATCTGCGCGATGACGGCGATATTCGGCGGCCGCCCGGGCATGATTTCCGGCGCGGCCGGCTCGATGGCTGTGGTGATCGTCGCGCTCGTCGCACAGCATGGCGTGCAATACCTGCTGGCCACAGTGGTGCTCGGCGGCATCCTGATGGCGCTTTTCGGACTGCTTCGCCTGGGCAAGCTGATTCGCATGGTGCCGCATCCGGTGATGCTCGGCTTCGTCAACGGCCTGGCGATCATCATCGCGATGGCCCAGTTGGCGCACTTTCGACACGCAACATCCCAAGGCGAACAATGGCTGCAGGGAACGCCCTTGATGGTGATGTGCGTCCTGGTGGCGTTGACCATGGCGATCGTGTATGTGCTGCCGCGCTTCACCAAGGCCGTGCCGCCCGCCCTGGTCGCCATTCTTGGCGTGGGAATGCTCAACTATTGGCTGCAATTGCCGACGCGGACATTGGGCGACCTGGCGCACATCGCCGGGAACCTGCCCGTCCTGCACTTTCCCACGGTCCCATTGAATGCGGAAACCTTGCGCATCATCCTGCCGTATGCCTCGCTGATGGCGATGGTGGGCCTGCTTGAAACGCTGCTGACCTTCAACCTTACCGACGAGATCACTGAAACGCGGGGACAGCCGAATCGCGAGTGCATCGCGCTCGGCGCCGCCAATGTCGTCTCCGGCCTGTTCGGCGGCATGGGCGGATGCGCCATGATCGGCCAGACCATGATCAACCTCAGTTCCGGCGGCCGCTCGCGTTTGTCCGGCGTCACCAGCGGCGTCATGATCCTGCTCTTCATCCTGTTTTTATCGCCGCTGATTGCGCATATCCCGCTCGCGGCCCTGGTCGGCGTCATGTTTGTGGTCGCGCATGAAACATTTGCCTGGGGATCGTTGCGGGTCCTGGGCAAGGTGCCGCGCCAGGACGCGCTCGTGATTGTCGTCGTCACGGTCATTACGGTGCTGACCGACCTGGCGACGGCCGTGCTGTGCGGCATTGTCATCGCCGCGCTGAACTTCGCATGGCAGCATGCCCGGGATATCCGCACCGACATAGACGACAGCGAGGCCGGCCTCAGGACCTATCGGCCGCACGGCACGCTGTTCTTTGCCTCGACCGTCCATTTCCAGGAATTGTTCATGCCGGCGACGGACCCGGCGCGCGTGATCCTCGACTGCCATCATCTGCATATGGCGGACCATTCGGCCATTGCCGCGATGGAGACCTTGCATGAGCGCTATTCGAAGGCCGGGAAAAACTTGCAGGTGATGCATCTGTCGAAACGCAATCAGGCGCTGTTGCAACGCGCCGGCGTGCTGCTCGGCACGGTCTGATCCGTTCATGCCCGGATGCCGCTCCGGGCGGGAGGGTGATGCCGGAAGCTGGATTCAAAAAGGGCCATGTCGCGCGACATGGCCCTTTTTGCCATCTGCATGGATCGACGAGTCGCCTGGCGGACCCGGCTTCGGGTTCGCCTCCCGAATTACCTAGTATCCACTGCCCACATTGGTCTTGCCGCCACCGCCGGGTATTTCCAGTTCCGGATCGGGCTCCTTTTCCGGCGACCGTATCGGCGCTTCCGGCTCGGGCACCGGTTTGCCGTCCTGCCCGGTAACGGTCACTGCAGGCCTGGCGATTTCCTTGTTGGGAACATCGGTGCCGGTTTCCCGCGCTTCAAAATGTCCGGGCGCTGTTTGCGGCCTGGCGGTGGCGTCGCCCTGGCTTTGCGCAGGGGATGGATTTTCTCGTGACGGCAAATGCGATTCGATAGCCATGATGCTCTCCTTGAATGAAGTGTCATCATAAGCAAGCCCTCCGGCGATAAATATCGGACAAGGAATTAATCGCGCGTCAGAAAAGAAGCGTCAGACAACTGTAATGGCTGCCGACGCAATCGGCCTGGCATTCATCGGTGCTACCATCTGAATCGCAACACCCTCGGCAGGTATCAGCCACGGCATCCGATCAGCGACCGGGATCGGGCCGATTATAAATCCAAGGAGACTACATGAAGGACATTTACCATCGCAGCCGTCGCAACCATCGTTCCATAGGCAATCTGATCGCCGGCGCTGTCGCCGCAATTTCCCTTTGTTCGACGGCCCATGCCGCGCCTGCCGCAGCAGCGCCGGGTGCGGATCCGCATGCCGCAATTTATATGTACAAGGGCGCCGACCGCGATGCCAAATTGCTTGAAGAGGCAAAAAAGGAAGGCTCGGTGACGCTGTACAGCTCGCTTGCACCCGGTGAATCGACCCCGCTGATCGCCGGATTTGAAAAGAAATACGGCATCAAGCTCAATCTCTGGCGCGCCAATAGCGACCAGGTGGCGCAGCGCGTGATGACCGAGGGCCAGGCGCGCCGTTATGCTTTCGATGTGGTCGAAACAAACGGCTCCGAAGTTGAAATGGCGGCGCGCGAACGATTGCTTTCCGAGTTTTATAGTCCTCACCTGGCCGACCTGTCGGCAGACGCCATCGGCCCCAACCGCTTGTGGGTATCGGATCGCGCCAATTTGCTGGTGGTGGCGTACAACACCAAGATGGTCAAGCGCGCGGATTTGCCGGCCACTTACGAAGGCTTCCTGGACCCGAAATGGAAAGGCCGCTTCAATATCGAAGCCACCGATATCGAATGGATGGCGATGATCGTCAAGACCTGGGGCACCGACAAGGGCATGAAATTCTTCCGGACCCTGGCGGCGGCCAATCCGCAGATGCGCGCCGGTCACAGCATCCTCACGCAAATGGTCGGCGCCGGCGAAGTGCCTATCGCGCTGACCTTGTACAGCGGCGAGGTCGATACCCTGAAGCGCAAGGGATCGCCCATCGATTGGGCTCCGGTGCAGCCGGTGGTGGCGCGTCCGCAGGGCCTGGGCGTTGCGAAAAATGCCCCGCATCCGCATGCGGCGCTGCTGTTGGCCGACTATATGCTGTCGGTCGAAAACCAGCAGATGTATGCCGACCAGGGCAGGGCGCCGACCAACAGGAAAACCAGGACCAATCTCAATGATTTCCCGCATGTGGTGGTCGATACCGCGGCCTACATCAATGAAAGCGAGCAGTGGACCAAGCTATGGAATGAACTGCTCTTGAAGAAATAGCCGCCATGGAACGGCGGCCTGGCCCTCAGTCCCCTCAGTCGGCGGTCAGGTCCTGTTGCAGGCGATCCAGCACGCGGCCGGTTTCGCCCGGCGCTTCAAGGGCGAACAGCAGCACCGACCGGCCGGTGACGCCGAACACTTCGCCCGGCGAGAATACCGGCAGCGATTCCCGGATCGGCATATTGGTATCGATCAGGCAGGTCCAGCGGGTTTCCTCGATCACGTTCGGCAAGGTGAAATTGACCATGTCGTGGTAGCTGTTGAACACCATCAGCAATGTGGTGTCGCCGGCCGGCCGCTTGATGCCGCTGACCTGCGCGCGGCCGTCGATGATCAGGCCGAAGGTATGCATGGTGTCGTCGTCCCATTGTTCCTGCGTCAGCGGCTCGCCGGCCGGTGAAATCCAGGTGGCGTCGGTGATGCCGGTATCCGGATTGGCTTCGCCGGACAGGAAGCGGCCGCGATGCAGCAAGGGCAGGGTGCGGCGCAATGTCAGCAGCTTGCGCGTGAATTCCTGCAGCGCGCGGCCGTCGTCGTCGATGCCTTCCCAGTCCAGCCAGCTGATGTCGTTGTCCTGGCAATAGGCATTGTTGTTGCCGCCTTGGGACCGTCCGAATTCGTCGCCGGCCAGCAGCATCGGCGTGCCTTGCGCGAAGATCAGCGATGCCAGCAGATTGCGCTTCTGGCGCTCGCGCAATGCACGGATTTCCGGGTCGTCGGTCGGGCCTTCCGCGCCGCAATTCCAGGAACGGTTATCCGAACTGCCGTCCCGATTGTCCTCGCCGTTGGCGTCGTTGTGCTTGTCGTTGTACGACACCAGGTCGTGCAGGCAGAAGCCGTCATGGGCGGTGATGAAATTGACGCTGGCCCACGGCCGCCGGCCTCGTTGCCGGAACTTGTCGGCGGACCCGGTGATGCGGCGGGCGAAATCCGGCGTGGTGGCGTCGTCGCCTTTCCAGAATGCGCGCACATCGTCGCGAAAGCGATCGTTCCATTCGGCCCAGCCCGGCGGGAACCTGCCGACCTGATAGCCGCCCGGGCCGCAGTCCCATGGTTCGGCGATCAGCTTCACGCCGGCCAGGATCGGGTCCTGGCGGCAGACCTGCAGGAAGCCGCAGGATTCGTCGAATCCATGGTCCAGGCGGCCGAGGATGGTCGCCAGGTCGAAGCGGAAACCGTCCACACCCATTTCGGTCACCCAGTAGCGCAGGCTGTCGCACACCATTTGCAGCACGCGCGGATGGGAGAGGTTGAAGGTATTGCCGGTGCCGGTATCGTTAATGTAAAAGCGGCGATTATCGGGCAGCAGGCGGTAATACGAGGCGTTGTCGATGCCCTTGAACGACAGCGTCGGCCCGCGCTCGTTGCCCTCGGCGGTATGGTTGTAGACCACATCCAGGATGACCTCCAGCCCCGCATGGTGAAAGGCCTTGATCATGTTCTTGAACTCGGCGATCTCTCCGGTGGAGAAGTAGCGCGGATCGGCCGCGAAGAAGCCCAGCGAGTTGTAGCCCCAATAATTGGTCAGGCCTTTTTGCAGCAGGTGATCGTCATTGACGAAGGAATGTATCGGCAGTAATTCAACGGAGGTTACGCCGAGCTTTCTGATGTAGTCGACCACTTCGGGAACCGCCATTCCGGCGAAGGTGCCGCGCAATGCGTCCCGTACCGCCGGATGCCGCTTGGTATAGCCGCGCACATGGGTTTCGTAGAAGATGCTTTTGTCCCATGGCACGCGCATGGCGTTGGCGCCGTCGAAGGAGAAATTGTGATCGACCACCACGCATTTGGGCACGAACGGGGCGCTGTCGCGTTCGTCGAAACTCAGATCTTCGTCTTCGGCGCCGATGGTGTAGCCGAACAGTTCCGGCGCCCATTTCAGTTCGCCGATATGACGCTTGGCATAGGGGTCGAGCAATAATTTATTGGGATTGAAGCGGTGGCCGTTTTCGGGATCGTACGGTCCATGCACCCGATAGCCGTAGACGGCGCCCGGCGCCAGGTCAGGAATGAATACATGCCATACCTCGTCGGTATATTCGGGCATGTCGAGGCGGCCGATTTCATTCTTTCCTTCCGCATCGTACAAACATAATTCCACGCGCGTGGCGTTGGCGGAAAACAGCGCGAAATTCACGCCTTCGCCGTTCCAGGTCGCGCCTCGGGGAAACGGCGAGCCGTCTTGAATTCGGTCGAGAAAGGAGAGCGCTGTCATGAGAAATCCAGTGAGGTTGGGACGGATGAGGCGGACAAACAAGCGGACAAATAAAGCGGACGAATGAAGCGGATGACATGAAATGCGTCACCGCGATGCCCCGGCGCGGTCCGTTGCTTGCGAACGCAGATTCTAGGAGGACATCCGGCCGCGTTCCATCAGACGCCGCCGCGACCATCTGTAGGACAACAGGGCTAGTCCCGCTGCGGCCTGCCGAACAGCAGGCTGCCGGCCACGATTTCCCTGATCGCCGCCATCATGATCCGTGCGGCCGGCGCCGGCACGCCGTCGCGGCGGCGCAGGCCGATGGCGCGCTGCGTGCCGGGCATCCTGACGTCGAGGACGATCAATTCACCCGACACAATCTCCAGATGCAGTTGCTGCGCGGAGACGGCGGCGATCATGTCTGAATGGATCAGGGTGCCGCGCAATACGGTGGTGTCGACGGATTCCACGGCGGGAATCGGCGGCGCCAGTTGTTCCAGCGCGAACAGCTCGTCGATGATGGTGCGGGCCGGGGTATGGCTGCGTGGCAGAATCCAGCGCTCGCCTTGCAGCGCCTGCATGGTCAGATGGGCGCGCGCCGCCAGCGGATGATTTTTGCGCGCGACCACCAGCATGTCGTCGTAAAACAGCAATTCATTGATCAGGCCGGCGCTTTCCGGCTCGCTCGGCAGGGCGCCGAGGATGAAGTCGAGGTCGCCGGCCCGCAATTCGGCCATCAATATCTCGTAGGGGCTTTCGTTGGTGCAGATGCGGATGCCGGGAAACGCAGCGCTGACGCCGGCAATGGCCTGCGGCAGGATGATCGTGCGCGCCAGCGGCGGCGCGCCGATGACGACGGTGCCGCGCAAGTTGCCCTGCAACGCCGCGATATCGTCCGGCACCAGCCGCAGTTCATTCAGGGCGCGCCGGACATGCAGCACAAACGCCTGGCCCTGCGGGGTTGGCACGATGCCCCGGCCGCTGCGCTGGAACAGGCGCAGGCCGGAGCCGGCTTCCAACACCTTGACCGCGCCGCTCACGGCCGACTGGGTGATGCCGACGGACTGGGCCGCGGTCGGCATGTGCTGCGTCCTGGCCAGCGCCACCAGCAGATCCAGGCGCCGGGTATGCATCAGATACGCCGGCACGCTGCCGCGCGGCAGCGCACGCGCGCCTTGGGTGGCGCACCAGCGGGCCAGCGCCTCCAACTCGAAGAAGACGCGTTTTGCCCGCGCCAGCACGCAGTGTCCTACAGGCGTCAGCAGCATGCCGGACGGGCGGCGTTCGAACAGCGGGGCGCCGACTTCGGACTCCAGGATCTGGATGCCGCGCGTCACGGCCGATTGCGTGCGGAACAGCATGGCCGCGCTCTGCGTCACGCTGCCGGTTTGCGCCACGTGGGTAAATGTCCACAGATGGGCCAGGCTCAGGCCGCGGTTTTCATTCGATTCGTCAGGGACGCTTGATTTTGGCATTGCGCTGAATTGGGAGGAATCGGCGGAAAATGGGGCCGCGTGAGGAATCGGCCCCATGCCCGTCAGCGCGGCGATACCGGCAAGCGTGTCGAATCGATGCCGGGCAGTGCACTGGAATTGTGCAGCAAGAATTCAATCAATCAAAAAATTAGATGGTATTTGCAGAGTATAGATATGGTGCTGGCGGCAATCAAGTGTAAAACTTGATCCTGCGGCATTCCATCCATGCCGCCTCGAATCAATATAAAAGAATACCTAAGGAGTTCAGATGCAAAACTATGTCATTTCGCCATCGGTTGCCGAACGTGTGCAGCGCCGCAAAGGCCGGCCGATTTCGATCGAGGAAATCAAATCCTCCGCTTGTGCGCTGGTCGTGGTGGACATGCAGAATCATTTCGTGGCCGAGGGCTTTCCATCCGAAGTGCCGCAAGCGCGCGATATCGTTCCCGCCATCAACCGCCTGGCAAGCAAGGTGCGCGAAGCCGGGGGCAAGGTAGTCTGGATCCAGACCACGGCCACCGGCGCGCTCGAACACTGGGAGAAGCATCACAATTTCGGCCTCACGGCGGAAGTCGCGAAACGGCGCTTGGTCAGCCTCGACGAGAAGGCCGACGGTTTCAAGCTCTTCCCGAAGCTGGATGCCCAGCCCAATGACCTGTACGTCCGGAAAATCATGTTCAGCGCCATGCTCGAATGCTCGTCCGATCTGCGCGAAGTGCTGCGGCGGAACGGCGTCGAATTTGTGCTGATCGCCGGCACCACCACCAACGTCTGTTGCGAATCGACCGGACGCGACGCGATGATGATGGATTATCGGGTCGCCATGTTGTCCGATTGCTGCGCAACGCGTTACGATGAAGAGCACACTGCCGCGCTGAACAATTTCCAGCTTTTCTTCGGCGACGTCATGACGGCGGACCAGGCAATTGCGCGTCTCAAATGACGTTTTTCCTAAACGGTCGTTCGACAGGCGTCTGACGCCTTTTCAAGGGGGAGATATATATGAAAAAAAATCCGGGAGTTTGGGCGCTATTGCTGGCGTCGATGGCGGGCGTGTTTTTCTCGTCCGTCGCGTCGGCGGCGGATCCTTATGTGGATAACCAGGCGCAGGTCATTGCGGCGGCCAAGAAGGAAGGCGCGCTGACGTGGTACACCAGCCTCGCGCCGGGAGATTCGGCGCAGGTCATCAAGCGCTTCGAAGACAAGTACGGCATCAAGGTCGTGGTTTGGCGTTCCGGCGACGACAACGTACTGCAGCGTATCGTCACCGAGGCCAACGGTAAAAACTACAAGGTCGACGTAGCCCAGATCCAGACCGACAACATGGAAGCGCTGTCGCAGGAGAAGTTACTGGCCACGGTGAACTCGCCTTCCTATCCCGATCTGGTCCCCGGCGCCGTGCCGTCCCATCATCAGTGGGCCATTGCGCAGATCACGCTGTATGTGATGGCCTACAACACCAACCTGATCAAGAAGGCGGACCTGCCGAAGAGCTATCGCGACTTGCAGGATCCCAAGTGGAAAGGCAAGCTCGGCATGGAGTCGACCGATTCCATTTGGCTGCACGTCGTCTCGGAAAGCCTGGGCGGGGATGCCGGCCTTTCGATGTTCCGGCAGTTGAAGGCGAAGAACGATCTTTCCGTTCGCACCGGGCATTCGCTGCTGGCGAACCTGGTCGCGGCCGGCGAGGTGCCGCTGGCATTGAATGTTTATCAGTACAAGGCGATCCAGCTCAAGCGCGGCGGCGCGCCGGTGGACTGGCTGGCGCTGGAACCCGCACTGGCGTTCACGACCTCGGTCGGCATGCTGAAAAATGCGCCGCATCCGAATGCCGCCCGCCTGTTCTATGAGTTCATGCTGAATGACGGGCAAGAGGTGATGGCGAGCATCGACGACATTCCGAGCAATACCAAGGTGGCCTCGCCGTTGAAGGGCACCAAGGTGACTTTCGTCGATCCGACCGCTGCCCTGAAAAACCGGCAGAAGTGGGAAGACACCTTCAACGACGTCATTATCAATCGGTAGCGACCGGCTGCACCGGCACGGGCGACGCCGCCAAGGGCAACGACCTTGGCGCTGCGGCCCGCGCGGCGCTCGCGATTGCGCGGCGGCGATCCTCTCGCCGCGCTTCCTTCTTCAATCCGTAAATCGTTTCCGCGTCGACCTCAAAACGGCTGGCCGTAGGCGGGCGTGAAGATCGACGCCTGGATGGATTCGGCCTGCGCTTCGGCGGTATTGCGCTCGAACTCGTCCAGCAGGCTGTCATAGGGCACACCGAAGCTGATTGGCGGCCGCGGCAGGGCGGGCAGCGGCGCCGCCGCCGCCATTTTTCCGCTTTGGCTGGCCGGCGTGCCGTCGAGGGCGGTTTCTTCTGTCTGGGCTGTGGTAGTCATGCTGCGCCTCCTGTTACGTTTTGATCTTTTGCTTTTAATGACGGCGCCCAAGTGTGACGCGGAGGCGGCGGCGCAGGTATCAGACAGAGGAAATTTCCGATGTAGGCGCTTTGGAAGCCCATGGCGGCAGCAGATTCCGCTGTTCATTTAATTTTCGATAATATACAATCGGTTTAGCAATTTTGAAAAATTGAGAGGCCGTTGATGGTAAATACCAAGAAGAAGACAACGCCGCAGGCCATCGAGTTGCCGGGCGAGGATGCGCCGTCGGGAAGCACGGTCGAATTGATCGGACGCAAGGGGATCCAGTCGGTCGAAGTCGGTTACCGCTTGTTGAATGCGCTGCAACTAAGCAAGCGGCCGCTGACCTTGACGGCCTTGTCGGAAGCGACCGGCATGACGCCGAGCAAATGCCACGGCTATCTGTCGAGCTTCCTGCGGGTCGGCCTGATCGTGCAAAAGGAAAGCGGCGGTTTATACGACCTCGGGCCGTCGGCCTTGCGGCTGGGCCTGACGGCGCTGGAGCGTGTGGATGCATTGCAGGAAGCGCGCGCGGCGATGTCGCAGTTGCGCGACGATCTGCAGGAAACCATCGTGCTGTCGGTCTGGGGCAATCACGGGCCGACCGTGGTGTACAAGCAGGAGGGTTCGCGCTGGTCGCCGTTGAGCGTGCGGGTCGGCGTGGTGCTGCCGGTGCTGTCGGCGACCGGCATGGTGCTGCTGTCGGGGTCGAAGCGCAAGGCGATCGACGGGCTGCTGCGCAAGGAATGGGAGGCGGCGCCGGCGGACAGTCCATGGAAGGCCAGTTCGGTGAAGGAGCTCCATGAGCTGATCGAGAGCATCCGCGTCAACCATATCGTCAAGGGGCGCGGCAATATTTTCCCCGGCTATTCGGGCATCTGTTCGCCGATCTACGACCATGAAGGCGCGGTATGCGCCGCGCTGATGGCGATGGGGCCGGTGCCGCAGTTCGACCGCGATGAAAACGGGCCGAACGCCGATATCCTGCGCCGGGCCGCTGCCGGCGTGTCGGAGCGCATCGGCTGGCGCGGGGAAGAAAGCGTCAGTTAGAGACCGGCGACGGGAAATGCAAGGCAAGAGATAGAGAAGACCAGGAAGCGGCACCATGAGCCGCTCGAGCAATCAACGGAGACGGGAATGCCCAATACAGGAAGACTGCAGGAAAAGGTTGCCATCGTCACCGGCGCCGCGCAAGGCATCGGCGCCGAATATGCGCGCGCGCTGGCAGCGGAAGGCGCGGCCGTGATCGTGACCGATGTGCTCGATGCCGGCCCGGTGGCGCAGGATATCGTCGCGCGCGGCGGCAAGGCCATGGCGGTGACTTGCGACGTGACCGACGCTGCGTCGGTGCAGGCCATGGCGGCGGCGGCGCTTGAACGATTCGGCCGCCTCGACATCCTGGTCAACAATGCCGCGCTGTTCGGCAAGGTCACCCGCAAGCCGTTCGAACAGATCGAATCGGCCGAGTGGGACCGCATGATGGCGGTCAACGTGCGCGGCGCCTTCGAATGCGTCAAGGCTGTCGCGCCCGTCATGCGCAAGCAGCAATACGGCAAGATCGTCAATATTGCCTCCGGTACGGTCTTCAAGGGCGCGCCGATGCTGCTGCATTATGTGACCTCGAAAGGGGCGATCGTCGCCATGTCGCGCAGCCTGGCGCGCGAACTGGGCGGCGACGGCATTCGCGTCAACACCCTGGCGCCCGGGCTGGTCATGAGCGAGAACGTGCTGAACAATCCCGACTGGAATGGCGCGGCCGGGCAGAATACCGTGAACTCGCGCGCCATCAAGCGCGAATCCACGCCGGCCGACATGTGCGGCACGCTGGTCTATCTTTGCTCGCCCGACAGCGACTTCGTCACCGGCCAGGTGCTGGTGGTTGATGGCGGCGCGGTGATGCATTGATCGTGCGACGTCGGCACGCGGATTTGATCGCCGATCGCCTCGGCGCCGATGAGCAAGCCTTGCCGATATGATATCGTTCGGGCCTGCGGATCATGCAAATGCCATGCAATCAGCCTGGACAACGATCCGCCATAACACCCTGTCAATGTAAAAGAGCACGAAGAATGAATACTGAAGCTTTACCCGAAGACGTCGCCAAGCTGGCGGCGGAGATGCAGGAAGACGGACCCGACGGCGCGTTCCAGGTCAAACTGGCAAGTTCGGGAAATGTGTATACGGTGCCGCCCGAAAGCACGGTGCTGGAAGTGCTGATGCAGAACGGCGTCGATGTGCCGTTTTCCTGCCAGCAGGGCGTATGCGGCACTTGCTTGACGAATGTGCTGGCCGGCATTCCCGATCATCGCGACATGTATCTCACCGACGAAGAATCGGCGCAGAACGATCAGTTCATGCCATGCTGCTCGCGCGCCAAGACCAAGCTCTTGCTGCTGGATTTATAGGAACAGGCCGGCAGGCGGCGCGATAGCCGCCGCCGCTTGCAGTGCGGCAATTCGGATGGCGCACCGCCGCGCTCAGGCAGCGGCCGCTTCCGCCGAGAATTCGCTGATCGACCGTTCGAACACCGCCAGCACTTCCGACTCCACCTTGTGCATCTCTTCGCTGCCGTATACGCGCGGGCGCGGCAGCTTGATGTCGATCATGGCCGCGATGCGGGTCGGCTTCGGCGTATAGACCAGGATACGGTCGGCCAGGTAGCAGGCTTCGACGATGTCGTGCGTGACGAAGACGACGGTGCGCTTGTCGCGGGTCCACGCCGAGATCAATTCCGAACGCAGCTTGCGCGCCGTCATTTCATCCAGCGCGCCGAACGGCTCGTCCATCAGCAGCAGATCCGGATTGCGCACATAGGCGCGCGCGATGCCGACGCGATTCTGCATGCCGCCTGAAATCTGGTGCATGTAGAACTTCTCGTAGCCGGACAGATTGACCAGGTCGAGCACATCCGCAATGCGCTTTTTCTCGTCCGGCGGCGCATGCCCGGTCTCGGCGCGCAATGCGAACTGCAGGTTTTCTTCCACCGTGCGCCACGGCATCAGGCGCGGCTGCTGGAAGATATAGCCGTAATGCGGCTTCTTCTCGGCCACCGAAACGCCGTCCACCTTGACTTCGCCCTGCGTGCCGTCCAGCAGCCCGGCGATGCAGTTCAGGGTCACCGATTTGCCGGAGCCGGAAGGCCCCAGCAGGCAGACGAATTCGCCTTCGCCGACATTGAAACTGATATCGTCGACCACCGTCAGCGGACCGGTGGCGGTATCGAATACCTTGACCAGATTCTTGATTTCGATATTACTCATCGCAATTCCTTAAGGCGGGTTCAGGCGCGCTTCCAGCGCGTGGCCAGCAGTTCCAGCGGAACGATAAACAGGCGATCCGACACCATCATCAGGATCACCAGCCAGACGGTCCAGCCGAACACTTCGCCCGGACGGCTGAATTCCCAGGCCGCATACAGGTTGTAGCCGACGCCGCCGCCGCTGGCGCCGCCGGCGAACAGTTCGGCCAGCACGCAGATCTTCCAGCACATGCCCAGCATCGAGCGGCCGGCGCTGACCAGATACGGCGTCAGGCTCGGCATGATGATATGGCGCAGCACCATGGCGCGGTTGCCACGCACCGACTGTGCCATGCCGAGCAGGAGCGGGTCGACGCTTTTCAGTCCGGCGGCGACATTGAACGAGACCAGCGGAAATGCCGCGATCACGATGGTGAAGACCACCGAGGTCTTGGTCAGGCCGAACCAGATCAACGACATCAGCGCCCACACCACATAGGGAATGGTCTGCACGAAGTTGAGCAGCGGCGTGGTAAAGGTTTCATAGCGGGCCAGCCAGAAGCCGATCACGGTTCCCGAGAACATCGCAATGAACGCCGCCAGCAATACCGCCTGGATCGTCGACCAGGTGGCGCTCCAGAGGATGCCGTCCTGGGCCAGCGAGACGATAGTCTTGAAGATCATGCCCAGGGACGGGAATACATAGGCCGGCTGGGTCGAGGCGATCAACTGCCACAGCACGAGCAGCACCAGGAACGGCAGCAGCTTGCCCGCCCAGTGCCGGCAGCGCTTGCGCCATGGTGCCGCCGAATCGCCGCTGGAATTCGACTTGGACGAGGGCTTGGACGCCGACGGCTTGGCGCCGGTGACGGGAGCGGGGGCGGCCGGACGGGCGAGTGATTTCATCGTTGTGGACTCCATGCTCTATACCGGTATGTCGGCGTAATTCAAGGACTTCAAGGACGAATCCAGAATTCCGATGCCTTCACCGGCTGCTTCAACTGTTTCGCTTCCAGCAGGCGGTCGTACATGTTTTGCACGGACTTGACGAATTCCGGCGTGTTCTGCGACTTGATGATATTCGGCATGTACTTCACCACCAGCTCCTTGGTTTCCGCCTCGCTCATCTTCATCTCTGGCATGTACTTGACCATCGCCTTGGCGGCTTCATCGGTATGCTGCGGCAGCGCCGCCAAAGAGGCTTCCAGCACGCTCATGAATTTCTGCACCGCGGCGCGATTCTTCTCAACATACTCCTTGCGGCCCGCCACCACCAGCGCCAGGAACGGTTCGCCATATTTCTTTTCATAGACATCGCCCGGGCGGAACAGCACTTTGACGCGGCCGGTCTTCATGGCCTGGCTCAGGAACGGTTCATAGGTGGTGGCGCCTTCGATCTCGCCGTTCTCCAGCGCGGTGACGAGGGTGGCCGGGGGCAGCGTCGACACTCTCACGTCCTTCTGGAAATCGATGCCTTCGGTCTTGAACGCCAGATAGGTCGTGCCGTAGTTGGTGCCGGAAAGCGAGACCACGCCGTATTTCTTGCCCTTGAAGTCGGATGGACGGGTCAGCTTGGAGTCCTGGCGGGCGATCACGGCCCAGATATCGGCGGGGGTCCCGGCGCGCAGCACGACGATCGGCACCCCGCCGCTATAGAGTTGCGCCGCATTGATCGCACCCATATCGATGTCCATATCGAGGCCGCCGGCCTTGATCGTGTCGTATTTCTGATTCGACTGGACGAAGGGTTTCACATCGACGTCGAGGCCGGCCTTGGCAAATGAACCGTTATCCACCGCCATCAGGAATGCCGCCGTGACGCCGTCGACCGAGATGGTCACGCCGACCCGCACTTTCTGGTTTTGCGCCTGGCTTGGCGCGATGATGGTCATGCTCAGTGCGATTGCCGACGCCAGCAAGGCGGCGTACTTCAAGACCGGACGTAGTTTGGCTTTCATTGGGTCGTCTCCAGATAGTTTTAATTGGTGCTTCCGTGCTTCTAAAAATCCGCTGCCGGGCGATACAGGATCGGCGTCCTGTTTATTTCATGCCGGCAACTTCCAGCTGCTGCTCTTGCTCCACGATCTGCCGCACCAGCTTGCGCGCCTGGATCGGCCCGGCGTCGGTGCGCAACGCAACCGGGAACGGCGCGTTGGTTTCCGCCCCCAGGTTATGCTGCTGCGCTTCCAGCAGGACCTTGTCCTGGTCGAAGGTGATATAGATTTGCTCTCGAATATACGCGGTCAGGGCGGCGTCCTCATGCAGGAAAGCGCGCGCCACGCCCCAGAAATAATGGGAACTGGTTTCGGTTTCGGGTGTGATCATATTCAGGATGCGACGTTCCAATGCCTGGCTCCGATCGCCGCTGACGGGATAGGACCCGTTCTCGATCACATTGAACGACGGCGGCTGGAAGATGGTGGTGTGCCAGCGATTGATATTGGTATTGAAGCCGGTGGTCTTGACGTAAAACGGCGGCGGTTCGCAGTTGTTGATTTCGCGGCTGACGTAAACCTTGCCGTCTTTCACGCTGGCCGTCACCGGCGCCTCGGCCACGGCGTCATTGCCGATGGTGTCTTCATGCACGTAGGACTCGTGCGACAGGTCCAGCAGATTGTCGTTGAGCAACTGGTAATTGGCCGCGACATGGTGATAGCCGCTGCAGGCGGTCCAGTCGGGACTGTCGAACCAGTGGAAATCCGGCACGGTCGCCGGGTCGGCCAGCGCAGCATCGCCCATCCAGACCCAGATCAGCTTGTCGCGCTCGACCACGGGAAAGGTCGCGGCGCGCGCCTTGGAGGGAATCATGTCCTGGCACGGAATGCGCGAACAGGAACCGTCGGCGGCGATCTGCATGCCGTGATAGGTGCAGCGCACGGTGTCGCCGATCAGGGTGCCGAGCGACAGGGGCACGGCGCGGTGCGGGCAGCGATCTTCCAGGATGGCGGCCTTGCCGTCTTCCGTGCGAAACATGACGAGATCCCGGCCGAGGATGGTGCGGGCCAGCAATTGCCGTCCTACATCCGCCGCGAACGCGGCGACATACCAAAAGTTTTTGGGGGCGCTCATGGACATGTGCGATTCTCCTTCAAGTCTCATTAGTTTTAATAATATTCAACTAATTTAGCAGTTTTGAAAAGAAAGTCAAAGCCTTAAATCGTAAATTGCGCCCGGATCCGGCGAAATCCGGCGCGTCCGCCGGTTTCGATGCGATACAAAAATCCTGTGGACAGTCTGGTATTTCGTACTCTACAATAAATTTAGATATCTAAGTAAAAAAATAAAAAAGATTGAATGCAAAAGTATTGATGCAAAACGATTGATGTAAAACGATTGAGACAAAGATGGAAACAAAAGATGGAAAGGGTGGATGCAAGGGATTGCATCGGGGAAAGCCGGTAGCCGCGATATAAACAGGTAAGCAAGGAGACGAGCATGTTGACCCACGAAGAGAACGATTTACTGTGCCGCGTCGAGGGCGATGCCCCGATGGGGCAATTGATGCGCCGCCACTGGACGCCGGCCTGCCTGATCGAGGAAGTCGCCGAACCCGATGGCGCGCCGGTCAAGGCGCGGCTGTTCGGCGAAGACCTGGTGATCTTCCGTGACAGCGACGGCCGCGTCGGGATATTGGAAGAGCAGTGCCCGCACCGCCGCGCGTCGCTGGTGCTGGGCCGCAATGAAAACAACGGCCTGCGTTGCCTGTATCACGGCTGGAAGATGGATGTGTCCGGCCATGTGGTGGAGATGGTGTCGGAACCGGCGGCCAGCACGCTGGCCGAGAAAATCAGGCACGTTGCCTACCCGGCCAAGGAATGGGGCGGCGTGGTCTGGACCTATATGGGGCCGCAGGATGCCGTGCCGGAATTCGTCCCGCCGGCGTGGGCGCCGACGGCGGATACGGCGGTCAGCATCGCCAAGGTATGGATCCCTTGCAATTGGGCGCAGGTGCTGGAAGGCGCGATCGATTCGGCGCACAGCTCCAGCCTGCATTCGTCGGACATGGTGCCGGCGCGCGTGGGCAGCGCCGAGGCCAACGACAAGAACTGGCTGCGGCCTTCTACCGACAAGGCGCCGCGCCTGCAGGTGCAGCGCGCTTCCTACGGTTTCCGCTATGCCGCCATCCGCCGCCCGATCACCAATGCCGCCACCTCCGAATACATCCGCGCCACGGTGTTCGTGGCGCCGGCGACCGTGCTGATTCCGCCCAACAACCTCTACAACGTCGCCAACATCAATGTGCCGATGGACGACACCAACACCGCGTTCTACTTCATCGGCTGGGGCCATCCGGCACAGACGCCCGAGACCGAAACCTGGCGCAAATTCCTCGGGCAGCGGGTCGGCGTTGATCTGGACGCGCAATACCGGCCGCTGCGCAATCGCGACAATCATTTCTGGCAGGACCGGCAGGCAATGAAGGCCGGCAATTTCACCGGCATCGTCGGCTTTCCCAACCAGGACCTGGCCATGTGGATCACCATGGGCGGCATCGCGAACCGCACGCATGAGCGGCTGGGCGCCAGCGATCTGGCGGTGGTCGAATTCCGCCGGCAAATGCTCGATGCCTTGCAGGCGTTCCGGCAGGGCGAAACGGCGATCGGCACCGCCGAACTGCGTATCCCGGCCGATGTCTGTTCGTTCCAGGCCATCGTGCCAAAGGAAGTCGATTGGCGTGGTTATCCGGCCCGCTACATCTGGGAAAAGACGCCGGCCGAACGCGATGCGCCGGCGCTTGAACCGTCCTATTCCACCGCGGCGCGTTGAAGGTGGGAGCGCATATGCAGGCGGAAAGTTGTACGGAAAACCCGGCGGCGAAGGTTGCGGGCGAAGGCGATGAATCCATGATGACGCTGGAGATCGTCCGCGCATGGGATGCCGCCGAAGGGGTACGCAGCTTCGAACTGGCGCGGCCCGACCGCGGCACGCTGCCGCCATTCACCGCTGGCGCGCATGTCAAGGTGCGCACGCCCAGCGGCGGCATCCGCAAATATTCGCTTTGCAATTCGCCTGACGAGCGCAATGTCTATCAGATCGCCGTCAAGCGCGACGCCAAAGGGCAGGGCGGCTCGATCAGCATGCATGACGAGGCGCATGCAGGCGATGCCATCATGGTCTCGGCGCCGGAAAATGCATTTCCCCTGGTGAAGGCGGCGGGCTATATCTTCATCGCCGGCGGCATCGGCATCACGCCGATTCTCTCGATGATCCGATCTTTCGGCGAACTGCCGCCGGCGCCATGGAAGCTGTTCTACCTGGCGCAGACCGCGGCAGCCATGCCGTTCATCGAGGAGATCAATGCCCTGGGCGCGTACGGCGCGGTGCGCATCCATCATGATCAAGGCGATCCGAATCGCGCCTTCGATCTGTGGCCCGTATTGGAGCGCCCGACCAATGCGCATATCTATTGCTGCGGACCGCGCGGCCTGATGGATGCGGTACGCGACATGAGCGGGCACTGGTCCAACGATCAGGTCCATTTCGAAAGCTTCAGCGACGGCAGTATTCCGCGTCCCGACGACCGGCCCTTTTTGGTGACGCTCGCGAAATCGCAGAAGACGATTGAAGTGCCGGTCGGGAAATCGATCCTGGGCGCATTGCGTGAACAGGGTTGTGTGCTGGCGTCTTCATGCGAAAGCGGCACTTGCGGCACCTGCCGTACCGGTTTGCTGGCGGGCGAGGCCGATCATCGGGACATGGTGCTGATGCCGGAAGAAATGGCCAGCCAGATCATGATCTGCGTCTCGCGCGCCAAGTCCGACGAACTGCTGCTGGATCTCTGATGACGGCGGCGCGAAAAATCCGTATCGGCGTGGCCGGCCTGGGGCGCGCCTTTACCCTGATGCTGCCGACTTTCCGGCTGGACCCGCGCGTCGAGCTGGTGGCCGCCTGCGACCCACGCGATATCGCGCGCGCCCGGTTCACACGCGATTTCCATGCACCGGCCTATGCCGATATCGAAGCGCTGGCCGCCGACCCCTCGGTGGAAGTCATCTACATCGCCAGCCCGCATCAGTTTCACGCCGCGCATACGCGCGTCGCGGCGCGGTACGGCAAGCATATTCTGGTGGAAAAGCCGATGGCCTTGAGCCGGGACGAATGCGACGACATGATCGCCAGCAGCAGCGAGGCCGGTGTGCAATTGATCGTCGGCCATTGCCACAGTTTCGACATGCCGTATCTGCAGGCCAGGGAAGTCGTGGCGAGGCGCGAGTTCGGCGCCGTGAAGATGATTCAGGCGCTCAATTACACGGACTATCTGTACCGCCCGCGCCGCCCGGAGGAGCTGATCACTGCTGAAGGCGGGGGGGCGGTCTACAGCCAGGCCGCGCACCAGGTCGACATCGTGCGAATGCTGGCCGGAAGCCGCGTCACGCGGGTGCGTTCCGTCGTTGGTAAATGGGATGCATCGCGCCTGACAGAGGGGGCGTATGCGGCGTTGCTCTGGTTCGAGAACGGCAGCTTTGCCAATATCGCTTACAGCGGCTACGGTCATTTCGATTCGGACGAGTGGTGCGGCTGGATCGGCGAAATGGGGAATGCAAAAAGCCCGGCGGACTACAGCCAGGCGCGGCAGAGACTGGCAGCGGTTGCTTCGCCGGTAGAGGAAACCAGGCTCAAGAATGCGGCGACCTATGGTGGACCCGACTATCGGGAGCCGGCGGATGCCGAAGGCGAACCGCACAGAAAATTCCAGCATTTCGGCCCGGTGATCGTCTCCTGCGAACATGCGGATATCCGGCCGATGCCGGATGGTTTATTGATCTATGGCGATCGTGACAAGCAATTCCGTGCGCTCCCGCCGCCTGCCGTGCCGCGCGCGGAAGTGATCGATGCCTTGTATGCCGCGGTGATCGATGGCGTGAGACCCTTGCAGGACGGCCCATGGGCCAGATCGACGCTGGAGATATGTCTGGCGCTGCTGCGCTCGGCCGGCGAAGAGCGTGATGTACTTCTGGATTGAGCGTTGCCGGGTGTGGCCGGATTACTGGGCCTTGCTTTTCGCCGCCGGCTTTTTCTTCGGACCTTCGGATACCAGGCGGCCCAGCTCCCTGGTCGACGGCATGCGCCGCTGGGTCGATTCGGCGGCGGCTTCGTCGGCGGCCAGGTTTTCCAGCATCTTGATCAGCACTTCACGGATCTTTACGATGTCGGCGCCGGGAATATCCTGCACGCTGACCGCATTGACCTCTTCGGCCAGCGGCACCAGTTTTTTCTTGAGCGACTTGCCGAGGCGAGTCAGGAAAATATAGTTGTTGCGCTTGTTGTCGGCCAGTTGCTCACGCGTGATGTAGCCGCGTTTTTCCATCGCGATGATGGCGGTATAGGTGGTCGACTCCATGACGCCGGCTTCCTCGCTCAAGGCGCGCTGCGTGATGCCGTCCTTTTCCCAGAGAATGCGCAGGAACATCCAGTGGCCGAAGGAAATGTTGTGCGTGATCAGGCGCGCCTGCAACGCGCGCACCACGGCCCTGGAGGTGTCCTTGATCAAATGCGCCAGGCGATCGTCGAAGCCGACCTCGCGCCAATGGCGCAGGATGACTTCCGTCTCGGGATTGGGTGCTGATTTGGTCTCGCTCATGCAATCGCGGTTAACTGGAGAGTGGGTCGGAACGGCAATCCAAGCGTGTTGGCAGGGGGTATTCTACCTCCGTGTTCTAGCTCTGTGGCGTTGCCTGTGCAGCCTGGGCACGGAATACGTGAAATTGGACATCGCCGACGGATCAGCGGCTTTTACTGTTGTTGGGAATCCGATGCCAACCGGCCTTCATCCTCCAGCGCCGTCAATATCCGGTAAGCCGCGCGAACCCTGGCCTCGATCGGGTAATTTTTATTCGCCAGGATGACGATACCGATATTTTTCGACGGCACAAACGCGACATAGCCCGCGAAGCCATTGGTCGATCCGGTTTTATTGATCCATGCGTCGCCCCGCGGCGCCAGCGGCGGCGTCAGGCGGGTTGCGGGAGTGGCCTGGTAGGCCATTGCATCGGCGTTGCCCAGCAGCAGGCGTTGCAGCGTCACCGGATAGGGGTATTGTTCCCAGATCAGATCCTGGGTCAGCTCGCCTGCCTTGAAATAGCCGGTATGGGTATCCGTCATTGCCTGCTGCCATTTACCGTCCAGCTTGAATGCCTGCATGTTGGCCTGCACGAAGCGGATCAGGTCGGCCGTATTGGATTTCACGCCATAGGCCTCCGAGGCAAGCATGCCCGGCTTCACCCTGATCGGCGCATCCTTCCTGGTGTAACCCTGCGCATAGTTTCCCATCTGGCCGGCCGGCACGTCGAGATAGCTGTGGGTCAGGCCCAGCGCCGGAAACAGCTGCTTTTCAATTGCGTCGTCGAAGGATGCATGCATGCTTTCGGCCGCGATCATGCCCAGCATGCCGATGCTCGGATTCGAGTAGACCCGGCGGGCGTCCGGCGCATACGCCGGACGCCATTGCCGGAAATAATCCATCAACTGCGTCTGGTCGCCGATTGCATCCGGGACTTGCAGCGGCAATCCGCCGGCGGTATGCGTTCCCAGGTTCAGCAGGCTGACCTGGTCGAACGCGGTGCCGCGCAGGGACGGCAGGTGTTTGCTCGCGCTGTCGCTCAAGGCCAGTTTGCCGTCGAGCTGGGCGTAAGAGGCCAGGGTCGCGGTGAACGTCTTGCTGATCGAGCCGATTTCAAATAGGGTCGCCGCATTCACCGCTTGCTGCGTTTGCTTCGATGCCACGCCGTAATTGTAAAAATAATTCTCGCCGTTGCGGGTGACGGCAACCGCCATGCCCGGAATATTGTTTTTCTGAAGCAGCGGCCGAATCGCGTCGTCCACGATTTTCTTGATGCCGGCTGGTTCCAGACCGGCGGCGTTGGCGGTGCCGGAAAGGAGGGCGGCGCAGGCGAGTGTGGAGAGCAGTTTCGGCAAATGCATATTCGGGGAAATATTTGGTGGGTAACGCCGCAGTTTATCAAGCTCCGCCGGCTTTCTCGCCAACACAGTGCTTTCCGAGGGAAAAAACTGTATTCGGCGGATGCAAGGGCATGGCACAATCGGTCCCAAAATCAATGAAGGAGACAGGATGACCGAACAGGATGCCGTTGCGGCAGGATCAGCGTATGCATTGAGCGCCGGGCAGATATCGGCAAGGCTGGATCGTCTTCCCGGCGCCTATGCGATCTGGCGCATCGTGGCGCTGCTGAGCCTGGGATTTTTCTTTGAACTGTATGACCTGCTGTTCAGCGGCTATATCGCCCCCGGCATCATCCGCAGCGGCATCCTGACGGCCACCACGCCGGGGCTGTTCGGCACTTCCGGCGTGGCCGGTTTCATTGCGGCGCTGTTCTCCGGCCTGTTCATCGGCACCATCGCCTGCGGTTTCCTGGCCGACAAGTTCGGCCGCCGTGCGATCTTTACCTACGCCTTGCTGTGGTATGCCGTCGCCAACACGGTCATGGCGTTCCAGACCACGGCGCTCGGCCTGAATGCCTGGCGCTTTATTTCCGGCCTGGGCATCGGCGTCGAACTGATCACCATCGGCAGCTACCTGACCGAATTCTCGCCCAAGCATATGCGCGGCAGGGCGTTCGCGGTGTGCCAGGCGGTCGGTTTTACCGCCGTTCCCATCGTGGCGTTTCTTTCCTATCTGCTGGTGCCGCTGGCGCCGTTGCGGATCGACGGCTGGCGCTGGGTGGTGTTGATCGGCAGTTCCGGCGCCGTATTCATCTGGTGGTTCCGCCGCAATCTGCCGGAAAGCCCGCGCTGGCTGGCCGGCAAGCATCGCCTGGAAGAAGCCGATCGCATTGTCCGCATGCTGGAGGCGAAGATCGCGGCCGAGCGCGGGCAGGCCTTGCCCGTGCCGTCGCCGGAGGACGTGGCGGCGGCACAACCGGGGCGCCGGCAGTCGCGCTTCGCGGACATGTGGCAGCCGCCATACCGTCGACGCACCGTCATGCTGATTATTTTCCATATATTCCAGACGGTCAGTTTCTTCGGCTTCGCCAACTGGGTGCCGACGCTGTTGATCAAGCAGGGCATCACCGTGACGTCCAGCCTTCTGTACACCACGCTGATCGGCATCGCGGCGCCGATCGGGCCCTTGCTCGGCTATTTGGTCGCGGACCGCTTCGAGCGCAAGCATGTGATCGTCTGCATGGCCGCGCTCAATATCGTCTGCGGGCTGAGCTTCAGCCATGTCGGCGCGCCGGCGGCGATCGTTGCGCTCGGCATCTGCCTGACCTTGTCCAGCAATATCATTTCCTTCACCTATCACGCCTACCAGCAGGAGCTGTATCCGACCGATATCCGCGCGCGGGCGGTCGGCTTCGTCTATTCCTGGAGCCGTTTCTCGGCGATCTTCAGCGCGTTCGTCATTGCGTATGTGCTGGGACGCTTCGGCGTGTCCGGCGTCTTCATCTTCATTTCGGGCGCGATGGCAGCGGTTATCGTCGCCATCGCTGCCATGGGGCCGCGCACCAAGGGCATCGCGCTGGAACAGATCTAGCGGCGCATCCGTGAACGGGGCCGGCAAGCAGGATTCCGATCGGAGTGAGAGAATGTTCAGCCCTGCATGCAGGCATGCACTGCCCGCATATCCGAATCCCCCGTCACGAAAGGATTTCCCATGTTCCAGGCACGCGGCTATGCCGTCCACGACAAGCAATCCCCATTGGTTCCCTTCACTTTCGAACGCCGCGATCCCGGCCTCAACGACGTCCAGATCGAAATTCTCTATAGCGGCATCTGCCATTCCGATATCCACCAGGCGCGTGACGACTGGGGCGGATCGCTGTATCCGATGGTCCCGGGCCATGAAATCGTCGGCCGCGTGGTCAAGGTCGGCGCCGGCGTCAAGAAGTTCAAGGCCGGCGATCTGGCCGGCGTCGGCTGCATGGTCGATTCCTGCCGCCATTGTTCGGCCTGCAAGGACGATCTCGAACAGTACTGCGAGGAAGGCGGCCCCACCGTCACCTACAACGGCAGGGAGCGCGGCAGCGAGCAACTGACCTTCGGCGGCTATTCCGACCAGATCGTGGTCGATGAACGCTTTGTCGTAAAGGTCTCGCCGAAACTCGACCTGAAAGCCGTCGCGCCGTTGCTGTGCGCCGGCATCACTACCTATTCGCCGCTGCGGCACTGGAATGTCAAGGCAGGGCAGAAGGTCGGCGTGATCGGCCTGGGCGGCCTCGGTCACATGGGCGTCAAGTTCGCCAAGGCGCTGGGGGCGCATGTGGTGATGATCACGACTTCGCCGGAAAAGGGCAAGGACGCGACGCGCCTCGGCGCCGATGAGGTGCTGGTGTCGCGCGACGCGGCGGCCATGGCGGCGCATGCCGGCAGTTTCGATTTCCTGCTCAATACGATTCCGGTGCCGCACGAGATGAATCCGTATCTCGCGCTGCTCAAGCGCGATCGCACCATGGCGCTGGTCGGCGTGCTGACCGAACTGACCCCGCCGGTGATGGGCATGAGCCTGATCCTCGGCCGCAAGTCGCTGGCCGGTTCGGCCATCGGCGGCATGGCGGAAACCCAGGAGATGATGGATTTCTGCGCGGAACACGGCATCGTCAGCGATATCGAGATGATCGCCATGAAGGATGTCAACCAGGCTTATGAGCGCATGCTGAAAAACGATGTGAAGTATCGTTTCGTGATCGATATGGCGACCTTGTAATTCATCGTTCCCGCGGCGCTTTCGCGATCTTGCTGCCGCTGCCGGCGTCGGAGCGGTAGCCGATGCGGAAGCCGCCCCAGTGCTTGCCGTTGACGTAAATCGGCACCGACAGATCGTGCATGACTTCGCCGGTGTCGCGTTTATAGGTCTGCAGCAGCACCGGCTTGGTATTCGATCCGCAACGCTTGCCGGTGCGATCGGTGAAGATGCGTTTGGTGCGGTTGTTGACCAGGTCCACGCCATAGTCGCCGGTCAGCGGCTGGCTGTATTTCAGGTTGTGCGTCGGAAAATAGCCGTTGGTGTCGACCGCGCCGGCGTAGGAAAGATACGGCGCCTGCTTGAGTATCGGTTCCTGGATGGCCGGCAATACCTGGTCCGTGAACGCATCGAAGCGCGAGGTATGCTTGGGCGGCGCGGTGTGCGCAATGGGCTGGTAGCGCCGGTCGAACAAGGCGTCGGCGCTGATTTTTCCGCCGGCGATCGCCGCCGAAAACAGGCGCCCGATATCGTGCGCCGCCTGCTCGGCAATCGCGCGCACCGCATCGTGCGCGGTTTCGACATCGCTTTCGGTCAATGCATCGAAGACGATTTCGGCGCGCTCGGACAGCAGCAGCGCCGCGGCCGCCACGCGCGGCAATTCGACATCGGTCACCAGCATGCCGTCGCGGATCACCACGATCGTATCGGCGATCTTGCGAGTGGTCTGCACATGGCCGCGCGAGCCTTCGGCGATCTGCTGCACTTCAAGATCGGATTCGACCGAGGCTTTTTCGATATCGCGCAGGTAATCGTGGGCCTGGTCGACGTGTTCCGAGGCATCGCTGACCTTTTGCGACAGGGCCTGCATGCCGCCGGCCGCGCGCTCCGCTTCGGCGCTGATCGACTTGACCATGGCGCCGATGTCGTCGGTGGCCTCCTTGGTGCGCAGCGCCAGTTGCCGCACCTCGCCGGCCACTACCGCAAAGCCGCGGCCATGCTCGCCGGCGCGCGCGGCTTCGATGGCGGCGTTCAATGCCAGCAGATTGGTGCGGGCGGCGATTTCGCTGATGACTTCGGTGATACTGTGGATACGGCGCGATTTTTCCTCCAGCGCGGCCATCATCTCCGAGGCCAGTTGCGCATCGTCGCGGGCGCGGCCGATCTTTTCCAGGCTGAGGGTCGCTTCGGCGCGGCCGGCGGCACTTTGCTTGCGTACATCGGCCACGGCCTGCGATGCCCGTTCGGCGTTGGCGGCGATCTGCTCGATCCGGAGCGCATTCTCGCGGGCGTCCTCGACGATATCGTTGGCAGCGCTCAGGTCGGTCTTGACCTTGGTGCGGATGGTATCGACAAAATAGGACGTTTCGGCCGCGCCGATCAGGATATGATCGATTTCGCTGCTGACCTTGCCGGCAAATATCTTGTGCGACGCCGTGGCAGGACGCTGCAGGCGCGCCGTCAGCAACAGGCCGGCCAGCGCGGCGATGAGCGCGTTCAGCGCGGGATGCAGCGGCCACGCCCAGTTGATGCCGGCGACCAGCGCGGTCGCCAGCGCGACAGGCAGGATAATCAGGCGAAAAGCGCCGAGGATGGCATGGCGCGCGCCGCTGCCGGGTTTGTTCGAGGTATTGATGATTGTCTCCCCGCTGATGCCATTCCCGCTTTTTTGCAGGGATATGGAAAGCTGAACCGTGGCTGGTTAGAAGGCCAATCTATCACGATCGATAATGGCAAAGGCTAAAATGCCGGTGGTGCGGCGTGCAAGCAACAGCGAAGTATCGAGTAAGGATCAGGTAAGGATTAAGTAATAGCGAAGCAAAAGGGAGGCAATGCCGCGAAGCGGTAGCGCGGCAGCGCCGAAATGGAAATTATCGATCAGTAATCAAGGAGATTCGAATGACGCAGGACAGCAAAGAGCAGACGGAAAAATTTCAAAACGGCCTGAAGACCCGGAAAGAGGTGCTGGGCGCCGAGTATGTCGACAAGGCCTTGGAAAACGCCAATGACTTCACCTGGCCCATGCAGCAATTGGTGACCGAATACTGCTGGGACGAAGTATGGAACCGCCCCGGGCTGGATCGGCGCAGCAGGAGCATCTTGAACCTCGGCATGATTTCCGCGCTGAATCGCCAGAACGAATTAAGGCTGCATGTGCGCGGCGCCATCAATAACGGCCTGACCAAGGAAGAGCTGACGGAGATCTTCATGCAGGTGGCGATTTACTGCGGCGTTCCGGCGGCCATCGACAGCCTGAAAACCGCGAATGAAGTGTTGAAGGAGATGGGCCTGGCCTGAGGCTATAACAAGCCCAGCATCGCCGCCTTGATCACCGCCGAGGTCTTGTTAGTGGCGTTGAGTTTCATCAGGCTGTTGCCGACGTGGAAATTGACGGTGCGTTCCGATATTTCCATGATCAGCCCGACTTCGCTGGCGGTCTTGCCGTCGGCGGTCCAGCGCAGCACTTCGATCTCGCGCGCGGTCAGCCTGCTGTTCGGGTCGCCGTAGATGCCGTTGCGCATGACATTGGTCATGCTCTGGTTGGTCGCATGCGCCAGCCAGGACAATCGCAGCGAACGCGAACGCAGTTCGTCGATGCTGACGCGGTGATCGATGCATGCCAGGTTCAGCAGGCTGAACGCGCCGCCGGGACCGTGCGAAGGCTGCGCGACGCCGACCCGCAGGCCGTGGCCGTATGCATCCTGCCAGAACGATTTCGATCCGCTCGACATGAGATCCTGCCATAGCACAGGAACGATGGATTCGCGGCAGCGGTTCAGGGTCGGATCGATCGCGTCGTAGCTCTGTTGCCAATAGTGATCCATCCAGTCGCCGGGATAATTGTGCAGATGGATGATGGTGGGTCTGGTGACCGGCAGCGGCAGGCGCAGATAGAAAGAAAAATAGTCGAATCCCATTTCCTGGATCATCTGGGACAAAACTTCGGAAACGGTGAATTTGCTCTTTGCCCCCAGGAGGGTTTGAATCTGTGTCAGTTGCCAATTTTCCATTGATGTTCGCTTTGTATTTGGTGTGTTTGTATGCGCAAGATATTTACGTTTACGTCTTCAGTGTTACGTCTTCATGTTGCGTCTTCAGTGAAGCGAACCGTTGCGCTTTCCATAGCGTTCACAAGGCTACTTTTAAAAAAAGCATAGCAGTAATGACGGGTAAGAATGCTTGGTCAAAACATTAAGTATTATTCGTCTTGTTGAAAATAGTTATTCGGCTAAGTATCGGTATGTATTTTTAAATTGCAGCTAGTTACTTTGTCAGTAGATGACGGACTTTTTTATCGTTTAGTTTTCGTGCTTCGAGCTTGTAAGACAACGATCAAAGGAACGTCATGATGAAATTTTCCACCGGCACCGCGCAAGAGTGGTCGCCGCACATTTATCCGCAACTGCTGCGCTACCGGCACCGCATATTCGTCGATGAGCTGGGCTGGGACATTCCCAGCAGGGACGGGATGGAATTCGATCAGTTCGACCGCGACGACACGGTCCACGTGGCCGCCCACGACGGCGCCGGCGAGATCGGCGCCTACAGCCGGCTGCTGCCGACGGTGAAGCCGTATTTGCTGTCGGAAGTCTTTCCGCAATTGATGGACGGGCAGTGCTTGCCGCGTTCTGAGGACACATGGGAATTGTCTCGTTTTACCGCTCAGGATTCTCGAGACGGCCAGGTATCGCGCCATTTCGTTTTCTCGCCGATGGCGGTTGAACTGCTGCATTATTCGGTTTCGACAGCGGCTCGGCATGGGGCCAGGAATCTGATCTTCGTGGGTTCGCCGGGCATGGCCACCTTGATGTCGCGCGCCGATTTCGACGTCAAGCGTATAGGACGCCCGCGCATCATCGGCGGTCACCGGGTGCTGGCGGCGGTGATCAGGTTTTGATTCGGACTGTAATTTCTTTCAGTCCTACAATCCAATCAGTGCTTGGCTGCTGCTCGACGCTATTGTTTTTTCTTTACGATATGAAATCGATACGATGCAAGCAACGCGATAGCGAGGACCGGCATGAAAGCGAACAGAACCACGTCCAATGAAGGCGATGCAGCCAAGCAGGCCCAACCGGTGCCTGCGATGCCGCATGAGCGCGACACCAAGCCCGACGCCAATGCGCCGCGGCCGCGTGAAAACATCCGCCGGGCGGCGCAAGACTTGAAGCAAGGCCAGGTCGATACCGACCAGCACGGCGAACGCGGCATCGACCAGGCGGTCAATCCCGGCAACGTGATCGATACGCCGAAGTCGCCGCAAGATAGCGGTCGCAAGTAATCTCCCAATCAACACCCATAATTTTCGGATTCTTCGTATTTGACCGTGCCTTCCCATGCACGGCCTTTACAGATCGCGTCGATCCGGTGCATCATGCGCCATCTTCTACAGGCAGGACGCATCGCATGCAAGCACCGCTGATCGTAAAATCCGCGCAACCCCTCTCGCACGTCGAAGAAACGCGTTTCGGCCTCTGGTTCCTGCAAACGGAAACCTGGACGCGCCATGTGCTCGAACGCGCCATGCAGGACCTGGCCCGACTGCTGGAGGCGGCCGGCGATGCGGCGCGCGAATCTTACCCGGTGGTGGTGGATGTCGGCTGCGGTTTCGGGCGTTCGCTGCCGAAGCTGCATCATCGTTTCCGGCCGCGCCGGCTGATCGGCATGGATGTCGACAGCGCCATGCTCGACGCCAGCGCGCGCGAGGTGCTGAGCACGGATATCCAGGCCGAACTGATCCAGTGTTCCAGCGACAGCCTCAGCCTGGAAGACAACAGCGTCGATTTGCTGTTCTGCCATCAGACCTTCCATCATCTGGTCGAGCAGGAACGCGCCATCCGCGAGTTCTACCGCGTGCTCAAACCGGGCGGCGTGATGCTGTTCGCGGAATCGACCAAACGCTATATCGAGTCCTGGACCATCCGCTATCTGTTCCGGCATCCGATGGAGGTGCAGAAAACCGCCGGCCAGTACCTGGCGCTGGTGCGCGCCACCGGCTTCGAGGTGCCGCCGCAGGCGGTTTCAACCCCTTATCTTTGGTGGAGCCGGCCCGACCTGGGCCTGCTGGAGCGAGCCTTGCGGATCAAGCCGCGTCCCGATGCCGAGCAGACCCTGATCAACCTGGTTGCGCGCAAGCCCCGCTAGCCGGGAACAATTCCTTCCAAAGCTGCTGCACGCTTTCAATCTCCGCGGCCAATCCTTGCGGCGCTACCCGCGCGCGCTCTTCGCCCTGCATGCGGATTTCATGCTGGAGCTTGCGGAATAGCCGATAGGCGTTGGCGACGCGATCGGCCAGGCCGGCGTCGACCAGGCCCAGCGCGCCGGCCAGTCGCAACAAGGCGATGTTGCCGATATCGCCGGTCAGTTCCGGATGGGCCGCGGCATGGCGCAGCACGATGAACTGTACGGCGAATTCGATATCGATCATGCCGCCCGCATCGTGTTTCACATCGAATTCCGCGCTGCGGTTCGGATGGGCGTCGTGCATGCGCTTGCGCATCGCGCAGATTTGCTCGGCCAGCTTTTGCGGCTCGCGGGTTTGCAGCAGCACCTCTTCGCGCAAGGCCTCGAAGCGCGCGCCGATGGCGCTGTCGCCGGCGCAGAAACGGGCCCGGGTCAGCGCCTGGTGTTCCCACAGCCAGGCCGAGGTGCGCTGGTATTTTTCAAAGGTCGCGATGGGTGAGGCCAGCAAGCCGCTGGCGCCGTCCGGCCGCAAGGCGATGTCGATGTCGAACAGGATGCCGGCCGACGTATGCGAGGTCATCCAGGTAATGAAGCGCTGCGCCAGCTTGGCGTAGAGGCCGGGAGCTTCCTGGTCGTCGTCGTCATACAAGAACACCACATCCAGGTCGGACACATAGCCGAGTTCCTTGCCGCCCAGCTTGCCATAGGCGATCACGGCGAAGCGCGGCACCTCGCGATGGCGGTTGGCGATGCTCTGCCAGACCGCCTGCAGCGTGGCGGCCACCAGGATGTCGGCCAGCGCGGACAGGTTGTCGGCCAGCGCCTCGATGCTCAGGTCGCCTTCCAGGTCCTGCGCCAGCAGGCGGAACACCTGGGCATGATGCATCTCGCGCAGCATATCCATCTGGCGTTCGGTGTCGCCGGCGGCGGTATCGAGCTGGCGCTGGCAATCCTGCGCGAAGGCTTGCCAGTCCGGCTTGGCCTTCAGGGTGCGGTCGTCCAGCAGTTCGTCCAGCAGCACCGGATGCCGGGTCAGGTATTTGGCGGCCCAGTCGCTGGCGTGCATCATGCGGATCACGCGCTTGAGCGTATGCGGATATTCGGTGAGCAGCGCCAGATAGGCCGCGCGGCGTGCGATCGCTTCCAGGAAATCCAGCAGGCGGGTAAAGGTGGACAATTGGCCGTTGTCGAGCTTGGCCACCACCGGCAATGCCGCATTCATCAGCGCCAGCAGCCGCTGGCGGCTTTGTTCGGGCAGGCTTTGCAGGCGCGGCGAGCGCCAGACCGCCTGCAAGCGCTGCGCAGTGGTGGCGACATCGCGGAAACCCAGGTTGGACAAGGTTTCCTGGATCGCCTCGCTGCTGTCGTCCTCGGCCAGGCTGCAGGCCAGGCGTTCGCCGTCGCCGCCGCGCTCGCCGTCGCCGGCCTCCTTGTCGCTGAACATGGCGTCGAATTGCGCGGCGACGAAGCTGCGGCGCTGGTTGAGCGCGCCCAGCAGGGCGTCGATGTCGGGATAGCCCATCATGTTGGCCACCGCCAGCCGGTCCTGTTCGGAAGACGGCAGGGTATGGGTCTGGGCGTCTTCCAGGTATTGCAGGCGATGTTCCAGGTTGCGCAGGAAGGTATAGGCCTCCAGCAATTGCGCTACCACTTCCGGTTCCAGCAGGTTTTTTTCGGCCAGGGTGTGCAGGGTGGTACGGGTGGAACGGTCGCGCAGCGTGACGTCGCGGCCGCCGCGGATCAACTGGAAGACCTGTGACAGGAATTCGATTTCGCGGATGCCGCCGCGGCCCAACTTGACGTTGTCGCTGCGGTCGGGATGCCGGGTTTCCTGGCGCTGCACTTCGGCGCGGATCTGGGCATGCATCGAACGCAGGGCGTCGATCGAGCCGTAATCCAGGTAGCGCCGGAAAATGAAGGGCTGGCGGATGGCCTCCAGCGCGGCGATTTCGGCCGCGTCGCCGGTTACCGCGCGGGCCTTGGTCCAGGCATAGCGCTCCCATTCGCGGCCCTGGCGGATCAGATAGGTTTCGACCATGTTCAGGCTGGCCACCAGCGGACCGGAATTGCCGTTGGGCCGCAGCGCCATGTCGACCCGGAAGCTGAAGCCGTCTTCGGTGATTTCGGACAGCGCTGCAATCAGTTTCTTGCCGAGCCGGGTAAAGAACTCCTGGTTCGACAGGCTGCGCTGGTCGGCCGAGGCCGGCACGGTGTCGCCGTCTTCCGGATAGACGAAAATCAGGTCGACATCGGAGGAAACATTCAATTCCCCGCCGCCCAGCTTGCCCATGCCGAGCACGATCAATTGCTGCGGCGTGCCGGATACGGCACCGGTCGGCGTTCCGTGCAGGGCGACATGTTCCGCCATCAGGTCTTCCAGATGGCTCTGGATCGCGAAATCGGCGAACTCGCTGATAACGCCCACCACTTCTGCCATGTCGGCGCGCCCGGACAGATCGCGCTCGATCAGCGTGCAGACCACCAGGTTGCGCAGGCGCCGCATGGCCGCGCGCATATCCTTGCCGGCCGCCATGTCGCGTTGCAGCAAATCGGCCATTTTGGCGCGGTCCAGCGGCGCTCTTGCCAATTCGGCAACGGCTTCCGCGCGGCCGGCCTCGGCGCCGCACCAGCGCTGGAAAAATCGGGAAAGCGCAGTCAATTGGGTGGTCGATGGTGTCTGTGGCGCCGCGGCTGGCGCGACGGGAACGTTCGCCTCAAGGGCGCTGTCATTGTTAGCTGCTGGAAGATTCACTGGACAAGGCCGTTTTTGATTGCAATGCCCTAGAGTATGCCAGCGCGGCTGCGTGCATGCATGACGAATGCGCACGCCAATAAAAAGACAGAAAAATCTCGACCCGGCAAGTGGTGGTTTTTACAAAAATGCCGGTATTTCGTGCGACTATGCGTGATTGGTGATTTTATTAATGTTTTTAATGTCTGCAGATCAAAATCACGCATTCAAACATCGTTTAGTCGTCTGTGGACGTGCCATCGGCACGGGCTATCGGCACGCCAATACGCTGGGTTGCCGTGTCTTCGGCATTCTCTGCAAGCTGCTGCTGCTGGCCTATTTCATCTTTTGCGCCTTGTTTTTGACCCTGCGCTACGTCGTCCTGCCGCATATCGACGACTACAAGCCCGCCATCGAACGCCTGGCCAGCCGCGCCATCGGCAATCCGGTCACGATCGCCACCATCGACGCCTCTTGGGACGGCTTCCGGCCGCGCCTGGCGCTGGGCCAGGTAGTGGTCCACGACCAGAGCGGGCGCAGCGCGCTGACGCTGCCCGAGGTCACCGCCAGCATTTCCTGGCAGACTGTGCTGGTCGGCGGCCTGCGCTTCCATACCCTGGCCGTCACGCGGCCCGATCTGTCCATCATGCGCGATACCGACGGTCGCCTGTACGTGGCCGGCATTCCGATTTCCCGGGACAACAAGAACAGCGACACCATGGCCTGGGTGTTGTCGCAGCGCGAAATCGTGATCCGGCAGGGGCGGCTGCGATGGGACGACCGGCAGCGCGGCGCCGCCGAATTGCGCCTGGACGACGTGGACCTGGTGCTGCGCAACAATTGGCTGCGCCATCGCATTGCCTTGAAAGCGGTGCCGCCGGCCTCGCTGGCGGCGCCGCTGGATGTGCGCGCGGATTTCCTGCATTCGGTATTCGCCGACGATATCGCCGATGCGCGGCAGTGGAGCGGCGTCTTGTATGCGGATTTGCGGAATACCGACCTGGCGCTGTGGAAAGCCTATGTCGATTTTCCGTTCGCGCTGGACCACGGCACCGGCTCGGTGCGCGCCTGGCTGAACCTGGACCGGGCGCGGGTGGCCGATTTCACCGCCGACCTGCGCCTGAACGACGTCTCGGCGCAACTGAAAAGCGGATTGCAGCCGTTGCAACTGGCTGCCGTGAGCGGCCGCGTGGTCGGCACCGAACCCGTGGCGCTGCTCGAAAACAAACCGGGCGTGCCGACCTTCGGCGCCAACGGCCATACCGTATCGCTGCAGGATTTCTCGCTGCGCACCAGCGACGGCTTGTCGCTGCCGCCGACCACCATCAGCGAAACCTTCGCGCCGGCGCAGCGCAATCATTCCGAGAAATTCAGTATTACCGCGCAACTGCTGGACTTGCAGATACTGAGCGACCTGGCCGGCCGCCTGCCGCTCACGCCCTCGCAACGGCAATTGCTCAACGACCTGTCGCCGCGCGGCCGGCTGCGGCAGTTTTCGGCCCAATGGCAGGGTACCTATCCTGAAATCGAAACCTATCGCTTGAAGGGCGCCTTCGAAGGACTGGGCTTGCGCGCCCAACCGCCGCACCTGGCGCGGCCGAAGACGGCCACCGCGCCGGCGCAGGCGGCGGTGCCCGGCATCCCGGGTTTCGACAATCTGAGCGGCCAGGTCGACCTGACCGAAAAAGGCGGCTCGCTGCGGCTGGATTCCCGGCAACTGGCGTTCCAGTTGCCCGGCTATTTCGCCGATCCTGCGATGCCGTTCGATCGGCTCGACCTGCAGGCCAGTTGGTCGTTCGAGAAGCAGGACATGCTGGCCTTGCACATCGACCATATGGATTTCGCCCGGCCGGGCCTGGCCGGCTCGATCGCCGGCGATCATCTGTGGCCGATGCGCGGCGACCGGCCAGGCGTGGCCGACCTGCACGGCAAGCTGGTCGAATTCGACATCAACACCATCGGCCGCTATTTGCCGTTGCAGACGCCGGAAAGCCTGCAGCACTGGCTCACCGGCGCGCTGCTGGACGGCAAGATCACCGACGCCGATCTGCACCTGCAGGGCGACCTGGCGCATTTCCCGTTCCAGGCGCCGGCCGCCGCCGGCCAGAAGGCAGGGCAATTCAATATCAGCGGTAAATTCGACGGACTGAAAATGAACTACACGCCGGTGCATTCGGCCGCCGAAGGCAAGCCCGAGTGGCCGTTGCTGGAGCAGGCCAAAGGCACCATCGCATTCGATCGCGGCGGCTTGGCGATCCATGCCGATACGGCACGCACCAACGGCGTCGACGTGAGCGACGTCAGCGCCACGGTGACCGATCTGTATAACCAGAAGGCGCTGCTGGCGATCACCGGCAATGCATCCGGCGCCATGCAGAACCTGGTGGGATACGTGAATGCCAGCCATGTAAGCGACTGGATCGATCACTTTACCGAAGACACCACCGCCACCGGCGACGGCCGCCTGCAATTGAAGCTGGAATTGCCGCTGAATCATATTGTCGACGCCAAGGTCGGCGGCACGCTGCAATTCATGAACAACGACGTGGTGCTGCAAGACATCATCCCCATGATTTACCGCGCCAACGGCAAATTGAGTTTCGACGAGAACGGTTTCAGCCTGAGCAATGTGAAGGGGCAGTTCCTGGGCGAACCGGTGGCGGTTGCCGGCGGCACGCTGCCCGACAAGAGCACGCTGGTGACCATCGAAGGCGGCATTTCCGTCGACGGCCTGCGGCGCGCCTATCCGATGCCCGAGGCCAGGCCTGTGCTCGACCGCCTTGCCGGCGGCACGCGCTTCAAGTCGGCGGTGCAGATCAAGAACCATGCCCTGAAAATCACCGTCGATTCGAATCTGCAAGGCATCGGCATGACATTCCCGGCGCCGCTGACCAAGGAGCAGGCCGACCCGCTCCCGCTGAAGTTCGAAATGACCACGCTGGCGCCGGACCAGCCGGGCATGGTGCGCGATGAACTCAAGCTCAGCGCCGGCGAATTGCTCGACGCCCGCTATCTGCGCGAACGCTCGACGGCGCGCCATGCGCTGTCTCGCATCGTCAGCGGCGGCATCGGCATCAACCGCCCGGCGGCCATGCCCGACAACGGACTGCTGATGGCAATCAATGCCAAGACCCTGAACGTCGACGACTGGAGCAAGCTGATCAATAATGTCAGCGATATCGCGGCCAAGGCGCCGACACAGGCACCGGCATCCGCATCGAGCCCTGCCTCTGCCGCCGCGCAGCATGGCGGCCTGATCGACTATATCCAGCCCAACGCCATTTCCGCCCGCACCGATGAATTGCAGGCGCTGGGGCGCAAACTGGATCATGTGGTATTCGGCGCCACCCACATCGGCCAGGCCTGGCAGTTGAATCTGGACTCCTCGCAGGCGTCCGGCTATGCGACCTGGAGCGAAGCGCCGTCCGGCCGCACGATGGGCAAGATCACGGCGCGCCTGGCCAAGTTGTCGATCCAGGAATCGGTGGCCAGCGGCGTGGGCGAACTGCTCGGCAGCGAAGATGCCGGAACGCAGATTCCGGGGCTGGACATTGCCGCCGAGGATTTCCATCTGTTCGGCAAATCGCTGGGCCGGCTGGAATTGCTGGCCGACAACGTGCCGGCCGGAGCCGGCGCGGGACGCGAATGGCGCATCGGCAAACTGACACTGATGAATCCCGATGCGGACTTGAAGGCTTCCGGCAACTGGACCGCCCGGGGCAAGGACAATGCCTCGCACCTGACCTATGCGCTGGATATCCACGACGCCGGCAAACTGCTGAACCGCTTCGGTTTTGTCGGCACCATGCGCGGCGGCGCCGGGCAACTGGACGGCGATGTCAGCTGGCGCGGCCTGCCTTTCGCGCTGGATATTCCGACGCTGACCGGGCAAGTGCATCTGGACCTGGCATCGGGGCAATTCCTGAAAGTCGACCCGGGCGCGGCCAAGCTGCTGGGCGTGTTGAGCCTGCAGGCCTTGCCGCGCCGCCTGACCCTGGATTTCCGCGACGTGTTCTCCGAAGGCTTTACCTTCGACCGGCTGTTCGGCAGCGCCGATATCGCCAAGGGCATCGCCAGCACCGACAATCTCAAGATGAGCAGCGTCGCGGCCACCGTGCTGATGAGCGGCGAGGCCGATATCGCCCGCGAAACGCAGAAACTGCATGTGGTGGTGATCCCGGAAGTCAATCTCGGCACGGCTTCGCTGGTGGCGCTGGCAATCAATCCGGTGGTCGGCGTCGGCACCTTCCTGGCGCAACTGTTCCTGCGCAATCCGCTGATGCGGCAATTGACTTTCGAGTACAGCATCGACGGTTCCTGGACCGATCCGCAGGTCACCAAACTGGCCAAGCGCGCCTTGGAGGATAATAAGGCTGCAGATTAACAGGAGGAAACATGGATGAAGCAAGGCGCGAGCCTTTCAAGGTCGCGGCGATCCAGATGGTGTCCACCCCGACGCCCGCCGAAAACTACGCGGCCGCACAGCGATTGGTGCGGGAAGCCGCCGCACAGGGCGCGCAACTGGCGCTGCTGCCCGAATACTGGCCGGTCATGGGTTTGAAGGATACCGACAAGCTGGCCCTGGCCGAAGGCGAAGGCGGGGAAATCCAGGAACGCATGGCCGCCATGGCGCGCGACAACGGCATCTGGCTGATCGGCGGCACCCTGCCGCTGGCGACCGCCGACGCCGGCAAGGTGCTCAACGCCACGCTGGTCTACGACCCCCGGGGCGAGGCCGTGGCGCGCTATGACAAAATCCATCTGTTCAGCTTTTCCAAGGGCGAAGAAAACTTCGACGAGGCGCGCACCATTGAACAAGGCGGCCGGGTCTCGACCTTCGATGCGCCGTTCGGCAAGGTCGGCCTGTCGGTCTGTTACGACTTGCGCTTTCCGGAGCTGTACCGCGCCATGGGCGATTGCGCGCTGATGGTGGTGCCGTCGGCCTTTACCTACACCACCGGCAAGGCGCATTGGGAACTGCTGCTGCGCGCGCGCGCCGTCGAAAACCAGTGTTACGTGCTGGCGGCCGGGCAGGGCGGGGTCCACGCCAACGGCCGCCGTACCTGGGGGCATTCGATGCTGATCGACCCCTGGGGCGAAATTATTTCGGTGTTGCCGGAGGGCGAAGGCCTTGCGATCGGCGACATCGATCCCCATCGTCTACAATACGTCAGAGAAATTTTACCGGCATTGCGGCACAGGAAACTTTAATGAAACCATTCGAACCCAATATGAGCGCGCTGGGCGCGGCCCGCGATATCCTGCTGACGCCGTTCGGCCTGGACGAATCGACGCTGGTCAAGACGCTCGGCAGCATGTTCAGCCACAAGGTCGACTACGCCGACCTGTATTTCCAGTTCACCAAGAGCGAGGGCTGGAGCCTGGAAGAGGGCATCGTCAAGACCGGCAGTTTTTCGATCGACCAGGGTGTGGGCGTGCGCGCGATTTCGGGCGACAAGACCGCTTTCTCCTATTCCGACGAGATTTCCGAGCGCGCCCTGCTGGAAGCGGCGGCGGCCACGCGCACCATTGCGCGCCAGGGCGCCGGCAAGATCAAGGTGGCCGGCAATATGCAGCAAAGCGGCGGCCGCTCGCTGTACCTGCCGCACGATCCGCTGGTGTCGCTGGACGCGACCGATAAAGTTAAATTGCTGGAGCGCGTCGAGAAAATCGCGCGCGCCAAGGACCCGCGCGTGGTGCAGGTGATGGCCGGACTGGCGGGTGAATACGATGTGGTGCTGGTGGCGCGCAGCGACGGCGTGATCGCCGCCGATATCCGCCCGTTGGTGCGCGTTTCGGTGACAGTGATCGTCGAGCAGAACGGCCGGCGTGAAATGGGCAGCAGCGGCGGCGGCGGGCGTTACAGCTATGCCTATTTCACCGAAGCGCTGCTGGAAAAATATGCGTCGGAAGCGGTGGCCTCGGCCCTGGTCAACCTGGAAGCGCGGCCTGCGCCTGCGGGCCCGATGACGGTGGTCTTGGGTTCCGGCTGGCCGGGCATCCTGCTGCACGAAGCCATCGGCCATGGCCTGGAAGGCGATTTCAACCGCAAGGGTTCCAGCACCTTCGCCGGCCGCATCGGCCAGCGCGTGGCGGCCAAGGGCGTTACCGTGGTCGACGACGGCACCATCGCCGACCGCCGCGGTTCGCTCAATATCGACGATGAAGGCAATCCGACCCAGTGCACCACGCTGATCGAAGACGGCATCCTGAAGGGCTATATCCAGGACACCATGAACGCGCGCCTGATGAAGATGCCGGTGACCGGCAATGCAAGGCGCGAGTCGTTCGCCCATCTGCCGATGCCGCGCATGACCAATACCTATATGCTCAACGGCGAGCGCGATCCGGCCGAAATCATCGCTTCGGTGAAAAACGGCTTGTACGCGGTCAATTTCGGCGGCGGCCAGGTCGATATCACTAACGGCAAGTTTGTGTTTTCGGCCAGCGAGGCATATATGATCGAAGACGGCAAGGTAACCTATCCGGTCAAGGGCGCCACGCTGATCGGCAACGGCCCGGATGTGTTGAATCGGGTCTCGATGATCGGCAACGACATGAAACTGGATCCTGGCGTCGGCGTATGCGGTAAGGAAGGCCAGAGCGTGCCGGTGGGCGTGGGGCAGCCTACGCTGCGCATCGACGGCGTGACCGTGGGCGGCACGGCATAAGCGCCTGAGCATGCATAAACGGTTTCGCTTGCCAAATTTTTCTATTTAAGGCAATATTCCTCATCCTTTTAGGGTTATTAACGAATTATGTCTTTCGCAAACGCTTACTTTTTCTTTTTTTACTTTAGCTATTCCAGCCCCACGGCGGTGAAAAGCGGTAAGCGTTCGTAAGTAGAATTCGAAACCAAATTTTCAAAAAAACCGCCAGTGATGGCGGTTTTTTTTTATTCCAAGCCAGGAGAACAGAAATGCCGCGCACCGATGACCTTCGCATAAAAGAAATGAAAGAACTGACGCCCCCATCGCATTTGATTCGCGAATTCGCAATCTCCGAAGCAGTCGAAAACACGACTGTGGAATGCCGCACCGCGCTGCACCGCATCCTGCACGGCCAGGACGACCGCCTGATGGTGGTGATCGGCCCATGCTCGATCCACGATCCGAAAGCGGCGATGGAATATGCGCGCAAGCTGCTGGTCGAACGCGAACGGCTGAAGGACGACCTGGAAATCGTGATGCGGGTGTACTTCGAGAAGCCGCGCACCACGGTCGGCTGGAAGGGCATGATCAACGATCCGTACATGGACAACAGTTTCCGCATCAACGACGGCCTGCGCGCCGCGCGCGAATTGCTGCTCAACATCAATCAGCTGGGCCTGCCGGCGGGCACTGAATTCCTGGATGTGATCAGCCCGCAATATATCGCCGACCTGATCAGCTGGGGGGCGATCGGCGCCCGCACCACCGAATCGCAGATTCATCGCGAGCTGGCTTCCGGCCTGTCCTGCCCGGTCGGTTTCAAGAACGGCACCGACGGCAATGTGCGCATCGCGGTCGACGCCATCAAGGCCGCTTCGCAGCCGCACCATTTCCTGTCGGTGACCAAGGGCGGCCATTCGGCGATCGTGTCGACCAACGGCAATGAGGACTGCCACATCATCCTGCGCGGCGGCAGCAAGGCGCCCAATTTCGACGCCGCCAGCGTGGATGCGGCATGCAAGGATATCGCCGGCGCCGGCCTGGCATCGCGCCTGATGATCGATGCCTCGCACGCCAACAGTTCGAAGAATCCGGCCAACCAGATTCCGGTCTGCGCCAATATCGCGGGCCAGGTCGCCGGCGGCGACGACCGCATCATCGGCGTCATGGTGGAATCGCATCTGGTGGCCGGCCGCCAGGATCTGGTGCCGGGCAAGGAACTGGTCTACGGCCAGTCGGTGACCGACGGCTGCATCAGCTGGGACGAAAGCCTGGGTGTGCTGCAGGGATTGGCCGATGCAGTCAAGCAGCGGCGTTTGGCTGCTGCGCGGGAGGCATAGGTCGTTGGAGGAGGGGCCGGGGGGCGGTGCCGTTCAGTCAAGGCGCCATTCGGTGCGGCATAGGGAGATGTCGTACTTCACTTATGCCTCCCGCCGGCTATTCCTTTTTTCCGTTCAGTCAAGGCGCCCTCGGGCGCGGCATGGCCGGAGATCGTACTCCGCTCATGCCCTCCGCCGGCCTGCGGCCGTCTCCCCCTTTTACTTCGCTGCGCACGATATCCGGCCATGCCGCGCCCGAGGGCGCCTTGACCGAACTGCGGCGGACGCTGTTTTTTAATCCCTGAAGTTATTGAATTCCAGCGGCAGGTCTTCGACCTTGCTGCGCAGCATGGCCATGGCGGCCTGCAGGTCGTCGCGCTTGGCGCCGGTCACGCGCACGGCGTCGCCCTGGATGCTGGCCTGTACTTTCATCTTGCTGTCCTTGATGACGCGCACGATTTTCTTGGCGTCCTCGGTTTCGATGCCGTTCTTGACCTTGATGACCTGCTTGACCTTGTCGCCGCCGATCTTCTCGATCTTGCCGATGTCCAGGAAGCGCACGTCTACATTGCGCTTGACCATCTTGCCGGTCAGCACGTCGCGTACCTGGCCTAGCTGGAATTCGGAATCCGCATAGGCGGTCAGCTCGCGTTCCTTCTGCTCGACGCGCGCATCGCTGCCCTTGAAATCGAAACGGGTCGTGATTTCCTTGTTGGCCTGGTCGACGGCATTCTTGACTTCGACGATGTTGGCTTCGGAGACGGTATCGAATGATGGCATGCTGATTTCCTTTGACTGCAAAAGGCTTATTTTATGTCATTTTCCGACGATTGCAGAGAAGCCGCCGGACCGGACTATAATTCTGCGCTTGGAACTCATCTCATAAATGTCCGAATGTGGGAATGAGGCGATGCGGGCGTCGTGCCGGGCCGGTCCCTGCCGTGCGGTCCGGCATCCAAAATAGACCGTTCACGCATTCGGATATTTATGATTATGAGATGAGTCCCGTGTTTCCACTTCCCCTGCAGCGCGACTTTTCCCTGCGCAATCTGAATACCTTCGGCGTCGAGGCCGCGGCCCATGCTTACCTGCCGATCGTGGACGTCGATCTGCTGCGCGCCGTGCGCAACGATGCGATGCTGGCAGCCTTGCCGCGCCTGGTCCTCGGCGGCGGCAGCAATCTGCTGCTGACGCGCGATTTCCCGGGCCTGGTGCTGCATATGCGCAATACCGGCATCGCCATCGTCGACAACGCGGACGGCGATGCGGATGAGGGCGTTACCTATGTACGCGCCGCCGCCGGCGAGAATTGGCATCGGCTGGTGCTATGGACCTTGGCGCAAGGTCTGGGCGGCCTGGAAAACCTGTCGCTGATCCCGGGCAGCGTCGGCGCCTCGCCGATTCAGAATATCGGCGCCTATGGCGTCGAGATCAAGGATGTGCTGCATAGCCTGACCATTTACGATTTCGTTGACGACAAGGTATCCACGCTACGCAACGCCGACTGCGCATTTGCCTATCGCGACAGTGTTTTCAAGCATGCATTGCAGCATCGCGCCGTGGTGCTGGATGTGACGTTTGCGCTGCCGAAGCAATGGCGGCCGCGCATCGAATACGCAGAACTGGCGAAGGCGCTGGCCGCGCGCGGGATAGCTACACCGACGCCGGCCCAGGTCAGCGACGCCGTGATCGCCATCCGCGCCGCCAAACTGCCCGATCCGGCGGTCATCGGCAATGCCGGCAGTTTCTTCAAGAATCCGATCGTCAGCGCGCAGCAGCGCGACGGCTTGCTGCAGCGGTTTCCGGAGATGGTAAGTTATGCGCAGGCCGATGGCAGCTATAAGCTGGCAGCCGGCTGGCTGATCGATCGTTGCGGCTGGAAGGGCAAGACCATGGGCGCGGCCGGCGTTTATCCGCGGCAGGCGCTGGTGCTGGTCAATAACGGCGGCGCGACAGGCAAGGACCTGGTTGCCCTGGCGCGCACCATTCAGGCGGATGTGCAAACCGGTTTCGGCGTCCTGCTGGAACCGGAACCGGTATTCATATAAAAGACCAGTAAGAATTAGTGCGTAAACAAATCCGTGGAGCCTTGAGCAAGCGCCCCGATACACATTTAGCCGAAATGGCAGACGTAATGCGCGGTTTCCGTGACTTCGATATCGAAGCTTGAATTGGCGCCGATTTCGAAGCGCTGGCCCGCTTCATAGTTGCGCCACAAGGCCTGGTCCTTCAGCCGCACGCGGCATTTGCCCGCGACGATTTCCATGATTTCCGGTGCGCCGGTGTTGAACGTCAAGGTCGAAGGCAAAATCACGCCGACCGATTTTTTCGTGCCGTCGGCAAAAATGACATTGTGGGAAACGCACTTGCCGTCGAAATAGACGTTGGCTTTTTTAAGGACGGAAACGTGATCGAATTGATTGCTCATGTTGGTTCGTTTTTTTTGAGTTTGAAATTTATTTGGCGTCCTTGTCCAGCAGCGGCAGCGAAACGGCAGTGCTGGTCGCCAGCAGGCCGGTGCTTTGATAGATCGCCAGTTTCTGGCGGGTATCGCTGATGTCGAGGTTGCGCATGGTCAGTTGGCCGATGCGGTCTTGCGGCGAGAACGCGCCGTCGCCCTTTTCCATGGTCAAGCGTTCCGGATGATAGGTCAGGTTGGCCGATTCGGTGTTGAGGATGGTGTAGTCGTTGCCGCGGCGCAGCTCGATCGTGACTTCGCCGGTGATGGCGCGCGCGATCCAGCGTTGCGCGGTTTCGCGCAGCATGATCGCCTGCGAATCGAACCAGCGGCCCTGATACAGCAGGCGGCCCAGCTTGCGGCCATTGCCGCGGTATTGCTCGATGGTGTCTTCGTTGTGGATGCCGGTGACCAGGCGTTCGTAGGCGATGAACAGCAGGGCCAGGCCCGGCGCTTCATAGATGCCGCGGCTCTTGGCTTCGATGATGCGGTTTTCGATCTGGTCGCTCATGCCCAGGCCGTGGCGTCCGCCGATGCGGTTGGCTTCCATCATCAGGTCGACCAGGTTGTCGTAGGCGACGCCGTTCAGCGCCACCGGACGGCCTTCCTCGAAACGCACGCTGACTTCCTCGCGCTTGACCTCGACGTCGTCGCGCCAGAACGCCACGCCCATGATCGGCTGGACGATCTTGATGCCGCTGTTGAGGTATTCGAGATCCTTCGCTTCATGCGTCGCGCCGAGCATATTGGAATCGGTCGAGTAGGCCTTTTCGGTCGACATCTTGTAGTCGAAGCCGGACTTGACCATGAATTCGGACATTTCCTTGCGGCCGCCTAGCTCGTGGATGAATTGGTCGTCGAGCCACGGCTTGTAGATGCGCAGGTTGGGATTGACCAGCAGGCCGTAGCGGTAGAAACGCTCGATGTCGTTGCCCTTGAAGGTGCTGCCGTCGCCCCAGATGTCGACCTTGTCTTCGCGCATGGCGGCCACCAGCATGGTGCCGGTGACGGCGCGTCCGAGCGGGGTGGTGTTGAAGTAGGTGACGCCGGCGGTCGAAATGTGGAAGGCGCCGCTTTGCAGGGCTGCAATGCCTTCGTTGACCAGTTGTTCGCGGCAATCGACCAGGCGCGCCAGTTCGGCGCCGTAGGCCTTGGCCTTCTTCGGGATTTCGTCGTAGTCCGGCTCGTCGGGCTGGCCCAGATTGGCGGTATAGGCGTAAGGGATGGCGCCCTTTTGGCGCATCCAGTGCAGCGCGGCGCTGGTATCGAGGCCGCCCGAGAAGGCGATGCCGACTTTTTCGTTGACCGGAACGGATTGCAGGATGTTGGACATGATGGTTCTGATAGGTTGTTGTAACTGAATTGTTGTTGTAACGACACTGGCGCGTCAGTCGATTTTGCCGAGCACCAGGTATTCGAGCAGGGCCTTTTGCACATGCAGGCGGTTTTCCGCTTCATCCCAGACTACCGATTGCGGTCCGTCGATCACTTCGGCCGCGACTTCTTCGCCGCGATGGGCCGGCAGGCAATGCATGAACAGGGCGTCCTTCTTGGCGCGCGCCATCTTGGCGTTGTCGACGATCCAGCCGTCGAAGGCCTTCAGGCGGGCGGCGTTTTCGTCTTCGAAGCCCATGCTGGTCCAGACGTCGGTAGTCACCAGGTCGGCGTCCTGGCAGGCATCCGACGGCGAGGCGAACAGCGTGTAGCGGCGGTTGCTCGGCGAGACCAGCGCGGGGTCGATGTTGTAGCCGTCCGGTGTCGAGACGTTGACGTGGAAGCCGAACACTTCGGCGGCCTGCAGCCACGAATACAGCATGTTGTTGGCATCGCCGACCCAGGCCACGGTCCGGTCGCGGATGGAGCCGCGTTGTTCGATATAGGTGAAGACATCCGCCATGACCTGGCAGGGATGGTGTTCGTTGGTCAGGCCGTTGATGACCGGCACGCGCGAATTGGCGGCGAAGCGGTCGATGATTTCCTGGCCGAAAGTACGGATCATGATGATGTCGCACATGCGCGACATGACTTGCGCCGCGTCTTCCACCGGCTCGCCGCGGCCAAGCTGGCTGTCGCGCGTATTCAGGTAGATCGCGGCGCCGCCGAGCTGGTGCATGCCGGCTTCGAACGACAGCCGGGTACGGGTCGAGTTTTTCTCGAACACCATGACCAGGGTGCGGTCGACCAGCGGATGGTAGGTTTCGTAGTTCTTGAACTTGCGCTTGATGATGTGCGCGCGTTGGATTACGTATTCGTAATCTTCCAGCGTAAAGTCAGAAATCTGTAGGAAATGTCTGCAGCGCATTGCATCGGACCCGGTGGTGCATTCTGTTTGGTTTGCCATAAATAAAAACGGCGGCCAGTGTCAATCTGCCGCCGATGATTTGTAACCGGTTCAATTATAAGGGATTTTGTCCCGGAATTGGGTGCTGGAGGAAGGTAACGGGGTTCGGGCGGGCGATCGTTGGGTGCTGTGGGGTGCCGTTAGCTGCCGTCGGGCAGGACCGGCGGCGCGAGACCGGATGTCGTACTCCGTTCATGTCCCCCTGCGGCCTGCGGCCGCATTCCGCCTTTACTTCACTGCGCACAACATCCGGTCTCGCGCCGCCGGTCCTGCCCGACGGCGCCTTGTTCTGATTGCGCGGCGTGACTCTGAAAGGGGCCGGAGTGGCTTCTAATACAGGGTTTGCGACGCTTCATGCAGCAATTGCTTGTACAGTGCATGCCGCATCGGCGCGATCCTGCCTTCTGCCAGCGCTCCCAGCACGGCGCACGATGGTTCGCTCAGATGGTGGCAGTTGTAAAACTTGCATTTTCCGAGGTAGGGCCGGAATTCGCGAAACGCGCGCTCCAGCATGCCTTCTGTCAATTGATACAGGCCGAATTCCTGGAAACCAGGGGAGTCGATGATCGAGGCGTCGGGACCAACGGGATACAGGCGGGTAAAGGTGGTGGTGTGCTTGCCGGTATCGAGCGCGGCGGAAATTTCGCGCACGGCGATCTCGGCGTCCGGCACGATGAGATTGATGATCGACGATTTCCCCATGCCGGACTGGCCGATCAGGATAGTCGATTGCCCCGCCAGCAGGGGCAGGAAGGTGTCGCGCGTGGCGTCCGGGGCGGCGCGCGCCGAGACCTGATGAATCGGATAGCCGAGCGAGGCGTAGAGCGCCAGCCGTTGCAGCGTCTTCGGCAGGGAGGCTTCGATATCGGTCTTGTTCAATACGATGTGGGCGTCCACGCCGGCCGATTCGGCCGCCACCAGCGCGCGCGAGATCAGGTCGTCGGTAAATCCCGGTTCGGTCGCCACCACAATGAACAGTTGCGTCACATTCGCCGCCAGCAGCTTGGATTTGTACTGGTCCGAACGGTACAGCAGGCTTTTTCGTTCGGCGATGCGGTCGATCACGCCCTGGTTCGGCGAGGTGCGCTGGAACTGCAGGATATCGCCGACCGCCACGTCGCCTTTCTTGCCGCGCGTCACGCATTGCAGCTTTTGATCGCCGGCTTGCACCAGGTAGTGCCGGCCGTGCGCGGCGATGACGACGCCGGTTTCGGTTGCAGTCGCAGCCGACGCTGCCTTGCCTGTCCTTGGACTCTTCGAGGCGCTTGGATGCATCAGGAAAACGATTGCTGGAAAATCGCGTTGACCTTGGCCGCGCAGATGAAATCGTTGATCGACAGGCCGCCCTTGCCGTCGTTGACGCTGTGCGTGTCGAACCGCACGGTGCAGCGATTATAGGTGACGGTCAGCTCGGGATGATGGTCTTCTGCATGGATGACATAGGCGATCGCATCGATGAACGCCAGCGTCTCGTGATAGTCGCCGAAGGCGAACTGGCGCACGATCCTGCCGCCTTCCAGCGTCCAGCCCGGCAATTCGGCCAGGAGCCGTTCGACCTCGGCGGCGGACAGGGCTTGCGTCTGGTGCGTGCATTTCTGTTCGATCAGGTCGGGGGAGGTCATGGCGCTCTCCAGGTAAATGTTTCGATGGGCTGCCTTGGAATGAAAGCGGAGCAATCCGCTATCATGCGCCTGCCAGCAAACGGTCGATGCGCACCGTGGCGGGCGGGTGTGAATCGTAAAACGCGGAGTGCAGCGGATCCGGCGTCAGGGTGGCGGCATTGTCTTCGTACAGCTTGACCAGCGCCGATACCAGGTCCGGCGCATTGGTATGCTTGACGGCAAACGCGTCGGCTTCGAATTCGTGCTTGCGCGAGGTCAGCGACGACAGCGGCGACAGCAGGAAAGTGAAGATCGGCAGCGCCAGCATGAACAGGATCAGCGCCATCGCGTCGTTGCTGCCGAAAGGCAGCGGCGTCACGCCAAGGCCGGTATAGAACCAGATCTGGCTTTTCAAATAGCCGAGCAGCGCCAGGAACGCCAGCGACACCGCGAAGATCACGCCGATGCGCTTGACGATGTGTTTCAGCTTGAAATGGCCCAGTTCGTGCGCCAGCACCGCTTCGACTTCCGGCGGCGTCAGGCGCGCCAGCAAGGTATCGAAAAACACGATGCGCTTGGCGCCGCCGAAGCCGGAGAAATAGGCGTTGCCGTGGGCGCTGCGCCTGGAACCGTCCATGACGAACAAGCCCTTGGAAGCAAATCCCACGCGCTGCATCAGCGCTTCGATGCGGCTGCGCAGCCCGTCGTCGGCGAGGGGCGTGAATTTATTGAACAGCGGTGCGATGACGGTGGGGAACAGCACCAGCATCAGCAACTGGAAGCCGCACCAGACCATCCAGGCATAGATCCACCACAGGTTGCCGGCGCCGTTCATCAGCGTCAGGATCACCCACAGCAGCGGCAGGCCGATGACCGCCCCCAGCAAGGCGTTCTTGACCAGGTCGGTAAAAAACAGGCGGCGCGTCATTTTGTTGAAGCCGAAGCGCTGTTCCAGCACGAACTGGCGGTAATAGTCGAAGGGTAGGTCGATGGCGGCCGAAATCGCGGCGAATCCGGCGATCAGCAGCAATTGGTAGGCCATGCCGGGCGCGCCCAGCCATTGCAGCAAGGCAACCGACAGCGTCTGCAGGCCGCCCAGGAACGTGAAGCCGACCAGCACCGCGGCGTTGATCAGCAGCGACAGCAGCGCGAACTTGGTCTTGGCGACGGTATAGTCGGCGGCTTTTTGATGGGCCGGCTCGGGGATTTTCTCGGCGAAGCGCGGCGGCACCCGGTTGCGATGGGCCAGCACATGGCGAATCTGGCGCGATCCCAGCCAGAAGCGCACCGCCAGGCTCAGAAACAGAAAAGCCACAAACAAAACCGAAAACGTAAGTGAATACATTGTTGCCCTGTGAGAAAATGCGTTCTTATTCAATGAGGAACAATTATGTCACAAGCCACCGAAGCCGCCGCGCTGTCTATTCCGGCACGCCCGAATGAATTCAACCTGGTCTGGGTCGATATGGAAATGACCGGCCTGGATCCGGACAAGGATCGCATCATCGAAGTCGCCGTGGTGGTGACCGACTCCGAACTCAATATCCTGGCCGAAGGCCCGGTCTATGTGATTCATCAATCCGACGAAATCATGGACGGCATGGACGCCTGGAACAAGGGCACCCACGGCCGTTCCGGCCTGATCGAGCGCGTCAAGAACTCGACGGTCACCGAAGCGGAAGCCGAAACCGCGCTGGTCGAGTTCCTGAAACAATACGTGCCGGCCGGCAAATCGCCGATGTCGGGCAATACCATCTGCCAGGACCGCCGTTTCATGGCGCGCGGCATGCCGAAGCTGGAAGCCTTTTTCCATTACCGCAACCTGGACGTGTCGACGCTCAAGGAACTGTGCCGCCGCTGGAAACCGGAACTGGTGGCCGGTTTCAAGAAGAAGCAGGCGCATACCGCATTGGCCGATATCCTGGAGTCGGTGGAAGAGCTCAAGTATTACCGGGAGCATTTCATCAAGGTTTGAGGCCGCCGGCTTCTTCCGGTTGAAACGCCTGGTCGCCAAAGGCCGCTTGTCCCGAATGGCGCAGCGCATCGAAGACTTGTCCCTGCAGGTCAGGCTTCGTTCGCTCCGCAGCATTTCTTGTATTTCTTGCCGCTGCCGCATGGGCAATCGTCATTGCGCCCGGGCTTCGGCGTCTCGTTGCGCACCTGCGCCACCGCCGATTTGCGGTTCGGCAGCCAGTATTGGTATATGTGCGGAATCGCCGATTCCATTTCGACCGTCAGCTTGTGCGTCTTGATGGGCGTATCGACCAGCGCCAGCTCTTCCTCTTCCAGTTCGTCGGAGCCGAGCAGATAGATCGGACGCAGCAGGTCGGCCAGCTTCGAATGCCAGATCGGCTCCCATTGCTGCCGGCGCAATCCCATCCCCTCCCAGAATCCCCAGGCCCAGGCTTCGCCGTCGAGCAGCGACTTGCCTTCCCATTCGCGTTCGCAAAACAGCGGTTCGTATTCCTTCGGCGCCACTTCCAGCGTGATCGCGATTTCATTCATGAAGCGCGCGATCAGGCCGGTGATGCGTTCGGCTTCCTTGGCGTTCTTGAACGCCGGCGCATCCTTGGCCTCGGGGCCCCAGACGGCGTGCAGCCATTCTTCCATCAGCACTTCCTGCGGGCCGATCGCCAAAGCCGTCAGGTAGCCATGCAGCGTGTCCATGGTCATGCTGTCTTCGGCGCAGCGGTCGGACAACAAAAAATCATCCAGTTCTTCAAATTCTTCGTCGGAAAGGGGCTGGTCGAGTCGCATGATTCATCTTCTAAAACAGTAAAGACAGGCAGTGTAACGTGTTGCGCAAGGCTGTCCAGTACAATGCGGCGATGATTGCAGAACCTACTTCATTTGCCGAGCTTTCTCCCGACACCGTGCTGGACGCGCTCGACAGCGTCGGCTATCACGGCGACGGCCGCCTGCTGGCGCTGAACAGCTACGAAAACCGTGTTTACCAGATCGGCATGGAACAGGGGCCGCCGCTGGTGGCTAAGTTTTATCGTCCGCAACGTTGGAGCGATGCAGCGATCCTGGAAGAGCATGCGTTCGTGTCCGAATTGATCGAACGCGAGATACCGGTGGTCGGCGCGCTGGCCGATGCCGGCGGGGCGACCTTGCGGACTTTCAACGGTTTTCGCTTCGCCGTATTCCCGCGTCACGGCGGACGCGCGCCGGAACTGGATGCACCGGGTACGCTGGAATGGATGGGGCGTTTCATCGGCCGCATCCATGCCGTCGGCGCGCTGCGGCCCTTCGCCGAGCGGCCTGCGCTGGACGCCGCCGGTTTCGGCGAGCAGCCGCGCGATTATCTGCTCGCGCACGGCTTCATTCCCGACGATCTGCGCGCATCCTATACCGGCACCGTCAACCAGGCGCTGGACGGCGTGCGGCGCGCCTTCGATCGCGCCGGCGACAGCGCCGCGCCTGTGCGGCTGCACGGCGATTGTCATTGCGGCAATGTATTGTGGACCGACGCCGGCCCGCATTTCGTCGACTTCGACGACAGCCGCAATGGGCCTGCAATTCAGGACCTGTGGATGCTGCTGTCGGGCGAGCGCGGCGCGATGGTGCGGCAGTTGAGCGACCTGCTGGCAGGCTATGAGGATTTCCACGAATTCGATCCGCGCCAGTTGTACCTGATCGAAGCATTGCGCACGCTGCGGCTGATCCACTATGCGGCCTGGCTGGCGCGGCGCTGGGACGATCCGGCATTCACGGCGGCGTTTCCCTGGTTCAATACCCAGCGCTACTGGCAGGACCGCATCCTGGAATTGCGCGAGCAGATTGCGTTGATGGATGAAGCGCCGTTGTGGCCGGTATGACTGAGTGGATGAAGTGAAGGGCAGGGATCGGTCGGCAAGCGGCGGCCGGCGGCCGTGCGCATTGCGAGTCGCGGCAATTACAGATCGTAGAATTTGCTCACGAGGCTGGATGTCATGGTTTCCCCAGCCAGGTTCTGGTAGCGCTCCAGCAGGGTTTGCAGCAGGCGGCCATGGTAATAGGCGAACAGCGCCGGCGTCATCTTCGGTTCGGTGGCCGGGATGATGCCGAACACCAGCTTGCCTTCCTTGACATAGGGCCGGAACCAGGCCTTGCCGCGGTATTCGGCTTCGCTCAGGGTGATATCGCCGTCTGCATCCCACACCCATTCATCCGTTTGCTGCGCGGCGATATCGGACTTGATCTGCAGCAGAAGGTCCAGGGGAGCGGTGGTCGGTACAGTGATTGCCATTGAATGCAGCCTTGCGAGGCATGGGTAAATTCGTTAAAAGTTGCCAATTTTATAACGTAATTGTGTAGTGCGTATGACGGCGCCATTTCCGACACGATGGAAACGGCGCTTGCGTTCGAGGAATTTGCCGCCGGGAAATTCCATTGATTGCGGCGCCGCCAAATAAAAAAACCGCCGCAGCGGTTTTTCCATCGCTGCCGGAATTGCTTCCGGCAGGAATGCGGCCAAGGGCCAAGACTACTTCTGGTTCGGACGATTCGAACCTTGATTAGGCTGTTGGCCTTGCGACGCTGTGTTGCGATCGCTGGATCCAGGCGCATTGCCGGATTGTTGTTTATTGCCGGAATTCTGTTGGTTCAGACGATCCGATTCCATTTGCTGTTGCGAGCTTTGGCCGGGGCGATTGGTTTGCTGACCGCCTTGTTGCTGCTGGCCTTGGCTGGCCTGGCTGCCCTTGTTTGCCTGGTTCGGATTCTGATCCTGGTTTTGCTTGTTCATAATGACTTCCTCACAATAGTAGTAGAAGTAAATAGCCTCCCAAGAGAGGTCGCACCCCGCCGGCGAATCAAGATATTGGCGGCGACGAAATAATCTTAGGCTGCCGCAATGGGGCTAACCATACGAACTAGGCTGAAACCGGCGTAAGAGGTGTTTGTCGGACCCGTCAGCGCATCCCTACAAAAATTGCCATTCTTGTATCGCCATTCTGTTGCTTCCGGCGGGGTGACTTTATTTCGAATGATCGTCTTCGAGCGCCAGATGGAGTTCCGCGATAAGGGCGACGATCTTGCCAAAATCTGCCGTTCCTTTCAATTCCTGCTCTATCGTCATGGAATGTGCCGCGATCCTCGGCCATTTGCAGACAAGCGCCGCGCCGCGCATGCGATGCGCGATGCGCGCGGCCGGCTCCTGCGCCTGTTGCCGGACAGCCTGTTCCAGGGCTGCCAGGTCGTCGCGCATGGTCTGCAAGAAAATCGCAGTGACGTCGGGTGAGGTCGGACTGTCAATAATCTCAGGAGAGGCAGGATTGTTTGATGGAGGAAGTTCTTGGGCCGTTGCGGCTTGCGGCGGCTGCCCGGGTCCGCACCAGCCGTTCAGCATATTTTCCAGCGCCGCCAGACGCAGGGGTTTGCGCAGGGTGCCGTCCATGCCGCTGCGCATGCAGGCATCCAGGTGTTCCTGGTCGACGGCAGCGGAAATGGCGATGATCGGCAAATGGCCG
>DASYEK010000109.1:0-26745 GCA_036499085.1 Herbaspirillum sp. | reverse complement strand
GGTGCGATCACGGTGCGAAAACCGAATTGACCAAGCGCCCATGGCGCATGTTCGCGCGACGAACCGCAGCCGAAGTTCTTGCGCGCCAATAAAATCGAGGCGCCTTGATAGCGAGGCTGATTCAGCACGAAATCGGGATTTATCGGGCGCGCGTCGTTATCCATGCCCGGTTCGCCGTGGTCCAGATAACGCCATTCGTCAAACAGGTTGGGGCCGAAACCGGTGCGTTTGATCGATTTCAGGAACTGCTTCGGAATGATGGCGTCCGTATCGACGTTGGCGCGATCAAGCGGAGCAACCAAACCTTCGTGTACTGTAAATTTGTTCATATCTGCGGACTCTATTGCTGACTCTGTTCTGTATGCTGCTGCGGCACCGAGCCGGGATAAGACCGCTCCCTGGCCCGGTGCAGCATCTGAAATACGCTAAATCGGCAAGCTAAACGACTAGCTTACTTCTGGCTGCCGTCCTGCATTTTTTCGCCGACTTTCGACACATCTTGTCCGAAGCCGTGGACTGTATTGCAGCCAACCAATACCAAAGTCGAAGCAGCCAGCAAAACCAGAGCGATTACTTTTTTCATACGATCCTCCATTATTTATAAAGAACGAATATCAACAAAATGCCCGGCGATACCAGCCGCGGCAGCCATGGCCGGACTCACCAGATGGGTACGGCCGCCGGTACCCTGACGACCTTCGAAATTGCGGTTCGACGTCGATGCGCAACGCTCGCCCGGTTCCAGACGGTCGGCATTCATCGCCAGACACATCGAGCAACCCGGTTCGCGCCACTCAAAACCGGCATCGCGGAAAATCTTGTCGAGGCCTTCGCGTTCGGCCTGTTGCTTGACCAGGCCCGAACCAGGCACCACCAAGGCCAGCTTGATATTCGAAGCGCGGAATTTACCACGCACCACCGATGCCGCTTCACGCAAATCCTCGATACGGGAATTGGTGCAGGAACCGATGAACACTTTATCGATACGGATATCCGACATCAGCATATTCGGCTTCAGCGCCATATACACCAGCGCCTTTTCCATGCCGTCGCGTTTGGTCGCGTCTTTTTCAAGATCCGGATCCGGCACGCGGCTGGTGATCGATGTCACCATTTCCGGCGAGGTGCCCCAGGTGACCTGCGGCGAAACATCGGCTGCGTTCATGGTCACCACCATATCGAATTTGGCGCCGGGATCGGAATGCAAGGTACGCCAGTAAGTCACGGCGCGGTCCCAATGGGGACCGGACGGCGAATAGGGGCGGCCTTTCAGATAATTGATGGTGGTGTCGTCGACGGCGATCATGCCCGACAGCGCGCCGGCTTCAATCGCCATGTTGCACACCGTCATGCGGCCTTCCATCGACAACGAGCGGATCGTCGAACCGGCAAATTCGATGGCGTAACCGGTGCCGCCGGCAGTGCCGATACGGCCGATCACGGCCAGCACGATATCCTTGGCGGTTACGCCGTTAGGCAGCGCACCGTCGATCTGCACCAGCATCGATTTGGATTTTTTGGTCAGCAGCGTTTGGGTCGCCAGCACGTGTTCGACTTCGGAGGTGCCGATGCCATGCGCCAGCGCGCCGAACGCGCCGTGGGTCGATGTGTGGGAATCGCCGCACACTACTGTCATGCCCGGCAAGGTCGCGCCCTGCTCGGGGCCGATCACGTGCACGATGCCCTGGCGCAGATCGTTCATGCTGAAATAGGTGAGGCCGTATTGCTTGGCGTTGGCGTCCAGGGTTTCCACCTGCAGCCGCGAAATCGGATCGGCAATGCCATGCGCGCGGTCGGTGGTGGGGACGTTATGATCGGCCACCATCAGATTGGCGGCATTGCGCCATGGCTGGCGGCCGGCCAGCTTCAGGCCTTCGAACGCTTGCGGGCTCGTGACTTCATGCAGGAGATGACGGTCGATGTACAAAATCGCGGTGCCGTCTTCCTCGGCATGCACCACGTGCGATTCCCAAAGTTTGTCGTAAAGCGTTTTAAGCATGATTCTGTCGATCTGAATAGAGCGAAATTGATGAAAATGGTCTTAGATTATGCCATAGAAGGGTCAGGCCGGCGCGCGCAGCTACATAGTGCGCGGCGGCCGATTTTGGCGCGTTGCTAAAAAACCACTTCTATCGAAGGGCCAAAGCAGCGGTTTCGCTCAGATGTGGGCGGCGATGATCGGCGTATCGACCTTGACGTCGCCGCATTGGGCGCGATGCCGCAGCGCATGCTCCATCAGCACCAGCGCCAGCATTGCCTCGGCGATCGGGGTGGCGCGAATGCCGACGCAGGGATCGTGGCGGCCGTGCGTCTCGACCATCACCGGATTGCCGGCCTTGTCGATCGAACGGCGCGGCGTGCGGATGCTGGAAGTCGGCTTGATCGCGATCGAAACGGTGATGTCCTGTCCGGTCGAAATGCCGCCCAATACGCCGCCGGCGTTATTGGTGACGAAGCCCTGCGGCGTCAGTTCGTCGCCATGCTCGGTGCCGAGCTGCGACACGGCCTTGAAGCCGGCGCCGATTTCCACGCCCTTGACCGCATTGATGCCCATCATCGCGTAGGCGATATCGGCGTCCAGCTTGTCGTACAGCGGCTCGCCCAGGCCGACCGGCACGTTGCGCGCCACCACCTCGATGCGCGCGCCGCAGGAGTCGCCGCTCTTGCGCAACTGGTCCATATAGGCTTCCATTTCCTCGATTTTGCTGGCATTGGCCGCGAAGAACGGATTCTGGCGCACGTAATCCCAGGATTCGAACGGCACCGGCATCGTGCCGAGCTGGCTCATGCAGCCGGAAAAAGTGGTGCCGTATTGCTCCAGCAGCCATTTCTTGGCGATCGCCGCCGCGCCCACCGCCGGCGCCGTCATGCGCGCCGAGGAACGGCCGCCGCCGCGCGGATCGCGCACGCCGTATTTGTGCCAATAGGTATAGTCGGCATGTCCGGGACGGAAGGTCTCGACGATATTGCTGTAGTCCTTGCTGCGCTGGTCCTGGTTGCGGATCAGCAGCATGATCGGCGTGCCGGTGGTCACGCCCTGGTAGACGCCCGAGAGGATCTCGACCGTATCCGGCTCCTGGCGCTGGGTGACGTGGCGCGAGGTGCCCGGCTTGCGGCGGTCGAGTTCGGGCTGGATATCGGCCTCGGACAGGGTCATGCCGGGCGGGCAGCCGTCGATCACGCAGCCGATGGCCGGACCGTGGGATTCGCCGAAATTGGTTACCGCGAACATCGAACCGATAGTATTGCCGGACATAATTTGTTGGTTTCTAAAATGACAAAGATTGGATTTTACCAGCGCCAGGCGGTTTTAGAGCCGCTTGCGGCAAGCGCACTGTTCCAATCCCGCTTCGATCTCATAGCCGTCTCACTTCCAGTCACCGCGCAATTGCGTGACTTTCTGCTGCAACAACGCCGGCGTCGCCGCTTCCGGCGGCAGCGCTTCCCCCACCGCCAGTTCCAGCCGCGAAAACGGTCCGCGCCGGAAAGAGCGCTGGAACGGATTTTCCCGGTGATGGGTCAGCAGGCTGCCCCACAGCCCGCGCAGCGCCATTGGAATCACCGGCGCCGGCGACTGCTCGATGATCCTGGCCACGCCTTGCTTGAAGTCGTTGATGTCGCCATTGCGCGTGAGCTTGCCTTCCGGGAAGATGCAGACCAGTTCGCCCTCGTGCAGGGCCTGCGCGATTTCGGTATAGGCGCGCGTCATGACCTGCATGTCCTCGCGCGCCGGCGCGATCGGGATCGCGCGCGCGGTGCGGAACAGCCAGGACAGCACGGGGATGCGGAAGATATTGTGGTCCATGACGAAGCGGATCGGACGCGGGCTGGCCGCCATGATGACCACCGCATCCAGGTAGCTCACATGATTGCAGACCAGCACCGCCGCGCCGCGCGCGGGCAGGCGCTCGCCGTTAACAGTGCGCACGCGATGAATGGTGTGGATCAGCAGCCAGGCCAGGAAACGCACCAGGAATTCCGGCACCAGCGAGAATATATAGGCCGCGACCAGCGCGTTCAGAATTGCCGTGACCAGGAAGATTTGCGGAATATTCAGTCCCATGCGCAGCAATATCATCGCCAGCAATGCCGCCGCCACCATGAACAGCGCGTTCAGGATATTCATGCCGGCGATCGTGCGCGACAGGTGCCGCTGGTCGCAGCGCACCTGGATCAGCGCGAACAGCGGCACGATGTAGAAGCCGCCGAACACGCCGATCATGATGCAATCGAACAGGATGCGCACGCTGCCGTGCTGCGCGACGAAAGCGGCCATGCCTACCGTCGCCGTATTGCTGTAGCCGCTGCTGGCGAAAAACAGGTCGATCGCGAATACCGACAGCCCGATCGCGCCGAACGGCACCAGGCCGATTTCGATGCGATGCCCCGACAGCCTTTCGCACAACAGCGAACCGGCGCCGATGCCCAGCGAAAACACGGTCAGCAGCAAGACGAAGACATTGTGATCGCCGTGCAGGTAATCGCGCGCGAACAGCGGGAACTGGGCCAGCACGATCGCGCCGTAGAACCAGAACCAGGAATTGCCGAGCATGGCCAGGAACACCGGCCGGTTCTGGCGCGAGAAGCGCAGGTTGCGCGCCGTTTCGGTCAGCGGATTCCAGTTGATCTTGAGGTCCGGCGCGGGCGCCGGCGTCAAGGGAATGCCGAGGCTGGCGATCCAGCCCAGCAAGGCCACGCCGATCGTGGCCGCCGCCACCAGCATCAATCCCCAGGGCCGTTGCACCACCAGCACCGCCCCCATCACTTCGCCCAGCAGAATGCCGACAAAGGTGCCCATTTCGATCACGCCGTTGCCGCCGATCAGTTCGGCGGGCTTCAATTGCTGCGGCAGATAGGCGTATTTGACCGGGCCGAACAGTGTCGAATGCAGGCCCATGCCGGCGATCGCCGCGACCAGGATCCACAGGCTGTGCGTCATCCAGCCGTAGCCGGCCAGCGCCATGATGCCGATTTCCAGCAGCTTGACGTAGCGCGCCAGCCGCGATTTCTCGACTTTCTCGGCGAACTGCCCCGCCGTCGCGGAAAACAGCACGAACGGCAGGATGAACAGGCCGGGAATCAGGTTATTGAGCAGGCCGACATCGAGCGTGGTCCAGTTCAGCGCGTCGTAGGTCAGGATGGTCAGCAGCGCGGTCTTGAAGACGTTGTCGTTGAAGGCACCCAGGAACTGGGTCCAGAAGAACGGCGCGAAACGGCGCTGGCGCAAGAGCGCGAACTGGCTGGAAGGCGGCGCCGGGGATTGCGGCCCGGATTGGCCGGGAGACTGGGGAGATGCCATTGATATCCACTGGAAATATTGATGCGGCTGCGGCGTGTTGGCGTATCGGCCCAATCCGCCTATCGCGGAGGAATCCGGGACGCAAGGATACAGGCCCGCCGCGCATAAAAAAACCGTTCATCCCACGATGAACGGTTCTCGATTATATTGCGGCGCGCTTATTCGCGGCTTTCCTCTTCCTCGGGCCAGTCGCGGATATAGGCCTTGAGCATCTTGTTCTCGAAACCCTGCGCGTCCAGCACCGCCTTGGCCACGTCGTAGAACGAGATGATGCCGAGGATGGTCTTGGCGTCCATTACCGGCACGTAGCGCGCGTGCTGTTCCAGCATCAGGCGGCGCACTTCGTTGAGGTCGGTGTCCGGAGTGACCGTCAGGGGATGATCGTCCATGTGCGGCCGCACGGTGCCGGCGCCGACTTGGCCGCCGTTCTTGTGCACGGTCTTGATGACCTCGCGGAAGGTCAGCATGCCGGCCAATTCGCCGAATTCCATCACGACCAGCGAACCGATGTCCTTTTCCGCCATCGCATTGACCGCTTCCAGCAGCGGCGTATCCGGCGTCACCGTATAGAGAATGCTGCCTTTGACTTTGAGGATTTCAGAGACTTTCATTTGCAATCTGCCTGTCATTGGGGTTGAACTGCGATGTATGACACATACTACGAGGCTGTCCGTGGTTCAGCAACAATTAGTTGCTTTTGCGCTGCAGCATCCGCTTCCGCTGCCGGCATCGATATCGACACATCATCGAAGTAGGCCGCCAGCGAGCGGTCCAGGGCAACGTCGATGGCCGCTTCGATCCGTTGCACGACCGGCAACTCCCGGTCGCGCGGCGTATCCGGATCGAATACAAAATGACGGTAGACGTCGGCCAGTGTCAGCAGGCCCGGATTGGCCAGCAGCACCCAGCGATCGTGCGTCGTGTCGTTGCCGCGGCCCCAGCGGAAACGTTTCGGCGCCGCGGTTGCCTTGACCACGCCGAGCCAGCCGGCGCTCTGCATCCGCTCCATCAACGTTTGGGATTCCTCGTAACCGATATGCGTACGCCGGCGCACCTGGTCGACATCGACCGACATGGTCTCGCTGCCCCGCGCCCGATACAGCACGCGCAGCACTTCCAGCGCATCGACAAAGGTGCCGCAAGGCGTGGGCTTGTGCGCCCAGCGTTCATAGCGCATCACCGGCAGCACCGCGGTCAGCAAGGCGCCGACCAGGGTAATCATCCACAGCATGTAGACCCACAGCAGGAAGATCGGCAGCGCCGCGACCGCGCCGTAGATCATCGTGTAGGTCGGGAATTTGATTACATAGGCGGTAAACAGGCGCTTGGCGATTTCGAACGCGACGCCGGCCAGCAGCCCGCCCCATATCGCATCGTGCCAGTCGACCACCTGGTTGGGCACGGTGAGATACAGCAGGGTAAAGGCGCAGGTGGTCAGCACGATCGAAGCCAGCGTGTAAAACCATGCGCCCAGTATCGGCGCCGCGCCCAGCACGCCCGTGGTCGTGGCGCCGACATAGGAAGTCGCCGAAATCGAGATTCCGATCAGCAGCGGCCCCAGCGTGATGATGGCCCAGTACACCAGGATGCGCTGCAGCAGAGGACGCGAGGTCTGCACGCGCCAGATGCGGTTGAAGGTATGGTCGATGGTGGCCATCGTCATGCCCGACGTGAAGATCAGCGCCACCCCGCCCACCGCCGACAGGCGCGCCGATTTGGATGCGAACTGGTTGATGTAGCCGAGGATGGTATTGGCCATGTTGCCCGGCATCAGGTTCTGGATGAAATACGCTTCCAGCGCGGCGCGGAAGGTGCCGAACAGCGGAAACGCGGTGAACAGGGCGAAGGCGATGGTCACCATCGGCACCAGCGCCAGGATGGAGGTAAACGTCAGGGCGCCGGCCACCTGCGGCAGGCGTTCCTCTTCGAGCCGCTGGACGGCGAAGCGAAACAGTTCGCGAAGTTCGTGCGGCGATAGGGTGCGCAGTCTGGAAACCATAAAATCAGTCGAATTCAAAGTCGAGGCCTGGCGAACGGCGGCGTTGCGCTTGCATCCGCCTCACGTCTTGATGCCTTAATCGTTCATAATACCGAACTATGAACAAATCGACCCCCTTGATCCTGTTAATTCTTTATTATTCGCGCCACGGCGCAACCCGCAAACTGGCCGAAGCCATCGCCCAGGGCGTGGAAAGCGTGCCGGGCTGCGACGCCCGGCTGCGCACCGTGCCGGCGGTATCGGCCGTAAGCGAAGCGACCGAACCGGATATTCCGGCCGACGGCGCGCCCTATGTCGAGCTGGCCGACCTGGAACAATGCGCCGGCCTGGCGCTCGGTTCGCCGACCCGCTTCGGCAATATGGCCTCGGCCATGAAATATTTCTGGGACGGCACCGCGCCACAATGGCTGGCGGGCGCCTTGTCGGGCAAGCCGGCCTGCGTGTTCACTTCCACCGGCAGCCTGCACGGCGGCCAGGAATCGACGCTGCTGAGCATGATGCTGCCGCTGATGCATCACGGCATGCTGCTGCTGGGCCTGCCATACACCGAAGCGGCGCTGATGACCACCGCCAGCGGCGGCGCGCCCTACGGCGCCAGCCATTGGGCCGGCGTCAACGGCGACCGCGCCTTCACCGAAGAATCGCGCGCGCTGGCTGTCGCGCTGGGGCGCCGGCTGGCGCAAACCGCGGTCAAACTACAGGAATCGCCATGAACATGAGTACCCGCAACAAACCGCCGCAGGATGCCGACAAGATGATCAAGGCGCTCACCGCCGGCATCGCGCCGCGCGCACGGATCTATCATTGGGGCGCGATGGCGAGCCTGGTCGCCCTGATCGCGCTGTGCGTGGCCTGGGAGCTGCGGCTGGCGCCGCTGCGTCCGGGCGGCTCGTGGCTGGTGCTGAAAGTGCTGCCGCTGCTGCTGCCCTTGCGCGGCATCCTGAAGCGCGATGTCTATACGATGCAATGGTCGTCGATGCTGATCCTGGTGTATTTCACCGAGGGCATCGTGCGCGCCACCAGCGACCGGGTGCCGCTGTCGGCCGCGCTGGGCTGGGGCGAGACCGCCCTGACCTGCCTGTTTTTCCTGTGCACGATTCTCTATCTGCGCCCCTACAAGCAAGCCGCCAAAATGCTGGCGAAACAGGCCATCGGCAAAGCCGCCAAATGACGCCCCTGCTGGACGCCTGCCGCGATGCGATCGGCGCGGCGCATGTGTTGACCGGCACCGATGCGGATGCTTACCTGACCGATCAGCGGGGCCGCTTCACAGGGGCCGCGCTGGCGGTCCTGCGGCCGGCCGACAGCGAACAGGTGGCGGCCCTGGTGCGCCTGTGCGCGCGGCATCGCACGCCGATCGTGCCGCAAGGCGGCAATACCGGCCTGGTGCTGGGCAGCGTGCCCGACGCCGGCGGCCGCGCCGTGCTGCTGTCGCTGAGTCGGCTCAACCGCATCCGCGCCGTCGATCCCGTCAACAACACAATGACGGTGGAAGCCGGCTGCGTCCTGCAAGCCATCCAGCAGCGCGCCGCCGAACACGGCCGGCTGTTTCCGCTGTCGCTGGCCTCCGAAGGCAGTTGCACCATCGGCGGCAATCTGTCGACCAATGCCGGCGGCACCGGCGTGCTGCGCTACGGCAATACTCGTGACCTGTGTCTCGGCCTGGAAGCCGTCACCGCGCAGGGCGAGCTGCTGAGCAGCCTGCGCGGCCTGCGCAAGGACAATACCGGCTACGATCTGCGCGGCCTGTTCATCGGCGCCGAAGGCACGCTGGGCATCATTACCGCGGCCGTGCTGAAACTGTTCCCGCAACCCAGGGCACGCATGACCGCACTGGCCGCGCTGCGCACGCCGCAACAGGCATTGACGCTGCTCAATATCGCGCAGGAACGCTGCGGCGCCGCGCTGACCGCGTTCGAACTGATGTCGCACGCCTGCCTGGATCTGGTGCGGCGGCATTTCGGGGCGACGCCGCCGTTTGCGGCAGCGCACGCGCAATATGTGCTGCTGGAATTGTCGGACAGCGAATCGGATGCCCATGCGCAAGCGCTGCTGCAGCAAGTGCTGGGGGACGCCTTGCAGGCCGGGCTGATCGAAGATGCGGCGGTGGCTTCTTCGCTGGCGCAATCGGCGGCGCTATGGGCCTTGCGCGAACGGATTTCGGATGCGCAGGCGCGCGAAGGCAAGAATATCAAGCACGATGTCTCGCTGCCGATTTCGCGCATCGGCGATTTCATCGACGCCACCGACGCCCTGCTGCAACAGCGCTTTCCCGGCTGCCGCATGGTGACCTTCGGCCATCTGGGCGACGGCAACCTGCATTACAACGTGGCGGCGCCGGCCGGCGTCGACGATGCGCTCTTCCTCGACGCCCAGGCCGCCGTCAACCTGATCGTGCACGACAGCGTCGACCGCCACGGCGGGTCGATCTCGGCCGAACACGGCATCGGGGTATTGAAACGGGAAGAATTGCAGCGCTACAAATCGCCGCTGGAATTACAGATGATGCGTAATATCAAGCAGGCGCTGGATCCGCTGAACCTGATGAATCCGGGCAAGATCATTTAGATCCCGCGGATTCCAGGCATATCCCCGCGCGTCCTCAGATATTGCGCAATTGCCGCGCCAACTTTTCGTCCGGCAGCATCGAGCCTTTCAACAACGCCAGCGCGTCGACCGCCCTGGCCGTTGCGGCGGCATCGATGGTGTCGATAAACTGCGCCGCCGGCATCGGGCGTCCCAGCAGATAACCCTGCAAGGCATCGCAGCCGGCTTCGTCCAGGAACAATTGCTGCGCCTCGGTTTCGACGCCTTCCGCCACGATCCGCAGGTTCAATGCGCGCCCCAGCGCCACCACCGCGGCCACGATCGCCTCGTCGTCCGATCCCAGCGACAGATTGCGCACAAAGCCTCTATCGATTTTCAGTTCATTGGCCGGCAGCCGCTTCAGGTACAGCAGGCTGGAATAGCCGGTGCCGAAATCGTCGATCGAAATATCGACGCCGAGCGCAGCAATCTTCTCCAGCGTGACCATGCTGGCGTCGACGTCGTCCATGGCCGTGGTTTCCGTGACCTCCAGCGTCAGGCAATGCGGCGGCAGCTCATGCCGCGTCAATACGCTCTTGACCACTTCCAGCAAGCCTTCATGCGCGAATTGCACCGCGGACAGATTCACCGCCATTTTCCAGTCGCCATGTCCAAGGTCGATCCATTCGCGCATTTGCGCGCAGGCCTGGTCCAGCACCCAGGCGCCGAGCGGCACGATCAGGCCGGATTTTTCCGCCAGCGGGATGAATTCGTCCGGCGACATCAGGCCGCGCACCGGATGCTGCCAGCGCACCAGGGCTTCCGCGCCCAGCACGCGGCGATCGCTGGTGGCGAACTTAGGCTGGTAATACACCACGAACTCGCGGTTTTCGATGGCGTGCCGCATCTCGTTGAGCAACTGCAGCTTGTTGTGCGCGTCGGCGTTCATCGACGGCGCGAAGAAATGGTAGCCGTTGCGGCCGCTGCGCTTGGTGTGATACATCGCCGCGTCGGCATTGACCAGCATTTCGTGACGGCTGGCGCCGTCTTCGGGATAGACCGCGATGCCGATGCTGGCCGAGACCTGCAGCTCATGCGATTCGATCGTGAACGGCTGCCCGATCATGCCGACCAGGCGTTCCGCGATCTGCGCAGCGTCTTCCGGCTGGCCGACTTCGGCCAGCACCACGAACTCGTCGCCGCCCAGACGCGCCACCGTATCGCCGCCGGCCATCATGCCCTGCACCAGGCGCGCCACTTCGATCAGCAGCAGGTCGCCGACGTGATGGCCGAGGCCGTCGTTGATCGCCTTGAAGCCGTCCAGATCGATGAACATCAATGCAAAATGACGCCGCTCGCGCGCCGCGTTCTGCAACTCCTGGTCCAGCCGGTCTTCGAACAGCATGCGGTTCGGCAACTGCGTCAGGCCGTCATGCAGGGCCTGTTGCGTTAACTCCAGGTTGGCGCGGGCCAGCGAATGCGCCAGTTTCGCGGTGCGCGTTTCCAGCCGCGCGTCGAGCACCGAGGTCAGCAAGGCGATCGTCAGTACCGACAAGGTGCCGAGCACCACCACCACCGCCAGCCAGCCCGGCGAAAATCCGTCGATGCTGGCCATGCAGATGCTGCCGAACGGAAAATGCGCCGCCGCCATGCCGGTATAGTGCATGCCGGCGATCGCCAGTCCCATCACGACGGCGGCTGCAATGCGCGCCAGCGCCTCGTTTCGGGTGGCGTTCTGACGCAGCCGGAACGCGATCCACAAGGCCGCGCCGGCCGCGCCGACCGCGATGAACAGCGACAGCGCGAACCAGCGCACATCGTAGACGATGCCGGGCGACATATTCATCGACGCCATGCCGATGTAATGCATGGCCGCGATGCCGGCGCCCATCGCCAGGGCGCTGCCGAACAGCCGGCGCCACGATAACCGCGGCAGGCTGACCTGCCACAGCGCGAACGCCGACACCAGCACCGCCACCAGCAGCGAGAGCAGCGTTGACCAGATGTTGTAGCCGAGCGCGATCGGCAGCCGGAACGCCAGCATGCCGATGAAATGCATGGACCAGATCCCGATGCCCATGGCCAGCGAACCGCCGGCCAGCCACCAGCGCGCCGCCGCATCGCGATTGAGCGCGATGCGATTGGCCATGTCGAGCGCGGTATAGGACGCCAGCATCGCCACCAGAATCGAGATAATCACCGTGCCGCGGTCGTAACTGCCGGCGAGGCCGACTTCGGAACCTGAAAATAGAGCAAACATTCGTGTTATGGGCTATTCAAAATAAGCGCAACTCCGGCGCAATTCGAGCGCATCCCGCACTGCACCGGACGTATTGCCGCCAGGATACATCGGCGCAATCATTAAATCAGACAACGATAACCCTGATGATCAGGCAAATCCTGACAACATCTCTCATTTGGGCTTACCGACAGGAAATTTACGCAAAAATGGGCGCGATAATTGCAAAATGTTATCAATGTAGCATTACTTTCGCTTCAGAAATGTCATGCAACAAAATTTGCGCGCCATCCCGGACCTGGATTTTCGGGAAAAACCGCCAGGCGCAATCATCCATCCTCCCTGAAACCATGCCGGCGCGGCAAAATCGGATTGCAACCTTTTGAAGCGGCGACTTGTCCTACCGCGGCTATCGCCACCGGCATGCAATAATATTCTCGCGCGGACATGCACTTCCCTTGCAATCCGCCTTTTCGATCAATCGTCCCGAATATCAGCAAAGTATTTATGATCAATCGTCCGACTGTCTCGCCGCCGCATCAAGGCGGCCCGCTCACGCCTGCACCCGCTGTTCCGCAACATCCACGCCGCCCCGGCATCGCCCGCCATCCCCGCATGTTGCTGCTGCAGGGTGTCTTCAGCGCGCTGGCCGTCCTGCTCGCACAGCAAGCCTGCGCCGGCGTGGCAATGCTGCAGCCGACCAAGCGCTACGACGCCAGCAAGCCGCTGGTGCTCACGCTGCTGTTCGGCGATGACGATGCCGGCGGCAACTACGATATTCCCGATACCCTGAAAATTTCCGCCTCGGCCGACATGACGGCGCCGGTGCAACTGACGCTCAAGCGCGAAGGCGGCGGCGCATCCAGCCTGCATCTGGCCAAGGGCGAATACCGCAAGGTCAGCTATGCCGGCGCACTACCGCCGACGCTGCGCGGCATGGTGCGCATCGAACCGGTGGACTACGACGCCTCGGCCGTGATGGTGACGATGGTGCGTCCGGACGCGGCCATCGGCGCCTTGCCCGATACGCCTGCCGTGGCGGGCGACGGCGCGCCGGCCGGCGCCGGCAACGGATCGGCCGCCATGGCGGCCGGCGCTGCCGCCGACGCACCGGCGGTCAAGGCGCCGCCGGCGGCGGTGGACCTGCTGAACGCGTCGCGTATATCGTTCAAGGACCCGACCTATTTCATCATCGGCAACAGCGGCCGCGACTTCAGCGCCAAATTCCAGCTCAGCTTCAAATATCGCATTTTCCAGCCGGACGATCCGCGCTCGCGCGGCCTGATCGACAATCTGTATCTCGGCTACACTCAATTCTCGATCTGGGATCTGCAGGCGCCGTCGTCGCCTTTCCGCGATACCAACTACCGGCCCAGCCTGTACTATTTCCTGCCCGATCTCGGCGTTGCCAACAGCGTGGTCAGCCGCATGTCCGTCGCGGCCGGCCTGGAACACGAGTCCAACGGCCAGGACGGCGCCAAGTCGCGCGGCCTGAATATCGCTTTCGTCGAACCCAGCGTATCGTTCGGCAAGCTCGACGACTATCACTTCACGGTAGCGCCCAAGATCTACGGCTATCTCGGCCCCTTGAGCGACAACCGCGACATCGCCGATTACCGCGGCAATGTCGACCTGAAACTGAGCTTCGGCAAACCCGACGGCGTGGCGTTTTCGACGCTGCTGCGCAAGGGACGCAACAGCAATGCGGGCAGCGCGGACAGCCAGCTCAGCTATCCCCTGTCGCAACTGATTCCCGGCACCGCCGGCTATCTGTTCGCCAACTACTTTTACGGCTACGGCGAAAGCCTGCTGACTTATAACCAGAAGATCACGCCGCAGTTCCGCATCGGTTTTTCGCTGTCGCGGTAAACGCGACAGCGAAGCCGGCTTATAGGGAAAGCCGGCGGCAGAGGTTTACACCGGCGTACGCATGGTGACGAATTCCTCCGCAATCGTCGGATGGATGCCGATCGTGGTGTCGATCTGCGCCTTGGTGGCGCCGCAGTTCAATGCCACCGCGAAGCCTTGCATGATTTCACCGGCATCGGCGCCGACCATATGCGCGCCCAGCACTCTGTCGCTGGCGGCGTCGACAATCAGTTTCATCAAGGCCCGTTCGGTCGATCCGCTCAAGGTATGCTTGAGCGCCTTGAATTCGCTTTTGAATATCTTGACCTCGCCGAACTGTTCGCGCGCCTGCGCTTCGGTCAGGCCGACCGTGCCGACGTTCGGATGGCTGAAGACGGCGGTCGGGATATTTTCATACGAAATCTTGCGCGCGCCGTCCTGGAACAGCGCCGACGCGACCACCATGCCTTCGGCCAGCGCCACCGGGGTCAGCGCGACACGATCGATCACGTCGCCGATGGCATAGATCGACGGCACATTGGTGCGGAAGTCCTGGTCCACCACGATCGCGCCATTCGGTTTCATTTCCACCCCGACGCCTTCCAGTCCCAGCTTTTCGGTATTGGCGTGGCGGCCGGTAGCGAACAGCACGCTCTCGGCATCGATTTCACTGCCGTCCTTCAGATGCAACTGCTTGACACTCTGGCCGTCCTCGCCGTCCGCCGTCATCGTTTCGATGGAGGTATTGCATCGCACGTCAATGCCTTTTTTCACCATTTCGGCGGCCAGGAAATAACCGAGGTCGGCATCCATCGTGCGCAGCAGGCGCGGGCCGCGATGCAGCAGCGTGACCTTGCTGCCCAGGCCGTTCAGGATCGCCGCCAGCTCCACCGCAATGTAGCCGCCGCCGACCACGACCGCGCGCGGCGGCAATGCCGGCAGGAAGAAGAAATCGTCGGAAGTGATGCCATGCTGCTTGCCGGGCATTTCCGGCAGGGTCGGATGGCCGCCGGTGGCGATCAGGATATAGCGCGCGGTGACGCGGCGGCCGTTGATCGATACCGTATGCGCATCTTCGATCGTGGCGTGGCCATCGAAAACCTCGACGCCGGACGAATTCAGCAGATTGCGGTAAATGCCGTTGAGCCGCGTGATTTCGACATTCTTGTTGGCGATCAGCGTGGCCCAGTCATGGCGGCGCTCGCCGATCTCCCAGCCGAAGCCCCTGGCGTCGGCCAGGTCGTCATGGAAGTGCGCCGCATACGACATCAGCTTCTTGGGAATGCAGCCGACGTTGACGCAGGTGCCGCCCAGATACTGCTTCTCGGCTATCGCCACGCGGGCGCCATATTGCGCCGCGAAACGGCTGGCGCGCGTGCCGCCGGAACCGCCGCCAATAGTGAATAGATCGTAGTCGAATTCGTTCATGGGATCCTTCGGAGTCATTTATCGTTTCAGAAATTCATTGCAACGCCGCCAGGCGCCACAGCGACGTCACTTCGGCGGCCCTGGCCTGATGCAATACGTCTTCCGCATCGGCCGCGCGCGGATGCCGCGGCCGGATATCGTGCCGTTCGATCACGCGCAACCCGGCCTCGGCAAACATCGCCAGCAGCGTTTCGCGCGAGCGCAGCGCGAGATGCTCGGCCAGATCGGACAAAATCAGCCAGCCCTCGCCGCGCGGGGTCAGATGCGCCGGCAGGCCTTGCAGGAAACCGCGCAGCATGCGGCTGTCGGGATCGTACACTGCATGCTCGATCGGCGAACTCGGGCGCGCCGGCAGCCATGGCGGATTACAGACCACCAGCGCGGCACGGCCTGGAGGAAACAGATCGGCCTGCACGACTTCGACTTGCGGCAGATCGAGCCGCTGCAGGTTGTCGCGCGCGCAGGCGAGTGCGCGCGGGTCCTGGTCGGTGGCGACAATGCGGGCCACGCCGCGGCGCGCCAGCAAGGCTGCCAGCACACCGGTGCCGGTGCCGATGTCGAAGGCGAGCGTCTTGTCGGCGGGTAATGGCGCGGCGGCGACCAGGTCGACATATTCGGCGCGCACCGGCGCGAATACGCCGTAATGCGGATGAATGCGTGCATCCAGCGCCGCCACTTCGACACCGTTCTTGCGCCATTCGTAAGCGCCGATCAGGCCCAGCAATTCGCGCATCGACGCCACATACGGTTCGGCCGCCGCGCCATAGGCGTCGGCGCAGGCCTGGCGCACATCCGGCGCGCGCCGCAAGGGTACGCCGTGGTCGCTGTCGTGCGGCAACAGCAGCATGCCCAGGATGCGGGCGCGCTGCGACTGCGCCTGCCGGTGCAGATGAAAGGCCTGTCCCGGGATAGGCGTGGCTGCGTTGGCGGCGGCAGCAGCGGCATTCTTTTTCAGGCGCGCCCGTTTTACCGGCGCCGGGCGATCGATGCGGCGCGCCAATGCCTGCAGCAACTGGCGCGCATTCTGGAAATCGCCGCGCCACAGCAGGCCCACGCCTTCACAGGCCAGCCGATAGGCGCTGTCGGCATCGATGCGATCGTCGGCGATTTGCACTCGTTTCGGCGCCGGCACGCCACTTTCGGCGCGCCAGCGCGCAACGCGCGGCTGACCGTCTTCGATCCAGTGGATTTCGGGAAAAGCCTCGGTGCCGGCCGCGGCAGCGCCGGCAAGCGGTGAAATGGGCGTCGCGGCCGTCATTTGCCGCGCTTGTGAAAGATTTCCGGACGCGACTTGTTCTTTTGGGCAAAAATGGTCCGTGCGTCCTGTTCGGCGCGTTCCTGCGTACGCATGGCCGGATCGTCGTCATGCAGGGTGAAGAAATCCTCCGCCTGCGCGCGCATGACATGCTTGATCGCGGCAGCGTCGCTCATTTCGAACAGTTCGGTCAACAAGGTGGTGACCTCGTCCAGATATTCTTCATATGTCATTTTTGCATTCCCATCGACTGCATTGCCATGGCGCCCAAGCGCGAGCCGCAGAGCTTACCCGAACTGACCCGATTTTGCCCGAATTCGCGAAAATGGAACGATTTGCCCGTTTTTCCGCATTAGTGCCTACAGCCAAATTAGCCATTTTCCTACAGTATGCCCCTCCCTTTTCATGGAACATACGGGTCATTGCGTCACCTAACGGACGTAAGAGTGACATTGTTAACTACAAAAGGAGGATCTATGTTGATTCGGAAAACCATATTTGCCACCGCAGTCGTACTTGCCGCTCTGGCAGGCTGTAAGAAAAACGATGAAACGCCAGCCACGCCGGCAACTTCCAGCACCCCAAGCAGCGCAGCGCCGATGAGCACCCCAGCGCCATCGTCGTCATCGAGCACCGCGCCCGATTCGTCTTCATCGTCCAGCGGCTCCGCAATGTCCAGCCCGGGTGCATCCGGTTCTTCGTCCGGCACCCCAACGCCTTCGGATACGCCTAGCAGCACCAGCGGCACAGGCAATACCGACAGCAGCACGCCGGCAAGCAAATAAAATATCAGGGAAGATGACTGGCAAATCTACGGCAATTGCATGCCGCGCCAATGAAAATAGCCCGATTCGGGCTATTTTTTTGCGGACGAATGATTTCTGTTTTTTCTTATTTCCTGCTTGCTTCCTTGTTCACCGCCGGCCGCGCCGCCGCGCTCCTGGGTTCGCTGAAATCGTCGATGCCGGTGCCGATATCCCGCACCAATTGCCGATCCGCGGGTGATCCGGGCGCGTCGTCGTCGATAAAATTATCGTCGCGCGTATCCGGCTCGCGCCCGGTCAAATCGCCGCCGACGGTCTGGTCGCACACTTTGCTGCTGTTGAATTCGATGGGATTGCCGGCTGGATCGTAGTGCGTTTCCTGCGGCCTGTGCACGGAACCGGTTACGATGCCGCCGCCATGGGTCGGTGTGAAAGGCGTGCTGTTGCCGCCGCGCGGACGGTCCGGCGCATTGCCGGGTTGATCGCGGTCGTCGCCTTCGACGCGGCCCGGATGAGAACGATGAATCATTGCGTACTCCCGTTTATCGGTCCAGGCGGAAACCCACTTTCAGGGTCGCCTGAAAATGCTGGATCTTGCCGTCGACGATATGGCCCGAATGGCGGACCATCTCAAACCAGTCGATATGCTGCACCGTCTTGGCTGCTTCGGCGATGGCGTTGCGGATGGCGTCGTCGGTCCCGGTTTCCGAAGTACCGACGATTTCAATGACTTTATAGATGTGATTATTAGAATTGGACATGGCGATCGCTCGACGGATGAGGAATGAAATGAATCCACTATAGGCAGCGCGCATGCACTGCTCCATCGGACAATCACGTATACCCGGGTAGGACTTGACGAAAGCCGGCCGCCCCCGTCGCCCGGGCCGCTTACTTCTCTTTGGTATTGACGATGCGGCGCGCAGCGGCGTCTTGCTCGGCTTTTCGCTCGTAATCCGCTTTCTCCCCGCAAGCGGTCAGGCTCAGGAACCCCAGCAAGACGAAAACAGTGGTGATCGAACGCATGGCGGGCTCCCCTGAACCGGTGAATGAGTGGCAAAAACTGACAACGACATACGGCTATCCCGATACCAATGGCATGCCGCTTATGGCGCGGAATTTTACACCCATTCCCGGCCGTTCCCAAGCCGTGCCTCAGGAGCCGAAGCGTCGCATGAAGCCGAAGGTCACCAGGTCTGCATCGTTCTTGTCGGTGAACGTCACCACGCGTGCAAAGTTGGTGAACACCTTCCAGTCCTTGCCCAGATTGCGGTCGACCTGCACGGAAAACAGGCCGCTCAAGGTGGTGCGGTTGGTGCCGAGTTTATTTCTCGACAGATAAGGGCCGGCGCCCGCGCTGATCGACCAGTTCTGGCTGAACGGCTGCACATACCAGGCCTGGCCCGCGATGCCGCGCCGGTCCACGCGTACCCCGTCACTGCCCTCTTCCACCCCCGACAGCGAAATCGCAAACTGGTGGTAATACTGCTTGGCCTCCAGCGAATAGCTGGGGCGATAACCGGGGCCGGATTGATTGGTCTGCGCGAAGCCGTAGGAAGCGCCCAGCCACACCGGATGGCCGTCCGATGCGCCGCCCGGCGTACGCGAACGCGTGGCGCCGATTTCCTTGCCGAGGCCGATCACGATCGCATTCGAACTCGGCGCATCGGTAATGGCGACGTGGTTATATCCCACGCGCCATTGCAAGCCCTGCGAATATGCATCCAGGCGTCCGATCAGCGTCAGCGATATGAGCGCGCCGGCGCGAGCGTCATCCAATTCGATGCCGTTGACCCTGGTCCGGTTCATGCTGAAGTAAGGTCCGACGCCAAGCTCGACGCCCAGGGTCGGATGCAGATTCTTGCGGAATACCATTTGCGCGGCATAGCCGTCGCGGTGATTATTGTCGGGGTGGCCTTCGTTGTAATAAACGATGTCCAGGCGTGGCGCTTCGGCGGCATTCACATACCCTCGCTCGACCAGGCCGAATGGATCGAAGGTATGGCCCAGCCGCATCTCGCCGGCGCGCCAGCGCATGGTCCGGTGACCGATTGCGCCTTCGCCGCGAATGACGCCATCGCCCATCGAAGCCGACGCATAACCGGTGTAAGGCGCGGGGCCGGCCGTTACCGGGATGCTGCCATCATCGACAGGCGCCGCATGGCTCGAGGCCGCGATTGAATACAACGACAACATTGCGCAGCCCAGCACCAGACTGCGGCATTTAAATTTATTGTTGTATGGAATGGGCATTTTCATACGATCTTTCTTGTTATTTGCATCGATCGATAGACAATGCCGCGCCAGCTTAGTTTCCAGCCTTGCGGGCATGGATGAAATCGGGACACCCGATATTGCGGCCCATCAATAAAAAGCCCCGCTCTCGACGAACGGGGCTTTGGGCAAAGGCCTGCATGGACCTTACGGATTGGTGGTGCCGTTTTCCGGATTGGCGCCGGCCGACGGATTACTGTTGGCGCCGCCGTCCGACGATTTCATGGAACTATCTTTCATTTTCTTGGCCTTCTTGGCCTTGGGCTTCTTCATCTTGGTGTTTGTCGATGAATTCATCGGTGCGGTGCCGACGGGAGAAGCGGTGGAACGCGAATTGTCGTCGCCGGTATTGCTCATGCTGCTGCCGGCCGAACTGCCCGCCGATTGCGCCATTGCGCCGCCGGCTGCAAAAAGAAGGGCCAGCAATACTGCAGAAATCTTGGTTGTCCGAATCATTTTTAATCTCCTAGGGAAATGGCTGAATGCATGCGCCGGATGCGCCGAACAGGCATGACTGCGTCATAGACTGAGCCATGACTTTGCCCGTTCTCCCTGGATTTGACAGTAGGCGCGCTTCGCAACCTCGCGTAAGGATTCGTGAACGCCGTTGTGGGAAGCGGCTCACGAAGCCAGCGTGGTACGCGTCTTGAACGGCCGGTATTGATACAGCCAGGTTTCCGACAGCGTCTGGTTCTTGCTGCTTAAATACAGGCGCATGTCGACCGGCGCATCGCCGTCCACGGTCAGGTCGAATTGCGCGCGCCAATGGCCCGGCACGTCATTCGGCACCGCCTCGGTGAACACATACGAGAACGTGCCGCGCGAGGCTGTCAGCACCGCTTCCGGCTTTTCGCCGAACGCCAGTTTTTCTAGCGGCGCGCCCTTGAATTCAACCATGAACTTGCGCACATTCGGCGGCCGCGGCTGGCCCGGCACGCCGCCGTTGCCGAGCCGGGTCGCCATGCAGCGCGCCAGCGGACTCGGGAACGGTTCGTCTTTTTGCCAATGCAGGCGATAGCGCAAGCGATAGCTGCTGCCGGCGACAGCCTTGGCGCGCGGCACCCACATGGCGACGATGTTATCGTGGATTTCGTCGTCGGTCGGAATTTCAACCAGTTGCACCGCGCCTTCGCCCCAGCCTTCCAACGGCTCGACCCACAGGCTCGGACGCCGCTCGTAGTGCACGCCATCCTGGTAATTGTTGAAATCGCGGTCGCGCTGCAACAGGCCGAAGCCGCGCGGATTGGTGTCGCCGAAGGCGGATGCGGTGGCCTGCAGCGGATCGTTCAGCGGCCGCCATATGTGTTCGCCGGCGCCGTTCCAGATCGCCAGGCCGTCGGAATCGTGCACCTCCGGCCGCCAATCGGCGCCGGCGCCCTTGGCCGATTCGGAAAACCAGTACATCGAGGTCAGCGGCGCGATGCCGAAACGATCGATGTCGCGCCGCAGGAACAGGGCAGTATCGATATCCATGATCACCGCGGCATTGCGGCGCATGGTGAATTTATATGCACCGCAAATGCTCGGACCGTCGAGCATGGCGTAGATCACGACGGTGTCGCTGTTGTCCGCCGGCACCGTGAAATAAAAGTGCGTGAAATTGGGAAATTCCTCGGCCTTGCCGGCCTGCGCCACATCCAGCGCGATGCCGCGCGCCGACATGCCGTATTGATACAGATCGCCGATCGCCCGGAAATAGGAAGCGCCGAGAAAGGCGACCCAGTCGTTCTTGTGCCAGTCGAGCTTGGCCTGGTCGCCGCGGCGGCTCTCCTGGAAGCGGAAGCCGGCAAAGCCGCTGCCGCGCGGCAGCTTGCGGGCCGGACTGTCGGCCGGCATGTCGAAATAGCGTTCGTCGTAGACGATCTCGCGCGCGGCGTCGCCCTCGACCAGCATCATGTGCACCGGGGCCTGAAAAAAGCGGCCGAGATGGAAAAAGGTGACGGGGAATTGGCCGGGGCCATCGGCAAACAGCGCGTAATCGGTATTGAACTTGATCTTGCCATGCGCTTCGTAATCGATTTTCTCAAGTATCTCGCGCGGCGGCGTCGGCTGGGGGCGATACGGCGCCTGGGCTTGCGAACGGGCTTGCGCGATCAGCGTGTCGAACGAAAAGGCCGATGCCGATCCCAGCTTGACGCGATTGGCTGCGAGCGCTTCGGGCGGGATGCCGAGGGCGGCAAGGGTTGCGGCGGCAGCGGCGGAATGCAGGAACGTTCGGCGATTGATCGTCATTGGCGGCGGTCTCGATAAAAATACAGGGAAAGAAAGGATAGCAAAACAGCGCATGGCATGCGCGGTCTGCAACATAAGGATGCAAATAGGGAGGCAAATAGGGAAACAAAGAGCGCAGGAACAAGAGAGTCAAAGCAAGGACGCAAGCAAGGAATGTCATGATTGGAGACCCGGCAAGCCTGCTAGTTCAAAATTTATGAATATTGAATTAGCTTATTCACGATAGTTATTTCCCACATTGGAACGCACTGGGTAAAATCCGCTCCAATAAGACCTATCAAATTGCCAAGCCGTCAACTTTTTCGGCGCATTGCGGCTTGATGTGATTTTACCGATGCGATACGCGTACCACGGTACATGTAGTCACCAGCCTTGTCCTCAACATCCATTCACGGGATTTCCATGTCAATCAAACGATTACTGCAATCGGCCACCCTCATCGCATCGCTGGGCGCCACCCTGCTGGGTTCCATGCTGGTTGCAGCGCCGGCCTCGGCGCAGACCAAAATCCGCATCGGCCTGATCGGCACCAACGAATCGCAATTGCCGATCCTCATCGCGATCGACAAGGGCTATTTCAAGGCCGAGCACCTGGACGTCGACACCGTGCCCTTCCGCGGCGGCGGCATCGCCGTGCAGGCCTTTATCGGCGGCTCGATCGACCTGGCCGCCTTCGCCACCGATCACGTGCTGCGCCTGAACAACCGCGGCATCGACGCGCGCTTCCTGATCGGCATCGATCGCTTCATCACCTATACCCTGATCGTCCCGGTGGGCAAGAATTACAAGGACCTGACCTCGCTCAAGGGCAAGAAGATCGGCGTGAGCGCGCCGGGCAGCTATTCGGACAACATCCTGCGCTGGTCGCTCAAGCAACTGGGCCTCAATCCCGACCGCGACGTGACCATCGTCGGCATCGGCGACGGCAATACCGCCAAGGCCGGGCTGCTGTCGGGCCAGGTCGACGCGATCATGGCGACCACTGCCGACGTGCTCGATTATGAGCTGGCCGAAACCGGCAAATTCGAAATCCTGAAAGACTGGCGCACCATCCCGCATTCGGGGCAGGCCGTGATCGGTCGCCAACGCTGGGTCGACGCCAATCCGGCCGCCGCCAAGGGAGTGGCGCGCGCCGTACTGAAGGCCGAGCAACTGATCCAGACCGATCCGGCCGAAGTGCGCAAGATCATCAAGCAGTTGTTCCCGAGCCGCAGCGACGCCTATGTCAAGGCCTATGCCGACCAGGTGCCCAAGCTGCTGTCGGCCGACGGCAGGATTTCACCGCAAGGCTATATCCGCATGAATGAAATCCTGCGCACGCTGGAGCCGGACCTGAAGCCCATCGACCAGTCCAAGGTCGACCTGACCAATACGTTGCTGGGCCGCTAGGCTTCCGATCGCATGGATATTCCCAACGCATCCCTCGATGACAGCGGCGCGGTGCTGAAGTCTCCGCCCGCCGCGGCCGACGACGCCGGCAAGATTTTCCTGGGCCGCCTCGCTTTCGCGGTAGTCATCATCGGCCTCTGGGAAGCGGCCGCGCGCTGGGTGCTCGATCCGTTCTGGATCGGTCAGCCCTCCACCGTGGTGGTGCGCATCTGGAGCCTGGTGACCAGCGGCGACCTCTGGTGGCATACCGTGCCGACCGTCGGCCAGGCCGCCGCCGGCCTGATCCTGAGCCTGGTCGTGGGCATTCCGATCGGCTTGCTGTTCGCCTCCAACCGTTATGTCGAAAAAGTGCTGGAGCCGTTCTTCCTCGGCCTCTACAGCATCCCGCGCATCGCGCTGGCGCCGCTGTTCATCCTGTGGTTCGGCATCGGCCCGATGTCCAAGATCGTGATGGCATTTTCGCTGGTGGTGTTCGTGGTCATCCTCAACACCTACGAAGGCATGCGCGGCGTGGACCGCGAACTGGTCGACATGATGCGTGCGATGCGCGCCACGCGCGGCTATATCCTGCGCAAGGTGCTGCTGCCGGCGATCGTGCCGTGGATTTTCGCCTCGATCCGCGTCGGCGTCGGACTGGCGCTGATCGGTTCAGTGGTCGGCGAATTGCTGGGATCCAATCGCGGGCTGGGCTGGTATGTCGAGCGCTCCGCCGGCCAGATCGACATCGTCGGCGTATTTACCGGCCTGGTGGTGCTGATGATCGTGGGCATGCTGCTCAACGAAATCGTGAAACTGGCCGAGCGCCGTTTCTTGCGTAACCGCTACTGATGTCCATGTATTGATACTTATGCCAACCAACGAGGAAGCGGCCGTGCATGCCCTGTTAAACGAATTCGACCGCCCTGCCGGCGGCGAGAACGGCGCGCTGGCGCCGGCGGTACGGATCAGCCGTGTTGCGATGCATTACGGCGGCGCCGAACCGGCGCTGCGCGATATCAGCCTGGATGTGAAAGAAGGCGAATTCCTGTCCATCGTCGGCCCTAGCGGCTGCGGCAAATCGACCCTGCTCAAGCTGATTTCCGGCCTGGAACGGCCGTCGGCCGGCGAAGTCGCCGTGCGCGGCGAACGCGTCAACGGCACCCCGGCCGGCATCGGCTTCATGTTCCAGCGCGACGCCCTGCTGCCATGGGCCACCGTGCGCGAGAATATCGAGGTCGGCCTCGAATGCGGCAATTATCCAAAGGAACAACGCGCCGCGCGCATCGACGAGCTGCTGAAATTCACCGGCCTGGAACGCTTCGCCGCGTATTATCCGCGCGCGCTGTCCGGCGGCATGCGCCAGCGCGTCGCGCTGGGCCGCATCCTGGCCTACGCGCCGGACATCTACCTGATGGACGAACCCTTCGGCGCGCTCGATGCGCAGACCAAGGTCCTGATGGGCCAGGAACTGTTGAACATCTGGAGCAGCTTCCGCAAATCGATCGTCTTCGTCACGCACGATATCGAAGAAGCGGTCAGCCTGTCCGACCGCGTGATCGTGATGAGCGACCGGCCGGGTCACATCAAGGCCGAATACAATATCGACCTGGAACGTCCGCGCAATGCGCGTGAAGCGCGCAAACTGCCGCGTTTCCATCATTTCGTGGATGCGATCTGGAACGACATCATGTCGGAGAATCTGGCGGATGGCGGCGTGGCGTAATTCGCCGCTTGCCTATGTATCGACCTCGTTGCGTCGAATCCGGCCTGGCGCCGGATTTTGATTGCGAGGCTTTATCCGGTTATACGTATTTCAGGTGCCGGCAGCAGCGGACTAGCCGAACTGGCACTGCGACTCCGCGGCGAGCAGGCAATGACGCAACGGCGGCAAGTCCATCGCGGGGCGCTCGACCAAGCTTTCCCGCCAGTCGCCCTGATATCCGAAGGTCGGCGCGGGCCAGGTGGTCGCCATCAAGAATGCCAGCGGCTCCGCGCAGACGCCCATGATGTGCCATTGCGCCTTGCCGTCCCTGGTCACGGACCACCAACGCGCGCCGGCGGGCGCATTCCGCCAATCGATCGTTACCGCCGGTCGCGAGTTTGTGCAATTCGTCATGATGAGCATCCTCATTGATTTGGTTGCGGCGATTATCGCCAAGGCCGAACGGATGCGTAATCGGGAAATTCCCTAGGCTCCCGTTTGCATCTCATCGTTGACGATATTTCACAAGGCTGTAACCAAAATCCTCCGTACAACGAACTACTTTCCCAGACTCATTCCCAAGGAAATCCATCATGCAGATCGAAACGTTTGCGATACAGCGCGCTTTCAGACGATTCATCGCCGCATGCGCCATATGCGCCGTATGCGTTATGTCGGCAACCGGCTCAAGCGCTGCATTTGCGCAAGGCGAAAAACCGGCGGCGCTGAGCGCCCTTGAAGCCCAGGGCGTCACCGTCGTCGGTCCCCTGCCGTCCAGGGGCGGATTGAAGGCCTGGGCCGCCTACTCCGGACAGCATCCGGTTGCGTTGTATGGAACGCCGGACGGCAAGTACGTCATTGCAGGGACCATGCTCGATGCGGCCGGCAACGACGTCAATCGCGACACGCTTGAAAAATCCGTCTCGCAGTCGATGACAAACGGCGCCTGGTCGCAGCTGGAGCGCGCCCGATGGGTGCTGGACGGCTCGATCAAGGCGCCGCGCATCGTATATGTCTTCACCGATCCGAACTGTCCGTATTGCAATAAGTTCTGGGGCGATTCTCGACCGTGGGTCGCCAGCGGCAAGGTACAGTTGCGCCACATCCTGATCGGCATCCTTTCGCCCACCAGCGCCGGCAAGGCCGCCGCGATCCTGATCGACAGCAACCCGAGCCTCCGGCTGGAAAACCATGAACGCGGCCAGATGGCGGCTGGCGCCAAAATACTGGCGACGGGCCGGCCCGTCGCCATGGGCGACAGCGCATTGAAACCGCTGGCTGAAATTCCTGCCGCGATAGAATCGCAATTGGCATCCAACGCGCACATGATGCAAGCGTTCGGCATATCGGGCACGCCCGGCCTGGTATGGCAGGACGCGCACGGGAAAATCCAGATGCGGGCGGGCGCGCCTGCGGCGCTGCAGGAAATATTCGGGCCGAAATAACGGTAGGGGTAACGCAAAAGGGGCAATTTTTTTGTCCCCATGAAACCCTTATGCCTGGAGATCCGCCGAGCGACCGCGGACAAGGCAAATGAATGATGGATTCGGGCTGAGGACAATTGCCCAAGGATGCTTCAGAAAGCAAAAATGGAAGCCGCGACTGCGCTTCCATTTCGGTAATGCTTCGATTTTCCCTAGTAATGCAAACTCGGTTTCTCTGAATTTGCTCCAGTATTTTGCCGATATCAAGAACATCGAGAATACTGGTAGGCACGATTGGGCTCGAACCAACGACCTCTACCATGTCAAGGTAGCGCTCTAACCAGCTGAGCTACGCGCCTAAAGAAGCGAGATTATACGAGGCATTTT
>DASYEK010000108.1:0-40154 GCA_036499085.1 Herbaspirillum sp. | reverse complement strand
TTCGGCCAGTCGCTGCTGTACCGCGCGCATCGCGCCGCCAATGAATTCCGGCTGGCGCGCGATGAAATGGCCTCGCGCATCCGCAAGGCCAACGGCTCGCTGAACGCGCCGATCTTCGACATGCTGTTCAACAAGGACCGGCTGCAGATTTTCGTCACCCTGGCCGAATCGCACCATATGCCGACCGTCGCCAACCTGCTCGGCATCACCCAGCCGGCGGTCAGCGCGGCCATCACCGAACTCGAAGCCAGCCTCGGCATTCCGCTGTTCATCCGTACCGCCAAGGGCATGCTGATCAACGAGGCCGGCGAAATCCTGGTGCTGCGCACCAAGCTGGCGCTGGCCGAATTGCGCCACGTCGAAGCCGACATCGCCGCGCTGCACGGCAAGACCCAGGGGCTGGTGACGGTCGGCTCGCACCCGCTGTCGCGCACCGTGATCCTGCCGCGCGCCATCAACCGCGTCTTGCGGGAACATCCGCTGGTGCGCATCGAAACGGTCGAAGGGCGCGACCTCAGGATCGGCCTGCGCTCCGGCGACATCGACTTCGCGCTGCTTACCCTGCGCCCGGGTCACCCGCTGCCGGGCATGGTCGACACGCCCCTGATGACCGACCGCATGGCGGTATTCGTGCGCGCCGGCCATCCGTTGACCAAACTCGCCGAGGTCACCGTCGACGATCTGCGGCGCGCCGAATGGATTTTGCCGGCGCGCCATACGCCCACGCGGGAACTGTTCGACCAGGCTTTCCATCATGTCAGCGGCTCGCTGCCGAAAAGCCCGATCGAAACCAGCGATCTGTCGATCCTGCGCGGAATGCTGCTGGACAGCGACCTGATCACCGCCATTTCGCCGCAGCAACTGGATATGGAACGCAAGCTCGGCATCCTCAAGATGCTGGATTTCGAATTCGAAAAGACCGCGCGCGTGATCGCCGTGATGCAGCGCGCCAAAAGCCACCCTTCGCCGGGCGCGGCGGCCCTGATGCGTGCAATCCAGCAAGTCGCCGGCGAGCTGGAACGCAACCCGGACGACTGAGCCGGCGACGCGGAAACAGGAGCTTTCGATCAGGCAATAAGGAAATTCGACAAACTATTAATGGAATTGCTATGGCTGTGGCCTGGCCGTTGTTCCAGAATGGCTGCATTGATTCAAACAATAAAGGAGACAAGCATGGCCGATTTCCGCACCTTCAGGAACGCCCAGCGCCTACCGGCCCAGCCCTTGCATAAGGTGATCGATCCGGCGGCCTGGAAACCCCATTCGTTGGGCGACGTCGCCAACTGGAGTTACCACATCACCGAATCGGACGCCGACGCGCTGGTCGCCGCCGCCAACCGCTTTCTCGAGCAGGGCCTGACGCCGGAAGAAGTGACCAAGGACAACTTCCTGCTCGAAGGCAGTTTTCGCGATGTGATGCGCGATGTGCGCGAAGAGCTGCGCAACGGCCGCGGCCTGGTGATGCTGCGCAATTTCCCGATCGATCGGCTGGATCGCGCAGGTATCGCGGTCGCCTATCTGGGCATCGGCACCTTCCTCGGCAAGCAGATGTCGCAGAACATGAAGGGCCACTTATTGGGCCACGTCAAAGACCTGGGCGGCGACTACGCTGACGCCAACACGCGCGGCTACCTGACCAAGGTCGAGATGCGCTGCCACGCCGATGCCTGCGACTACGTCGGCCTGCTGTGCCTGCAAACAGCGAAGAGCGGCGGCGCCAGCCGCGTCGTCAGTTCGGTTTCGGTCCACAACATCATGCTGGAACGCCGGCCGGACCTGGTGGCGGTGCTGTACCAGGATTTCTACCGTTCGCGCAAGGGCGACTTCAATCCGGGGCAGGAGCCGTGGTACAAGCTGCCGATCTTCTGGTTTGCCGACGGTATCTTCAGTGCCACCGGCGCCGGTGCGGCGATCGACAAGGCGCCTGACTTGCCAGGCGTGCCGCCGATGACGCCGATCCAGCAGGAAGCCATCAAGGTGTACCGGGAAATCTGTGAAGAATGCCTGACCGATATTCCATTCAAGCCGGGCGATGTGCAATTCCTCAACAACTACGTCGCCCTGCATACCCGGGGCGATTATGAAGACTGGCCGGAACCGGAACGCAAGCGCCATCTGCTGCGGCTGTGGCTGGCGGATCCGGACAACCGTCCGCCGCCGCCAGGACAAAGCACAGACTTCCGCGGCCGCGGCGTGCTGCCGGCCGGCGTCAAGCTGAATGCGCCGCTCGATGTTCATGAATTAGCCTGAGTCATCCGCGGTATCGGGCCCGGACTACCGCTGCAATATAGTCGGCTTGGGGGCGGTGCAATGCCGCCTGCCCAATGGCATGTTCAATACGCCGAGCCTCAATTCGAAAAATTTAAATATCGATGCCGCCAACGGGAGCATCAACGATCTGTTGTTGCGGTGCTGATTGGCATAGTGAACGATTCCGCACCTGCCGATGTCACTATCAAACCCACCACACGCTCCCATATCCCCCTACCAAGGATGCCGGCATATGCGAAACCCGATCCCCCCAATCGTCCTTTGCCTGTTCACCCTGAGCCTCAACGCCTGCGGTGAAGTCGCGACCCTGCCCGAGCAAGCCGGCTACGGTCCCAATCCCACCTTGCCCGCGCCCAATCCAACCCTGATTCCAACCGTCAACGTCGCTCCTACCCAAAGCTGGCCGGAGGGCGTCAAGCCGATTGCGGCTCCCGGTCTGGCCGTCAGCGCCTTTGCCACCCAACTCGATCATCCGCGCTGGCTGTATGTATTGCCGAACGGCGACGTGCTGGTCGCGGAAACCAACGCGCCGCCCAAGCCCGACGACAGCAAAGGCCTGCGAGGATGGTTCATGAAACTGTTCATGAAGCGCGCCGGGGCGGCGACGTCTTCAGCCAACCGCATTACCTTGCTGCGCGGCATCAACGCCGATGGCACGGCAAAAATGCGCACCGTCTTCTTGACCGGACTGCATTCTCCTTTCGGCATGACCCTGGTGGGCAACGATTTATATATTGCGGATACCGATGCATTGCTGAAATTTCCCTACCGCACCGGCGATACCCAGATCACCGCGCCCGGCGTAAAAATCGTGGATCTGCCGGCCGGCACGATCAATCATCATTGGACCAAGGACGTCACCGCGAATCGCGACGGTTCGCGCCTGTACGTGTCGGTGGGCTCGAACAGCAATGTCGGCGAGAACGGCATGGACAAGGAAGAAGGCCGCGCAGCCATCTGGGAGATCGATCCCGCTACCGGTTCCCATCGGATCTTCGCGTCAGGGCTGCGCAACGCAAACGGCCTGTCGTGGCAACCGCAAAGCGGCGCATTGTGGGCGAGCGTGAATGAACGCGACGAGATCGGCAGCGACCTGGTTCCGGACTATATGACGTCGGTCAAGGACGGCGGCTTCTATGGCTGGCCGTATAGCTATTACGGCGCGCATGTCGATGAGAGGGTCAAGCCGCAGCGGCCCGACCTGGTTGCAAAGGCGATCGTGCCCGACTATGCCCTGGGCGCGCATACCGCATCGCTTGGCCTGACGTTCTACACAGGGAAATTGCTCGGCCCGCATTTTTCCGGCGGCGCCTTTGTCGGCCAGCACGGCTCGTGGAATCGCGACCCGAGAAGCGGCTACAAGGTGATCTTCGTTCCCTTCTCCAAAGGGCGTCCCGACGGGAAGCCGGAAGAGATCCTGACCGGATTCGTCAGCAAGGAAGGAAAAGCCTTCGGGCGGCCGGTTGGCGTCGCGGTCGATCAGGCCGGCGCCTTGCTGGTGGCCGACGATGTCGGCAATGCGGTCTGGCGAGTCACGCCAACGACAACAACCACAGCAGCGCCCGCTGCAAATTAGAAGCCCGTCGAATTCGCGCGCGCCTGCACGTCCGCATACCGGGCCGCCGGCATGCGGACGTGCAGGCCGATCTCGAACAGAACACGCACTCCTGATGGAATGTTGTTGCAAATTCCCGCTGAAAAACGATAATCCTCTTCACCCAATTCCAATCCACGGCGTCCACGCCGAAAGAAACCATGGCAAATTATCCAAAAGACATCTATACCGAACCCGAACCGAACCCCGATACGCTGGCCAACCTGGGACCGCTGACCGGCATGGCCGGCATCTGGACCGGTGAGCGCGGCCTGGACGTCACGCCCAAGGCCGACGGCCCGCAAAAGCGCGCCTATATCGAAACCGCCGAGTTTCATCCGATCGATGCGCAGACCAATGGTCCGCAGTTGCTGTATGGATTGCGTTATCGCCTCCACATCGTCGAACCAAACAAGGTCGAGGCCTTTCACGACCAGGTCGGCTACTGGCTCTGGGAGCCGGCGACCGGCGCGCTGATGCAGACGCTGTCGATTCCGCGCGGGCAGACCGCGATGGCCACCGGCACCGCCGCGGCGGACGCCAAGACCTTTACGCTGGAAGCGGTGCGCGGATCGACCACCAACGGCATCCTTTCCAATCCCTTCCTGGAATACGCGTTCAGGACCGACCGCTATCGGATCACCGTGACCATCAATGACGACGGCAGCTGGTCCTACGACCAGGAAATCGTGCTGATCATTCCCGGCAAGGCCGAGCCGTTCCTGCATACCGATCGCAATACCTTGCGCAAGATCGGCGAGCCGGTGTTGAATCCGACCGCGGCAGCCGAGATGACGGCAGAGTAGGTTCGGCTTTCGAGATGAATTCCCTTCGACAGGCTGCGCTGTTCAGGACCATGGGGGAATGAGCCTAGCCTGCTCAGGATGCCCGGTTTTTTATTAAAATCTAGAGAACACCGCTCGTCCTAGGCAGGCCGGAGGCCGTATCGAAGGATTGCCTCCGGCCTCGAAACCTCCCGCATCAAGCCTCCTCCTTCGATTAATTACATTTTTCAATTATCCGATCATATTTTCTTGCTTCAGTTAACTCCCTCACTGCTTTAAATTGAGGGATTGGCTGAGCAAGGCGTACGCGCATCCGCGACGCTCTCCGCCAATCGTCAAATACGGAGAAGAAAATTGAGTGCGAATCACGATGTCAATCAATTTCAGAACGCGGACAACGCGTCGGCAACACCCGACCTGGAATGCTTTGCGCTGCGGCCTTTCCTGCAATCGCTCCCCCCGGAGGAATTCGAACTGAAAAGCGGCGCGACCAGGCTGTCGGCCATCGCCAGCATCCTGGAAGGCAATCCCAAAGCCGTGCTGTTCGAACAACCCGCCGGCGAATCGACCGCGCTGTGCGGCAACCTGGCCGGCAGCCGCAATCGCCTGGCCGCCGCCTTCGGCACCAGCGCCGACCGCATCTTGCCTGAAGTGCTGAAACGCCTGCGCACGCCGGGCCGCGTGGTGACCGTACCGCGCGCCTCCGCGCCGGTGCAGCAGGTCGTGCTGACCGGCGACGAATGCGATTTCACCCGGCTGCCGGTGCATCTGCAGCATGGACTGGACGGCGCGCCATATATTTCCTCCTCGATCGATTTCACCGTCGATGCGACGACCGGCTGGACCAACGTCGGCGTGCGCCGCCTGATGCTGCGCGGCCGCCGCACCGCCGGCGTCGACCTGATCGCGCCATCGGACCTGCGCGCGATCTATCTCGAACACGCCGCCCGCAACGAACCGCTGCCGATCGCATTCGCCGTCGGCACCCATCCGATCGATCACGTCGCCGCGACCATGCGCATACCGACCGACGAACTGGAGCTGCTGGCCTCGTTGCGCGGCGCGCCGCTGGGCGTGGTCAAGTGCGTCACCAACGATCTGATGGTGCCGGCCGATGCGCAATACATCCTGGAAGGCTATTTGGATCCGAAGGGGCACATCGAGCCGGAAGGTCCGTTCGGCGAATTCCTGGGTTATTACGGCGGCGTCAAACGCAATCCGCTGTTCCATCTAACCGCCATCACCCATCGCCGCGATGCGGTGTTCCAGACTTCCACTATCAGCGGCCGCGATATGGCCACCACCGATACCGCCCAACTATGCGCATTGCGCACCGAGGTCACGGTCTGGCGCGCGCTGGAAGTGGCGGTGCGCGAAGTCAAGGCGGTGTATGCGGATGCGGCCAGCGGCGGCATGTTCAATGTGCGCATCGCGCTGCAGCAACGCGTTCCCGGCGAAGCGCGCAATGCGATTGCCGCGGTATTTTCCTGCCTGGCCAATGTCAAGCATGTATTCGTGGTCGACCCCGACATCGACATCTTCTCCGACGCCCAGATGGAGTGGGCGCTGGCGACCCGCTTCCAGGCAGACCGCGACCTGGTCACGCAGGACCGCATGCGCGCCATGCCGCTCGATCCTTCGCTGGACGGCACGCATCACACCGCCAAGGCCGGCTTCGATCTGACGCTGCCGTTCCTGCGGCCTGGCGCCAGCCGTTCGATCGAACACCGGGTACCGGCCGCGCCCGCTTTCGACGGCGCGCGTTTTGCCTCGCTGGAAGCGGCGCTGGAACATGGGCCGAAACTGTTCGCGGAAATGATGGCGGCCATCGACAGTTCGGATGGCCGGGAAATTGTGCGCTGGCTGGAAGATTCGAACGCAGCGCGCAAGATTGCGCGCGATGATGAAGGGCGTTATTTTTTTGCTTGAGTCCGGTGGGAAACTTGACTCCTTCAAGTTTTCCCTTTGGTTGCGGCCCTTCGATACGCTGCGCTACTCAGGGTGAACGGCAACTTTTTAAATCTACACAAAACCCCATTCGTCCGGTTGCGGCCCTTCGATACGCTGCGCTACTCAGGGCGAACGGGAACTTTTTAAATCTACACAAAACCCCGTTCGTCCGGTTGCGGCCCTTCGATACGCTGCGCTACTCAGGGTGAACGGGAACTTTTTAAATCTACACACCCCCCCGTTCGTTCGGTTGCGGCCCTTCGATACGCTGCGCTACTAAAGGTGAACGGGAACTTTTTAAATCTACACAAAACCCCGTTCGTCCTGAGTAGGCCATAGGCCGTATCGAAGGATCACCACGACACGCAACACTTAAAGAAATCAAAACCGTACCGATAAAGCCGTCGCCGCCAAATGCCCGGCAAAAGCGCTGCCGGCCTGCTCCGACATCTCCGGCGCCATGGTCAGGAATTGCTTCACGGCGCGCAAGCTCACCGCGCTATTGCCGAGCATCGTCGAAATCAGCCGGCCGGCCGCCTGATCCAGTTCCACCGGCGGCAGCACATACTTCACCAATCCTGCCTGCAGGGCTTCCCGCGCCGTCAACGCCTCGCGACTCAATACCATGTGCGCCAGCGTCTTGACCGGTACGCGGCCCAACAGCGCAGACATCACTAGCGTCGGCGGAATGTCGCGTTCCATCTCCGGAATCTGAAAAATCGCATCGTCGGCGCACAAGGTAATATCGGCCACGCAGGCCAGACCGCAACCCGCGCCGACCGCCCGCCCGCGCACCACCGCGATCACCGGCACGGCAACCGCCTTGAGCGCATCGTACAAGGCCAGCGGCGGCGCGGCGACCACTTTGCGAACGGTTTCCGCGGACGGCTTCGGCCCCAACGTCGGAATCGGCGAATCGCGGCCGGCGCAGAAGTCGGCGCCGCTGGCCCCGAGCCTGACCAGCTTGACGTCATCGTCGATTTCCGCCAGCGCGGCGATGATCAGATCGCCCATTTCGGTATTCAGGTAGTTGTGCTGGTCCGGCCGGTTCAATGCGATTTCAAGCACGTCGCCGTTGCGGATGATGCTGACTTGCGAGGTATTCTGGGAGGCCGTCGTCATGCTGTGCTCTCTTCTTCTGGATGGATGAAATGCCAGACGACCGACGGCGTGGCCGGCATCGTCAGCTCGCTGCCGCGTTCGCCCAATGCGTCGGCAAGCGCGTTGAAAACGGCCGCGGTGGCGGGCGTAATGCCGCTTTCGCCGCCGCCCTTGACCCTGAGCGGATTACCCAGCGTCGGATCCTCGGCGAACTCGATCGACAGCGCCGGCACCATGCCGGCGCGCGGCACGCCATAGTCCATGTACGAGCCGGACAACACCTGGCCGTTGTCGGGATCGATGTAATAGCCTTCCGATAGAGCCTGGCCGATGCCTTGCGCCAGGCCGCCATGCACCTGGCCTTCGACGATCAAGGGATTGATCGGTTGGCCGACATCGTCCACCGAACTGTAATGCAACAACGCCACATCGCCGGTTTCGGGATCGATTTCCAATTCCATCACTGCCGCGCCGGTTGGATGCGCGGCCATGCGTCCGTTGAATTCCGTGACCGCGCCCAGCGTCTTGACGGCACGGTCTGCCGCCGTGCCATGCTCGGCAATATGGTCCGCCAGTTCGAACAGGCCGATGCCGCGCTCGCCGCTGCGCGGACGGAAAACGCCATCGGCGTAATCGATGCCGGAGGCGTCCACGTTCAACAGCAGGGCCGCGGCGGCCTTGCCTTTTTCAATGATTTCCGTGGCGGCCTGCACCAGCAGCGTGCCGCCGAGCCGCATGCTGCGATCGGAATGGGTGCCGCCGCCGACGCTGACGAACGCCGTATCGCCCGTGCGCAATTGCACGGCGTCGATCGGCACGCCGAGATAGGCCGCCACCACCTGCGCAAAGGTGGTGGCATGCCCCTGCCCCTGTGTCTGGGTGCCGGCGACGATATCGATCGCGCCGTTCGGCAAGACCGCCATTTCAATCCGTTCGCGCGGCGCGCCGACCGGCGCTTCGATGTAATTGGCAAGACCGATGCCGCGCAACCGGCCCCTGGCCTCGGACGCCGCGCGGCGCGCGGCAAACCCATTCCAGTCGGCCAGTTCCAATACGCGATTCATATTGCCGACGAAATCGCCGCTGTCGTAATTCAGGCCCATTGCGCTGCGATAGGGATAGGCAAACGCGTCACGCGAAACCATATTGCGGCGGCGGATATCGACACGATCCAGATGCAGTCGATCCGCCGCGATGTCCAGCAGGCGTTCCATGACATGATTCGCCTCGGGCCGGCCGGCGCCGCGATACGGCGCGGTGGGCGCGGTATTGCTCAGCACCGCGCTGATATGCACCGCCGCCACCGGCACGTGATACACCGACGTCATGACCCGCGTGCCGTTCGACATCGACACGTACGACACGGTATGCGCGCCGACGTTGCCGATCCATTCGTTGTCGATGGCCAGGATGCGACCGTCAGCATCGAAGCCGGCCGTGGCGCGGATAACGGCGTCGCGCCCCTGGTAATCGCTGAGGAAGGCCTCGCTGCGGTCGCCCGTCCATTTCACCGGCAGGCCGACATGGCGCGCGGCCCATACCACCGCCAGTTGCTCGACATACAGGCTGCTGCGCGGACCGAAGCCGCCGCCGACATCGGGACACACCACGCGCACCTTGTCGGCGGGCACGCGCAGGGCGCCGATCAGCCCCATCTTCTGCCGCACCGCGCCCTGGCTGCCGGAAATCAGTGTGTAGCGCTTTTCCTGCGCATCGTAGATGCCGATCGCCGCGCGCGGCTCCATCTGGCAATTCACGATGCGGCTGTTGCGGAACTCGCGCCGCACCACATGCGCCGCGCCGTCGATGATCCTGCGCGCCTCCTCCCGGTCGCCGAGCTGGACCTGGAAGCACAGATTGCCCGGCGCGCCATCCCATAATTGCGGAGCCTGCCCGGCCATCGCATCGTCGGCGCGCACCACGGCGCCCAGCACTTCGTAATCGACCTCGACCAGTTCGGCCGCATCGCGCGCCTGCAGCGCCGTGGCCGCGATCACCATCACGACCGCCTCGCCGATATGGCGCACCTTGTCGATCGGCAGCGGCAAATGCAGCTGGCTGAATACGGAGCCGGTCAGCGAATCGGCGAAGGCCGGCTCGGCATGCGCGATGGCGTCGGCCGGATTCGGCACATGCTGCATGCCCTGGAAGCCGGCATCGAGATAGTCCTGCCCGGTCAGCACCGCCAGCACGCCCGGACTGTTGCGCGCCGCCGTGATATCGATCGCGCAGATGATCGCGTGCGCGTGCGGCGAACGCAGGAACGCCGCATACACCTGGCCGTCGACATCGATATCGTCGGTATAACGCCCATTGCCGAGCACCAGGCGCCGGTCTTCCAGGCGCGGCAGGGATTGGCCAATCATTGCGCGGCTCCCTCTGCCTGCAGATCCGGATACATGACGTGCGCCGCATGCCGCACCGCCTCGATGATATTGACGTAGCCGGTGCAGCGGCAGATATTGCCTTCGAGCGCGGTATGAATGGCGTCGTCGTCCAGCGACGCCGGCCGCCTGGACAGGAAATAATCGATCGCCATCATCATGCCCGGTGTGCAGAAGCCGCATTGCAGGCCGTGGCATTGCACGAAGGCGTCCTGCACCGGATGCAGTACGCCGTCGCGCGCCAGGCCTTCGACCGTGCGCACGCTGCCGCCGCTGGCCTGGGCCGCGAGCACCGTGCAGGACTTGACCGCAACGCCGTTCAGATTCACCGTGCACGCGCCGCACTGCGTGGTGTCGCAGCCGACATGCGTGCCGGTCATGCCCAGCGTCTGGCGCAGCAGCGACACCAGCAGCGTGCGGTCTTCCACCTCGCACGAAACCGGCTTTCCATTTACCTGCAATTCAACTTGTACCACTTCTCACCTGTCTTTCGATCACTATGCCTGCGTTGCGTTTGCGCTGACGTTCGCATTGAAGCGCTTGAAGAATTCATCGGCCATCTTGTTCGCCACCGACGCCACCAGGCGCGAACCGATCTGCGCCAGCTTGCCACCGACTTCAGCCTTCGCGACATACGTCAGGGTGGTGCCGCCGGCGCCATCCGGTGCATCGGCAAGCTTGACTTCCGCCTGCAGCTTGCCGAAGCCTGCGATGCCGCCCTCGCCTTGCCCGACCAGCCGATAGCCGCCGGCCTCGACGCGATCGGACAAGGTCAGGGTACCCTTGAAGCGCGCCTTTACCGGGCCGACCGAAGCCAGCACCACGGCGGCATATTCATCGGCGCCGCGTTCAGTGAACGATTCGCAGCCCGGCACGCACGCTTGCAGCACCTCGGGATTGTTGAGCGCGGCCCAGACGGCTGCGCGCGGCGCGGCGATGGTTTGCGTTCCGTTGAATTCCATGACTATCTCCGTTCTATCGTTGGACGTTGTTTTGGCCGCAGGGTGAGGGGTGAGGGGTTAGCGGTTTGCCGCGGTCAGCGCGGCGACCGCGCGCCGGGTGAATACTTCCACCAGATTGGCGCGATAGCGCGCCGGGGTCTGTTCGTCGTCCAGCACCAGCGAACGGTCCAGCAGCAGTCCGTCCAGCGCCGCCACGCTGCAATCGTCCTGCAGGGCCTGTTCGGCTTGCGTCCAGCGGAAAACAGAAGGCCCCGCGCCGGTGACGGCGACGCGCACTGCCGTTCCCGTCTGCGCGACAAACACGCCGGCCACCGCATAGCCGGACGCCGGATGACGATATTTGGCGTAAGCGGCGCGATCCGGCAGCGGAAACTCCAGCGCCGTCACCAGCTCGCCCGGCGCCAACGCGGTCTCGAACATGCCGACAAAAAAATCGTCGGCGGCGATGCGACGCTCGCTGGTCGCCACGGTTGCATTCAATCCGAGCACGGCGGACGGATAATCGGCCGCCGGATCGTTGTTGGCGACCGAACCGCCGATGGTGCCGCGATTGCGCACTTGCGGATCGGCGATCATGCCGGCCAGGCAGGCCAGCGCCGGAATTGCCGCGATCACGACTTCGCTGCGATTGACTTCGGCATGCGGCGTCGCAGCGCCGATCCGCAACACGCCATCGGTCAGGGCGATGCCTTTCAGTTCTTCCAGATGGGTCAGGTCGATCAGATGCGACGGCGCCGCCAGCCTTTGCTTGAGCGTCGGCACCAGCGTCATGCCGCCGGACAACGGACGCGCCTCGGGATGTTCCTGCAGCAGGACGACGGCCTCGGCCAGCGAGCCCGGACGAAGGTAAATTAGCTCGTACACATGTTCTCCAGTGATGGCAGCGCAATCCGCAGGGCGGCGCACTGCCCATGCAGCACTTCAGGACTGCAGCAAGAATTCCTGTACCGACGCCGCCAGCGCCAGCGGCACTTCATGCATCGGGTAGTGGCCGGCATTGGCCAGCGTTTCCAGCGAGGCATCGGGATACCAGGCCAGCCAGGTGGACTGCATCAGTTCCGCATTCAGGCTCGGATCGTGCGCGCCGATCAATACTTTCAGCGGCGTCGCGTTGCCTTTCACCTGCGCGGAAAAATCGACGGCGCCCCAATCGCGCAGATAAGCGAGAAAGGCCTGCGGCGCGGCGCTGGACCAGGACTGGCGCGCCAGCCGCGCAATCCAGGCCTTGGGCAAACGGCGGCCGGTGGAAAAGTCGAGAATGAATTCGCGCTTTTCCAGACTGGTGGCGGCCTCGCCGAAACCGGCCAGCCGTTGCGCATCCATGCGTGAACTGCAGGCCGGCACGCCGGCGATCGCCACCATGCGCTCGATCCGATCCGGCGCCGCCAGCAGCACCCGCTGCATCGCCACGCCACCCATCGAATGACCGACCAGGCTGAAGCGCCGCCACCCCAGATGATCGATCAGGCGCAGCGCATCCTGCGCGGCTTCCTCGAAGGTAAACGCGCCATCCAGATGCCGCGACAATCCATAACCGCGATAATCGAAAAAAACATAGGTGGCGGTTTCCGGATCCAGCGCTTCGGCAAACGCGCCCCAGTCGCCGCCATGGCCGAACGCGCCGCTCATCACCAGCACTTTGCGCTCGCCGTGGCCGAATTGCAGATAGCCGTTGAACGCGCCGGCCGGCGCCGAGTTGACGGCGTTCATGCAGCGGCCAGCGCCGGCGCAATCCGGCCGCGGCATTCCCCGAAGCCGATCGATACCGCGCCGGCATGCACGGCGCGCGCCTTCAGAATGATTTCGTCGCCGTCCTGCAATGCGGTGCGGGTCTCGCCCTGGCCGACCGGCAAGGGGTCGGCGCCGGCGTTGGTCAGTTCGGTGATGCAGGCGCGCGCACTGTCCTCCGCGCCGGAGATGGTGCCGCTGCCGATCAGGTCCCCGGGGCGCAGATTGCAGCCGTTGCTGGCATGGTGCGTCAGCATCTGGCCGAAGGTCCAGTACAGGTTCTGCAGATGGGTCTGCGTGATGCGCAGCGGCGGCTGTTGCGCCTCGCGCCGGGCCGGCGTCGACAGCCAGGCTTCCAGCGCGATATCCAGGCCGCCTTCGGCCCGGTCTTTTTTGCCGTCCAGATGCGGCAGCGGTGCGGGATCGCCGGCCGGACGCGTTGGCGCCGGCAGGCGGAACGGCGCCAGCGCTTCCTGCGTGACGATCCACGGCGAAATCGAGGAAATGAAGCTCTTGCCGAGGAATGGGCCCAGCACCTGTTCCCACCATTGAATGCTCTTGGCCGACCAGTCGTTGAGCAGGCAATAGCCGAAGATATGGCCGCCGGCATCGTCGATGGCGATCGGCTTGCCCAATGCATTACCGTTGCCCACGAATGCTGCCAGTTCCAGTTCGAAATCCATCATCGGCGCCGGACCGAAGGCGACTTCGCCCTGCGCATTCTTGTACTGGCCGTTCGGACGGACGACGGTTGCGCCGCTGACGCGGATCGACGAGGCGCGGCTGTGATAGGCAATCGGCAGCGATTTGAAAGCCGGCGGCAGCGGATCTTTCAGGCCCTTGTAGCGGCCGTGCCGTTCGGTGTGATGCAGTGAAGTCAGGAAGTCGCTGTAGTCGCCGATCTCGCACGGCAGTTCCATAGTGGCCTGCGTCATTGGCAGCAGAATGCGCGGCGCGGCCGCGCGTGCCTTTTGCAGCAGCGGACTATCCTCGCGCAGCAGATCCGACAAGGCCAGGCGCAAAGCCGATGCATAACGCGGGTCCAGCGCCATCAATCCGTTCAGACGGCCGTCCCGCACCGATTCGCCGGCAACGGCGGCCTCACCCTCCAGCAATCCTTCCGCCAACAGCGCCCGCAGATCGACAATCCGGTCGCCGATGGCGACGCCGGCGCGCTTGCCGTCTTCATTGCTGAAAATGCCGAACGGCAGGTTCTGGATCGGAAAATCGCAATCCTGTTCGTTGGCGGATGCGATCCAGGAGCGGCGTTGCGGGTCGTGACTGGCGTTCAATGGATTCATGGCTGCTTTTTATTTGGAGGTTGATGCGGAGGCGGCGCGCGCTTTCTTTTCCTCGGTCCAGCGATCGAGATGCCGGCGCGCATCGGCCCTGAAACCGGCGTGCTGTTCCGGCGTGCCGGTCGGCACGGTGAATTCCAGCCGGAAGCCGTTAGGATCGAAGAAGTAAATCGATTTCACGAAGTGATGATCGGTAACGCCCACGACGTCGACGCCGGCGGCTTCCAGGCGCTGCTTCATGGCCGCCAGTTGTTCCAGCGATTCCAGCCGCAGCGCGATATGGTTGACCCAAGGCGGCGTGTTGGGCGACGGCGCCGCATTCTGGCCGTCGCCCAGATCGAAGAAGGCGATGTTGGAACCGTCCGCCATCTCGAAAAACAGATGCACGTAAGGACAATATTCGCCGGTGCTGGGAACATGGTCCAGATTGATCAGATGCACCAGCGGCAAGCCCAGCAAGTCTTCATAGAAGGCGCGGGTTTCCTCGGCATCGCGGCAGCGCCAGGCGAAGTGGTGCAGTCCCAGGACTGCCGGCGGCTGGATGTTCGGCTTGATGTTCGTCGTCATGTGAATCTCCTTGATGCGTGGCGCACGCGCGCAATCGCTGTTACAGCGGCACGGTATCGACGTCGTACCGGAATAGCCATTCATAGCGTTCGTTGACGCGCTCTTCGGTCCATTCGCGGTTGACGTAATCGGCGGCGCCGTCGGCATCGGCCAGCGCCGGGTTGTGAAAACGCTTGGCGTTGGCGGCCGAGCCGAGCACGATGCGCGAGGTGCGTTCCTGGCGCGCCTTTTCGTATCGGGCCAACGCGATCTTGGGCGCGCCGCTGTATTTTTCCAATGCGCGCGCCAGAATGTAGCCGTCTTCCAGCGCCATCGCCGCGCCCTGCGCCAGGAACGGCAGCGTCGGATGGCAGGCATCGCCCAGCAGCGTGACGTTGCCGCGCGACCAGGCCGGCATCGGGTCGCGCACCATCAGCGCCCACTTGTAGGGAATGTCGATCGCCTTGATCAAGGTCTGCACGTCCTCGTGCCAGCCTTTGAAGTCGCGCAGGCATTCTTCGTGCGTGCCCTTTTCAGACCAGGATTCGACTTCCCAGCCGGTGCCTTCAACCGCACCGACAAAATTGACCAGTTCGTTATTGCGCAACGGGTATTGGATGACGTGCGCGCCCGGGCCGACCCAATTGGAACCGTAAGGCTCGCGCATGTGCCGCGGCAAGTCGGACGCCTTGATCACGCCGCGCCAGGCCATGATGCCGGAGTAGCGCGGCGCGTCCGGTCCGAACAATGCGGTGCGGGTCTGCGAATGCACGCCGTCGGCGCCGATCACCAGATCGGCCTCGAAGGTTTCGCCGTTTGCGCTGCTGACGGTCACGCCGCCGTCGCGCTGTTCATGGCCTGTCACCTTGACGCCGAGCCGTATCGCGTCCGGCCGGCGTTGCAGCACGCCGTCGGCCAGCACCTGATGCAGGTCGGCGCGGTGCAATGTGAAATAAGGATAGCCGTAACGTTCGCGCGATACCGTGCCGAGATCGAACAACGGCCAGGTCTGCCCGGTGCGCCATAAGCGGACGCGTTTGCCGACCGGCTCAGAGGCGATTTTCTCCAACGCCTGGCCCAGGCCGAGGCGATACAGCACGCCGGTGGCGTTGGCGCTCAACTGCACGCCGGCGCCGATCTCCTTCAACTGCGATGCCTGTTCCAGAATCGTGACGTCGAACCCTTTATCGAGCAGGGCCAAACCGGCGGTCAGGCCGCCCAGGCCTGCTCCGATGATGAGAATTTTCATATGCTGTCTCTGCTGCCTTTGTGACTGATCTTTGACAATCAATATAAAGAAAGCGAAAGACGAACGGAAGCAAAAAGAATTTATCGTTTAATCGAAATACTTAATGAATGAAGCCCTGATTCACAAAAATTGGTGAATGAAGTTCAGATTGCGGACAGCAATTTCTTGCGCGGCTTCTTGACGCGCTGCATCACCGCGTCGGTAAGGTCGCCCGCGACTTCCGAGAACACCTGCGAGAACTGGATCAGGGTATCGATATTGCCGCGTCCGGCACGCGTGATCGAATAAAACGGCAATTCGCACACCGGACGCACCTGGTGCAGTTTGACGCGGAAGCGTTGACAGGCGGCGGCCGAAATCGACGGCACGATGGCCACGCCGAAACCTGCTTCACACATGGCGATGGCGGTTTCCAGATGGCCGACCACGGTGCGCTTGCCGGTGGTGACAGCCATCTTGCCGAGATTTTCCTCGACCTTGCGCTGGATCGGCGTGGCGTCCGAAAAACAGATCAGCGGCACGCCCTGCATGGCGCGCCAGGTATGTTCTTCCTGGTCGAAATCGGGCCAGTCGGGATTGCCCGCCTCGGCCGTGACCAGCATGAGTTGCGATGTAGAGATCGGCAAGCGGTCAATGCCGGATTCCTTGGAAAAGAACGGACCGAATGCCGCATCGAGCGAACCGTCCTCGACCATGCGCAGCAGCTCGACCGGCGTGCTGTCGATCAATTCGACGCGCACTTGCGGATACAGGCTGGCGAAACGGGTCAGCACCGACGGCATCAGGCTGACCGCGATATGCGGCATGACACCCACGCGCAGCAGGCGCAATTCCTCGCGGCCGATCTTGCGCAATTCGAGCGCGGCGTTTTCGATGGTGGCGACAATGTGCGTAGCGGTCGGCAGGAACATGCGGCCGGCTTCGGTCAGCGTGACCGAGCGCGTGGTGCGGTCCAGCAGGCGGCATTGCAATTGGGTTTCGAGTTCGCGGATGATGGCCGACAAAGCCGCCTGGCTCAGGTGCAGGCGTTGCGCCGTCTTGGTAAAGCTGGACGCCTCGGCCACGCCGAGAAAGACTCTAAGCTGTCTGAGAGAAAGATTCATCGCCGGTTACCTTGGCAGCCGGATGGCCGAGAATAAGGAAGAGGCCATTCTATAGCAGCCGCAGCGGGCGAGTGGCAAATCGTACAAAAATCGATCGCTGCCGGCCATGACGGCCCGGCAGCGATGAATGTCCAAACGGAGGGCTTGAACGTACTGCTTTCGCTGCTTGAATCTCAGCGTCTATTATGAAATGCGATTTCAGGGCGCAATTTCTTCCAGCGATTTCAGGCGTGTCTCGGTCATGCCCATTGCCGCCACCGCACCGACGGCGCAGACGCCGGCAAACATCAGGAACACCGGCACCAGGCCTTCGGCGCCCAGCACCAGCCCGACGATGGCGGGACTGGCCGCGGAGGCCAGCCGGAACCAGGACGTGGCCAATGCGGTGCCGACGGCGCGCATGCGGGTCGGATAGATTTCCGGCGTGTAGAGGAACAACAGGATGGTCGAGGTTCCCATGACGGCATACGCCGTCGAGCCCAGCAGCATCACGCTGTACACCGACTTGGCGCCCGACAGATACAGCGCCAGCAACAGCAGGCCCGAGATGATGAACGCGCAGATCACCCAGCGCCGCCGTCCCACCGTATCGACCAGCAAGGCCGCGACAAAGACGAAGATCACGCTCAGGACCGAAGAAAGCGAGGCCAGCCGCAGCGATTCCTGCAGCGGCAGATGATAGACAGTCTTGTACAGGCTCGGCAGCCAGTTGTTCAGTCCGTTGCCGACAAAATAGGCGGTAGCCCACAGCGTCCAAACCACCAGCGTGCGGCGGCGATAGAACGGCGCGAACAGTTCGCGCACGCCGGCCTTGCCGCCGGGCGTGACGGCTTCCGGTCCGACCAGCGGCGCAGGCGGCCGGGTTTTCGGCACGATGCGCTGATCGGTGCTGGCCTCGATCTGCTCGATGATTTTTTCCGCTTCGTCGAGGCGGCCCTTGGAAATCAGCCAGCGCGGCGATTCCGGCAGGAACCAGATGAAGCAGACGATGATCAGGCCCGGCACGCCGCCGACGATGAACATCGACTGCCAGCCCACATGCGGCACCAGCAGCGTGCCTGCCTGCGCGGCGGCCAGCAAGCCGAGCGGGAAGATCAGTTCGTACATCATGAAGAAACGGCCGCGGTTATGCGGCAGCGACAGCTCATTGATATACGCCGCCGCGACCGGATTGCCGCCGCCGACGCCGATGCCCTGCACGAAGCGCGCGATCATCAACCCCATGACGTTGCCGGTAAACACGCAGACCAGGCTCATCGCCGACATCAGCAGAATGGTCCAGAACTCGCTTTTGACACGGCCGTGGCGTTCCGCCAGCCAGCCGAAGAAGATCGCGCCGACCAATTGCCCGATGTAGCCGGTGGCGATCAGAAGACCGATCTGCGCGGCCGACAGATGCCACAGGCCGATCAGCACCGGCAGCACATACGCCAGCGACAAGGCGTCGAAAGCGTCGAAGAAGGTCGCGCTGCCCATGATGATGCGCGCCTTGATATGCCAACGCGAAATCGGTACGCTTTCCATGCGCGCCAGCAGACTGGCGCCGCGTTCGGCCGCCTGCGGCGCAATGGGAACGGCGCCGGCCTGAACCGGCAGATCGAGGGTGAGGCTGTTTGTCATGGCGTTACCTTAAAACGAATGTTGCACGCCCGTTCGCATCAGAATTTGCGATTGCGTACTGGACGCGGAGTAGCCGAAGAAACCGGCTACCGCACCTGCCCCGCTGGCCCTTTGCAGCGCACCGCCCACATATAACTGCGTCGTGGCCGATGCGTAATGCGTAAAGAACAGATTGAGCTGATTGAAAGTCAACTGGGAGAATGTGGAATGTGCCCCCGAGATGCCGAGGATATCGATGCGGGGGCCGCCGCTCAGGTCGATATTCACGCCGGCCTCGTAATTGCGTTCCGAGACGGAACCGGCGCCGTTCTCCAGCAATACCCGCGTCACCGTGACGTGCGGCACGACATTGCCGATCTTGTATTGACCGCCCAATGCCATGGTCGAATAGCGATCGGCGGCGAACATCGTGCCGGCTGGCAGGCTTTGTCCCAGCACGCTGGTCAGGCTGAATGCGGTGCGCAGATCCGCTGTGCGGTTGTGCGACATCGTATAACCGCCGGCCACTTTCAATGGACCGTTTTCATACCGAGCGCCGACGCCGTACTGCAAGCCGTTCGAGGAAGCGCCCGGCACTTCGCCGAAGCCGCCGATGGCGCCGATCTGAAGACCCTTCATATCGACGCTTTCCAGGCGGACTGCATTGTCGATCCCATAGGTATTGGCCAGTCCGTCCAGATTGCCCGGCGAATAGGAGGACGACAGGCCGGGCACCGAATTGGTGATGCCGCCGACGTAGTCGTAGATGAAATCGGGCATGTGGCCCAGCCGCACATTGCCGATGTTCTTGTCGGCCAGGCCGACGTACGTATAGCGGTTGAAAAATTTGGTCGGGTTGGCCTGCGTGCCGGTATCGCTGTTGAAGCCGTTTTCCAGTTGGAAGAGCGCGCTGAGTCCGTCGCCCAGGTCTTCGACGCCGCGAAAGCCGATGCGGTCCGGCGTACGCTTGCCGGCGTTGACGGCAAATAAGGAATTGCCCTTGACGTTGCTGAGATAGTCGACGCCGCCATCGATGCTGCCGTAGATGGCGACGCTGGTCGACTGGGCCTGGGCGCCGGTCGCCAGCAGTGCGCCGGATGCGAGGGTCAGCAATACGGATGCGGCCCGCAATGCGGTACGAATGGATGCTTTAATTTTTGTCTCCTCTTTTATTATCGGTCGTCTCGACGCGAGGCAGGCATTGTCTTTACCTGTCCTTACATCGCCGTGCATCCCGTCTTTTGCGACGTTCGATGCAATGTCTTTTCTTGTTGTTATTCCCTGCGTCGCCGCAAGGTCGGGCCAATATAAAATAAAAGCGAAGCGAGTATAAGCAAAAAGATTCTATCGATGGATCGAAGAACCTGAACAATCGGGTGGCGGGGTTTTATTCCGCAAACAGCATGCCGATCACGCCCCGCAGCCACTGATTTCCTTCATCCTGGTTGAAGCGCCGATGCCAGAAGATATTGGTCTGCAGCGAAGGCAGGCGCAGCGGCGGCCGCAGGTAGCGCAGCTTGAACGGCGCCGCGGCCCGCTCGGCCAGCTTCTGCGGCACGGTCACCACCAGATCGGTGCTACCGACGATATACGGCACCGCGGTGAAATGCGGTACCTGAAACTGGCTGGAAGCGCGCACGCCGGCTTTCTCCAGCAACTGATTGATGCGGCCGTACGGACTTTCCTGCGAGGCCACGAACAAATGCTGCGCCGCCAGAAAACGTTTCAGCGTCAGCTCGCCCTTGTCGAGCGCATGGCCGGCGCGGAACATGCTGACGTAGGACTGACGAAAAAGCCGTCGCTGATAGAGCGAGCCGGAAACATCATCGAAAGCGCCGATCGCCAGGTCGACCCGCCCCGCTTCCATTTCCTTTTTCAAGTCGATGGTGCTGGCGCGTACACTCGCCACGCGCACGCCCGGCGCCTGCGCGCTGCACTGTTCGATCAGTTGCGGCATGAAATAGACCTCGCCGACGTCGGTCATCGCAATCGTGAACTGGCGCTCGCTGTCGGACGGACTGAAGCGCTCTTGCCGGTTCAGCGCCTGTGTCACACCGGCCAGTGCGGCGGCAATCGGTTCGGCCAGCAGTTCCGCCAACGGCGTCGGCTGCATGCCCTGCGCGGTGCGCACGAACAGTTCGTCGCCGAGCGTGCGCCTCAGGCGCGCCAGCGCATTACTGACCGCCGACTGCGTCAACTGCAACCGCTTGGCAGCGGAGGAAATTTTGCGTTCCTGAAACACCTCCAGAAACACCACCAGCAGGTTCAGATCGATATCGCGCGGCGTCAGCATGACATCCCTCATTATTTACAAAATCAATAGTCTACATTTTTGTATTCATGTCGTAAAAAAAATAATACTGATCTACAGTGCTTCACATGACCGTATCCGAGAAAGCCGTCGCATGAACGCGTCAACCGAATTGCCCGCCGCAATGATAGCGGGCGAGACTTGCAATGCCACCCGCTACCAGTCCGGCTTCGGCAATGAATTCGCCAGCGAAGCCCTGCCCGGCGCCCTGCCCGTGCATCGGAATTCGCCGCAACGCGCCGCCTACGGCCTGTATGCGGAACAGATTTCCGGCACCGCTTTTTCGGCGCCGCGCAGCCAGAACCGCCGCGCCTGGCTCTACCGGATCCGGCCTGCCGCAATGCATCACCCGTTTCAGCGGATCGACAACGGCCGCATCGTCAGCCGCTTCGACCAGGCGACAGTTCCGCCCAATCAATTGCGCTGGGATCCCCTGCCGCTGCCGCCCGCAGACGTGGCAACCGATTTTATCGACGGCTGGGTCACCATGGCAGGCAACGGCTCGCCCGCGGCGCAAAGCGGCAATGCGATCCATCTGTATGCCGCCAACCGTTCGATGGGGGATCGCTTCTTTTATTGCGCCGACGGCGAATTGTTGATCGTCCCGCAACAAGGCCGGCTGCATCTGGCGACCGAATTCGGCCTCATCGACATTGCGCCGCAGGAGATCGCCGTGATTCCGCGCGGCGTGCGCTTCCGCGTCGACCTGCTCGACGGCGAGGCGCGCGGCTATATCTGCGAAAACTACGGTGCGCTGCTGCGCCTGCCGGACCTGGGCGTGATCGGTTCCAACGGGCTGGCGCATCCGCGCGACTTCCTGACGCCGCATGCCGCCTACGAAGACCGGGAAAGCGATTTCACCCTGACCGCCAAATTCGGCGGCAATCTGTGGTCCGCAAAGATCGGCCATTCTCCGCTCGACGTGGTGGCATGGCACGGCAACTATGCGCCGTACAAATACGATCTGCGCCATTTCAGCCCGATCGGCTCGATCGGCAACGACCACCCCGATCCATCCATTTTCCTGGTGCTGCATGCGCCCAGCGATACGGCGGGCGTCGACACGCTGGATTTCGTCGTGTTTCCGCCCCGCTGGCTGGTGGCCGAGGATACCTTTCGGCCGCCCTGGTTCCATCGCAACGTCGCCAGCGAATTCATGGGGCTGATCCACGGCTGCTACGACGCCAAGAGCAAGGGTTTCACGCCTGGCGGCGCCAGTCTGCACAACTGCATGACCGGGCATGGACCTGACGCCGCTACCTTCGACAAGGCCAGCAGCATCGATACCCGCACACCGCAAAAGATCGAACACACCATGGCGTTCATGTTCGAAACCAGGCACGTGATCTGCCCCACCGAACAGGCGCTGGCATCGGCGCAGTTGCAGGCCGATTACTCGGCATGCTGGAGCGGTCTCAAGAAAAACTTCAATCCGGAACGACAATGAATACGAGAGAAAACCCTGTCGCGGTCATGGCCGCGCAGAAGACGAAGCCATTGAACGAAACCCATGACAGCAAACTGCGCAGCCGGGTCGAATCGGCCAATCTGCCGGAGTCGGATTTCCCATTGCAGAATCTTCCCTTCGGCGTATTCCGCCGGCGCGGCGGCGACGAACCGTTTCGCATCGGCGTGGCCATCGGCGATCAGATTCTCGATATCAGGGCGGCGGTCGACGACGGATTGTTTGCGCAGGCCGATGCACTGACCGCGCGCGCTGCCGTGGCGGCTTGCGGCGACAGCCTGAATCCGCTGATGGCGCTCGGCGCGCCCGCCTGGTCGGCATTGCGGCTGGCATTGTCGCGCCTGTTGCGCAGCGATACGCCACACGCTGCACGGCTGCCGGCGGTATTGCTGTCGCAGGCGGCGGCCGAATACGCGCTGCCGGCGCATATCGGCGACTACACCGATTTCTATGCCTCGATCCATCACGCGACCGCGGTCGGCAAGCTGTTCCGGCCCGACGAACCGCTGCTGCCGAATTACAAATGGGTGCCGATCGGTTATCACGGACGCTCGTCGTCGATTGCGGTGTCCGGCCAGCAGTTTCCGCGTCCGGTCGGACAGCTTCGCGCGCCGGGTGCCGCCTCGCCGACACTGGCGCCCAGCAAGCGGCTCGATTACGAACTCGAAGTCGGCATTTTCATCGGCACAGGCAATGCCATCGGCAGCGCCATTCCGATCGCACAGGCGGAATCGCATGTCTTCGGGCTGTGCCTGTTGAACGACTGGTCGGCGCGCGATGTTCAGGCCTGGGAATACCAGCCGCTGGGGCCTTTTCTGGCCAAGAATTTCGCCTCGACGATTTCACCCTGGATCGTTACGCTGGAAGCGCTGGCGCCCTATCGGACCGCCTGGACTCGCGATGCAGCGGACCCGCAACCGCTGCCGTATCTGGATTCCGAACAACTACGCGATAGCGGCGCATTCGACGTGCAGTTGGAAGTGCTGTTGCAGACGGCGACGATGCAACAGAAGGGCGTCTCGCCGCAGCGGATTTCGCTGTCGAATTTCCGTCATGCCTATTGGAGCGTTTCCCAACTGGTTACTCACCATACGGTTGGCGGCTGCAACCTGCGGCCGGGCGATCTGCTCGGTTCCGGCACGCAATCCGGCCCCGCACCGCAGGAAGCCGGCTCGCTGCTGGAACTGACCGCCGGCGGCAAGCAGAGCATTGCCTTGAAGAATGGCGAGACACGCCTGTTCCTGGAAGACGGCGATAGCGTCGTCATGCGCGCCTGGACCGAAAAACCCGGCTACCCGCGCATCGGCTTCGGCCAGGCTGTCGGCACCGTGCAACCGGCGCGCGAGCTTTGAGCAATCTATCGCCATATTCCATGAAGCTTTATACCTACTACCGCAGTTCCGCGGCCTACCGCGTACGCATCGCGCTCAACCTGAAAGCGCTGGCCTATCAGGCAATTCCCGTGCATCTGCTGAAGAACGGCGGCGAGCAATTTCAGCCTGGCTATCGAGCCATCAATCCAATGGCGCTGCTGCCGGCCCTGGACGATGACGGCGTCATCGCCACGCAATCGCTGGCCATCATCGAGTATCTGGAAGAGAAGTATCCGGCCACGCCGCTGCTGCCGGCGGTGACCGAGGAACGCGCCCGAGTGCGTTCCCTGGCGCTGACGATCGCCTGTGACATCCATCCGCTGGGCAATCTGCGGGTGCTCAAGCATCTGGAGCAGGAATTTCGTATTACGCCGGAAACGCGATTGGCATGGAGCCAGCACTGGATTCGCGAAGGATTCGCGGGACTGGAAAGCATGCTCGCCGCCGATCCCGGCACAGGCCGCTTTTGCCACGGCGATACGCCTTCGTTGGCCGATTGCTGCCTGGCCCCGCAAATGTTCGGCGCCAGGCGCTTCGGCGTCGACTTGTCGCCATATCCGACCCTGGTGCGCATCGACGCCGCCTGCGCCGAATTGCCCGCTTTCGAGAATGCACAGCCGTCACGCCAGCCCGACGCGGAATAGACAACAAACCTGGCATCAAACCCGGCATCAGGCCAGGCGTTAACAAGTTTCTGTATCAGACCGTGCCAACGTTCATCATTAAAAAGAGAGAGACGAATGAGACGCCTATCCTTGATGCATTCCTTGAAACGGGCCACCGGCCTGATGTTGTTTGCCGGCGCCGCCACGTTAGCCATCCAGGCGTCGGCAGCCGACGCTTACCCGAATCATCCGATCCGCATGCTGGTCGGCTACCCTGCCGGCAGCGGTATCGACACCGTGGCGCGGCAGGTGGCGCACTCGATGGAAAAGTCGAGCGGGCAGACCATTTACGTCGATAACAAGGTAGGGGCGCTCAGCAATCTTGCCGCATTGACAGTCGCCAATGCACCGGCGGATGGCTACACGATTCTGTTTACGCCGAATTCAGCGGTATCCATCAATGTGCATCTGTTCAAGAAACTGCCTTTCGATCCCGTCAAGGACTTCGCGCCGGTCGGACCGGTGGCGTCGCTGGGCTTTGTGGTGCTCGTCAATCCGCAGATGCTGCCGGTGAAGAATATGGAAGAATTCATCGCGCTGCTGAAGAAAAACCCAGGCAAATATAGCTACGGCACCGGCAACGCAACAGGCCAGGTGGCCGGCGCGCTATTTGCCAGCACGGCGAATGTGGATGTGTTGAACGTGCCATATAAAGGCGTGCCGGAAGCTGTGATCGACCTGTTGGGCGGCCGCATCAATTTCGTAATGGCGGATGCGTCGCTTGCGGTGCCGCTGGTCAACGGCGGCAAGGTCAAGGCGCTGGCGGTGACCGGCAAGACCCGCATCAGCGCGCTCAAGGACGTGCCGACTATGCAGGAAAGCGGCATTCCGGATTACGACCTGACGGGCTGGTTCGGCATTTTCGTGCCGGCCAAGACCTCGCAGGATGTCGTGCAATATCTGGGGGCCTGCATCAAGCAGGCCGTGAGCGATCCGGCGCTCGTCGCATCGCTGCGCGCGATCGGCGTCGAGCCGCTCCCCGGCACCAGCGCCGACCTGGGCCGGATGGCCGCCACCGATACCGAGAAATGGGGACGCATCATCAAGGCCGCCGGCATTACCGCGGAATAACCGCTACCGGCTCCGCGCCCAGGCCCAGTACGCCGCGCAGTTCGGCCTTGGCGGCATCGTAGGCCGTCTTGAAATCGCCCAGCGTCTGCAAGCGGGCGGCGATCACGGTGCCGGTAATCCGGCCGGCTTCGACATCGGAACGATAGTGTATGCCTGCCACCACCCGGTTATTGGCATATTCGAGACCGCGCGCCATGATCTCCGCGCGTTTTTCCGGCACCATGTTTGCCAGCACGATCGCCATGAGGGTGCCGTCGGTGGCGTGCTCCGAAGGATAACTGCCTGAACTCGATAGTTTCACGGCCGGCTTCACCAATTCGCTATGCATATACGGACGCCGACGCTTCCAGAGTTCTTTATAAGAGCCGACCACCGCACTGCCGGTATCGACGACGCGTTGAAAGAACGCAGCGACGCCGGGCATCTGTTCGACCTGGAATTTCGGCCCCATCACATCGGCGAAGCGCCAGACACTTCTCGCGGCATCCCCTTGCACCCGCGTGGCCATTTCAGGCGTACGCACCGCCTGCAGCTTCAAGATTTCGGTGATTTCATTTTCGGTTTGCAGTGAATTATCAGCCGCCGGCGGCGCCAGCAGCATGCTCAGATTGATATCTGCGGCGGTAGCGAAGGGATTTCTTTCGCGAGCCAGAATAGGTCCGCTGCAAACCAGGCTCAGCAACAACAGTAATGGTGCAACAAATTTACGCATGACTACCCTTCCAATGGAGGTGCTTGCATGAAAAAACCATAGGTATGGAAGGCGGTCCGCGCGCGGCATCCCAACCATGGGAATTGAAGACTCAATGCGATGTCACAAAATAGGTCGCGATGACGAGCGTTGTACCGAAACCGCAAACAACTGTCACCAGTCGCCAGGTGAGGCTATTGATTTCCTTGTGAAAATCGGTTTCGGTGCGCTCAAGACGTGTTTCTATGCCCGTGAGCCGTCGATAAACGTCCTGCATGATTGCGTCGAACTTCGTCACCCTGGTCTTGACATCCGTGCAATGGATCGGCGCTTTCTTCAATCCGGTACAAAAGCCGCGCGATCCGGAGCGGCGGAAATTTAATCTCTTCATTTGGCTACTCCTTTTTGAAGCATGCATCTTGCACTATCCTGACCGCCACGGGCTACTGCAAAAGCGTCAGGCTATCATCTGCCGATCATTTTCTAGGCCTCCGATCCGATCCTCTCCAAAAATCAAGATCGGACAAAGCAGGATATCTTGGGAGAAATTACATAAGGCGTCACCATGATCAATACCACCAGAATATCCAGAGGCGTTGCCGTCGCGCACCGCATCACCTGGCTTCGCAAGCGGCGCTGGCGCTACTGCGCAAAGGCGGCAACGCCATCGAAGCGATGGTAGCCGCCGCATCGACCTCGGCCAGGCCGCCGGCACCGTGCTGCCGGCGCGCGAGCTCTGAGCAGCTAAGTTTGAGCAACCGCGCAATACATTATTGCGGAATCGCCGCCACCGGCTCGACGCCTAAACCCAGCACGCCGCGCAATTCTACTTTGGCAGCATCGTAGGCCGCGTTGAAATCTCCCTGCGTCTGCAAGCGAGCGGCGATCACGGTGCCGACAATCCGGCCGGCTTCAATGTCCGAACGGAAATGAATGCCTCCTACCACGCGATTATTGGCGTATTCCGCGCCGCGCGCCATGATCGCAGCGCGCTTTTCCGGCACCATATCGGACAGCACGATTGCCATCAGCGTCGCATCGGTTGCATGCCCGGAAGGATAGGATCCGGACTTGGACAGCTTGACCGCCGGCTTGACCAGATCGCTGTAGATATGCGGGCGCGGGCGCTTCCAGACATCCTTGTAAGGATCCACCACGGCGCCTTCCGTATCTACGATGCGTTGAAAGAATTTAGCGACTTCCGGCATCCGCTCGGCAGTAAATTGCGGTCCCATCACGTCCGAGAAACGCCAGATATTTTCCGCCTGGTCCGCTTGCGCCCGTGCGATCATTTCCGGTGTGCGCGTCACCTGATACTTCAGGACTTCGGCCAATTCCTTCTTGGTTTGCAGCGAATCGTTGGCCGGCGGCGGCGCCAGCAACATGCCCAGATTGATTTCCTTGGCGGTGATGAACGGGCTCTTGTCGCGGGCCAGGGCGGCCCCGCTGCAAGCCAGTCCCAGGAACGGCAGCAACACTAATGAAGCGATGAATTTACGCATTGGCGGACTTTCAAACAGGCGTTCGTTAAAAAGAAAAATATCTTGAAAAGCCTTTATCGCTGGAAATCGACCCATACCTGATAGAGCAGATCGCTTCCCCGCAACTCGGCCGGCGGTGCAGGATAAGCCGCATTCTGCACCGATTGCAATGCCGCCCGGTCGATCATCCCAATGCCGCTCGGGATCAATACCCTTGCCTGACTCGCCGCACCGTCGCGCAAATGAAACTCCACCCGCACGCGGCCGGAGAAATGCAACGAAGCAGCAGCCGGCGGATAGACCACTGCAGCCTGCACCGCGGCGCGGACCTTGGCCGCATATTCCGCATTGCGGTCAGTCTTGCCGCTGGTGTTCCGCGCCGGCGGCGGCGGCGCTGCCGCCTGTGCCGGTTGCGTAAATGCAGTCGGCGTGTCGGTGTGCGCGGGCTCGGGTTGCGGCACGGGCTGCACCGGCGCCGTGGCCGGCGGTTGCGGCTTCGGCGGTGCAGTCTTCGGCTTGGGCGTGGGCTTCGGTATTGTCTTGGGCGGCTCCGGCGGTTTCGGCAACGGCTTCTGCTCCGGCTCCGGCAGCGTTTCGCTGACCAGCGTCAACGGCACCGGCTCGGACAACGCCGGCTTGACAGGCGCGGTTCCCGCCAGCACCACTGCCGCACCGGCAGCCAGTATCAGTTCCACCAGCACCGCCAGCAGAAAAGCCTTGGCCGGAAAACGATTAAGCATCGTCGGCATCTCCACCCTTATTCCTTGCCGCCAAGACTGCGCGTGGCCAGGCCGATTTCGGTAACGCCGCCCTTCTTGAGCGCATCGATGGCATCCATGACACGCTGTAGAGGGACGCCCTGATTGCCGGCAATGGTCACCGCCGTCTTGCTGTTGTCGGCTTGCAGCAACTGTGCAGTCAACTGCTCCGCTGTCAGCACCCGGCTATCGACCGAGAACATACCGTCTTCACGCAATTCCACCAGCAGCTTCGGCGGCGGAATGCTGACCGCCGTGGAGCTGGTCGGCAATTTCGTCAAATGTCCCGAGGCGGGAATCATGCGCAGCGTCAGCATGGCGAAGAAGACCAGCAGGAACAGCATGATATCGATCATCGGAATGATTTCGATACGCGCCTTCTTGGTTTCCATGTAGCGCATTCTCAACCCCTCGCGGAATGCGCGATCGGCTGCACCCGGGACATGGCTGCCGAGACCTGCGCATCCTGATGGTCGTGGCGCTGGTGGCCTTGATCCCGATTCACCAGCATGATCTTGATGGTTTCCAGTTGATGCAGCACGATCCGCACGCGAGTATGCAATGCATTGAAAAAACCGACCCCGATCATGGCTATGAACAGGCCCGATGCAGTGGCGATCAAGGCTTCCGCGATGCCGCCGGTAACCTGGGCGGCGCCGTTCTGGGCGTCGCCCAGCACATGGAATGCATTGAACATGCCGATGATCGTGCCGAACAAACCCAGCAGCGGCGCCAGTGTGATCACTGTGTCGAGCAGCCATAGCGAGCGGTCCAGCGTCGGCACCTGATGCATGATGGCTTCTTCCAGATGGCCGTCGAGCTTGCCGCGATCCGCATCCGTCGAAGCCTGCTGCAATGCATCGAACAGGCGGCCATGCGGCAGGCGCGCCAATTTCTTCGGCAGCGAGGCCTGTTCCGGAACGAAATCAGAACGCTTGAGCATGGCGATGATTTTTTCGCCGCCGTGCTGCATGTTGGACAGGTAGCGTGCGCGTTCGATGATGACGGTCAGCGCCACCAGCAGCAGCACTGCCATCAAATACAGCGTGCCGCCGGAGCCATTGGCCAGTTCAAAAATATGCGAAAGATTCATGCTGTGCTCCACTTAAAAATCGACATTCAACGCCAGCGATACGCTGCGTGCAGGCAGCAAGGTCAGGACGTCGCCCGGCGCCGATATGGAAGTAGTCTTGGTAGCCGGCGTCACGCCGACGATGCTGTGCTTGTCGAACAGATTGTTGATGCCGAACTGAATCTTGGCCTGCTTGGCAAACGCGCCCGGATTCTTGATCGTATAGTTGACGAACAGATTGGAGATCAGGAACGGATCGATCTTGACCGCTTCGTGGACGACGTCATTGTCGTTGAATGTACGGCCGACGCGCTTGTTCATCCAGCCGATATCCCAGCCGTCGCGGCTGTAATTGAGCGCCATGGTTTCAGTATCGCTAGGCGCGCCGGCAACCCATTGGCCCGATTGGAATTTGTTCGTACCGTAGGTACCGTTCAGATATAGGCTGAAACCGCCGCCCAGCAGGACATTGCCTTCCGCCTCGATGCCCTGCGCAGTGGAGGTGCCGTTGGCAAAGAAGGTCGTGTTGCCGTCCAGATCGGTAAAGCTTGAATAGGCATTGTCGAACTTGATGTGATAGGCATCGATATCGAAGGTGAAGCGATCCGATTTCCAGACAGAGCCGATCTGCCAGGTCTTGCTCTTGATGGAAGATGGAAGCGCTGTCACGTTGGCATTGTTGACGTCGAATACGTTGCTTGGCGGGATTTCATCGCCGGTGGCGAATTGCACATAGGCAGAGAGGTTTTTCTGCAGCATGTAGTGCGCGTCGATCGACGGCAGCACGGTCTTGTAGGTAGCCGAATGGTCGATGCTCGGCGCACCGCCCAGACCGCCGACGGTCTTGCCGTTGTCGGCGAACTGCGTCAAGGCCTGGCGATACATCGAATACTTGATGCCCGGCGTGACCTTCAGGGCATTGGTCACATTGAACTCGTATTCGGCAAACGGCTGCAATGTGGTGGTCTTGAACGTCTCGTGGAAATTCGGCAGCACCGTATCGACCCAGGTGCGTGGATTCGATGGAAATTGATAGCGGTTGGTATCGGCCGATTCAGCCCACAGGCCGGTGCGAAAAACGCCGAGCGAGGATTCCTGGCTCAGGCGCAACAGGTTGCCGTAGGTGCGGTAGCTATTGAGCTTGTCGGTCGCGCTGGTGGCGGTAATGCTGGTGCCGTTGTAGTTCTGCTGATTGTGATAGGCGTATGTATACAGCTTGTCATCCAGTTTCCAACCATTGCCGAGGTTCGATGCTAATCCGACATAATCGAAATCCGATGTCACATGATAGAAGTTATAACCGAAATAGGTAGGATCGGCCGGATTGCCGCTCAACAGATAATCGTCGCCGAACTGCGCGATCTGCGCGCGCGTGGCGCCCTTGATGTTCGGCGTATTCGTCTTCAGATCGATGTACGAACCGAATACGGTCAGCGCGGTATTGTCCGTGATTGCCCATTGATACTTGAGCGAAACGGCGTCGCGCTCTTGCTTGTTATATGTTTGATAACCATCCGACGTCATCTGATGGGCGTTGATCAGCAGATTGGAACTGCCCTCGGAACCGAATTGGCCGGTTTCCATTTCGGCGCCGTAGATTTTCGTGTTGAACGATCCGTAAGAGCCGAATACGCTCATGCGTCGCTGCGGCTCCAGCACCCGCGACAGCAGATTGACCGATCCGCCGAAGTTGGCCGGCCCGATGGTTGCAGCCGAACCCGGGCTGCGATCGATGACGGCGCCGCCGAGGAACTGGCTAGGAAAGAACGCCCAGGAGTGATGCGATGGGCTGTTGGTGTCCTGGAACGGGATGCCGTCGAAGGTCATCGAATAGTCGCCGTCCGAAAAACCGCGGAAGTAAGTCTTGGTATCGCCCAGGCCAACACCATTCGGGCTGTAGCTGTACAGGCCCGGCGTCATTTGCAGCACCTGGCTGAAATCGGCCACCGGCGATGTGTAGTTGCGAACAAATTCGTTGCTCACCTCCGATTGGGCCGAGCGCGCATCCAACGAACTTTGCGACAGCGCGGTCTTGGAGGCCGTGGGCTTGGCAGCGGCAGTTTCCGAGGCATCGCCCGTTCCATTGGCGCTGACGGCGCCCAAATCGGTGGCTTGCTGCCCATGGGCGATCAATGGAGCCACCATGCACATGGCGGCAATGGCTTGCAGAATCTGTAAGGTACTGGCTTTCAAACGGAGATGCTTCATCGCTAGGCTTCCTTGAAAATAATCGTTGTCGTAAAAATAAGAAAGTAAAAGGAAAAATCGCTTGTCGCCGGCACCTGCCCGACAATCCGGAGCGGAGCTTAGGCTTCGAAAATTAAGTGAAAATTATTTGCGCATGACTGGATGTATTTATTTTTTCGAGGCTCGCAATTCACGCGGCTGTCATAAATCGCTGTTATTTTGCAAGGTCGAAAAAACTGACGGAAAGCCATGCGCCTACTTCTGGTTGAAGACGACTACATGCTCGGCGACAGCATCCGCAAAGGGTTCTATCCGTATGGATTCACCGTCGACTGGACCCAGGACGGCATTGCCGCCGAGGCGGCGCTGGCGGTCGAATCCTATGCAGCAATCCTGCTGGATCTGGCGCTGCCGCGAAAATCCGGCATGGAGGTCTTGAAAAAGCTGCGCTCAGGCAGCGATCGCACGCCTGTCATTATTCTGTCGGCCGCTGACCGCGTGCTCAACCGCGTCCAGGGACTGGATGCCGGCGCCGACGATTATCTGAGCAAGCCGTTCGACATGGATGAACTGGCTGCTCGCATTCGCGCGCTGGTCAGACGCAGTAGCGGCCGTGCCAGCTCCTTGCTGACGCATGGCGATCTGCAATTCGATCCGGCCGGCAATATCGTGACTTACCAAGGCAAAAACGTCGCATTGAGCGCGCGCGAACTGATGTTGCTGGCGGCGCTGATCGAGAAGCCTGGCGCGGTATTGTCGCGCGCGCAATTGATCGACAAGGTATACGGCTGGAACGACGAAGTGGAAAGCAATACCATCGAAGTTCACATCCACGCCCTGCGTAAAAAATTATCGCCGGGACTGATCCAGAATATCCGCGGCCTGGGCTATATGCTTGCCGGCCGCGAGAAATCGCATGTCGATTAAAAAGCGCCTGCTGCTCTGGCTGCTTTCCGGCTTGACTGTTCTCGGTGTTATTTTCCTGCTCGCCGATTATTTGATCGATCGCGCATTGCTGCAGGATATCTATGACGATCAGATGAAACAGATTGCGTATGCGATTCCGCTACGCTTCAACGAAGCCGACTTGGAAGAGCGCCGCACTGTCTCTCATTACGATAGGGATGACAGCATTCTGCAAATCTGGAAAAGCGACGGCACCCTGGCTTACAGCGCGTTTCCCCAACATGTGCTGCCAATGTTTTCCACGCCCGGTTTTTCCACCGTGAGTTGGAAGGGGGAACGATGGAAGGTCTATATACGCATCACCGATCAGGATACGATTCAGGTCGCGCAGTCGCTCAACGGCCGGCGCGATATTGCCATTGCGCACGCGACACGGGCGCTGGTGCCGCTCTGTATTTTTCTTTTGATCATCGGATTGCTGATTCACTGGAGTGTTGGCAAAGGCCTGGAATCGCTGACCCAGCTGTCCAGAGAACTCGCCAGCCGCGACTCCGGGACGCTGAGCCGGCTGTCGACTGCGCATCAACCAGCCGAATTGAAGCCTCTGACGCATGCGCTCGATACGTTGCTGCAACGGCTTGGCGTCGCGTTGGAGGGACAGAGGAAATTCATTGCCGACGCTTCGCACGAACTCCGAACGCCGTTGGCAACCTTGCAAATCCAGACGCAGTTGGTACAGCAATCGCTAGGCACCGGCGGCGAAATAGAGGCGTTGAACGATTTGAAAGCAGGCATTCGAAGGACCGGCCATCTGGTCGAACAACTGCTGGTGGTGTCGCGCATCGAAGCGGGCTCACGGCACGATATGCACGGCCTCGTGGCGTTGCACGAAATCGTTCGCCAGGCGGTTATCGATCTGCTGCCCCACGCCGATGCACGCGGCATCAATCTCGGTGTCGAACGACTGCACGAAACGACGCTGATCGGCTCAAGACACCACCTCGGCATTCTGGTGAGTAATCTGATCGACAATGCAATCCGTTATACCCCTGCGGGAGGACGGGTGGACGTCACGCTGCACACTGCCGGACCGGAGGCGGTGCTTGAAATCGAAGACAGCGGCCCCGGCATCGCGCCAGAGGAAAGAGAACGGGTTTTCGATCGTTTCTACCGCTGCCTGCTGCCCCAGGCCGCCGGCAGCGGATTGGGACTGGCAATCGTCAAGCAAGTCGCGGACTTGCATGACGCGAAAGTGTATCTCGATCAATCGCGCCGCCTGCATGGTTTAAGGGCCAGCGTTCACTTTCAATACGTCGTGGTATCGGTCGATAAATCGGCGGAATCGTCATTGATGCATTAATGGCTTTTGGTCGCCGGCTTTTGTTTGAATGCCGCGATGCAGATGACGATGAAAAGCAGCAGGGACGCCGAAGCGGCAAAGCGGCTGAGCGCCAATCCGCCGGCATCCACCGGCTTGTCGAGAAAATCGCCGACCACGGCGCCCAAAGGCCTCGTAAGAATGAATGCCGCCCAGAACAGTGCCGTACGCGAAATCCTCGTGCAATAGTAGCCGACGGTCACGAGCAATAAGGCCGAACCGAAAACAAGCGCTGCGCCGCCATAGCCCATTCCAGCGGAATCCGCCATCCAGTCTCCCAGCGCGGTGCCCAGCGTCTGGGAAAACATGATGGTCACCCAGTAGAACATTTCCGCTTTCGGCGAGTTGACCGTATCGACCGATACCGAGCCGAGTACTTTATGCCACAACGCCAGCGAGCCCATCAGCAACACAAACAACAGGGTTGAGCCGCCCAGATAGCCGATTCCGAGCGAGCGATCGGCGAAATCGGCCAACGTGGTGCCAACCGTCGTGGTCGCGATGATGGTTGCCCAATACAAGGGAGGATAAAAGTGTCGCGCCTTGATCTGGGCCCAGACCGCGATCAGGAAAATGACAGCGAAGATCAGCGTCCCGACCAGATACCCCAGGTTCATCGACATGGATACGGCATCGCCGCCGGTTTCGCCCAGTGTCGTGGCGGCTATCTTGATGATCCAGAAAAGCAAGGTGATTTGCGGTACCTTGCCGGCGATATGTTCGATTCGATTATTCATAAAAAGCCTTTATCAATTTACGGACTTCGATGATCCAATTGGCGTTCAACTCCATGCACGGCCAGTCCAAAGAGTTAAAGCGCGGGCTGTACCAGCAAAACGACAAAAGTGCCATCCTGAACCGGGGGACGCGGATGCGGCGTCAGCCGCGTCGGCGCTGGCCGTTTCCCCAGCTTGGCGGAAACCAGGAATATTCTATGCGAACCGGTATCGAGCGCCAATGTTCGAGCGCCGGCTTGCGTGGCGACGTTTTGCGTCACATGGAAATGGTTGGGATCGTCCTCGTGCACGACAGTCAGAGTACCATTGCCGCCGTTGGAACTGAAGGCCAGATTCAGAACGGGATCGAATGCAGCCGCATCCGGCTTCGCACCGATCGGCAAAGCGGCGATCATGCGCCCGTTATCGGCATCGACCACGACCATGCGCTTGTTGGAACAAACCGCGAACAGACGCCGGGAAGCTGCATCGATCGCCAGCCCGGAAGGTTCATCGCATCCGGCCAAAGGCCAATGCTCGATGACCGTATTGCTCCGGCCGTTCATCGCGACGATTTCGTTCTTGTCCTCGACGGCGACGAACACCATTCCGGTATTGTCCACCGCCAGGGATTCAGGTTTGCCGCCGATATCCATCGTCGCAATCACCTTGCGAGCAGTCGTATCGATAGCGCTCACACTGTCACTTTCGCCATTACTGACAAACACGCGCGACAATACGGGCGAATAGGCGATCGCATCCGGATCGTGTCCGCCGGCGCCGATAGTTGCGACTGCTTTCAACGTATCGAGGTCGAATGCGGTGATTGTGCCTGCGTGGCCATTGGTGATGAAACCCAGCTTGCGTTCTTCCGCGAATGCGAAGCCATGCACGCCGTCGGTATCCGGCATGTCGGCGATCTGCTTGCCGGTGTCGATATCGAGTACCTGTACGTGACTGCCGCGGCTGATGAACAGATGATGGCGGATAGGATCGACGCCGAGATAGTCCCATCTGTCCACGCCGTCCAATGCATATTTCCCGGCCTGCACGAATTTCGTATCCTTGCCGGCCGATGCAGCCGCGGATGCCGTATTATCCAGCGCGATTGCGGCAAGCAGCAGCGCGAATATTTTCTTTCCAATCATTTTCACTGTCCTATTCAGAAATGCCGGAATGCAAATGGCGAGGTCGCCATGCCGCCCTACGCAGTTCGATTGAGTTTGCCAAGGTATCAAATGAAAATTAGCTGGAAATTAGCAAGGGGCAGATTCGGGCTGTCATTCACCGATTATTTTAGGCACTCGATTAAGAAAGCCGCCGTCAAACCGATCAAAGATTTCATGTTTTCATGAGTAAAGACCGAACCGCAACCGGCCAAAGCGCGCTACTCTCTTATAAAAGATTATTTTGAGGAACGCATGATCAATACCACCAGAATATCAAGAGGCGTTGCCGTCGCGCCGCACCACCTGGCTTCGCAAGCCGCGCTGGCGATACTGCGCAAAGGCGGCAACGCCATCGAAGCGATGATAGCCGCCGCATCGACGATTGCGGTGGTATATCCGCACATGAACAGCATCGGCGGCGACGGTTTCTGGCTGATCCTGAAACCGGACGGCGAAACGCTGGCCATCGACGCCTGCGGCGCGGCGGCCGGCGCGGCCGATATCGACAGCTACCGTGCGCAGGGACTGGCGGCGATTCCCACGCGCGGCCCGCTGGCGGCGAACACGGTCGCGGGCACCGTGTCGGGCTGGGAACTGGCGCTGCAGGTTTCCGCCCGGCTGGGCGGCACGCAGGCGCTGCCGGATCTGCTGGCCGATGCGATTCATTACGCGCGCAACGGCTTTCCCGTCACCGACAGCCAGAGCGCGGCCACGCAGGCCAAGCTGGACGAGCTGCGCGGCGTCGCCGGATTTTCGGAGGTCTTCCTGCCCGCCGGCAAAGTACCGCATGCCGGCAGCAATTTTACCAATGCGGCCCTGGCGAACACCTTGCAAACGCTGGCGGAACAGGGACTGGACAGTTTTTACCGCGGCGACCTGGCGCATCGCATTGCAGCCGATCTGGCAACGGTCGGATCGCCGCTCGGCCTGGCCGACCTGCAACGCCACCGCGCCGAATCGAAACGGCCCTTGCAACTGGCGCACAGCCTGGGAACCCTGTTCAATACGGCGCCGCCGACGCAGGGCCTGGTGTCGCTGGCCATTCTCGGCCTGCTCGACCGCACCGGGCTAGCATCGCTCGAGGCCGACAGCGCCGACCACGTCCATTTGACGGTCGAGGCGACCAAGCTGGCCTTCGGCCTGCGCGACCGCTATATCACCGATCCGGCGCATATGTCAGTCGATCCCCAAAGCCTGCTGGAAACAGGGGCGCTGGACCGCCTGGCGCAAGCCATCGACCCGCGGCATGCCGCGCCGTGGGGCGCCGGGCGCGGGCCGGGCGACACCATCTGGATGGGCGCCTGCGACAGCAGCGGCCTGGCGGTGTCGTTCATCCAGAGCATTTACCACGAGTTCGGCAGCGGCGTCGTATTGCCGGAGACCGGCATCAACTGGCAAAATCGCGGCGCTTCCTTCAGCCTGGATCCGGCGCACCTGTGCGCGCTGCGGCCCGGCAAGAAGCCTTTCCATACGCTCAATCCGGCCGCGGCGCGCCTGCGCGACGGCCGCGTAATGGTCTACGGCAATATGGGCGGCGACGGCCAGCCGCAGAGCCAGGCCGCCGTCTTTACCCGCCATGCGATATTCGGACAGCCGCTGCAACAGGCGATCGCGGCGCCGCGCTGGCTGCTGGGCCGCACCTGGGGCGAAAGCACGGATTCGCTGAAGCTGGAATCGCGCTTTCCGCAAGATACCGTGCAGGCATTGCGCGCACGCGGCCATCAGGTCGATATCCTGGGCGCCTATGACGCCACATTCGGCCATGCCGGCGCCATTGTGCGCCATCCCGACGGCATGCTGGAAGCGGCGTCCGATCCGCGTTCCGATGGCGCGGCGGCGGGTTTTTAAGGCGCCGCAAGCGCCCGCTTGAGAGGATGGGCGCGATGTTATAATCGCGCATTAGCGGCTTGCTCGGGCTTGCTCGCCTCCTTGCGTTCATATCGCGTTTGCCTTGCGTTTCGTTTACCGTATCCGCGTCAAGCCGGTTCGAAATCGGTACGACACAATCCGGCGCCGACGCCAGCCGAGCAACCTTGCCGCCCCCTCCGCTGCCCGTTTTCCTATCATGCAAAAAAAGTTATTTATCAAAACCTTCGGTTGTCAGATGAACGAGTACGACTCGGACAAGATGGCCGACGTGCTCAATCTCGCCGACGGCGTAATCAAGACCGATCGTCCGGAAGACGCCGACATCATTTTGCTCAACACCTGTTCCGTGCGCGAAAAGGCCCAGGAAAAGGTGTTTTCCGACCTCGGGCGGCTGCGCGAACTCAAACTGCGGAATCCGGACTTGCTGATCGGCGTCGGCGGCTGCGTGGCGTCCCAGGAAGGCGAAGCGATCGTCAAGCGCGCGCCGTATGTCGACATGGTGTTCGGTCCGCAAACCCTGCATCGCCTGCCGCAAATGATCGACGAACGCCGCAGCAGCGGACGGGCGCAGGTCGATATCAGCTTTCCCGAAATCGAGAAATTCGACCATATGCCGCCGGCCAAGGTCGACGGCGCCACAGCCTATGTCTCCATCATGGAAGGCTGCAGCAAATATTGCAGCTACTGCGTGGTGCCCTATACGCGCGGCGAGGAAGTATCGCGCCGCTTCGACGACGTGCTGACCGAAGTGGCCGGGCTGGCGGCGCAAGGCGTCAAGGAAATCACCTTGCTGGGACAGAACGTGAACGCCTATCGCGGCGCGATGGTCGACAGCCGCGGCCTGACCGAAACCGCCGACTTCGCGCTGCTGATCGAATACATCGCCGAGATTCCGGGCATCGAGCGCATCCGTTTCGTGACCAGCCATCCCAAGGAATTCACGCAGCGCCTGATCGATACCTATGCCAAGGTGCCGAAGCTGGTCGATCATCTGTACCTGCCGGCCCAGCACGGTTCGGACCGCATCCTGGCCGCCATGAAGCGCGGCTATACCTCGCTCGAATATAAATCGGTGCTGCGCAGGCTGCGCGAAGTGCGGCCGAACATCGCGATCTCCAGCGATTTCATCGTCGGCTTCCCGGGCGAGACCGACGAAGACTTCGCCGCGCTGATGAAGCTGATCACGGATATCGGCTACGACAGCAGCTTCAGCTTCATCTTCAGTCCGCGTCCGGGCACGCCGGCGGCCAACCTGAGCGACGATACGCCGTACGAGGTCAAACTCAAGCGCCTGCAGCACCTGCAGGCGGTGGTGCAGGAAAGCGCCGACCGCATCAGCGGGCAGATGGTCGGCAGCGTGCAGCGCATCCTGGTCGAAGGGCCTTCCAAGAAAGATCCCGCCGAAATGCAGGGACGCACCGAGAACAACCGCGTGGTCAATTTCGATGGCGGCCCGAACGGCCAGCGCCTGGTCGGGCAACTGATCGACGTCAACATCCTGCAAACGTATTCGTATTCGCTGCGCGGCGAAATCGTCGTCAGGCAATAATCGTCCATACTTGCGATCATCACAATAAACGGCACCCATCAGGCATCCATATTGAAAACATCGACTGCCCCGCAATTCTTCATCCCGGAACCGCTCGACAACAAGCGCCTGGCGCATCTGTGCGGACCGCTGGATGAAAACCTGCGCCAGATTTCCGCCGCGCTGGACGTGACGATCTTCCGGCGCGGCGAAAAATTCATCGCCAGCGGCAGCAATGCCGCCCGCGCCACCGAAATCCTGGAACATTTCTATGCGCTGGCCGACAAGCCGGTTTCCGTCGAGGAAATCCAACTGGCGCTGGTCGAACAACGCGCAGGCGTCGATCCGGATGGAAGCTACCCCGCCATGGGCACGCCACGCCAGGGCGCCGGCGAGGATGTCGAAATGACATCGATCGAATTCCCGGTGCTGAAAACGCGGCGCCACGACCTGCGCGGCCGCACGCCGCATCAGAGCCAGTACATCCGCTCCATCCTGGAACACGACATCACCTTCGGCATCGGCCCCGCCGGCACCGGCAAGACGTACCTGGCGATGGCCTGCGCCGTGGCCGCGCTCGAGGCGCGCCAGGTGAAGCGCATCGTCCTCACCCGGCCCGCGGTCGAAGCCGGGGAGAAGCTCGGCTTCCTTCCGGGCGACCTGGCCGAGAAGGTGAATCCGTACCTCCGTCCGCTCTACGACGCTCTCGACGACATGATGGACATCGACAAGGCGCAGGGGATGATCCAGCGCGGGCGCACGCTCAACGAGTCGTTCGTCATCCTCGACGAAGCGCAGAACACGACGAGCGAGCAGATGCGGATGTTCCTCACCCGCCTGGGGAGCGACGCGAAGGCGGTGGTCACCGGCGACGTCACCCAGGTCGATCTGCCGGAGGGCCGTCAGAGCGGCCTCGCCGAGGCGAGGGACCTTCTCGACGGCGT
>DASYEK010000107.1:0-3960 GCA_036499085.1 Herbaspirillum sp. | reverse complement strand
GTCGAGCTTGATGGGGGTTTGGTTCGGCATGTCGTGTCTCTCTAAAAATGGTTTTTGCTTTGGGTGTTCAAACTTTTTTGCATTGTATTCTTTATGTTTTGGACTGCGGCGGTAATGCTTCGACGCGGCCCTTTGACCTTGTTCAGGATGCCTGGTTTCTTTATCCTTCGATACGCTGCGCTACTCAGGACGAACGGACTTTCAGGTTTTGAATTTTCGTAAAACCATAACCCCCATCCGTTCGCGCTGGGTAGGCCGCAGGCCGTGTTTCCTTATCCTTCGATACGCTGCGCTACTCAGGATGAGCGGGTTTTCAGGTTATGGATTTTCGTAAAACCATAACTCCCATTCGTTCGTCCTGAGTAGGCCGCAGGCCGTATTTCCTTATCCTTCGATACGCTGCGCTACTCAGGATGAGCGGGTTTTCAGGTTTTGAATTTTCGTAAAACCATAACTCCCATCCGTTCGTCCTGAGTAGGCCGCAGGCCGTATCGAAGGATCACCGCTACAGATAAATCTCAATCCCTCTTCCCCCGCCAGATCACATCATCCGACAACTGCTCCACGCGCTGGCAGCCGACATACGCCATGGTGCGCCGCATTTCCGATTTCAGTATCGCCAGCGCCTTCGCCGCGCCTGCTTCGCCGCCGGCGCCGACGCCGTACAGCGTGGCGCGTCCGGTCAGCACGCCCTTGGCGCCCAGCGCCAGGCATTTGACGATATCGCTGCCGCGCCGGATGCCGGAATCCACCAGTACCGTGGTGCGGTCGCCGACTGCGGCGGCGATGCCGGGCAGCACCTCCAGCGTCGACGGCGCGCTGTCCATGCTGCGGCCGCCATGGTTCGATACCACGATGCCGTCCACCCCGCGCGCGGCAGCCTGCAGCGCATCGTCGACGCGCATCACGCCCTTGACGATCAGCTTGCCGGGCCAGATTTCGCGTAGCCGGTCGACATCTTCCCAGCCCAGCCGGTCGGCCTGCAAAGCCTTGGCGACGGTCGCCTTGCCGGTGAATTTGTGCTGGTACTTTTCCGGGAAGTTGACGTGGCGCGGCATGCCGGGGCCGGCCATGTAGCGGCCCAGCACCGTGGCCAGCCATTCGGGATGGCGCAAGGCGTCGATCACGCTGCGCGCATTGAGCTTGTAGGGCATGCTGAAGCCGTTGCGCTGGTCATGCTCGCGATTGGGCTTGTGCGGAATGTCGACGGTCCAGATCAGCGTTTCGAAACCGGCCCGCGCGGCGCGCCTGACCAGTTCATAGGATAGTTCCTTTTCGCGCCACATATACAGCTGGAACCAGAGCGTGCCGCCGGCCTGCCGCGCCACTTTTTCCATCGAGGTATTGGAGCCGGTGGCCAGGGTGAACGGCACGCCGGCATTGGCGGCGGCCTTGGCCAGTTCCAGTTCGCCCTGGTACCAGCACATGCCGGCCACACCGGTCGGTGCGATGATCAGCGGCATGGCCGCGCGCTGGCCGAAAATCTCGGTCTCGGTGCGCACGTCGGAGACGTCGGCCAGCACGCGATGCAGCAGCTTGGTGCGGTCCAGCGTCTGGCGGTTGTTGTCGACGGCAAGCTGGTCCTCGGTGCCCTTGTCGACATATTCGAAGACGCCTTTCGGCAGGCGGCGCTGCGCGGCGGCGCGCAGGTCGGCGATGTTATAGCAATGGTCCAGGCGCGACACGGGATGCAGTCGCTCAGGCCAGTTGATGAACGTCGAGCGGCACCGTCAGCTTGACGCCGGCCGGCAGCACGCCGCGGCCGCGATAGCCTTCGCGCTGGGCGCGCGGGATCGGCCGGTTGTCCGGATCGGACAGCCACAACCGCAGCAGATGGCGCTTGCGTTCCGGTTCCGGCCAGTCTTCGTAATCGCGCCGGGTGTGCAGCGCGACGTAGTTGTTGAGGAATTGCACGTCGCCCTGCCTGAACGGAATGTCGGTCAGGCATTCCTCGCAGATTTCGCGATACACCTTGATGGCTTCCTGCTGGATCGGGGTCAGCGGAGGCACGCCAGGCAGGCCGGCGGCCTTGTCGATCGCCGAGCCGGCGCCGGTGGCGCTGAAATAACCTTCGGCAAACGAGAAGATCGGCTGCGTGTACCAGGGATCCTGGCCCGGGTTGACGTCGCCCTTGCGGGAACGGTAGAAGTCCTGGTTCAGCACCGCCACCAGGTCCGGCCGGCGTTCCAGCATGATGTTGTGGATCGATATCGAACTGGCCACGCAACTCGCGCCGCCGCTCTTGGAAGTCTGCAGGCACAGCAGGCCGACATAATCGCAAGGGTCGGCGTGGCAGCGCATTTCCTGCTTGGTCAGGTAGCCGCGCGTGGTCGGATCGGCGTAGTCGCCGCCCAGGTCCTTGACGTGGCCCAGGAGGTGGCCTTTCATGTTCTGCGACATCTGCTGGCCGAGGAAAGTGCCCATGCCGAGAAAGGCGATCGCAACGCCTTCGCGATCCAGCCGGTCGAGCGGGAAATCGCGCAGCATCACCAGGCCGCGGCCGTTGCGCAGTTCCTGACGCACATCGTTCATGATGTCGCGGAAGCTGCCCTTGAGCAGGAAATTCTGTTTATTGACTTCTTCCGGCGTGAAACCGTTTTCGCGCAGCTGGTTGGCCGCGTCGACCAGCGCGTCGGCGTCCGATTCGGTGATGTGATAACTCCAGTTCTCGACGTCGCCCAGCGAATGGGGCGCCCACGCGGCGGGATCGACCACTTTGGCCATCGGCTGGGCCGGCAAGCGTTTTGCGTTTTGGAAGGTACGGAAGTCTGGCATGGCTGTCTCGCATTTTTTGGAATCGATGAGCCATTCTAGGACGGCGGCGGCGGGGTCGCCATCGCAATTCAATTAATAGTCTATCGAATTTCGTTATTGCGGGATCAGTTCATGGCGGCTGCGCCGGCCACCGGACGGGAGAGGGAATCAGTCGTCCGGATTGCGTTCCAGTTCCCTGGCTACCTGCTGGATGGCGCTCATCAATGCCGCGGCGCCCGGCGAGGGCTGGCTTTTGGCGCGCTGCGTCAGGGCGATCACGCGCGCACTCTTTTCGAATTCGAAATCCAGCATCTTGAGGATGCCGAGCTTGCGCTCCATATCCAGTTGCTGCGGCGAAATGGCAGTGATCAGGTCGCTGCCGAGCAGCAGTCCGCGCAGGATCGACAGATCGCTGGTTTCGATCGGGCTTTTCGGCAGCGAGCCGCTGACATAATTGAAGGCCTGGTCGAACAGTTCGCGGGTCGGCGTATGGCGCGCGGGCAAAATCCATTCCGCGCGCATCAGGTCGTCGACGGTGACCCTGGCCAGCCGCGTCAAGGGATGATCCTTGCGCACGAACACCGCCATCTTGTCTGTCATCAGCGGCGTATCCACCATGCCGGGCAGCGGATAGCCGGGGCGCAGCGTGCCGAGCATGAAATCGAGATCGCCGGAACGCAGGCCGGCGGCCAGGTCGCGCCCTTCGACCGTTTCGATGCGCACCAGCGGATGTTCCCGCAAGACGCGGTTGATGGCGCGCGGCAGGATCACGGTGCGCGACAGCGGGTGTGCGCCGACTGTCACCAGCCCCTGGGTCTTGCCGTGCAGCGCGGCGATGTCGGCTTCGACGTGGCGCAATTCGGCCAGCGCCAGCTTGGTGCGCAGCACCAGGATTTCGCCGGCCTCGTTGAGCAGCATGCCCTTGGCGGTGCGGATGAACAGCGGGATGCCGAGGCTGGCTTCGAGTTCGGTGATGGCCGCGCTGACCGCCGGCTGGGTGATGCCGAGCAGGTTGGCGACCGTCGGCATATGGTGCGATTCGGCCAGGGTGACGAAAATCTGCAACCGGTCCTTGTTGAACAGCATGTCGAAGATCGGCGCGTTCAGCGAGCCGTTGGCCTTGCGGATGCGCGAGGCCATTTCATCGCGCGCCAGCCGGAATTCATTGGCGGCGCGATGCGCGCGGTACAGCAGCGACTGGCCGAA
>DASYEK010000106.1:0-45941 GCA_036499085.1 Herbaspirillum sp. | reverse complement strand
CGGCCTTCGGCCTACTCAGGGCGAACGGGGAATTGTTACGATTCCCCGGTGAACAGAAAGCTTTATGATTTCTGGAAATGGAAGATTTTCACGACTTCTGTAAATAGAAGAATTTCGCGACGTCTGTAAATGGAAGATTTTTACGACGTTCCGTGAGTATCCTCCATCGTCCGTTCGCCCTGAGTAGGCCAAGGGCCGTATCGAAGGGTCGCCGCCGCAGCCAGCGTTTCGAGAATTTCAGTAAACCCTCTCAGCAGTTTGCATTGCGCGATCGGCGTATGCTTTAACCGTTCGCCATTCCACCGAAATGCAACCATGTCAGAACCCATCCATTTTTATTACCGCGGCAAAATCCATGAGGTCGGCGATCGCCCGCTCACGCGCACGGTCTTGCAGCATCTGCGCGAAGACCTGCATTGCACCGGCACCAAGGAAGGCTGCGCCGAAGGCGATTGCGGCGCCTGCACCGTGGTGGTCGCGGAACTGCGCGACGATGCCGGACGGCAACAACTCGACCTGCGCAGCGTCAATGCCTGCATACAATTGCTGCCGACGCTGGACGGCAAAGCCCTGTTCACGGTCGAAGACCTGAAACAGGCCGACGGCGCGCTGCATCCGGCGCAGCAGGCGCTGGTCGATTGCCACGGCTCGCAATGCGGCTTCTGCACGCCCGGCTTCGCCATGTCGCTATGGGGGCTTTATCTGAACCTGGATCTGGACAGCCGCCCGACTGCCCGCATGCCATCCGATCGCCAGATCGGCGATGCGCTGTCCGGCAATCTGTGCCGCTGCACCGGCTACCGGCCGATCGTCGATGCGGCACGGCGGATGGCCAGCCTGCCCGCCGCCGCCTTCGACCGCGCGGCGCTGGCCGATCGCTTGCGCGAACTTCGGCGCGACAATGCCGCCACGTTCAGCATGACCTTCGACGGCCAGACCTTTTACGCGCCGCGCACGCTGGAACAACTGCTGGCGCTGCGCGCCGCGCATCCCGAGGCGCGGATACTGTCCGGCTCGACCGACGTCGGGCTGTGGGTAACCAAACAGATGCGCGATCTCGGCGATATCCTCTATCTCGGCCAGGTCGACGCATTGAAGACCATCGCGATCGACGACGATGTCATGGAAATCGGCGCCGCGGTCTCGCTGGAACAGGCTTACGCCGCGATCTGCCGCGAATATCCGGAATTGGATGAACTCTGGCAGCGCTTCGCCTCGCTGCCGGTGCGCAATGCCGGCACGCTGGTCGGCAACCTGGCCAACGGCTCGCCGATCGGCGATTCGATGCCGTGGCTGATCGCCGCCGGCGCGCAACTGGTGCTGGCCGGCGTCGGCGGTGTTCGCGCGCTGCCGCTGGAAGACTTTTACCTGGCCTATCAAAAACAGGATTTGCGGCGCGACGAAATCGTCCGCTCGGTGCGCATTCCCCTGCCCCGCGCATCGAACGGCCAGGCGGCGCCGCTGCTGCGCACCTATAAATTGTCGAAACGCTTCGACCAGGATATTTCCGCCGTCTGCGCCGCCTTCGCGCTCACGCTGGAACACGGCAAGATCGCCGCCGCCCGCATCGCGTTCGGCGGCATGGCGGCCACTCCGCAACGCGCGGCGGCAACCGAGACTGCATTGATCGGCAGACACTGGGATGAAGCAACGGCCAGGGCGGCAATGGCGGCGCTGGCGCAGGATTACGCCCCGCTATCGGACATGCGGGCCTCGTCCGCCTACCGCCTGCGCGCCGCGCAGAACCTGTTGTATCGCTACTGGCTGCAAACGCGGCCGGTCGATCCCATGCCGGCCGAGGCCGTGCGCGTCTTCGGCCTGCCGGCGGAGACGTCGACATGAATCGCCAGAACGAAAATTTCGCCCCCGCCAAGGCCGCCTGGGCCGAGGTCGGCAAGCCGCATCCGCACGAATCGGCGGCGCTGCATGTCACCGGCGAAGCAATCTATACCGACGACATCCCGGAACTGGCGCAAACCCTGCATGCGGCGCTCGGCATGTCGCAGCAGGCCCATGCCCGCGTCCGTTCCATGGATCTGAGCGCTGTGCGCGCCGCCGCCGGCGTGGTCGCCGTATTCGATGCCGGTGATGTGCCCGGCGTCAATGACTGCGGCCCGATCCTGCACGACGATCCGATTTTCGCCCACGGCCTGGTGCAGTATGTCGGCCAGCCGCTGTTCGCGGTGGTGGCCGAAAGCCATGACGCCGCCCGCCGCGCCGCGCGGCTGGCCAAGGTCGATTACGAAACGCTGCCGGCCATCCTGACGCCGCAAGCCGCGCGCGCCGCCGAATCGTATGTACTGCCGCCGATGCAGCTGGTGCGCGGCAATCCCGCGCAGGCGCTGGCCTGCGCGCCGCATCGCACGGCCGGCACGCTGCATGTCGGCGGCCAGGAACAGTTCTACCTGGAAGGCCAGGTCTCGTATGCGATCCCGACCGAAGACCGCGGCATGCATGTTTACTGCTCGACTCAGCATCCGAGCGAAATGCAGCACCTGATCGCCAATGCGCTCGGATTGTCGTCGCATCACGTCCTGGTCGAATGCCGGCGCATGGGCGGCGGCTTCGGCGGCAAGGAGTCGCAATCGGCGATCTGGGCCTGCGCGGCCGCGATCGCCGCGCGCCATCTAGGGCGTCCGGTCAAGCTGCGCGCCGATCGCGACGACGACATGATGGTGACCGGCAAGCGGCATGGTTTTTACTACGAATACGAAGTCGGCTACGACGACCGGGGCCGCATCCTGGCCGCCAGGGTCGAAATGGTGTCGAACGCCGGCTATTCGGCCGACCTGTCCGGCCCGGTCGCCACGCGGGCAGTCTGCCATTTCGACAACGCGTATTATCTGTCCGATGTCGATATCCGCGCCTTCAGCGGCAAGACCCATAGCCAGTCCAACACCGCATTCCGCGGCTTCGGCGGCCCGCAAGGCGCGATTGCCATCGAATATGCGATCGACGATATCGCGCGCAAGCTGGGCCGCGATGCGCTCGACGTGCGGCGCCTGAATTTCTATGGCGACGGCAGGCATGGCGAAAATGCAGGCAGCGAGAGCGGCGATGGCCCGCGCAACCTCACCCCTTACGGCCAGGAAGTCACCGACAACGTGATCTGGCCGCTGGTCGAACAGCTGGAAAAAGACAGCGGCTATCGCAGCCGGCGCGAAGCGGTCGCGCGCTTCAATGCCGCCAGCACTATCCTCAAGAAAGGATTGGCGCTGACGCCCGTGAAATTCGGCATCTCGTTCAATCTGCCGCATCTGAACCAGGCCGGCGCGCTGGTGCATGTGTATGCCGACGGCTCGGTGCTGGTCAATCACGGCGCCACGGAAATGGGCCAGGGCGTCAACACCAAGGTCGCGCAGGTCGTCGCGCATACGCTAGGCATCCCCTTGGGCGATGTGCGCTGCACCGCGACCGACACCAGCAAGGTCGCCAATACCTCGGCCACGGCGGCATCGACCGGCTCTGACCTGAACGGCAAGGCGGCGCAGGATGCGGCGCTGCAAATCCGGGGCCGGCTGGCCGAGGTCGCCGCCAACCATTTCAATGTTGCCGCGGATGAAATCGAATTCGCCGACGGCCGCGCCGGCCCGCGCCCGCGGGTTTCCGATACCGGCCCGTCCGCGCCGCCGGCCCCGCCTGCGACTTCGCTGCCCTTCGCCAAGCTGGCGATGATGGCCTATCTGGCGCGCGTGCAGTTGTGGTCGGACGGCTACTACGCCACGCCCGGCCTGCATTGGGACAACGCCACCATGACCGGCCATCCCTTTTACTATTTTTCCTATGGAGCTGCAGTCGCGGAAGTCGTGGTCGACAGCCTGACCGGCGAGTGGAAATGCCTGCGCGCCGACGTGTTGTACGACGCCGGCCGCTCGCTCAATCCGGCCATCGACATCGGCCAGGTCGAGGGCGGCTTCATCCAGGGCATGGGGTGGCTGACCACGGAAGAATTGTGCTGGGACAAGCACGGCAGGCTGACCACGCATGCGCCCTCCACTTACAAGATTCCGGCAATATCGGATTGCCCGCCCGACTTCCGGGTGGCGCTGTTCGAGAACGACAATGCCGAGGACAGCATCCATCGCTCCAAAGCCGCCGGCGAACCGCCGCTGCTACTGCCGTTTTCGGTCTTCTTCGCGATCCGCGATGCCATCGCCGCATGCAGCGACGGCAGCGGCAAAACCGGCGTGTTGCCGCCGCTGCGCGCGCCGGCCACCCCGGAAGCGATCCTGGATGCGATCGATGCGGTACGCGCCATGCCTGCCGCGACCGCCGGCACTACCGTCACAGCGGCGGCGCCCGATCATGCCTGAATGGCTGAAGGCGTTGCGGCGCTATTGCGACGCCGGCCGCGCATCGGTATTGGTCTCGGTGGTCGATGCGCAAGGCTCGACGCCGCGCGCGGCGGGCGCCCGCATGGTGGTCACGCCGGCGGGGCAGGACGACACCATCGGCGGCGGCCATCTGGAATGGCGCGCGATCGAAATTGCCCGCGCGATGCTGGCCCCGGCCGACGCCGCCACAACCACGCAGACATCGATGGCGGCGCCCATATTGCAACGCTTCCCGCTCGGCCCGTCCCTGGGCCAATGCTGCGGCGGCGCGGTACGGCTGCTGTTCGAAGCCATCGATGCGGATGCCGGCGCCGCGGCGATGATCGCGGCGTTGACATCGGCATGGGAGCAAGGCCGCGATGTCTGGCGCGTGCTGCCGCTGGAGTCCGGAGGTAATGCGCGAGTGCTGGATGCGCTGGATGCCCTGAATTTGTCGCATGCCCGTTGCCGGACCCATGTCGCCCAGAACGCCGCCGGCCTGTCCTGTCTTTACGACTACTGCCAGGCGGCGCGCCCGCAAGTCATCCTGTTCGGCGCGGGCCATGTCGGCCGCGCCGTCGCCGCGTTGCTGGGCGGCTTGCGCTGCCGGCTACTGTGGGTCGACCAGCGCGAGGACTTCTTCCCCGCCGAACTGCCGCCCAATGTCGACATCGAAATCGCCGAGCATCCGGAAGATATCGTCGGGCAGGCCGCCGCCGGCAGCTACTATCTGGTCATGACCCACAGCCATGCTGTCGATCAATTGCTCAGCGAGCGCATCCTGCGGCGCGGCGACGCCGCCTGGTTCGGGCTGATCGGCTCCGAAACCAAGCGCAGGCTATTCCTGAAGCGGCTGGAGTTCAGGGGAATGTCGGAACGACAGCTGGCCGGCCTGACTTGCCCGATCGGGATCGACGGCATCAGCAGCAAGGAACCCGCCAGCATCGCCATTGCCGTTGCGACGCAGTTGCTGCTGTTGTGGGAACAGGCGGCGACCGACCGTTAGATCGACGGCGCTGATCGATCGCAGCTTCGGCCGCATTGGCGGCATGCCTCTTATCAGACCCAATGCGAATGGCCCGATTTCCTTTTCAATTTGGGCAGCGCTCATTGCAGGGCTTTGCAAGCCGGCGACCTTGGTGCGCAACCGATAGGTTGCAGCCCGCCTCTCATACACATCCAGCGGCCGGCTATTGTTTTCCGGGTCGATTATAAAATCCGTTGCAAGCGCTATTGCCTCGAATAAGGCCAGTTTGGCAAAAGCATCTTCGCCCTTCAATGCCCACAATGTGTGCAGCGGAGATTTTTGGAACGTGCCGTCAACGCCTGCAATTTCAATTTGAAAAGTCACCGCGCCATTCGGCTGACAGCAACCGAACGCCAGATTGACGATGCGTTGCTCGTCCGCAGTCCGTAAACGATTTTCCAGCATCGCGCCGTTTACCATCAATGTATGCAGTTCTTTATCGACACGGCGCAAACGATAGTCGAAATTCGATTGCAGGGTCTGCAGGATTTTATCCAGCGGCGCCCTGGGACCGGGACTGGGAACGGACTTGGGAACGGGATTCGTTTGCAGCAAGCTTACGATCAGCGGCGTGCTTTTCCGGGAGGGCGCATCGGCAGGCCGTGCCGGCTCCAGAGCAACGCCGCCCCCAATGCTTGCATGCTGGAGGATGATGGAACGGTCGGCAGGCCGCATATGCTCGCCGCCAGGACCTCGCACGGCACTGATATGCCGGACGATGACAGGAGTGGGAATGCCGTACGGTGCCGGGCGAACTGTCTTCTGTTCCGAATGAAGCGCATGCCGTTCCGGGCGCACCGATTTCACCAACGCGCTCATCGCTGCTGCTCCGCTTGGCCCGGCAATTGGCATGCCGGCAGGAACAGCGGGCGGCGGCGAAGAAGAACAGGAAGAATTGCATATTGGTGAGGGCATACGGTCGGCTCCTTTGACTTGATGAAAATATTCTCGCAAACATGGCATGCAATGCCATGGCCGGCAGCATGCCGGATTCGGCGTATATCGTCTAGATCGCAATAATATTCATCTAAAATGCGCAATCGAATGCGCATCTCCCCACGGGGGGCGATAGTATAAATTCCGCTTTTCCAGTATCCTTGGCAAAATTTTCCGAGAACAGTCGTTCAATGAAAGGCGTGCGTTTATATGGGATTCGGCAGTTTCGAAAAAATCCTTCAAGTGCTGGATATTCTGGAAGACGCCACCACCGGCCTGTCTTTCGATGAGATCTACGCCAAACTCGACGCCCCCCGCTCGACCCTTTATCGCTATCTGAAAGCGCTGAACAGCGCCGGCCTGATCGCTTCGCTGCCGAATACCGGCTACACGCTGGGACCGCGCATTGCCGAGCTGGACTACAAGATGCGCACGCAGGATTTGCTGGTGGTGGTCAGCCGTCCGCTGATGGCCGAACTGGTGCAGAGCACGCCGGCGGTGGCGCTGTTGTGCCGACTGTACCGCAACAGCGTGCTGTGCGTGCACCAGGAATCGCATCCGGACGCCATGCGCAGCAACTACGAACGCGGCCGTTCGCGCCCGCTGCTGCAGGGCGCGGCCTCGCGCGTGATCCTTGCGTATATGCCGCCGCGCATGATCGGGAAATTATTCGACGAACAGCCGGAGCAGTTCAAGGCCGCGCAATTGGGCGAATCGATAACGGATGTGAAAGCGGTGCTGCGCAAGATCCGGCAACGCGGCTGGGAATCGGTCGAGGGACAGGTCACGCCGGGCGCGACCGGCATCGCGGCGCCGATTTTCGACGCCGGCGGGCATATTGTCGGCAGCCTGAGCCTGACCCTGAACAAGATCGGCATGGACCAGGCCGACGTATTCCGCATCGCTGAACGGGTATCGACCTGCGCCGACCAGATCACCGAGGCGATCGGCCTGCATATCGAAGCGCCGGCGCCGCCCCCTTCGTCCTCTACTGAACTTTCGGCCTGATTTTCGGCGCGGTCTTCGGCCCGGCTTTCGATGCTGCTGCTGCGGCTGTGGCCGCCCCCGTTGCAGGCCCGGCCCCGGTTTCCATCGCCATCCCATCCATATGTGAGCGAAATGCCGCGCCGACGGCATCGGGCGGCAAGCCGCTCATGATGCAGACCAGGAAGCTGTCGCGCCTGCCGTCCGGCCATGCCGCCAGCTTCTCGGGCGGAAACAAGGTCCCGCACACTGCCTGCACCACGGTCGGGCCGCTCGCGCCGATAAAATCCAGCCATCCCTTGATGCGCAAGACATAGTCGCCATGCTGCGCCAGGGTTGCTCGCATGGCAATTTCGAATTCCTCCCATTGCCATGGCCGCGCGAAGCGCAGCGTCGCGGTTTGCACGCGGTCATGATGCCGGTAGCGAAACAGCGCGGACGGACCGGACGCCGGATTACCCGTTTCCCCGGCCGCCATATCCTCCGGCATGCGCAAGCGGCCGCGCGTGCCAATCTCGTCCAGCAATTGCGGCGATAACTGTCCGGGCACGGTGCGCCGCAGCAGCGCCAGCGGATTCAGCCCATGCAATGCCGTTTCCAGCGCCTGCACCGCGTCCTCATCCGCCTCTTGCCGATCGGTCTTGGTCACCAGCAGCACATCGGCTGCCGCAGCCTGTGCCAGCGATTCCGGCTGCGCCGCCAATTGCGCGGCGCCGGCCAGCGCATCGACCGCGCACAGCACGCTGTCGAGCGCATAGCGCTCGGCAACCAGGGAATGGGAAAGCAAGGCGTGTACGATCGGCCCTGGATCGGCCAGGCCGGTGGTTTCGATCACTACGCGCTGGAAGTACGGCATCTGGCGATGCAGCCGTTTCCAGAACAGGTCTTCCAGGACGCCGATCAGGTCGTCGCGCACGCTGCAGCAGATGCAGCCGTTTTCCATCAGCATGACGGCGTCGCTGGCGGTACCCAGCAAATGATGGTCGAGCCCGACTTCGCCGAGTTCGTTGACCAGCACTGCCGTGTCGTTCCAGCCCGGCAGCGTCAGCATCTGGCGCAGCAGCGTGGTTTTGCCGCTGCCGAGGAAACCGGTGAGCAAGGTAATCGGAATCTTCCGAATCGCCTTGCCCGTGCCGGTCTCCGGCGCCGTCATTGCCAGGGATCCACGCAGCAGTGAATCGCGTTGGGCTGGCCCTCGCCGCCGACGGTGGTCAAGGCGTCCAGCAGCTTATCCAGGCCGAACATATGGGTGCACATTTTTTCCATCGGATAGCGTCCGGAGGCGATCAACTGCATCGCCATTTCGACCGCCTGGTAACTGTGCCCGCGCATGCCCTTGACGGTCAGGTTCTTGCGGAACAGGTAGTCGCTGTCGAATTCGGGTACCGGCTTGCCCTTGCGTCCGCACAACAGAATGCGGCCGCCCTTGCGCGCCAACTGGATCGCCGACACCACCGCCGCCGGTCCGCCCGAGGCGCAATCGATGACCAGGTCGGCCATGTGGCCGTTGGTCAATTCGGCGACCGTTTCCAGCAGATCGAATTGCTCGATATCGATGGTGTGATGCGCGCCGAATTCCCGCGCCAGCGCCAGCCGCGCGCTGTCGGCGCCCAGCCCGGTGACGATGATGCTGCCGGCGCCGGCTTCCTTGGCCGCGATGACGCAGGCCAGGCCCTGCTGGCCCGGCCCCTGGATCACCACCGATTCGCCGATCTGCACGCGTCCGGCCAGGCTGACCCATTCGATGCCGTTGCCCAGCGGCAGCGCCAGCGTGGCCTGCACCGCCGGAACATGCGCCGGCACCTTGTGGAACACCGCGTTCGGATGCAGGTACTGGTACTGGCTGTAACCGCCCCACAGCGACGGCGCCACGTTGATCGAGGTCGAACCGTAGCGGATGCCGGTGCCGACCAGCGTATCGGTCGCATCGCACAGGCGGAACTCGCCGGTGCGGCAGTAATGGCAATGGCCGCAAGGCAGATACTCTTCCAGCGCCACCCGGTCGCCTTCCTGCACGCCCCAGCGCGCGGCCGCATCGGCCCCGATCTCGGTGACGAAACCGACCGTTTCGTGGCCCAGGATCATCGGCCCCTTGCTCTTGGGGTAGTTCAGGAAATACGGCCAGTCGCTGCCGCAGACGCCGGTTTTTTCCACCTTCAGCAAACCGCCGTCGGCAGGAATATGGGGCGCATCGAACTCGCGCACTTCGATGCGCCGTTCGGTCAACGCCACCGCCGCTGTTACTTTACCTTGCATGCATACTCCTCGATTGAAACGTTGGCTCAAGCATCAGATCGGCATCAGATCGACGAGTGGGCTTCGCCCAGCCTGGCCTTGAACATTTCCTCGACCTCGGCCAGCGGCACATTGGACGCCACCTTGAACGAGGCCGAACGCACATGATGGGTGACCGGATCGACACCCGGCGGCACCAGGTTGGTGTCCTTCATCAACGCTTCGGCCGAGGCCAGCAGGCGCCGGCGCGCCTGCACGATGGCGACGTCGGTCGCCACCAGCAACTCCTGCGAACGGTCGACGATAGGACCCATGCTTTCCTGCAGCGACGCATCCTGCATGCCGATGCCCTTCACGCCGCTGTAGTAGCGGCCGCTCTTCTGGCCTTCGCGGTCCATCAGGTAATCGTTGCTCTTGTTGGCGACGGTCTTGTAGGTGCCGGGAATCAGTTCGGCATACATGCCCTGCCCGTTCTGCATGGCGAACAGTTCGGTGTCGTTCAGCGGCCGCGTCGGATGGTGCGTCATGCTCCAGGCGAAGCAGTTTTCATCGTCGATCGGCACCCATGCATGACCGTGCACGCCGTGATCGCCATAGGGTGGAATCATGGTGTACCAAGGCATGATCCATTGCGTCACGCGCCAGTAGCTGTTGCCTTCGTCGGCCTGCCGCTTGGCGCCGATCAGCATGCCGCCGGGCGAGCCGGCGACCTCGAATTTCGGCCGCAGGTCGGCCTGGTACTTGGCGCCTTCGGTGCCCTTGTGCAGCGGATCGGAATGCAGCTCGCCGCTGTGCAGCGACGAAACGTGGCTACCGTCGATGCCGCCTTCCATGGCCTGCATGTAATTGCATTCCTGCAGGCGCTTGCTGACGTAGCGATGCGAATCCGGCACCATGGCCCATTCGAATTCCGGCAACGGCGGCATGTTTTCCTTCGGCCCCATGTAGGCCCAGATGGTGCCGCCGCGTTCGACGCACGGATAGGCCGCCGGCAGTTTGACCTTGTCGCAGAATTTGCTGCCTTCCGGTTCCGACGGGACATCCACGCACTGGCCGTTCACGTCGTACTTCCAGCCATGGTAGGGACAGCGCAGACCGTTCTGTTCATTGCGCCCGAACCACAGCGACACCCTGCGATGCGCGCAATATTCGCTGACCAGGCCCAGCTTGCCGTCGGTGTCGCGGAAGGCGATCAGCTCTTCCGACAACAGCTTGACGCGCACAGGCGGACAGTCCGGCGTCGGGATTTCTTCCGACAGCAACGCCGGGATCCAGTAACGCCGGAACAGATCGCCCATGGGGGTGCCGGGGCCGGTCTGGCACAACATTTTATTTTGCTCGTGGGTTGCCATTACTACTCTCCTGACTAAAATTTAAATCTGACTGCCTTGTTGCCTTGAACTTGATGCCTTAATTCGGCGAACGGTACGGACCGAGTTCTTTCACGACGGCGTCGACGAAGGAATTGTCGACCACCTGGTCCACGGTCGCGGTGCCCGAGATCAGCTTCTGGGATTTGAAGAATGCAAAATCCCGTTTCAGGCTGGCGACATTGACGCGGCCATCCGGATTGGACGCGCTCGGCACGATGCTGCGGTACAGGTCCTTGTCCTTGATTGCCGTGTATTCGGTCAGGATCGACAACACTTCTTCCGCATTCTTGCCGGCGATCCTGCCGTCTTTCAGGCCGTCGTTATAATCGCGCACGCCCTTCAGATAGGCACGCATGAAACGCTTGCCGATATCCGGCGAGTTCTTGATGAATTCGCCCGAATACAGCAGCACCGCCGTCTGCTGGCCCGGCGAAACGACATCGTTGCCGGCCACCCGCACCGCCACGCCGGCCTTGACCGACTGGGTCACGGTCGGTTCATTGGTAATGCTGGCGTCGATCGCCTTGTTGGTGAATGCGATCATATGCTGCGGAAAGCCCAGATCGACCACATTCGCGTCCGAATATTTCAGGCCGCCCTTTTTCAATGCCTCGTTCAAGGCCGATGCAGTGCCGGTGCCGGCGGCGCCGATCGCGATCGTCAAACCCTTCAAATCCTTGTAGCTCTTGTACCTGCCGCTGTCGACCAGGTCCTTGCGCACCATCAAGGCCGAAAACCCGTAGCCAGGCCTGATCGAACCCTTGTCGGCCACTACCTTGACGTCGATGCCGCGGCCGACCGCATTGTACAAACCTGCCGCCACCGTGCCGCCGCCGACATCGAGCTGGCCGACGCCAAGCGGCGCAATCATCTTGGCCGCCGAACTGAACGACGTAAAGGTGACCGCCAGGCCTTCATCGCGGAAATAACCCTTCTTGTCCGCAATGAAAAAACCGATGTCGGTAATCACATTCGTGGTTCCGACCCGCACCGGCGTCAGCGCCCCCTCGGTGGCCGGCGCGGCGCTCGCCACACCCGGCACCGCCACTGCCATTACCGCCGACAACATCCCCGATGCCACGAAACGCTGCACGCCCCGCAGCGAGCCACTCGAAAAACTGGCGTTCATATTGGTCTCCTCCAATAAGATTTTTATGATCCGGGCGCAACCGTTCTTCGACGATTTCCGCACGGCATGTTTGCTGATGTCTGTATTAATAATTTGCGAGGACTTGTCGAAATTCGACAGCTCGCCATGAAAATTTCACGCGGGAAACTTCTGGAGGCAATTCTCGCAAAAATCTTAATATTTTAAAAAAATATCAATTAGTCTTAGATTATGAGATTTTCATATAAAAGACAAAGGTTTTTTTGCAAAATACGGGTAAAAGCGCGTCAGGAAAACCAGGGGATTACAGCGAGCGCGCGCTTTCGAAGCGGCGCGGCCGGCCGTCAAGCGGGTCGTTGTAGGCAATCGCGCGCGCCAGCAGTTTCAGCGGACGCGCGTAATCGTCGGGCGCATCATCCGGCACGGCCTGCGGATAGAAGCGATCGTTGACGATCGGCCGTCCCAGCGCAGCCAGTTGCACGCGCAGTTGATGCTTGCGTCCGGTCACCGGCTTCAGCCGGTACAGCGCCTGCGTGCCGGCCTGTTGCAGCAGTTCGATATGGGTTTCGGCATTGGGTTCGCCTTCGACTTGCCTGGTCAGGAAGAACGACTGCCCTTCCCCATTTTCCAGGCGGCTGCGGTAGACCGGCGGCAAATCGATCGCACCGGGGCCGTCGGTCAAGGCTTCGTAGGTTTTTTCGATGGCGTGGTCGCGGAACAAGGCATGAAATGCCGGACGGCTGGCGGGATTATGCGAAAACAGCACCAGGCCGGCGGTTTCGCGGTCGATCCGGTGCACCGGCGCCAGATCGGCCAGGCCGGTCTTCTTCCGCAGCCGCACCAGCAAGGTTTCCTGCAGAAACTTGCCGCCCGGCGTGACCGCCAGGAAGTGCGGCTTGTCGGCCACCAGGATATGCGCATCCCGATAAACGATGCTTTCCTCGAACGGCACCGGGGTCTCGTGATCGATTTCGCGGTAGTAGAAGATGCAGTCGCCGTGCCGGTATGGGCTGCCCGGCAGCATTCTTGCGCCGGTCTGGTTCAGTATCTCGCCGGCCAGCATACGGCGGCGCCAGGTAGCGGGATCGACGGCGGGGAAATGGGAAAGGAGGAAGGTCAGCAGGTCCGGCCAGGCGCCGGGCGGCAACCAGAGATGGCTGGGCGCGACGCCGTCGCGCAGGGGCAACGGCGCCTTCATCGCGCCTTTGGTGGTACGCCGGTAATACGTTGTTGCAATCGCTTTTTGATACGATCCAAATCAGGCAAAAGTATTGACGCTATGTCCCAGGCTGCCGGTCGGCGCAGGCGGGATAGCTTCAATCAGGCCTTGCGCCATGGTCTTCTGGGCATCCAGGGCACGCTTTTCGACCAATGTGTTGATCGCCACCGAATCGTTCTGCTTGGCTTGCGCCGTCGCCAATGCCGCGATACTTGTTACATCACTCATAACAGCTCCTTTGCATTCAATCCTTGCGGATTATTGCGAAATATTGCATGACGTCGCAGCAATATGCCACGACTTCATTCTTAACGGCAATATTTTTAATTTCTTTAATTCTGCTGTGGCGCAAAAACCTGCTGCATTGCGGGAGCGCATCTTATACTAGCGCATGCAAGAAATCCTCGAACAAATCGCCGCCGACCCCGACCAGGACAGCATCGCCCCGCTGACGGCGCTGGTCGATGCCCTGCGCCCGGCCAGGAACATCGCCCCGGAACACGCCGGCGACCGCGTGCAACTGCTGGCGGGCCTGCTGCGCGGCCATCCGCGCTATGCGGCCGCATTGCGCCATTATCTGCTGGCGATCCTGGCCACCCGGCGGCAAACCAGCTTGTATACCGATGTCGGCATTCTGTCCGATGGCGGCTTTTTTACCGAATTGTTCCGCCGGCTGACCTATCGCGTGCTGCCGCCGGCGCTGGACCAGCGCTACCTGGTCGATTGCCTGGACCTGGTGCTGCCGCTGCCGCGCGATTACCTGTGGATCGAAGCCGTGCCCGCCGATCACTGGCTGGCGCTGATCGAATTGCTGCAGGCCGCGCCGCGCATCCTGCCCGGCAACGGTGGTTTGCAGGACAATGCCCGTGCCGGCGCGCCGCTGGGCCAGACCGAAACCCAGTTGCTGCAGGCGATCCAGGTGCTGTCCTATCGCATCAGCGCCATCGGCACCGATCCCGAGCTGATTCGCCTCCATACCGACATCAAGGCCTTCGAATCGCCGTTCCTGGTGCAGAACGTGGAGCTGCACCGCTACCTGGCAGCCTATATCGAAGATCGCGACAACTGCCAAGCGCGGGATGGCGCGGCCGACAGCACGGAAAGCCCGGATCATGTGCTGGTCATGCTGGATCAATGCGACGCCGTCGTGACCACGATCCGCAAACTCATGCTGCGGCTGGGCACCAGCATCGACCTGACATATCGCCTGGTGCGCCTGACGCAGAATATCGAACGGCTGCGCACCTTGCTGGGCCTGATCAACCGCCATGCGGATGCCGGCGCCGATGCGGCCCCCGCCGCCGCCAAGCGCCGGGCCGCGCTGGCGCTTGGATTGCAAATGGTCGAAGCGCACAATCGCAAATACGCGATCGGGGAGGTGTTCAGGAACAACCTGAATCTGCTGGCGCGCAATATCACCGAGAACGCCAGCCGCACCGGGGAACACTATATTGCTGAAGACCGCTCGCAATATTGGGCCATGCTGCGTTCGGCGGCCGGCGCCGGCCTCATCATCGGCTTCATGGCGATGTTCAAGATCCTGGCGTCTTACCTGCATGCGGCGCCGCTGGTCGAAGCCTTCCTGTTCAGCATGAATTATTCGCTGGGATTCATGCTGATCCATGTGCTGCATTTCACGGTCGCCACCAAGCAGCCGGCCATGACCGCATCGCGCATCGCGGCCGGCCTGCACAGCCGCGACGGCCGCAATATCGACCTGGACAGCCTGGTCGAATTGGTGGCCAAGGTGATCCGCACCCAGTTCGTCGCGGTCGCCGGCAACCTGCTGCTGGCTTTTCCGGCGGCGTACCTGATCGCGCTCGGCTATGGCTTTCTGTTCGGCCATCCGCTGGTGTCGCCGGAGAAAGCGCGCCATCTTTTGCAGGACATCGATCCCTTTACCACGCTGGCGCTGTTTTACGCCGCGATCGCGGGCGTCTGCCTGTTCCTGGCGGGCCTGATTTCAGGCTATTACGACAACAAGGCGCTATATACCCGCATGGCGCAGCGCATTGCCCGCCTCGGCTGGCTGCAACGCATGCTGGGACCGGGCAAGGTTGCGCGCCTTGGCGAGTATCTGGAAACCAGCCTGGGCGGACTGATGGGAAATTTCTATTTCGGCGTCCTGCTGGGCTGCCTCGGCACGGTCGGCTTTTTGCTCGGCTTGCCGATCGACATTCGCCACATCACGTTTTCCGCCGCCAATTTCGCCACCGCCATCGTCGGACTGGATTATCAGGTCGGCTGGCGCCTGGCGCTGGTGTCGGCCTGCGGCGTGCTGGCGATCGGCACGATCAACTTGTGGGTCAGTTTCACGCTGGCGCTGATCGTGGCGCTACGCTCGCGGCAGGTGCGCTTCCGTCATGGCGCGCAGTTGGCGAAACAGTTGCTGGCGCGCTTTTTCCGCCGGCCGCAGGATTTCCTGATTGCGCCGAAGACTGTCGCGGCGCCGCCCGAAGACATGGAAACGATCGACAGCGCGGATACCGGCCGGGCTGTCTGAAGGTCATCCAAAGCAGCCGCGGCGGCAAATCGGCCGCCGCAAAACGCCCTTGCCGATTTGGCCTATCATGTCGAAAGCCAAAATCAGCGAGGGATCCGATATGTCGTCAACCTGCACGCAATCCGACAACATCAATCGACGCATCATCCTGGCCGACCGTCCGCGCGGCCTGCCCACGCCGGACAATTTCCGCCTGGATCATGTCCGCGTGCCGACCCCGCGCGACGGCGAACTGCTGCTGCGCACAGTCTATCTTTCGCTGGATCCTTACATGCGCGCCCGCATGGGCGACGCACCGTCGTACGCCCCGCCGATCGAGCTGGAACAGGTCATGGTCGGCGGCGCGGTCTCGCGCGTAATGCGATCCTCGCATCCCGACTATGCGCCGGGCGACTGGATTCTCGGTGCGACCGGCTGGCAGGACTATGCGCTGTCGAACGGCGCGAACCTGACCAGGCTGCCGCCCGATATGCCGCGGCCTTCGTATGCGCTGGGGGTGCTCGGCATGCCCGGCTTCAGCGCCTATGCGGGGTTGCTGGAAATCGGCCGCCCGCAAGCCGGCGAAACGGTGGCCGTCGCGGCGGCCACCGGCGCGGTGGGATCGGTAGTGGGACAGATCGCCAAGATCAAGGGCTGCAAGGCGATAGGCATCGCCGGCGGCGCCGACAAATGCCGCTTCGCGGTCGAACAACTCGGCTTCGATGCCTGCGTCGATCGCCACGCCGAAGACTTTGCGCGGCAACTGGCCGCGGCCTGCCCTGCCGGCATCGATGTCTATTTTGAAAACGTCGGCGGCGATGTGCTGGAGGCCGTGCTGCCGCTGCTCAACCTGAATGCGCGGGTGCCGCTGTGCGGCCTGATGTCGCAACTGGGCAATACCTGGGCCAGCGCAGGCAATGGGCATAACAGCGCGACCAAAGGCCCAGGCAGTGGCGGCGATCGCCTGCCGCGCCTGCTGCGCACCGTCCTGACTCAACGCATCACACTGCGCGGTTTCATCAATTACGATTTCGAGGCCACCCATTACGCGGCGTTCCAGCGCGACATGCAAACCTGGCTCGATGCCGGCCGCATGCACTATCGGGAAGACATCGTCAACGGCCTGGAGACGGCGCCGGAGGCATTCATCGGCCTGTTGCAGGGCGCCAATTTCGGCAAGCTGCTGGTGCAGGTCGGCGAACCCTGAGCTTCACATCACCCTTTTCACATCATCGTTCTTTCACGCTTTCGTTCATTTTTCATTCACCGTCCGCGGCCAAGCCGCCGATTTCAAGGGCTTTACATGATTCCATTTTCCGTACTCGACCTGTCGCCGATCAAGCATGGCGATACGCCGGCGCAGGCCTTTGCCAATACGCGCGACCTGGCGCAACATGCCGAAGGCTGGGGCTATCGCCGCTACTGGGTGGCAGAACACCACAATATGCGCGGCATCGCCAGCGCCGCGACCTCGCTGGTGATCGCCCATATCGCCGCCAACACCCGGACCATTCGCGTCGGCGCCGGCGGCGTGATGCTGCCCAATCATGCGCCGCTGGTGATCGCCGAGCAATTCGGCACGCTCGAATCGCTGTATCCCGGCCGTATCGACCTCGGCCTCGGCCGCGCGCCCGGCAGCGATCAGCGTACCGCGCGCGCCCTGCGCCGCAACCTGCATGAATCGGCCGATACCTTTCCGCAGGATGTGCAGGAATTGCAGGCCTATTTCGCACCGGCCACGCCGCACCAGGCAGTGCAAGCGGTACCGGGCGCCGGGCTGAATGTTCCGCTGTGGCTGCTCGGTTCCAGCCTGTTCGGCGCCCAATTGGCGGCGGAACTCGGCCTGCCGTTCGCGTTCGCCTCGCACTTCGCGCCGGCCATGATGATGCAGGCCATCGATATCTATCGCGCCCGTTTCAAGCCGTCGGCGCAATTGCAGAAGCCTTACGTCATGCTGGGCGTGAGCGTATTCGCCGCCGCCAGCGACGAAGAAGGCCGCCGTCTGTTCACGTCGCTGCAGCAACAATTCCTGAACCTGATTCGCGGCGTGCCCGGGCAATTGATGCCGCCGCTCGACAGCATGGAAGGCCAGTGGCTGGCCGAGGAAAGAGCGCATGTGGACCGTTCATTGTCGTGCGCAATGGTGGGATCGAAAGACACGGTGCGGGACGGATTGCTGGAATTCATCGGTCGCACCGGCGCCGACGAACTGATGCTGACCGCGCAGATCTACGATCACGCGGCGCGTTTGCGCTCATTTGAAATCGCCGCGGAAATACAGAAGGAACAGTGAAACTCAGCGGTCCAGTTGCTGCAGGGCGATGCTGCGAACCTGGAATTTTCCGTCGTTGTTGAACAGCCAGCTTTCCGACATTTCCAGCTTGCCGGCGCGCAGCAATGCGCGCGGCGGCTTCGGAAACGGCGCGGTATTGCGCAGCGAGGCGATGGCGGTGGCTTCGGTTTGCCTGTCGTGATTGGTGCGCATGATTTCGCTGCGCACCAGGCCGCCGTCGGCATCGACCACGAAGCGCACCACGATCACCGAGCGCAGCAAGGCCTGCGGTCGCACGACGTATACCTTGGTGGAATTGACCTGCTGGATGCGACGGCCCAGTTCGCGCTTGTATTCGTCAATGCTGCCGGCGGTCGAACCGCCTTGCTGGGTGGTTGCCGCCTTGTTGTCGAGGACGTTCTTGACCAGTGCCGCGTGATCGGGTTCGGCGGACGAGCATCCGCCGAGGGCGACGGCAAGCATGACGGCAAACGTCAGTGGCAGCGCAAGCGCCGGCGCGCCGGAATGTCGTTCGCGGCAGCGTTCAAGAATTGTCGGGCCCAAATCGTTTCCTCCTATCGGTTTCGGCGCGCCAAACTGATGGTTCAACAGCGTTCTAAAAGCGTTCGTATCCCAATAAATAGCGCCATTTGCCGATCGGCAGAATCGCCATCGGCACGCGGCCGATCCGGATCCTGCGCATCGAGACGATCTTCAGATCGACTTTGGCGCACATATGGGCAATCAATCCACGATCCGGCGATTTCATCGCAAAGCGCAGCCGGGTTTCGTTCTGCCTGCTGACTTTGATCGGCGGCAGCGGCTTCCCGTTCCATGACAAACCGTGATTGAGCAAAGCCAGGCTGCCGGCGGCGATGTCGCCGACGACTTCGACGATATATTCCTGTTCCACCTTGGCCGCATCCTCCAGCAGCTTGCGCTTGATTTGCCAGTCCTGGGTAAACACCAGGAGTCCGCTGGCTTCGGTTTCCAGCGGCGTCACCAGATGCATGCCGCTCAGGTGCCGCTTCAGGAAGGCGATCCCGGAACGGTCGTCCTCGATGCGTTTCGCCGGATCGATCAGTTGCAGCGCGGCCTCGGCATCCGTGACGGCAATGTCCGCCGGCTTGTGCAGCAGCACGGTCACCGGCACGGCCGGCGCCAGGGTGGCTTTCGGCAGCAGCACGACCTTCTGATCCGGCGCGACGCGATAACCGGCCTCCTCGACGACCTCGCCATCGACCTGCACCCAGCCGCCCTCGATATAGATCTCCGCTTCGCGGCGCGAGCAGGTCATTTGATCGGCGACTTGTTTGGCCAGGCGTATGGATTCAGTCATTGAAATAAAAGGTGAATTAGCACTATGGCAATAGTTGTGGGGCATTGTAGCCGTGGCGCCGCGACAATTCAACGCGCTTGAGGCAGCCTGCGTACAATACGGCGAGAATACCTCAACAGGATGGAAGCAATGGCTTTATCGTATCTGCGCAATTTTTCGCTGGAAGGCAAATTGGCCCTGGTGACCGGCGCGGCGCGCGGCATTGGCTGGGAGATAGCGAAAGCGATGGCGGGCAGCGGCGCCCATGTCGTCTTGAACGGACGCGACGCGGCGGCGCTGGATATTGCCGCGCGAACATTACGGGAACAGGGCTGGAGCGCCGGCGTCCTGCCCTTCGACATCGCCGATGCCGCCGCGATGAAAAACGGATTCGCCACACTTGCCGCACATCACGGCCGGCTGGACATCCTGGTCAGCAATGCCGGCCTGCGCGAGCGCAAGCTGTTGCAGGACTTCAGCGACGACGACATACAGCGCATGCTGGCCACCAACCTGGTCGCACCTTACCGTCTTGCGCGCGAAGCCGCCGCCTTGATGTTGCCGCGGCGTGGCGGCCGCATGATCTTCATCACCTCGATTGCCGGCCAGGTCGCCCGCAGCGGCGACGCCGTATACACAGGCGCCAAGCAAGGCGTCACCGGCATGATGCGCGCTCTCGCCGCCGAATATGGCCCGCACGGCATCACCAGCAACGCCATCGCCCCTGGCGGCGTGGCGACCGAATCCAATGCGGCAATGCTGGCCGACCCCAAGGCCCGGGCGCATTTCGCCACCCGAACGCCCTTGGGCCGCTGGGCCGAACCCGACGAAATCGCCGGCGCCGCGGTATTCCTGGCCTCGCCCGCCGCCGGCTATGTGAACGGCCATGTGTTGACGGTGGACGGCGGCATGTCGATTGCGATGTAAAAACAAAAAAATCCGCAAAACAGCGTCTGGAAGGAGAGATCCACCTAAACGCAGCCCACAGCGAAGCCTGTGGCGAAAAAAAGAAAGAACGGGCCTCAAAAAAACAAAAAAGGCCGATCAAACGACCGGCCCCAAAAGATAAAGAAACAGAAAAAACAGCGCAATAAATACAGTAACGAAGGGGTGAGTAAGTGGTGAGAATGGTGTCAACGGTGGACGAGAAGCGCAGCCGTACTTCGGTACGGTGAGCATCACAGCCCGGCAAAAGGGCCGATCATATGATCAGCCCAAAAGATAAAGAAACAGCGCAATAAATACAGTAATGAAGGGGTGAGTAAGTGGTGAGAATGGTGTCAGCGGTGAGCATCACAGCCCGGCGCTGGCGCCATTCTCACCGCTTAATCACCCCTTCCAGTAAGTGGTGCGGATAGAGGGACTCGAACCCCCACGCCTTGCGACGCTAGAACCTAAATCTAGTGCGTCTACCAATTCCGCCATATCCGCAATGCGCGTATTTTAACCGATTACATCGGCACGGGGAACCGATTCGTCGACCGATCGGCGAGTGGCGCCTGCCGTTATCCTTTATCATTCGTGACCATGAATGAACCCGCCTTCCAGCCCCTGGCGCATTACGAAAACTTTCCGGTCGCATCGATCCTGCTGCCGGCCCGGCTGCGTCCGGCCGTGCAAGTCATTTATGCCTTCGCGCGCAGCGCCGACGATATCGCCGACGAAGGCGACGCCCTGCCCGCCGAACGGCTGGCGGGTCTGCAACGCTACGGCACTGCATTGACCGAAATCGAAAACCGCATACCGCAGCAAGATCCCTTGTTCGCGGCGCTGGCCGAGGTGATGCGCGAGTACCGTTTGCCGGCCGCGCCCTTGCGCGCATTGCTGTCCGCCTTCCGCCAGGATGTGGCCACCACCCGCTATCGAACCTTTTCCGACTTGCTCGACTATTGCGCCCGTTCGGCCGATCCCGTCGGCGCCGTGATGCTGCATTTATACGAACAATCCGACGCAAAAAACCTGCGCGAATCGAACGCCATCTGCTCCGCGCTGCAACTGATCAATTTCTGGCAGGACGTCGCCGTCGACTGGCGCAAATCGCGCATCTATATCCCGCTGGAAGATTTGCAGGATTTCGGCATCGAAGAATCCGATATCGCTGCCGGCGCGCTCACGCCGGCCTGGCGCAGGCTGATGGCTTTCGAGGTGGAGCGCACGCGGGCCATGCTGCTGGCCGGCGCACCGTTGGCGCTGCGGCTGCCGGGACGCATCGGCTGGGAACTGCGGCTGGTGGTGCAAGGCGGCATGCGCATCCTGGAGCGGATCGAACAGGCCGATTACGACGTATTCCGAAAACGGCCGAAGCTGGGCGCGCTCGATTGGCTCGCCATCCTGTGGCGCGGCTGGCGGATGTAGCGACTTTTGACGCCTTTTGATTGTCCCGGCCGCGACACTCGGCTAGCATAGCGCATCTTCCATTCCGACTACCCTAACCGTTCTCACTATGTCACCTGACGAATATTGCCAGCAGAAAACGGCGCAAAGCGGATCCAGCTTTTATTACAGCTTCCTGTTCCTGCCGCCGCAGCGCCGGCGCGCGATCACCGCCTTGTATGCGTTCTGCCGCGAAGTCGACGACACGGTCGACGACGCCACCGACGAAGGCGTGGCGCGCACCAAGCTGATGTGGTGGCGCCAGGAGATCGCCGCCATGCTGGACGGCCGCGCCAGCCATCCGGTCACGCTGGCGCTGGCGCCGCATGTGGCGCCCTACGATTTGAAGGGCGAACATCTGCAGGCCATCATCGACGGCATGGAAATGGATCTGAACCAGACCCGTTACCTGGATTTCCCGGGCCTGCAGAAATATTGCTGGCATGTGGCCAGCGTGGTCGGGATCCTGTCGGCCAGCATTTTCGGCGCGACCGCGCCCGAGACCTTGCGCTATGCCGAAAAACTGGGCCTGGCCTTTCAATTGACCAATATCATCCGCGACGTCGGCGAAGACGGCCGCAAGGGGCGCATCTATTTGCCGGTCAACGAGATGCAGCAATTCAACGTGACCGCGGCCGACATCCTGAATGCGCGCCACAGCGAGAATTTCGTCAGGCTGATGCAGTTCCAGACCGCGCGCGCGCAGGCCCTCTATGACGAGGCCTTCGCGCTGCTGCCGCGCCAGGACCGCCGTGCGCAACGCCCGGGCCTGATGATGGCGGCGATTTACCGCACGCTGCTCGACGAGATCGAACGCGACGGTTTTCATGTGCTGAAGCAGCGGATTTCGCTGACGCCGATCCGCAAATTGTGGCTGGCTTGGAAAACCTATGTGCGCGGTTGAATCGCGCCAGTCCGAATAATTTCCCCATGAGGCCCTTGCGCATTGCGGTCATCGGCGCCGGCTGGGCCGGCTGCGCCGCCGCCGTCAGCCTGGCGCAGGCCGGCCACGCGGTCACGCTGCTGGAAGCCGGCCGCACGCTGGGCGGGCGCGCGCGGCGCGTCGATATCGACGGCAAGGCGCTCGACAACGGCCAGCATATCCTGCTCGGCGCCTATCGCGCCAGCCTGAAAATGATGCGCGCCCTGGGCATCGATATCGATGCGGCATTGCTGCGTGTCCCGCTGCAGATGCGCTACCCCGAAGGCAGCGGCGGCATCGATTTCATCGCGCCGCGCCTGCCCGCCCCCTTGCACTTGCTGTTCGCCCTGCTGCGCGCCGGCGGTTTGTCGCGCGGCGATAAACTGGCGCTGGGACGCTTTTTCAGCGCGATGCGCTGGATCGATTGGCGGCTGGATCAGGATTGCACGGTGCTTGAATTGCTGCAGCGTTACGATCAAGGCGATCGCCTGCTGCGCTGCCTGTGGCGGCCGCTTTGCGTGGCAGCGCTGAATACGCCGCCGCAGCGTGCTTCGGCGCTGGTGTTCCTGGCGGTGCTGCGCGACAGCCTCGGCGCGCGGCGCAGCGCCTCCGACATGCTGCTCCCGCGCATCGACCTGAGCGCCCTGCTGCCGCAGGCGGCCGCGGCTTTCATTGCGAATGCCGGCGGCGCGGTCGAAACCGGCGCAGCCGTAAGGCGTATCGAACGCGCACCCGACGCGACCGGCTGGCTGCTTCGCTTCGGCAATGCCGGCAGTCCCGGCAGTGCCGGCGACATGCAGCATCCTTCGCTGGCAGCGGACCGTATTGTCGTCGCGACCGCGCCGGAACAGGCCTCGGCCTTGCTGAACGGCCTGGGCGATACCGCCGCGCTCGATGCCTTGCGCTACGAACCGATCACAACCTGTTATCTCCAATATGCCAGCGGCACGCGATTGCCGCTGCCCTTCCATGCCTTGCTGGATAGTGTAGACGACGCGGCATGGGGCCAATATGTTTTCGATCGGGGCCAGCTCGATCCAGGCCAGGACGGGCTGCTGGCGGTGGTCGTCAGCAGCAGTGCCGAGGCCATCGAACAGGGCGCGGCGGCATTATGTGCGGGAATTACTGCGCAACTGTCGGCTGCGTTCCATCAGCCGGCTCTGGCGGCGCCGCTGTGGAGCAAGGTGATCAGCGAGAAACGCGCGACATTTTCCTGCACGGCGGGCCTGCAACGGCCCGCCCAACGCAGCGATGCCGAAGGCATTGTGCTGGCCGGGGATTACACCGAGAGCGACTATCCCGCGACGCTGGAAGCGGCCGTGCGCAGCGGGATTGCCGCGGCCGGGTTGATTATTGGATAGCTGGAGTCGGAAGCGATTCAGATCCGCAGCGCGCCCTTCAAGGCCAAGAAGCTGCTTGATTTTGCACAGCCCCTAAGGCTGCCATTCGCCGCGTGAGATTTTTTCCAGCCAGAACGCGCCGATCACCGTCTTGACATCGGTCACGGAGCCATTGCGCACGCCATCCAGCAACTCGCTCAACGGCGCCCTGTAGATCTCCAGGAATTCCTCGTCGTCGAGCTTGGCCGGCCCTGCCGTCAAGCCGCGCGCCAGATAAATATCGAGATGTTCGTTGGCGTAGGCAATCGCATTGTGGATGGTGCAGACGAACTGCCAGTCGCGCGCCGTGTAGCCGGTCTCTTCCTTCAATTCGCGCTGCGCGCAAACCAGCGGATCTTCGCCGGCGTCGATCTTGCCGGCGGGGAATTCGATGAAGACACGATTCAGGGGATAACGGAACTGGCGCTCCAGCAGCACGCTGCCGTCGTCGAACACCGGCAGGATCACCACCGCGCCGGGATGATGAATATATTCACGCGCGGCCGATGCGCCGTTGGGCAAACGCACCGTGTCGCTGCTGACCTTCAGGAAATAGCCGTCGTAGACGACTTTGCTGTCGATCTTGACTTCGGTCAGATGTTCATCCATGCGCACTCCGGCAGGTTTTCAGCGATGCTTGTACAGGTAACGCAAAACGTATCCCGGAAAAGCGAACACCAGGAACAGACAGCCGGTGATTGCATAAAATTCCCAGCCGTGCGGGAAAACATTGCCGAGCGTCGATTCCATGGCATAGGCGGCAATGCCGACCGCGAAATACAGCGCCAGCATCTCGATCAATCGCAACCAGGCCGGTTTGACGAAATCGGCGCCGCGTCCCAACGGGACGACGGCGAACAATTGCTGGTTCAGGAAAGGCAGATTGGCTGCAAGCAGCCCCAGCAGGATAACGATCCAGCTGTAAAAGGAAATATTCACAAGCGACTCGAATCAGGGTTGCCGGATACTCAATGAATCACATTGCTGAGGAACGAAGACATGGTGGTAACCATGGTCTTGGCCGACAGGTCCATCAGCATGCCGGGCCACAGGCCCAGCGCCAGTGCCGCCACGCCGTTGATGCTGAGCACGACGCGCACATCGAAGCCGGCGGTCAGCTTGGTGTTGTCGGCCGGATCGTCGAAATACATCAGCTTGATCACGCGCAGATAGTAGAACGCGCCGATCAGCGAGAACACCACCGCCAGCACCGGCAGCCAGATCTGGCCGGTTGCCAGCGCCGCCTGCAGTACCGACAATTTGGCGTAGAAGCCAACGGTCGGCGGCAAACCGGCCAAGGACAGCATCAGCACCATCATGACGCCGGCGAACCATGGATTGCGCTGGTTCAGGCCCTTCAGGTCGTCCAGCTTGTCGGCTTCGAAACCGGCACGCGCCAACAGCAGGATCACGCCGAAGGTGCCCAATGTGGTCAGGACGTAGGTAATTGCATAGAACAATGCCGAGCTGTAGGCATTCGGCGCCGCATACAGGTTATTGCCGACCACGCCCGACAACAGGCCCAGCAGCATGAAGCCCATGTGCGAAATGCTCGAATAGGCCAGCAGGCGTTTCAGGTCGGTCTGCGCGATGGCGGTGATATTGCCGATGGCCAGCGACAGCACGGCCAGTACCAACAGCATCTGCTGCCAGTCGATCGCCAGCGGCAGCAGGCCTTCCACCAGCAAGCGATAGGCAATGACGAATGCGGCCAGTTTCGGCGCGCCGCCCAGCAGCAGCGTGACGGCAGTCGGCGCACCCTGGTAGACGTCGGGCACCCACATGTGGAACGGCACCACGCCAAGCTTGAACGCCAGGCCGGCCACGATAAAGACCAGGCCGAACACCAGGATGGTATGGTCCACCTGGCCCGAAGCAATCGCCTGGAACACCAGCGGCAAGTCCAGTACGCCGGTGGCGCCGTAGATCATCGACATCCCGTACAGCATGAAACCGGAAGCCAGCGCCCCCAGGATGAAGTATTTCATCGCCGCTTCGGTCGACGCCGTGTGATCGCGGCGCAGCGCAACCAGCGCATACAACGCCAGCGACATCAGTTCCAGGCCGAGGTAAATACTCAACAGGCTATTGCCGGAAATCATGACCATCTGGCCCAGCAACGCGAACAGCGCCAACGAATAGAATTCGCCGCCCAGCTGGGTGCCGACAATGCCGCGGTCGGTCACATACACGCGCGAATATACCAGCGTCATCGCCACCGCTATATACGAGGCCAGCTTCATCAATTGCGCCAGCGGATCGCCGACGAACATATTGTTGAAGGTATAGACAGTCGGTTCGTTGAAGCCCTTCAGGGTCAGCGCAGCGCAGCCGGCCAGCGTCAGCAACGACAGCCAGTAGGTCAGGATGCGTTTGGCGTCCGACAGGAACATGTCGATCAGCAGGATCGCGGAAGTCGCGATCAGCAGAAAGATCTCCGGATAGACCGGGATCAGGTTCGGGGTGATCAGATTCAGATTATTCATTATTTGCCGCTTCTATACGCTGGACGCAGATCAGTTGATTTTCGAGATGGCGACATGCTTGAGCAGCTCGCCGATCGATACCTGCATTGCATCGGTAATCGGCGCCGGATACAGACCGACGACGATGACGGCGATGGCCAGCAGCCCCAGAATCAGGAATTCGCGTTTGTTGATATCCATCAGTTCGGCTACGTGGTGATTGGCGATGGCGCCGAAGATCACGCGCTTGGCCAGCCACAGGGAATAGGCCGCGCCCAGCATCAGTGCCGTTGCCGCCAGCATGCCGATCCAGAAATTGAACTTGACCGCGCCCAGGATCACCATGAATTCGCCGACGAATCCCGATGTGCCCGGCAGGCCGGAATTGGCCAGCGAGAACAGGATGAAGAAGGCGGCGAAACGCGGCATGGTGTGCACCACCCCGCCGAAATCGGCGATCTGGCGCGTATGCATGCGGTCGTACAGCACGCCGATCGCCATGAACATCGCGCCGGACACGAAGCCGTGCGAGATCATCTGGGCAATCGCGCCCTGCACCGCCATGTCGTTGAATACGAAGAAGCCGAGGGTGACGAATCCCATATGTGCGATCGATGAATAGGCGACCAGTTTCTTCATGTCGGTCTGCACCAGCGCGACCAGGCCGATGTAGATGACGGCGATCAGCGACAGCGTGATCATGAAGCCGGACAGATAATGGCTGGCGTCCGGCGTGACCGGCAGCGACAGCCGCAGGAAACCGTAGCCGCCGAGCTTGAGCATGATGGCGGCCAGCACGATGGAGCCGCCGGTAGGCGCTTCGACGTGGGCGTCGGGCAACCATGTATGCACCGGCCACATCGGCACCTTGACCGCGAACGCCATCAGGAATGCGAAGAATATGAGGACCTGTTCGGTCATCGTCAGCGGCACCTGATGCCAGGTCAGGATGTCGAAAGTGCCGCCCGAAACGAAGTACAGATAGATTATGGCAACCAGCATCAGCAGCGAACCCATCAGCGTGTACAAGAAGAACTTGATCGCCGCATACACGCGGTTGGCGCCGCCCCAGACGCCGACAATGATGAACATCGGGATCAGCGTGGCTTCGAAAAAGACGTAGAACAGCATGCCGTCCAGCGCGCAGAACACGCCAATCATCAGGCCCGACAGGATCAGGAAGGAGCCCATGTACTGCGCGACTCTTTTCTGGATGACTTCCCAGCCGGCCAGCACCACCATGACCGTAATGAACGCGGTCAGCGGCAGGAACCACAGCGAAAGGCCGTCGATGCCCAGCGAATAACGGATATTGAAGCGATCGACCCAGGCCACGTTCTCGACAAACTGCATGCCGTGGAAGGCATTGTCGAAATGCATGAACACCGGCAGCGTCACGCCAAGGCTGACGAGCGCGCCGATCAGCGACAGCACGCGCGCCGGAGTTGGATTTTCATCGCGGCCGATTGCCAGGACGAGCAGGCCGAATGCGACTGGAGTCCAGATCGCAAGGCTGAGGAGAGGGAAAGTTGACTGCATCATGGTTATTATTTACTTTACTCCGCCAACTTATTTGGCAAACGGAAACGGCATGAACCAAACCAGGAAACCCAGCAGGCCGATGATCATCACAAACGCGTAGTGATAGATGTAACCGGACTGCCAGAGACGCGTGATCTTGGAGAACCAGCCGACAGCCTTCGCGCTGCCGTTGACCACCAGGCCGTCGATCAGGCTGCGATCGCCCACATTCCACAGGCCGCTGCCGAGCAGACGCGCGCCGCCGGCGAACACGACTTCATTGAATTTGTCGAGATAGTATTTGTTGTCCAGCAGCGCGTACAACGGGTGGAAGCGCTGCTTGATCGCGGCCGGAATGCCCGGCTTGACCATGTAGAAATAATACGAGGAAACCACGCCGGCGATCGCCAGCCACAGCGTCGGGCTGGTCACAGAATGAATCGCCATGGCGATCGGGCCGTGGTATTCGTTGCGCAATTCTTCCATCGCGTGATGCGCCTCGCCGACGAAAATGACGTTCTTGAAGAAATCGCCGAACAGCAGCGGCTCGATCGCGAAGAAACCGATCAGCAGCGACGGAATGGCCAGCATGATCAAAGGGAAGGTAATGACGAACGGCGATTCGTGCGGTTTCTGACCCGGCGCCAGGCCGTGATGTTCGTGGTCGTCCTGATCGTCATGCGCGGCGTGCGCATCATGGCTGCCGTGCGCAGCGGCCGCGTGGCTGTCGTGTGCATCGGGCTCATCGCTCACGCCGTGCGCATCATGGCCCTTGCCGAAGCGCTCTTCGCCATGGAACACCAGGAAATACATGCGGAACGAGTAGAAGGCGGTGACGAACACGCCTGCCAGCACGGAGAAGTAGGCGAATCCCGAACCCGGCAATACGCTTGCGCGCACCGCGTCGATGATGCTGTCCTTGGAATAGAAACCGGAGAAGAACGGTGTGCCGATCAGCGCCAGAGAACCGATCAGGGAGGTAATCCAGGTAATCGGCATGTATTTGCGCAGGCCGCCCATGTTGCGGATGTCCTGGTCGTGATGCATGCCGACGATGACCGAACCGGCGCCCAGAAACAGCAAGGCCTTGAAGAATGCATGCGTCATCAGGTGGAACACGCCGACCGAGTAGGCCGAGGCGCCCAGCGCGACCGTCATGTAGCCGAGTTGCGACAGCGTCGAATAAGCCACCACGCGCTTGATGTCGTTCTGGATGATGCCGAGGAAGCCCATGAACAGCGCGGTGATCGCACCGATCACCAGGATCACCGACAACGCGGTATCCGACAGTTCGAACAGCGGCGACATGCGGGTCACCATGAAGATGCCGGCGGTCACCATGGTTGCGGCGTGGATCAGTGCCGAGATCGGCGTCGGGCCTTCCATCGAATCCGGCAGCCAGACGTGCAGCGGGAATTGCGCCGATTTGCCCATCGCGCCGACGAACAGGCAGATGCAGGCAACGGTGAGCAGCATCCAGTCGGTGCCGGGCAGCGTCAGGTGCGCCAGGTCGGCGCTTTGCGCGAACACTTCGCCGTAATTCATGGTGCCGGCATAAGCCAACAGCAGGCCGATGCCCAGGATGAAGCCGAAGTCGCCGACGCGGTTGACCAGGAAGGCCTTCATGCTGGCCTTGATCGCGGTCGGCCGTTCATACCAGAAGCCGATCAGCAGGTAGGACACCAGGCCAACCGCTTCCCAGCCGAAGAACAGCTGCAGGAAGTTGTTGCTCATGACCAGCATCAGCATCGAGAACGTGAACAGCGAGATGTACGAGAAGAAGCGGTTGTAGCCGGCATCGTCCTTCATGTAGCCGATGGTATAGATATGCACCATCAGCGACACGAACGTGACTACGCACATCATCATCGCGGTCAGGCTGTCGACCAGGAAGCCGACTTCCAGCTTCAGCCCCGCCACCGTCATCCAGGTGTAGATCGTGCCGTTGTAGCCGGCGCCGCCTATCACCGCCAGCAGCGTCTGCGCCGAGATGATGAAGGCAATCAGCACGCCGAGTATCGTCACGGTGTGCGATGTCTTGCGTCCGATTGCATTGCCGAAAAATTTGGTGCCGAACAGGCCCGCGATTGCGGATCCGATCAACGGAGCCATCGGTACGGCCAGAAGAAGAAGTGGGTTGAGTTGCCCCGCCATGATGAACCTTATCGCTATTTTTAATTAACCTTTGAGACTGTCCAGATCTTCCACGTTGATGGTGTCCAGATTACGGAACAGCACCACCAGAATGGCGAGACCTATCGCGGATTCCGCGGCAGCCACAGTCAGGATGAAGAACACAAAAATCATACCGGCGGCATCGCCCAGATAATGCGAAAAGGCGATGAAATTCATGTTGACGGCCAACAGCATCAATTCGATTGCCATCAGTAAAACGATAATATTCTTGCGATTCAGGAAAATGCCGACGATCGAAATCGCAAACAGGATGGCGCCCAGAACCAGGAAATGCGCAAGCGAGAGAGTCATGATGATTGCGCCCTTATGCTTGTTTGTCGGCAGCTGGCGCTGCTGCGGTTGCGGCCACCGGTGCCGGGTCGTTGCGCGTCGATTCCGATTTCATCTGCACCAGGCGAACGCGGTCGTTGCGCTTGATCTTGACGGCGTCGGACGGTGCATAGTGCTTGGTGTCCTTGCGGCGGCGCAGGGTCAGCGCGACGGCGGCGACGATTGCCACCAGCAGGATCACTGCGGCGATTTCAAACGCATACACATATTTGGTGTAGATCAGCATGCCCAGTGCCTTGGTGGTGCCGATGGCGCTGGCCGCGGCCGGCGCCTGGCCGTCGGGGAAGCTGGAGGTCGGGAAGCTGTACAGCAGCACCGCCGCCATTTCCAGCACGATGACAACGCCGATGGTGCTGGCCAGCGGGAAATACCCCCAGAAACCCTCTCGCATCTTGTCGAGATTGATATCCAGCATCATCACCACGAACAGGAACAGCACCATGACCGCGCCGACATACACCAGCACCAGCACAATGGCCAGGAATTCGGCCTTCAGCAGCAGCCACAGCGCGGCCGCGGAAAAGAAGGACAGCACCAGGAACAGCGCCGCGTGCACCGGATTGCGAGCGGTGATGACGCGCAAGGCCGCCAGCACCAGAATCGCCCCAAACACATAGAACAAGACAGTTTTAAATTCCATAATCAACCAAAAAGTCGGCTAAATGAGCAACGCGTCCGGGCATCGGAAGCGGCCAGTCAACACTTGCATCAACGGTATGCGGCATCCACGGTGCGGGCTGCAGCAATTTCTTTTTCATAACGGTCGCCGATTCCCAGCAACATTTCCTTGGTGTAGTACAGGTCGCCACGCTTCTCGCCGTGGTATTCCAGGATATGCGTTTCGACGATGGAGTCGACCGGGCAGGATTCTTCGCAGAAACCGCAGAAAATGCATTTGGTCAGGTCGATGTCGTAACGCGTGGTGCGGCGCGAACCGTCATCGCGCTGCTCCGATTCGATCGTGATCGCCATCGCCGGACACACCGCTTCGCACAATTTGCAGGCGATGCAGCGCTCCTCGCCGTTCGGATAGCGGCGCAATGCATGCAGGCCGCGGAAACGCGGCGACTGCGGCGTCTTCTCTTCCGGGAACTGGATCGTGATCTTGCGCGAGAAGAGATAGCGGCCGGTCAGCGCCAGTCCCTTGATCAGCTCGGTCAGCATCAGGCTGCCGAAAAAGTCTTTGATTGCTTCCATTGTCTTGCTCTCTATGCTTGACTACATTACAGCCAGATATTCCACGGGCTATGAATCCATATTGCGACGATCACCAGGTAGGCCAGCGTGAGCGGAATGAATACCTTCCAGCCCAGGCGCATGATCTGGTCATAGCGATAGCGCGGGAACGAGGCCCGCACCCAGATGAACATCGACACCACCAGGAACGTCTTGATGCCGAGCCAGATCCAGCCGGGAATGAAGCTCAGGATCGCCAGCGGCGAAGCCCAGCCGCCCAGGAACATCAGCGAAGCCAGCATCGAAATCAGGATCATGTTGGCGTATTCGGCCAGGAAGAAGATCGCGAACGACATGCCCGAGTATTCGATCATGTGGCCGGCGACGATTTCGGATTCGCCTTCGACCACGTCGAACGGATGACGGCTGGTTTCGGCAATGCCGGAGATGACGTAGATGACGAAGATCGGCAGCAGCGACAACCAGTTCCAGGACAGGAAATTCAGGCCCATGCCGAAGAAGTGTCCCTTGCTCTGGCTCATCACGATATCGGTCAGGTTCAGGCTGCCGGACACCATCAGCACGATCACGAAGCAGAAGCCCATCGCGACTTCATAGGAAATCATCTGCGCCGAAGCGCGCATCGCGCCGAGGAAGGCGTATTTCGAATTCGAGGCCCAGCCGGCGATGATCACGCCATACACTTCTATCGAGGTGATCGCCATGACGAACAACAGGCCGGCATTGACATTGGCCAGCACCGTTTCGGGGCCGAAGGGAATCACCGCCCAGGCCGCCATGGCCGGCATGATGGTCATTACCGGGGCCAGGAAAAACAGGAACTTGTTGGCCTTGGCCGGCGTGGTCACTTCCTTGAAAATCAGTTTCAACGCATCGGCGATCGGCTGCAGCAAACCGGCCGGACCGACCCGGTTGGGGCCCATGCGGACATGCATCCAGCCGATCAGCTTGCGCTCCCAATACGTCAGGTAAGCCACGCAGCCCAGCAGCGGCACCACGATCACCACCACTTTGATCAGGTTCCAGATCAGCGGCCAGAAATAGCCGAACCAGTTGGCGCCTGTCGAATTGACGGTCAGCAAAAATTGATCCATCACGCTTTCTCCACTGCGATCGCGCCGAACATTGCGCCCAGCGCCGCAGTACTGTTATGTCCCGCCGCCACGCGCACCACGCCGGCCGGCAGATTATTGTCGATGGCCGCGGTCAGCACTGCGCTGCCCTGCCCCTGGCTTACCTTGACCTTGTCCCCTGCCGCTACGCCGAGTTGCGTCGACAGCGCCGACGGCAGCCATGCCAGCGGCGCGGCCGCATCGGCGGTCTGCTGCAGCGAAGCGGCGCGGCGCACGATGGCGTCGGTGAAATAGATCGGCACATCGGCCACGCGCTCGGCATTGCCTGCCGCACCTGCGGTGCCGGCTGCATTATTACTTGCGGCAACCGGTTGCAGATCGGCCGCCACATTATTCAGGCGCGCCAGCAAGGCTTGCGCGGTCGACTCGCTGGCAACGTCGCCCAGCACTTCGGTGCGGATCGCTTCGGATGTTTCGTAGTCGAAATTCGGCAGTTCCAGCAAATTGCCCAGCACGCGCAATACCTTCCAGGCCGGACGGGCTTCACCCAGCGGCTTGACGGTGCCGTTGAAACTTTGCGCGCGGCCGGCGGCATTGACGAAGGTGCCGGAGGTTTCCGTGAATGGCGCAATCGGCAGCAGCACGTCGGCGTAATCGAGGCCGTGCTTGTACGGCGACATCACGACCACCATTTCAGCCTGCGCCAGCGCGGCTTGCGCGGCTTGCGGATTGGCGCTGTCGAGTTCCGGTTCTGCATTGAGCAGCAGATATGCCTTGCGCGCTTCGCTGAGCAGCTTGCCGGCATGGGCGCCGCCCGCGCCAGGCAACGCATTGGCCAGATAAGCGCCGACAGTGTTGCCTCCTTCGGTCAGGTAGCCGAACTTGGCGCCGGTTTGCGCGGCAATCCATTGCGCGGCGGCGTGCAGTTGCGATGCCTGCGGGTGTTGCGCGGCGGCGTTGCCGAGGAACACGGCCTTGCGTTCGCCCGACAGGAGGCTGGACGCGGTCAGCTTGGCGGCTTCCGAAATTTCAATGCCTTCCAGGCCGGCCGGCGCGGACACCGACTTTTCCGCGGCGATCGCCGCGATTACCTGGTTCAATGCGCCGAGCCAGGCCGAAGGCGCGGCAATCATCTTGTTGGCCAGCGGCATCAGCAGATCGTCGTCGGTCGCATGCAGCAGGCTGACGCGGGCGCCGTCCTTGACCGCCGAACGCAGGCGCGCTGCCAGCAACGGGTGATCCTTCCGCAAGAACGAACCGATGACCAGCGCGCGGTCGAGCTGCGACAGCTCGGCTACCGGCATGCCCAGCCACGGCGTGATCTTGTGATCCAGCGCGAAGTCCGATTGACGCAGGCGGAAATCGATGTTCTCCGAACCCAGGCCGCGCACCACTTTCTGCAGCAGCATCAGTTCTTCCAGGGTCGAGGTCGGCGTGGCCAGTGCGGCGATGGCGTCGGCGCCGTGTTCATGCTTGATGTTGCGCAAACCGTGGGCGACGTATTCGAGCGCGGTCTGCCAATCCACTTCTCGCCATTGGCCGTCCTGCTTGAGCATCGGCTTGGTCAGGCGATCGGCGACGTCCAGGCCTTCATAGGCAAAGCGGTCCTTGTCCGAAATCCAGCATTCGTTGACGGCGTCGTTTTCCATCGGCAGCACGCGCATCACCTTGCCGGCCTTGACTTGGACGATCAGGTTGGCGCCGAGGCTGTCGTGCGGGCTGACCGACTTGCGGCGCGACAATTCCCAGGTGCGGGCGCTGTAGCGGAATGGCTTCGACGTCAGCGCGCCGACCGGGCACAGGTCGATCATGTTGCCGGACAGTTCGGAGTTGACGGTCTTGCCGACAAACGTGGTGATCTCGGCGTGTTCGCCGCGGCCCAGCATGCCGAATTCCATCACGCCGGCGATTTCCTGGCCGAAGCGCACGCAGCGGGTGCAATGGATGCAGCGATTCATTTCCTTCATCGAAATCAGCGGGCCGGCATCTTTCGGCACCACCACGCGCTTTTCCTCTTCGTAGCGCGAAGTCGATTTGCCGTAGCCGACGGCCAGATCCTGCAACTGGCATTCGCCGCCCTGATCGCAGATCGGGCAATCCAGCGGGTGATTGATCAGCAGGAATTCCATCACGCCTTTTTGCGCCTTGACCGCCTTGTCGCTGGCGGTGCGCACGATCATGCCGGCAGAAACCGGCGTGGCGCAGGCCGGCAGCGGCTTCGGCGCCTTCTCGACTTCAACCAGGCACATGCGGCAGTTGGCCGCGATGGTGAGCTTCTTGTGATAACAAAAATGCGGAATGTAGGTGCCGATCTTGTTGGCGGCATCCATCACCATGCTGCCTTCGAGCACTTCTACTTTCTTACCGTCTATTTCAATTTCGACCATGGCTTTGCCTAAGTATTCTTGATTACGTCAATGCTGATTACGTCAGTGACAATGTCGGCCGGCATTACAGGTATGTCGGCACCAGACAATGCTTATGCTCGATATGATATTCAAATTCCTCGTGATAATTCTTGACGAAGGCGCGCACCGGCATCGCCGCCGCGTCGCCCAGCGCGCAAATGGTGCGGCCCTGGATATTGTCGGCAACGGAATTGAGCAGATCGAGGTCTTCCGGCCGGCCGTGGCCGTTTTCGATGCGCTCGACCACGCGGTACATCCAGCCCGTGCCTTCGCGGCAAGGGGTACACTGGCCGCACGATTCCTCGAAGTAGAAGTACGCCAGGCGCAGCAGCGACTTGACCATGCAGCGTGTTTCGTCCATCACGATGACCGCGCCCGAACCGAGCATCGAACCGGCCTTGGCGATCGCGTCGTAGTCCATGTCGGTATCCATCATGGTCTCGCCGCGAATGACCGGCGCCGAGGAGCCGCCCGGAATCACGGCCTTGATCTTCTTGCCGCCGCGCATGCCGCCGGCCAGCTCCAGCAGCTTGGCGAACGGCGTGCCCAGCGGGATTTCGTAATTGCCCGGCTTTTCGACATCGCCCGAGATCGAGAATATCTTGGTGCCGCCGTTGTTCGGCTTGCCGATCGCGGCGTACTTTTCGGCGCCCATCGCGAAGATGAACGGCACCGCGGCGAAGGTCTCGGTGTTGTTGATGGTGGTCGGCTTGCCGTACAAGCCGAAGCTGGCCGGGAACGGCGGCTTGAAGCGCGGTTGGCCTTTCTTGCCTTCCAGCGACTCCAGCAAGGCGGTTTCCTCGCCGCAGATATACGCGCCGTAGCCATGATGCGCATGCAGCTGGAACGCGAAATCGGTGCCGAGGATGTTGTCGCCCAGGAAGCCAGCGGCGCGCGCCTCTTCCAACGCTTCTTCGAAGCGGGCGTATTCGGCCCAGATTTCGCCGTGGATGTAGTTGTAGCCGACCGTGATGCCCATCGCGTAGCCGCCGATGATCATGCCTTCGATCAGCGCATGCGGGTTGTAGCGGATGATGTCGCGGTCCTTGAATGTGCCCGGTTCGCCTTCGTCGCTATTGCAGACCAGGTATTTCTGGCCCGGGAACTGGCGCGGCATGAAGCTCCATTTCAGGCCGGTCGGAAAACCGGCGCCGCCGCGTCCGCGCAGCGAGGATGCCTTCAATTCGGCAATCACCTGCTCCGGCGTGATCTTGTCGTTCAGGATGCGCTTGAGCGACTCGTAGCCGCCGCGCTTGACGTACTCGGCCAGACCCCAGTTCTTGCCGTCCAGGCCTGCAAGGATCAAGGGGTTGATGTGACGATCGTGCAAACTGGTCATTTCTTCAATTCCTCAAGCAGCGCATCGATTTTCTCGCCGGACATCCAGCTGCACATGCGTTTGTTGTCGACCAGCATGACCGGTGCGTCGCCGCAGGCGCCCATGCACTCGCCTTCAACCAGCGTGAACATGCCGTCGGCGGTGGTTTCGCGGAAACCGACGCCCAGTTTCTGTTTCAGGTGTTCCGCCGCGCTGACGCCGCCGGACAAGGCGCACGGCAAGTTGGTGCACACCGAAATCTTGTGCTTGCCGACCGGACGGGTATTGAACATGTTGTAGAAGGTCGCGACTTCCTGCACCGCAATCGCCGGCATGCCCAGATAGTCGGCAACGTCCTGCTGCGTTTCCGGCGCCAGCCAGCCTTTTTCATCCTGGGCAATGGCAAGCGCCGCCATCACCGCCGACTGTTTCTGGTTGGCAGGATATTTCGCGAGTTCGCGATCGATCTTTTTATACGATTCTTGACTTAACAGCATTTTTTTCGCCATCCGTGCGCATCGCTGCGCGGGTTACGGGTCCGAGGGTAAAGCTGGATTTACTGCCTGCGCTTAACGGTCGATTTCGCCAAACACAATGTCCTGCGTGCCGATGATCGTCACGGCGTCGGCAATCATGTGGCCCGACGCCATTTCGTTCAGGCTCTGCAAATGCGGGAAACCGGGCGCGCGGATCTTCATCCGGTATGGCTTGTTGGCGCCATCCGATATCAGATAGATGCCGAACTCGCCTTTCGGATGCTCGACCGCGCTGTACGCCTCGCCCGGCGGCACGTGGAAGCCTTCGGTAAACAGCTTGAAGTGGTGAATCAGGTCTTCCATGTTGGACTTCATGTCCACGCGCGGCGGCGGTGCGATCTTGTGATTGTCGATGATCACGGGACCGGCATTATTGCGCAGCCATTCGACGCATTGCTTGATGATGCGGTTGGACTGGCGCATTTCTTCGACGCGCACCAGGTAACGGTCGTAGGAATCGCCGTTCTTGCCGACCGGGATATCGAAATCGAGCAGATCGTAGACCTCGTAGGGCTGCTTCTTGCGCAGGTCCCATTCGACGCCCGAACCGCGCAGCATCGCGCCGGTAAAGCCCATCGCCATCGCGCGTTCCGGCGACACCACGCCGACGCCGACCAGGCGCTGTTTCCAGATCCTGTTGTCGGTCAGCAAGGTTTCGTATTCGTCGACGTATTTCGGGAAGCGATTGGTGAAGTCCTCGATGAAATCGAGCAGCGAACCCTGGCGGTTTTCGTTCAGCGCGCGGATCGCCTTGTCGTTGCGCATGATCGACGCCTTGTATTGCGGCATCGTTTCAGGCAGGTCGCGATAGACGCCGCCCGGACGGTAATAGGCAGCATGCATGCGCGCGCCGGATACCGCTTCATAGCAGTCCATCAGGTCTTCACGTTCGCGGAATGCATACAGCAGGATACCCATCGCGCCGACGTCGAGGCCGTGCGCGCCGATCCACATCAGGTGATTCAACAGGCGGGTGATTTCGTCGAACATCACACGGATATACTGTGCGCGCAACGGGACTTCGATGCCGAGCAGCTTCTCGATAGCCATCACGTAGGCGTGCTCGTTGCACATCATCGAAACGTAATCGAGGCGGTCCATGTACGGCACCGACTGCAGGTAGGTTTTTTGCTCGGCCAGCTTTTCGGTCGCACGATGCAACAGGCCGATATGCGGATCGGCGCGTTGAATGACTTCGCCGTCCAGCTCCAGCACCAGGCGCAACACGCCGTGCGCGGCCGGATGCTGCGGGCCGAAGTTGAGCGTGTAATTCTTGATTTCTGCCATTATTCGATCCCGTAATTTTCTTCGCGAATCACGCGCGGAATGATTTCGCGCGGCTCAATCGTTACAGGTTGATAGATCACGCGGCGTTGTTCCGCGTCATAGCGCATCTCGACATAGCCGGACACCGGGAAATCCTTGCGGAAAGGATGGCCGATGAAACCGTAATCGGTCAGCAGGCGGCGCAGGTCGTTATGGCCTTCGAATAGGATGCCGAACAGGTCGAAGGCTTCGCGCTCGTACCAGTCGGCCGTCGACCACAACGAAGTCATCGAACTCAGCAGCGGCAATTCGTCATCCGGCGCGAACACGCGCACGCGCACACGCCAGTTATGCGTCAACGAGAGCAGATGCGAGACCGCCGCGAAACGCGGACCTTCCCAGACGCCGTCGCCATAGGTGGAATAATCCACGCCGCACAGATCGATCATTTCCTCGAAACGGGTGTCGGCGTGATCGCGCAGGCTGCGCATCGCCGGCAGGTAATCCTCGGCGCCGACGATCACCGTCACTTCGCCCAGCGCCACCGTCAGTGTTTTCAGATAGCCGCCCAGCGCATTACGCAATGCCGCTTCGAGCGTTTCCAGTTTTGTCGTCATACCGCCCTCTTAGCGCGCAATGGTGCTGGTGCGCTTGATTTTATTCTGCAGCTGGATCACGCCGTACAACAGCGCTTCGGCTGTCGGCGGGCAACCCGGAACGTAAACATCCACCGGCACGATGCGGTCGCAGCCGCGCACCACCGAATAGGAATAATGATAATAACCGCCACCGTTGGCGCAGGACCCCATCGAGATCACCCAGCGCGGCTCGGCCATCTGGTCGTAGACCTTGCGCAGCGCCGGCGCCATCTTGTTGCACAGCGTGCCGGCGACGATCATCACGTCGGACTGTCGCGGCGACGGCCGGAACATGACGCCGAAGCGGTCCAGGTCGTAGCGCGAGGCGCCCACGTGCATCATTTCGACCGCGCAGCATGCCAGGCCGAATGTCATCGGCCACATCGACCCGGTGCGGGTCCAGTTGATTACTTTATCTAACGAAGTGGTGACAAACCCTTCGTTGAGTACGCCTTCAATTGACATAAGTTACTCCCAATCCAGGGCGCCTTTCTTCCAGATGTACCAAAAGCCCACCACGAATTCAGCGATGAACACCATCATCGTCACGAAACCGGACCAGCCGAGATCGCGCATGGCGACACCCCACGGGAAGAAAAAAGCGGTTTCCAGATCAAACAAGATAAACAGAATTGCCACCAGGTAGTAGCGCACATCGAATTTCATGCGCGCATCCTCGAATGCTTCGAAGCCGCATTCGTAAGGAGAAGTCTTTTGTGGATCGGGCCGGTGCGGCCCCAGGAGACGCCCCATTAATTGCGGCGCGACACCGACCAGAACGCCGATGATGATGAATAACAGGACAGGAAAATAATTTTCGAGGTTCACGATTTGATGTAGTCAGCTAGAGCGTTTCAGGAATGATTCTCAATATCATATACAAATTCCCTCGATAAAAAGCCAGCTCAGGATTCTTCCTTTGCTGGCTTTCATATACTTGGTGCCGACGGCGAGACTCGAACTCGCACAGCTTGCGCCACTACCCCCTCAAGATAGCGTGTCTACCAATTTCACCACGTCGGCTTGAGACTGCTATTTTAACCTGCATACCTCTCTTGTTCAATCTGCAATCAGAGCAAAAGCGGCGTCAGGAAAAATTTATTTCGGAATCTGATTCGACTGGCCTTGCGATTCCGATGCCGGCGCGGGTGCGGCAGGTTGCGCCGGCGCGGTCGAGGTGGCCGGCGGTGCAATCAGGTTCGATGGCGACAGGCGATCCATCACGCCGCCGGTAATGGTCGAATGCTTGTTGCCCATATAGGCCAGCGCCAGTGTGGCCGCGAAAAATATCGCGGCCGCGAAGCCGGTCGATTTGGACAGGAAATTCGAAGAGCCGGTGGCGCCGAACAAACTGCCCGAAGCGCCCGATCCGAAGGCTGCGCCCATGTCCGCACCCTTGCCATGCTGCAGCAAAACCAGACCGATGATCGTCAACGCGGAGATCACCTGAATGACGATGACGACGGTAAAGATAGTGTTCATTTAATACTTTCCAATTTTTAATGATTCTAAAGCAATTCCGGAAAAGCCGTTGGACGCGTCGCGGTTTGCGCCCTTGTTTGTTCCTGCATCAATGCGCTGTCGAACCCGCGCGCACGATCGCCAGAAAATCGGATGCCTTCAACGCCGCGCCGCCGATCAGTCCGCCGTCGATATCCGGCATGGCGAGCAGCTCTTTTGCATTGTCCGGCTTCATGCTGCCGCCGTACAGAATCTGCACCCTGGCCGCCGCGTCCGGGCTGACTGCCGACAATCTGGTGCGCAGGAATGCATGCACATCCTGCGCCATTTGCGGCGTCGCCGTCTTGCCGGTGCCGATCGCCCAGACCGGTTCGTAGGCCACCACCAGGCGCAGCACCTCCGCTTCGCTCAGCAGCGCCAGGACTGCATCCAGCTGGCGTCCGACCACGGCCTGGGTTTCGCCGGCTTCGCGCTCGGCCAGCGTTTCGCCGACGCATGCCAATGGAATCAGGCCCGCCTGCAATGCGGCCACGGCCTTCCTGGCGACCGCTTCATCGGACTCCGCATGATAGGCGCGGCGCTCGGAATGTCCCACGATCACGTAGCGCGCACCGAACTCCAGCAGCATCGCCGCGGCAACTTCGCCGGTATAGGCGCCGACGGCATGCATCGACATATCCTGCCCGCCCCATGCCACCGCGGTGCCGCTCAGCAAGGCCTGCGCCTGTGCCAGATACGGCGCCGGAACGCATACGCCCACATCGCAATCGCTTGCCGGCGCCTGCTTCAAAGCGGTGCCGATATCGGTCAATAACGCCGCGTTGCCGGCCAGGCTGCCGTTCATTTTCCAGTTACCGACTACGAGTGTGCGACGCATATTGACCATGAATTTTGAATAACCACGCATTCTATCTTGTAGGGGCAAGCAGCGTCAAACCGCCATTGGGAACGCCGCAGGGAAATGCCCTGTTTTCGGGACCGAAAACGCGTGCTTCGGCACTTTACGATGATTTACACCGCCTTGGCCGAAAACCGTTGTTTATACGTTATATGAATGCTTTATTTCAACGCCATTTCGGCAATGACGACAGCCCGCGGCATCGCCGCGGCTCCGGCCGGCCTTATCCGGCCGGCGGTTTCGGTTCCTGCCCGGCAACGATGCGGGCATTGCGTTGAAAAGTCATGTATGCCCAGGCCCAATCGGTCATGACCATCAGGCGGTTGCGGAATCCGATCAGGAAATAGACATGCACCACCAGCCAGAACAGCCAGGCGGGAAAGCCGGAAAACTTGAGCCGGCCCAGCATCACTACTGCCGCCTTGCGGCCGATGGTGGCCAGCGAGCCCATATCCTTGTAGCGGAAATCGACCGTGGGCCGGCCGGCGATCAATGCCTGGATATTGCCTGCAGCCCGTACGCCCATCTGCTTGGCGGCGGGCGATACGCCGGGCACCGGCTTGCCGTCGGACTGCACCGCGGCCAGGTCGCCGATCACGAATATCTCGGGATGCCCATCGATCGACAGATCCTGCCGCACCGCCACCCTGCCCGCCCGATCCAGCGGCGCGCCGAGCGCACGGCCGAGCGGCGATGCCGATACGCCCGCCGACCAGATCACAGTGGCGGTCGGCAGGCGCTGTTCGCCCTGGGCGTCGCTGTAACTGACGCCGGCGGCATCGATCGCGGTGACGCGGCTGCCGGTGCGCACATCCACGCCCAGCCGGCTCAATTGCTGCCGGGCTTTTTCGGAAAGGTCCGGGGGATAAGCCGACAAGACGCGGTCCGATCCCTCCAGCAGCACCACATGTGCCGAACGCGGATCGATATGGCGGAATTCGCCTTCCAGCGTGCGCCTGGCGATTTCGACCAGGGTGCCGGCCATTTCGACGCCGGTCGGCCCGGCGCCGACGATGGCAAAGGTCAGCAAGGTCCGCTGCCGCGCCGGGTCGGCTTCGCGCTCGGCGTATTCGAACGCCATCAATATCTTTCGCCGGATCGTAAAGGCGTCTTCCAGGGTTTTCAGGCCCGGCGCGAATTCGGCCCAGCCGTCATTGCCGAAGTAACTGTGCGTGGAACCGGTGGCAACGATCAGGTAGTCATAGCCCAACTCGCTGCCGCCGTCGAGCTCGACGATGCGGCGCGCCGTATCGATGCCGGTCACGGTAGCCATGATGCTGGTAAGGTTTTTTTGCCTGGCCAGGATATGCCGGATCGGTGCGGCAATCGCCGGCGCCGACAGGCCGGCGGTAGCGACCTGATAAAGCAAGGGCTGAAACAGATGATGATTGCTGCGGTCGATCATGGTGATCCGCATATCCGCGCCGTCCAGCCTGCGCGCAGCGAACAATCCGCCGAAACCGCATCCCAGGATGATTACATGTGGCATGGTCGTTTCCTCCTGTTTTCCTGTTCATCATAAACGCATCGCCGTTCAGACCGGACGATGGCAAGAATGTTGCAGCGGCTCGGGATAGCGGCGCCCATGAAAAAACCGCCCGGGCTTGACGCGCCGGGCGGTTTGCTTGCTGCTGACTTGCTGATTAATTAAGGCTGCGCAGCGTCCAGAGTGACCGAACCACTGTCTTCCAGTGCTGCCTTCATCGACAGCTTCAGGCGGCCGCGGTCGTCTGTTTCCAGGACCTTGACGCGCACCAGTTGGCCTTCTTTCAGGAAATCGGCGACCGCATTGACGCGCTCGTTGGCGATCTGGCTGATGTGCAGCAGGCCGTCCTTGCCCGGCAGCACTTGCACGATCGCACCGAAATCCAGCAGCTTCAGGACAGTGCCTTCGTAGATCTTGCCGACTTCGACCGAAGCAGTCAGTTCCTCGATGCGGCGCTTGGCTTCCTGGCCGGCGGCGGCGTCGACCGATGCAATGGTGACCACGCCTTCGTCGCTGATGTCGATCTGGGTGCCGGTTTCTTCGGTCAGCGCGCGAATCACCGCGCCGCCCTTGCCGATCACATCGCGGATTTTTTCCGGATTGATCTTGACCGTGATCAGACGCGGCGCGAAGTCGGACAATTCGGCCTTGCCATGCGGCACGGCTTCCTGCATCTTGCCGAGGATATGGATGCGGCCTTCCTTGGCCTGCGCCAAGGCGACCTGCATGATTTCCTTGGTGATGCCCTGGATCTTGATGTCCATCTGCAGCGCGGTAATGCCGTTGGCGGTGCCCGCAACCTTGAAGTCCATGTCGCCCAGGTGATCTTCATCGCCCAGGATGTCGGTCAGCACGGCAAACTTGCTTCCGTCCTTGATCAGGCCCATTGCGATGCCGGCCACATGCGCCTGCATCGGCACGCCCGCATCCAGCAGCGCCAGGCAGCCGCCGCAAACCGAAGCCATCGACGACGAACCGTTCGATTCGGTGATTTCCGAAACCAGGCGCACCGAGTAGCTGAACTCTTCCTTCGGCGGCAAGGCCGCCAGCAGAGCGCGCTTGGCCAGGCGGCCGTGACCGATTTCGCGGCGCTTCGGCGTACCGACGCGGCCGGTTTCGCCGGTGGCGAACGGCGGCATGTTGTAATGCAGCATGAATGGGTCGGTGAATTCGCCCATCAGCGCATCGATCTTCTGCTCGTCGCGCGCGGTGCCCAGCGTGGCGATGACCAGCGCCTGGGTTTCGCCGCGTGTGAACAACGCCGAACCGTGGGTGCGCGGCAGGACGCCGGTGCGGATCGAGATCGGACGCACGGTGCGTGTGTCGCGGCCGTCGATGCGCGGTTCGCCGTCCAGGATCTGCGAACGGACGATCTTGGCTTCCATGTCGAACAGGATGCCGCCGACTTCGGCTGCATCGGCTGCAACCGGGTCCGACGCCAGCGCGGCGTTGACTTCGTTGCTGACGGTCTTCAGCATCGCGGTGCGGACTTGCTTGTCCTTGGTTTGATAAGCCTGGCGCAGCTTGTCTTCGGCCAGCGCGCCGATGCGGGCGATCAGGGCGTCGTTCTTCGGCGCCGGATTCCATTGCACTTCCGGCTTGCCGCCGTCGCGCACCAGTTCGTGGATCGCATCGATCACGGCCTTCATCTGCTCGTGGCCGAACACAACCGCGCCCAGCATCACGTCTTCGGACAATTGCTTGGCTTCCGATTCCACCATCATCACGGCGGCTTCGGTGCCGGCGACCACCAGGTCCAGCTCGGAAGTCTTGAGTTGCGTCGCGGTCGGGTTGAGGATGTACTGGCCATTGGCGTAACCGACGCGGGCAGCGCCGATCGGGCCGTTGAACGGCAGGCCGGCGACCGACAATGCGGCCGAGGCGCCGATCATCGCGGCGATGTCGGGATCGATTTCCGGATTGACCGACAGCACGTGCACGATGACCTGTACTTCGTTCAGGTAGCCTTCAGGGAAAAGTGGACGGATAGGACGATCGATCAGGCGGGACGTCAGGGTTTCCTTTTCGGAAGGCTTGCCTTCGCGCTTGAAGAAACCGCCGGGAATACGGCCGGCAGCGTAGGTCTTTTCGATATAGTCGACGGTCAGCGGGAAGAAATCCTGGCCGGGCTTGGCGTCCTTGCGGGCCACCACGGTCGCCAGCACAACGGTATCTTCAATCGATACCATCACCGCGCCGGAAGCCTGGCGGGCAATTTCGCCCGTTTCCAGCGTCACTTGGTGCTGGCCGTATTGGAAAGTTTTGGTAATTTTATTAAACAAGGTGTTTCCTTTCTATTTTGCCGACAGATTTTCAGGGGCTGTCGTTCACCTTTCAAAAACAAACACAAATGCAAATCACAAATGCAAGTACAAGCAGCAGCCGCTGAATATTCCAAACAAAAACGCCCACATCAGGGACTGATGCGGGCGTTTTGGCTACTGAATCTGGAACCGGAATAACAACGGTGACAAATTATTTACGCAAGCCGAGTTTCTCGATCAACGAACGATAACGGGTTGCGTCTTTGCTTTTCAGGTAAGACAGCAAACTTTTACGGCGATTCACCATCATAATCAAACCACGGCGGGAATGATGATCCTTGGCGTGCGCCTTGAAGTGACCGTTCAGGTCGTTGATACGCGCTGTCAGCAGCGCAACTTGCACTTCCGGCGAACCGGTATCGTTTTGAGCGCGGGCATTATCGGAGATAATGGCGGCTTTTGCTTCTTTTTGGATAGACATGATTTAAGACCTTAACAAGCGGTAGGCGGAGTAATCTGAGCAAGCAATCGAGGTAACGACTTGGCAATAACCCTGCAAACCGTGAATAAAAATAAAAAATTGGTCAAATGACCAGCGCGAAGTATATCGCAAAGCAAAAAAAACATCCACGGATTCCGTGCCGCGCCCTGATTATTAAGGAGTTTTTATGAATATTCCCGCAAAAAATCTCGTTTTTGCCGCAGTCCTCGGGCTTTCCGGCTGCGCCAGCGTGTTCGGTCCCGCCCCGGCGGTGGGCGATACCGAAGCCGAAACGGTTGCCAAGCGCGGCCCGCCGAGCGCGGTCTACCAGGACGGCCAGGATCGCCTACTGTCCTACGCCCCCGGCTATAACGGTCAATATTCGTATATGGCGCGTATCGGTCCGGACGACCGCCTGAAGTCCTATGAACAGGTCTGGACCAACAACAAGTTCGCCGAGAT